>DAOPPX010000004.1:0-81075 GCA_035358715.1 Verrucomicrobiota bacterium
ATACCTTCCTCACCAATTGATGCCTTTCCTGTTCACAAGGCTAAGGTTTGGGGTGAAAGACGCGTGCAGGGGCAGTGGCGCCGGCGGCATCGAGAATGCCCCGGCGGTTCCGACGCGCAACGGAATCGGCGGCCGCGAAGGACCTGCGATCCTTGGGTGCAACCCTGCAAGCACAATGTCTGTTGCCCCCGCTATCTCCGCGTCCCTAACCGTGCTGTAAGGCGAACCAGCAGAGCCAATACGATTCCAACCATGCCATCGGACACTTGGATCATCGCAAGCAGGCAGCGGCGGAAAATTGCGAGCGCGCCGGTGAAAACGCTCGTATCCCTTACTCGCCGATGATCTTCACGAGCACGCGCTTCCGGCGGCCGCCGTCGAACTCGCCGTAGAAGACCTGCTCCCACGGGCCGAGGTCGAGTCTGCCTTTGGTAATCGCCACAACGACCTCGCGGCCCATGACCTGGCGTTTCATGTGGGCGTCGGCGTTGTCCTCCCCTGTGCGGTTGTGGTGGTATTGAGAAGTGGGCGCATGGGGCGCCAGTTTTTCGAGCCACACATCGTAGTCATGCAGCAGGCCGTCTTCGGCGTCATTGATATAAACGCTGGCGGTGATGTGCATCGCATTGACGAGGCACAACCCCTCCTGCACGCCGCTTCGACGGACCAACGCTTCGACGGTATGGGGGATGTTCAGGTAGTCGCGCCGGTGCGGTGTCTCAAACCACAGATGCTCAGTAAGCGATTTCATAGTGCCGGGAGAGTGCCAGAGTTCAGGTTTCTGGCCAAACAGAACCTGCCGGGGCGACACTGGACAGAAGCCGTGACGCTGGAGATACCCCGGACCGCGCTCTGCGCACGCGCGGGCGCGGCGCATAAGCCCTATCGAGCCGCCCATTCACGGGTTGCCCCATTGCAAGCCTTGGGCAGGGGTGTCGGCCGCCCGCCCGCTGCGCCGAACTGTTCCGCGGAGGCTATTTGGCCCGCCTCCAAGGCTCACCGCGCAAAAATGCGACGGATGACCTCCTCGATGGGCACTTCCTGAATATCAATGTCGCTGACTGGCAGTTCGTCAAGCAGGGCCTTGCAGACAGAAATCACCCGGTCGCGCTTGACCTTGAGCTGGATGCTGCCCGGCGCATGGGTCACGACCTCGCCGTACTTGCGCAATTGCTCGCCGGAACAGTTGGCCCCGCCCTGGCACTGAATAGTGATCAGCTTGGAATCTGCGAAGCGGTCCACCACGTCGCTGAGCTGCCCGTCGAAGAAAATCGTGCCGTGATCAATAATGATCACACGCTCGCAAAGCTCCTGGATATCCGCCATGTAATGGCTGGTCAACAGGATTGTCGTTTTTTGCCTGGCATTGTGCTGGCGCAGGAACTCGCGGACGATCTTCTGCGAAACGACATCCAGGCCGATGGTGGGCTCGTCCAGGAACAGCACTTTGGGCTGATGCAGCAGCGACGCCATCAGTTCCATTTTCGTGCGCTCACCCAGCGAGAGTTCGCGCACGCTCACATCGAGCTTGTCGCGCACGCCCAAAAGCTCGCTCATTTCCGCGACGGTGCGCTCCAGGAAGGCGCGGGGGATGCCATAGATCCTGGCGTTCAACTCGAGCGACTCCCGGGCGGGCAGGTCCCACCAGAGCTGATTCTTCTGGCCCAGCAACAACGCGAATTGCCGCCGGTAGCCGTCATGCCGTTGCCACGGCACATATCCCAGCACGCGCGCCGCACCGCTGGTGGGATAAAGCAGGCCCGCGAGCATCTTCAGGGTGGTCGTCTTGCCCGCCCCGTTGGGACCCAGGAAACCGACCAATTCCCCCGGTTGAACGGTGAAACTGACGTCCTTGACCGCGACAGTCAGTTCATACTTCCGCCGGAACAGGCCCCGCACCGCGCCGCCAAAGCCCGGCTGTTTCTTGTAGGTGCGAAAAGCCTTGGTCAGGCCGCTCACCTCGATGGTTGGAGTCGTCATGAACCAGGCTGCGCTGTGGACGCGTGACATCCCGCGAGCGGCGGCCGGCGCGCGTTGCGCCCAGCCGCAACACTCCACGCGGAAGGCTCAGCGCATGAGCTGTTTTTCCAGTAAGCAGACCACCTGCCGAACATTCTGATCCACTTCCATGCGGTCCTTGACCAGCCGGCAAGCGTGCAACACGGTCCCATGGTCGCGACCGCCGAAGGACTCGCCGATAGCGCTCAACGACGCCTCCGTCATCTGGCGCGACAGATACATGGCAATCTGCCGCGGGAACGCGATGTTCTCCGGCCGGCGCCGGCTTGTCATGTCCGCCAGACGAATGTCGAAATACTCGGCCACCTTCTTCTGGATGAGGTCTATGTTAATCGAGCTCAGTCCTTCCTCGTTGAGAACCTCGCGCAGCAGGCCCTCCACGGTCTCGAGGCTCAGCTTCTTGCCGGTCAGCGCCGCGTAAGAGGCCGCGCGAATCAACGCTCCTTCCAGGCGGCGGATGTTCGAGCGAATCCGGTTGGCCAGGAACTGCATGATTTCCTCCGGCAGTTGCAGGCCCATGAGCTGCGCCTTCTTCTGCAAGATCGCCAGGCGGATCTCGACATCAGGCGGCTGCAGGTCCGTGACCAGGCCCCACTCGAAGCGCGACACCAGCCGATGCTCCAGGTTCTGGATCTCGCTGGCGGGCCGATCGCAGGTCAAAACGATCTGCTTATGCCCCTCATGCAAGGCGTTGAACGTGTGGAAAAACTCCTCCTGAATCCGCTCTTTCCCGGCCAGAAACTGAATGTCGTCAATGAGCAGCACGTCTGTTTGCCGATACTTCTTCCGGAAGCGCGCGAGTTGGTTGTTCTGAATGCCGTCAATGTACTCGTTGGTGAACGTCTCGGACGAAAGATAGGCGACCCGCGCGCCCTTCTTGTGCTGCGCCACATGTTGTCCGATGGCATGCAACAAATGGGTCTTGCCCAGACCAACTCCGCCGTACAGGAACAGCGGATTGTACGATTTGCCGGGCGCCCGCGCGACCGCCATCGCGGCAGCGTGCGCAAAATTATTGTTGTTGCCGACCACGAAGGTATCGAAGGTGTTCTTGGGATTAACGCTCAGCTCCAGATTGCCGCGGCTCCTCTCTGGCACCGAGTCGCCAATTTTCTTCTTGCCGTGAACCGGGGAGGATGACTGAGGCCCCGGCGTGTTGCCGCTGCCGGGCCCGGCCACCTTGAACTTAACCTCGAGTTGCCGCCCGGACGCCGCCGCCAGCACGTCCTTCAACAACCCAATGTAGTTCTCTTTGAGCCAGACCTCGCAAAAGTCATTGGCGACCTCGATGGTGATGGTGTTGTTTTCCTGCGAACAGACGCGCAACGGCGCAAACCAAAGATCGAACAGATCTTTGCTCAGCATCGCGCGAAGTTGCTCGCGTGCCACACTCCAGTACTTGTCTGCGGAAGCTTGCATTCTTGTCCCCGAAGCCCGATTTACGGGCAGTTTATTCACTTAACCGGTTTCCCGACCCTAAACGCGGCCTCCGACTGCAACTTGTGTCATCAAACTGACTTCATGCCGAAAAAATCGTTGTTTCATACGGAAGCTTCCATTCTGCCAAAATTCAACTCTCTCTGCAAACCAATTCAAATCAACAACTTACAACCAAAACCCGCTCCTGCTCTCCACTCAGCCTCTGCGCCGCTCAACGCACAAAGGCAAAACTGCCGGACTGGCCGATGCTTTTAGGCGACGAAGGCGAACGTTACGAGGACAAGATATTAACTCTTATTAACGAGTTATTCACAAGCCGATATCCACCAATAGAATCAGGCTTTTTCTGTTCCTTCGTTCAGTTCAGAGCGGCCAGGGTGCTCAGACCGCCTGCTCCCCGGTTTCCTCAGTCCGAATACGAATCGCGTTCTCGATGCTGCTGACAAAGACCTTCCCATCGCCAATCTTGCCGGTCTTGGCCGCCTTGACGATTGCATCCACAGCCGGCGTGACCTGGCCATCGGCCAACACCAATTCAATCTTAATCTTCGGCAGGAAATCCACAGTGTACTCACTCCCGCGATAAATCTCTGTATGGCCCTTTTGACGGCCGAAACCCTTGACTTCCGAAACAGTCATCCCCTCAACGCCTAAGCCCGAGAGAGCCTCTTTCACGTCCTCCAGCTTGAACGGTTTGATGATGGCCTCGATCTTCTTCATGTCATGCTTCTGCTTTGTGGTACGAAATCTTAGCAGTCAGTCTAAGGCTGTAAACAGCAATGTTGCAAAGCGGTGAAAAATCTTTTTCCGCCTCGAGCCAAATTGCTCCTACGGTCGTCGGTTCTGATGAAAATCGCCGGCTGAATCAGTGGTTCACTCCGCGCCAGGAGTTCCTGGCCTGGCAAATAGATGCCATCACCGCAGCGGCAAGCTGCTGCCACCGTGGTTCCTCCG
Source organism: Verrucomicrobiota bacterium (assembly GCA_035358715.1). Classification (GTDB taxonomy): domain Bacteria; phylum Verrucomicrobiota; class Verrucomicrobiia; order Limisphaerales; family UBA8199; genus UBA8199. The sequence continues at coordinate 4,414 of DAOPPX010000004.1, forward strand.
TCGTTCCTCCGTTCCTCCTCCGATAGGCGATGGGAGGTGGAACGGAGGAGGGACGCAGGAAGGACGGAGGAAGGACGGAGGAACGACGGAGGTACTACGGCTGAAGGAGGGGGTCTGGTGAGGGGGAATCAGACTGAAGGCGTTTCCAGCGGGTCGGGGGCTTCGCGCCCTGTGCCGCGAAGTCTTTGCCAGGCTTGGCAGACCAGGACGGGGAATTGGGGTTGAAAACCCTCGTCCTGTAGAGCCGGCGGGTAGCTCCCACGCGGGTCGAGGGGGCGGCGCGGAGCCCGGGCCGCCCCGCCCCACCGTGGTCAACTCGTCTGGCGTCAGGCCTTCAGCCCTTTGAAGTCGGCGGTGAACTTCTCTTTTGCCTGCATCATTTCCTGCCAGGTCACCATGCCGTTCTTGTAGGCAGCCATGCGGCCCAGGATGGTGGTAAGGTTGCTGCGGACACTGGGCGCGACGGTTGGGTTGGCCCAATCGCCCCTGGTGATGCTGTCGTGGAAGGTCGCGATGTTGGTCTCCACGCCGTCGCTATAGAGGTTGCCGACATTGCCATCGCTGCGGAACTCCTTCGCTTTGACGGTGACATTGCCGAAGTAATGCGTATCGGCGGTGCCCTTGAGGCCATAGACACGGCACATGATGTCGTCGTAACCGTAGCCGGACTGATGGGAATTGAAGCTCAGCACCAGGTCGTTCGGGAAGTAGTAGATCACGGCGAAGTGATCCCAGCAGTTGCCCACGAACTCGCGTTTGCGGCCGCCGGTGCCGCAGGCCCGAATGGGCTCGGCATCGAGCATCCAGCAGGCGACGTCCAGCGCGTGAATGTTCTGCTCGGTGATGACATCTCCCGACAGCACGCGGTCCACCCCCCACGCCCGCAGGCGGACCTCGGGGTTGGTCGGGTCCTTGCGCAGGAGCTGGTCCATATGATCCCAGGTCGCCCCGCAGTGGTAATTGGCTTCAGCGGAGACGATCTTGCCGATCTCGCCGCCGTGAACCGCCTTCACGGCCTCCTGGTAGAGCTTGTTGGCCCGGGTCTGAAAGTCCACCAGAAAGCAGAGCTTCTTGGCGGTAGCCGCCCTGCCGCTGGCCCCAATGCCGAGGCAGCCGGGCACATCCACCGCAATCGGCTTGGCCACATAAACATGTTTGCCCGCCTCAACGGCCGCGGCGGCCTGCTCCGGGTGGAAGTAGGGCGGGCTTTCGATCACCACCGCGTCGAGCTTCTGCTCGAGCAGCCGGCGGTAGCCGCCCAGGCCGCTGAACCGCTGTGCAGCCTCCACCTGGAACTGGTCGCCCACCGCATCCACGTGATCCTGGAAGTAGTCCGCCACGGCGACGAGGTTGAAACCGCCATGCTTCTTGAAGAGGCCGGCGATCCATTTGCCGCGGTTGCCGCAGCCGATCAGGCCGATGTTGATCTTCGAGTTGGCCTCTGCGGCGCGAGCCAACTCCGGCTTCAGGATGGTAAAGGCGAGGAACGAGGCGCCTGTTCCAGCCAGGAACCGCCGGCGTGTGATGGGGTTGAGGTCGTTTATTCCGTGCTCTTTTTGCGCGGTAGTCATTTGGGTCCTTTGCTTTGGTGCGGTTATTCGAACTGGACGGCATCGAACCAAGTCCGCCGGTGCCTGTCAAACCTTGTCCTCCGGCAGCCTTTTGGTCTTTCTTAGCCCTGGGGCGCGTGGTAGGCTGCCGTTCGCGTGGCAACCCCGATCTATACACTGATATGCACAAGACACTAATAAGCCTCTTCGCGGCCCTGCTGCTCGTCTGCCTAGCGCCGCCGCTGCCGGCCCGGGCCGCCGACGCCGCGTTAGACTCGCCAGGCAAATCGCTCTTCAACGGCAAAGACCTGAGCGGCTGGGTGCCGGTCCACGACGTGACCTTCGCCGTCACCAACGGCAACCTCCGCCTGGTCACCGGCATGGGATGGCTGCGCACCGAGCAGCAATACACGGACTTCATCCTCGAAGCCGAATGGCGCGCCCTGGGACCGGAGTACGACAGCGGCCTGTTCATTCGCGCCGGCCTGGAGGGCAAGCCGTGGCCGAAGGACGGGTGGCAGGTCAACCTGATGCGGAACGCTCTCGGCGCCCTGGTCAAAGGCTACAAGACCATCGTGCCGGCCGAGACGCCCCCAATGCCGCTCAATCAATGGGTCAAGTTCCGTGTCGAAGTCCGCGGCCGGAAAATCACGCTGGACGTGGACGGTGAGCGGGCCTGGGAGTTCAACGACCTGGACGCCCAGCGCGGCTACATCGGCATCCAGGCTGAGAACAAGGCCTTCGACTTCCGCAATCTCCGCATCCGGGAACTGGCTCCGGGGCCGAAACCCGCCGGGCATTAGCGGCCGGCAAGCGGCCGGATCCGCACGGCCAAATATTCCAGGGCGGCAAGTCCTTGGTCTCGATATCAGGGGACCGCGATGCGCCCTGGCGCAGTGGCGGACGCATTCGACCGAGCCGCAGGCGGGGGAGCCGCCGGGGTTCAGCGGTTTGGAGCAGCAGGAGCCCGGTTTGCGGCGCAGGCTATTCCCAGAGGGTCAGGACGTTCGTCAGGCCAGCCCCAACGAGTGTTGCGCTCTCCTGATCTATCCTCACCACGCGAAGATCGCGAACCTTGTCGCCGGTAAAGACCAGCTTGCCGTTGATCATGGCGGAGGGCCGCTTGGGATCAAACACGATTGCCTGCAGTCGAAGCGCGGGCAGCTTGGGCGGCGGGGGCGCAGCGACAGGCTCGGCAGCGGCGGGTTTGTCCTTCTGAACCTCAGCGGCCACTAGATCGGCCGGCTCGGTGGCGGCGCCGGCCACTGCTGGTGCAGCCACAGCCGGGGCGGCCACAGCGGCATCGAGCGCCACGGGGCCGGGTTGCGCAGGCAGAGCGGCCTGCGGCGCCTGGGCGGGTTGAGATGGTGCGGCGGGCGCTGTGGCGGGGGCCGGGGGCGGCGCGGGGGTGGCGGCTGGGATTGGCGCCGTGCGCGCCGTCACCTCGATGGGCGCCGCGGCATCGCGGGTCTGCGCAAATTGCCAGACGAGGAACAGCCCCAGGCAGGCGACTAACGCCAGCAAGGCCGGCAACATGAGTCCGAGGCCGTGCCGGGCACGCTGCTGGGCGGGTTCAACCGGGCGAAATGGCAGATTGGCCTGCGGCAGCGGGGCCTGTTGCTGTGCCTCCTTGGCCCGTTTCAGGGCGTCATTGATTAAGCTCATGCGTTGATGTTTCCTTCCAGTTCGCGCACAGCCTGGCCGACCATGCGATAGTCTATCCGCTCGCTCTGCTGGACGAAGCCCGCCAGCAGGGCCTTGTCGCAGACCGCGTTGACCAGCCGCGGAATGCCCTTGCTGTAACGGTGCACCCGCCACAGGGCGGGCCGCGTGAAGTGAGGTGCGCCGTTCCCGCCCGAGACGTGGATGCGATGCTGCACGTAATGAAAGACCTCGTAGCGGGTGAGCGGCCGCAAGTGATAGCGCACCGTGATGCGCTGGCGGAGCTGGCGGAGCCGCGGGTTGTTCAGCCGGTCGCGCAGTTCGGGCTGCCCGAACAAAATGATCTGCAGCAGCTTCCGATCGTCGGTCTCCAGATTCGAGAGCAGGCGCACTTGCTCAAGCAAGTCGTCGGTCAAGTCCTGGGCCTCGTCAATGATCAGCAGCGTTTCCTTGCCGCGCTCGACCTGGCGGAGTAGGAAGTTGTTGATCGCCGCCAGCGTTTCCAGCCGATCCAACCCCTTAACGGCCAGGCCGTACTCCTGCGCGACGGCCTTGACCAGTTCCTCGGCGCTCATGATCGGGTTGAGGATCAGAGCCGTGGAGTAGTGGTCGTCCAACTGCTCCAGCATCGCGCGGCACAGGGTGGTCTTGCCCGCCCCGACCTCGCCTGTCATCTGGACGAAGCCCTTCCGCTCGCGGATTCCATAAAGCAGGTGGTTGAAGGCTTCCCGGTGCTTGGCGCTGTAAAACAGAAAGCGCGGGTTCGGCGTAATGTCGAACGGCGGCGTGGTTAGGCCATAGTATTCCAAGTACACGCCCTTTGTGGCAGCAGGAAGGGTGCCTGATTGCGGCAAGCCACCTCAAATTCAAGCGTGGCAACCGGGCTCAGGAGGTTGATTCTCAAACAAGCCGGGCGGATGTCTCAAAACAGGACGGATCGAGGCACTCCCGATCTCTGTCCGAATGCATCCCTTCGGGAGTTCTGCGGTGTTGTTGCCGCGAGGGTTGTCCGCGCCCCCCTGCCGCCTCGCCGCATTCCATTGTCCGCTGGCGGTCTTTCCGCTGCGCAACAACCCAGCCGAGCGCCCGGCAGCCGCAGCCGCGCGGGATTTTGTCATTGCATTTTGAGCGCCTCAACTCATTATCACCCTCCATGAAGATGACCGAGTCATGGGCACGGCGAGTGATGGTTCTGTTCTGCTTGTTCGGCGCCAGCCTGGCGCAAGCCGACCCTGCGCCCGCCACGCTGGTGACTCCCGCCAGCCTCGAGCAAAGCCCGGTGATCCCTCCTGAGCCCACCATATTTCCCGAACCGCCGGCGGTGATCTGGCTCGCTCCGCACGCAAGCACGAACCTGAGCATCCACGTCGCGGTTGGCAGTGAGCTTAGCTGCCAGTGGCTGCATAATGGCCAGCCCATCGCCGGGGCAACCGCAACCAGCCTGGCCATTACTGACTTCAACGCGGCCAAGGCCGGCGTCTATTCGTTTGTGGTCAAGAACCCATACGGGAGCGCCACCGCTACCACCGTGCTTCGCCTCGATAACAGTCCCGTCATACTGGTGGACGGCGCGAGCCTGAGCAGCGCCACGATTACCCGCACCAACACGGCTGAAATCACCCTGCAAAGCGGGTTTGGCTCCGACGCGGCGATCTACTACACCCTGGACGGCAGCGCGCCGGATTTTACCGCCACGCTTTATTCCGGCGCCCTGTCTCTGCCCAACAGCGCCACCCTGCGCGCTATGGCCTACAACTTCGCTCATACGAAGTGGGCCGAAGCCGCGCCGATTCACGTCGAGATTTGGCCCGCCTTCCCGCTCACCGTCACCACTGCGGGGGCGGGCAGTGTCAGTCTCTCCCCGGCGCCATACATCGCCACCAACTGCTACCCCAGCAACAGCATCGTCAAGCTCACAGCCACGGCTTCCAACCTCTGGGGATTCGTCTCCTGGAGCGGCGATATCACCGCCGACTCCAGCGCCGCAACGGTCCTGATGGATAGACCTCGCGAGGTGCAGGCCGTCTTCGGGCAATTCCCGCTCCTCGCCACCACGGCCGGCGGCGGCACCGTCAGCGTCTCCCCCGCTCCCCACAGCAGCAGCAACGTTTACGCCGGCAGGACGCTCGTCACGCTCACCGCCACGCCCCACAAAGGGTGGTCATTCATTCGCTGGACCGGGGACAGCACCGATACGGCGGCCGTCACCCGGATTCTGATGGACCAGCCCCGCGCCGCGCAGGCGGTATTCGGCGCCCCACTAAACCTGTTTACGAATGGCAGCGGGCAAGTGCTGGTGGACCCGCCGACCGGCCCGTACCTGTTTGGCTCGACCTTGCAGCTCACTCCTGTGCCGGCGGAGGGCTACGAGTTCTTTGGCTGGGCCAATGCCGCCAGCGGCAAAGCCAATCCACTGAACTTCCCGGTCGTCACGGTGCCGGACATCACCGCCCTCTTCGCGGTGCCCAAGTCAAATCCGCCACAGGCCGAGGTCAACGTCGGGCCATAACCCGCCGACGACACCACAGGACCTCTCGCCCTCCCCGTTCAGCGGGCTGGCCAGCAACCCCTACACAAGCGCCCGGGCGGCTTTGACCAGGGCTGCGGCCTGGTCCGGCGTGCCGATGGTGATGCGCAGGAAATCGCGGACCGCCGGGTCGCTGAACCACCGCACGAGGACCTTGCGTTCGCGCAGCTTCTCCAGCCACTCGCGGGCGGCAAACCCCGGCGGACGGACAAGAAGGAAGTTGGTCTGGCTGGGAAAGACTTGGAACCTCAGGGCCTCCAGCTCCCGGCTGAGCTGCCGGCGCGTGGCGACGATCTCGCGGAAGTTGGCTCGGTAGTATGCAAGGTCATCCAGCGTGGCGGCGGCTGCGACCTGGCCCAGGCCATTGACGTTGTAGCTGTCGCGAATCTTGTGAAGGGCGGCGATGAGCTCCAAGTGCCCGACCACGTAGCCGACGCGCTGGAAGCACAGCGAGTAGGCCTTCGAGAAGGTCCGCGCCACCAGCACATGAGGATATTTGAGGGCCAGCGACAGCGCGTGCTCGCGAGCAAAGTCCACGTAGGCTTCATCCAGCACAACCACCCCGCGCTGCGCGCGGCACAGCTCCTCCAACTGCGCCGTGCGATAGCCGCGTCCGCTCGGGGCATTCGGCGTGGTCACAATCGTCAGCGCGGCTCGGAAGTCCCATTGCCTGCCGCGTCTGAGGCTGGTCGGGGAGGGAATGTCGAACGCTTCATCCAGCGGCACCGGGCTGGAAACCGCGCCGTGGATATCCGCCAGCACCGGGTAAAGGGAGTAGCTGGGATGAAAGAACTGGACGAGGGACTTGCTCCGGCGAGCCCCCGGCCCCGCGCCCGGCTCCGCGAACGCCCGCACGGCCAGGGCCAGCACCTCATCGGAGCCGTTGCCGACCAAAATGTTCTCGGCGCGGCAACGGTGCAGCCGGGCCAGTTTCTGGCGCAGGAGATCGGCGCCGGGATTGGGATAGAGGCGAAGGCGACCGTCCACCGCCGCCCGGGTTGCGGCCAGGACCCTGGGCGAAGGCGGGTAAGGGTTCTCGTTCGTGTTGAGCTTGATCAGGCCCTTGACGCGCGGCTGCTCGCCCGGGACATAGGGATGAAGTTTCCTCACCAGCGGTCGAATCAGCAGCCGCGCGCGACGTGCTCCGGGTTGCCTGTCACTCATGACGGGTTGGGATCGGGTTGTTCCCCGGTTAAACACGGACCTCCGCACTCCGGCCGTGCGCGGTCAAGCCTTCCAGCTCGGCGAGCTTCCGCACCGCCGGCAGGGATTTCTTGAGAGCGGCGCGGCTGTATTCCACCAGGCTGGTGCGCCGCTGGAACTGGTCCACCGTGAGGCCCGCAAAGGAGGCCCCCGCGCCGCCGGTGGGCAGGGTGTGGTTTGGGCCCGCGACGTAATCCCCCAGCACGGTGGGCGTCCAGGGGCCGAGGAAGATGGCGCCTGCGGTCGTGATGCGCTCCGAGACCTTTCGCGCATTGCGCACCATGATTTCGCAATGCTCGGGCGCAAGCTGGTTCGCCAGCGCCACGGCGTCATCGAGCGTCTTGACCTGGATGAGCCAGCCGTTGCGCTCCAGCACCTGGCGCGTCAGCTCCCGCCGGGAGAGCTTCGCGCATTGCCGTTCGATTTCCCTGGCCACCGCTTTGAGCAGCTTGCCGGAGGTCGTTGCCAGCCAAACCCGCTCATGGCCGGTGCCGTGCTCGGCCTGCGCCAGCATATCCGCGGCAACGAACTTCGGATTGGCCCCGTCGTCGGCCAGCACCAACAGCTCGCTGGGGCCGGGAAGCAAGTCAACCGCGACGCGGCCGTACACCAGGCGTTTGGCTGCGACGACGTAGGCGTTGCCGGGGCCGAATATCTTCCGCACGGGCCGGAGGGTGGCGGTGCCGTAGGCCATGGCGGCGATGGCTTGCGCCCCGCCGACGCGGTAAATCTCAGTCGCGCCCGCCACACGCGCCGCAAACAGCACCGCCGCGTTGATGCTTCCATCCTTGCCGCAGGGAGTGCAGACGACAATCTCCGGGCAGCCTGCCACCCGGGCCAGCGTCACGGTCATCAGGGCGGTCGAAACCAGCGGCGCCGTGCCGCCGGGGATATAGACGCCAACCCGCCGGAACGGGTCAAACTTTTCACCCACCAGCGCCCCATGGGAGTTGCGCATCTGCCAGTTCCGGCGCCGCGATTTCCGCGCAAACGCCGCGATGTTCCCTTCCGCCTCAGCCACCGCCGCGCGCAGGGCTGCGTCCGCTTTGAGCGAGGCGGCCACAAGCTCCGCCTGCGTGACCGCGAGCTGGTCCGCGCGCAGCCGGGCGCCGTCGAAACGCTCGGTCAGTTCCACCAACGCCGCATCGCCGCGCGCCTGCACGTCGTCCAGGATTGCCCGCGTCGCCCGCTCGATGGCCGGGTCGAACAGGCTGGAAGCGGCGGCCAGCGCGCGCAGCCGCCCCTGGAAATTGGCGTCGGTGTGGCGAATCACTTTCATAAGCGGCGAGGTTAAATCAAGCCCCGCCGAATGTCAAAAATGGGGTAACGTGCCGGGAATTGGGGGGCATGCGGCAACAGTGTCCAACACCCCGGAAGCGGGTTGCGACCTGGACTTCGGGTCGAGTGCTATCGAGGTGCGATTCAGGTCTGATCATTCTCGAGGCCGAAGTCCAGCCCCCCAAGTCCGGGACGCTGCCTGACAACGCAGTCTCGCCTTGTTGCGCCGGGACCTTTCCGTTCTAATGCGGCCATGCGCAACCCAATCCTCGCGGCGCTGGACGTGCCGACCGCCGACGAAGCACTGCGGCTGGTCCAACAGCTCGCGCCGGTCAGCGGCGGGTTCAAGGTGGGCAGCGAGCTGTTCGCCGCCGCCGGGCCCGACATCGTCCGGCGCATCCGGGACTTGGGTGCCACGGTCTTTCTCGACCTCAAGTTCCACGACATCCCGAACACCGTCGCGCGGGCGGTGGCCGCGGCGGCGCGGCTGGACGTGCAGATGCTCACGGTGCATGCCAGCGGCGGAACTGAGATGCTCAAGGCCGCCGAACAGGCCGCCCGCGAAACCGCAGACCAACTGGGCCAGGCTCCCCCGCTCGTGCTGGGCGTGACGGTCTTGACCAGCCTCGACAACGATGCCCTCAGCCAAGTCGGCCTCGAACCCGACGTCAGCCGCCAGGTCCGGCGCCTGGCCCAACTCGCCAGCCAGGCAGGCTTGCGCGGGCTGGTCTGCTCGCCCCGCGAGGTCGCCGAACTCCGGCAGATGCTCCCCGCCGCCATGCAGTTGGTTGTTCCAGGCATACGGGCCGGGGCGGTGGCAGGAGACGATCAGAAACGAACGCTGACCCCCCGCGAAGCGCTCGCCCTCGGCGCGGACTGGTTGGTGATTGGCCGTCCGATTTGCGCCGCCCGGGACCCCCGCGCCGCCGCGGAGCAGATTCTCAACGACCTCGCCGCCGGCGCCGCCAATCGCTAGCGTCAGCCTCAACACCAAACCACTAGCCCCCGCGATCCATGCTATGAAAGAGACTCACACCCAACTCTCCCGGCGGGCCATGATGCGCTGCTCGGCGCAAGCCAGCGCCGGCCTGGTTTTGGCAGCCAACTGCGCCCCCCTATTCGCGGCGCCGCACCGGCGCCGCTTCAGGATTGGCGCGTGCGATTGGTCCATCGGCAAAATGGCCGACCCGGGCGCCTTCGCCGTCGCCAAACAAATCGGCCTCGACGGCGTGCAGGTGAGCCTCGGCACGCTCAACGACAACATGCGGCTCCGCCAGCCTGACGTGCAGCAGCAATACAGAGACGCCGCCCAGAAAGCCGGCATGGAGATTGCCTCCCTGGCCATCGGCGAGTTGAACAACGTCCCCTACAAGAGCGATCCCCGCACGGTCCAATGGGTGCGCGACAGCATTGACGTTTGCCGGGCCTTCGGCGCGCGCGTGATCCTCCTGGCCTTCTTCAGCAAAGGCGATTTGCGCGACGACCCGGCGGGAGTGGATGAAGTCGTCCGACGCCTCAAAGCCGTCGCCCCCAAAGCCGAGCGGGCCGGCGTGATTCTGGGCCTCGAAAGCTGGCTCAGCGCCGAGCAACACCTTGACATCCTCAAACGGGTGCGGTCCAAAGCGGTGCGCGTGTACTACGACGTGTGCAACGCCAACGACCGGGGCTACGACATTTACGCGGAGATTCGCAAGCTGGGCAACCGCATCTGCGAGGTGCACGCCAAGGAGAACGGCGCGCTGCTCGGCCAGGGCAAGGTGGACTTCCGCCAGGTCCGCGCGGCCCTGGACGACATCGGCTACCGCGGCTGGGTCCAGATCGAGGGCGCCGTCCCGCCCGGCAAGCCGATGCTCGAAAGCTACCAGGCCAACTGCCAGTTCCTGCGCGGCATCCTGGCCTGACAACTTTGGCCGCTACTGCGGCGACTCAATAGTCTGCGCGATGAGCGGCTGCGCTGCGGGCGGCTGCGCGCGGATCTCCAGCGCGCTCCTCAGCCGGGCGCACGCCGCGCTGGCCTGCGCCGAGTCGGACGCATGAACCCGCGCCAGCAAATCCCCCGCGCTGACGGTTTCCCCGGGCTTGGCCAGCGCATCCACGCCCACGTCATAGTTGATGCTCGATTCCTTCGTGAATCGGCCTCCGCCCAAGTCGCGCACCACCTCGCCGACCACCCGCGCGTCGCAGCGCGTGACATACCCCGAAGCCGGCGACCTGAGCTCCATCACCTCGGGCGCTGTATGGTCCAGCGCCAGCTTCCGCGCGAGGGCCTCGAGGTCCGCGCCCTGGGCCGCCAGCATCTCGTCCCACTTCTTGCGCGGCGCGCCGGAGGCCAGGCAGGCGGTGGCCGTTTCGAGCGCGTCGGCAAGGGACTTCGCTTTGCCGGTCTGAACGAGCAGGTGCGCGGCGCACGCCAGCACCAGCTCCCGGAGGTCGCCCGGCCCCTTGCCCTCCAGGCACAGCACAGATTCCTTGACCTCGAGCCAGTTGCCGGCCGTGCGGCCAAGCGGCGTCTCCATATTGGTCAGCAGCGCCCGCGTGTTGACACCACACTCACTGCTCAGCGTCACCAGCGCGCGTGCCAGTTCGCGGGCCTTCTCCAGCGTGGGCATAAAGGCCGCCGCGCCAAACTTAACGTCCAGCACCAGCGCGTCGAGGCTCTCGGCCAGCTTCTTGGAAAGAATGGACCCCACGATCAGCGGGATGGACGGCACCGTGGCGGTGGCATCGCGCAGCGCGTAAAGCCCCTTGTCGGCCGGCACCATCCGCGCCGTCTGGCCGCCAATGACGCAGCCGACGCTCTGCACGATTTCGACGATGCGCCCGGCGGCGGGCAAGCTCTGGAAGCCGGGGATGGAATCGAGCTTGTCCAGCGTGCCGCCGGTGATGCCCAGACCGCGGCCCGAAATCATCGGCACCCGGAACCCCAGGCACGCCAGCAACGGCGCCAGCGGCAGCGAGACCTTGTCCCCGATCCCGCCGGTCGAGTGCTTGTCCACCAGCGGCCGCGGGTCGTCCGGAAAACGCAGCACCTCCCCCGAATCCCGCATCGCCAGCGTTAGCGCCTTGGTCTCCGCGCCCGTCAAGCCCCGAAAATAGATCGCCATCAGAAATGCGGCGACCTGGTAATCCGGGATTTGGCCGGCGGTGTAGGAGGTGACAAATTCCCTGATCCGCTCCGCGTCGAGGCTTCGACCCTCGCGCTTGGCTTCGATTAGAGGCAGAAATTGCACCCGTCGAAAGTCGCAGACACGTGCCGGAACGCAATGCAAAACTGCGCCGCGCCTCCTGCGCATCTGTCTGAAGAAGCGCAGACGCTCCTGCCTCTGGACAGAGACCGGGATTGGCAACGGCCGAAAAAGGAGTTACCGTGCCAAGGTCGCGCAAATACCAGCGCGGCGAGATAATGAGAACCGCGCTAGTCGCATGCATCGCCCTCCTGGCCTTTCAAGCCGGCGCAGCCAGCACCGCATCCGGGCCGGCGGTGTATGAAACCCCGGTGGCGCCGGTGTCGGACAACCCGATTGACAAACTGGTCCAGGGACGGTTGTCCGGCCTTGGCATCCAGCCGGCGCTCTGTTCGGATGCGGTGTTCATCCGCCGCGCCTGCCTGGATGTCATCGGCAAGCTGCCCACCGCCGGCGAGGCCCGCGCCTTCATCGCCGACCCCGACACGAAGAACAAGCGCCGCCGGCTCATTAACCGCTTGCTCGAGCGCGACGAGTTCGCCGACTACTGGGCGATGAAGTGGAGCGACATCCTCCGCATCAAGGCCGAGTTCCCGGTCAACCTTTGGCCCAACGCGGCTCAGGCCTACCATCGCTGGGTCCGCGCCTCGATAGCCCGCAACCAGCCCTACGACCAGTTCGCGCGCGAGCTGCTCACCGCCAGCGGCAGCAACTTCCGCGTCGGCCCGGTCAACTTCTACCGCGCCATCCAAAACCGCACCCCGGAAGGCATCGCATCCAGCGTCGCCCTCACGCTCATGGGCACGCGCACCGACACGTGGCCGACCAACCAGCTCGCCGGCATGGCGGCCTGCTTCTCGCAGATCGGCTACAAACCCACCCGCGAGTGGAAAGAGGAAATCGTATTCTGGGATCCGCTCAAAGACTTCCCTGAGACCACCAACGGCCTCGCCGCGACCCTGGCTGCGCCCCGGTCCAACTCCCCGCCGACCAGCGCCGCCTTCCCCGACGGCACGCGCGTTAAGCTCTCCCCGGACCGCGATCCGCGGGCGGTCTTTGCCGACTGGCTCATCGCCCCCGATAACCCCTGGTTCGCCCGCAACATCGCCAACCGCCTCTGGTGCTGGCTCCTGGGCCGCGGCCTCATCCACGAGCCCGATGACATCCGTCCGGACAACCCGCCCAGCAACCCCGCCCTCCTGGCCTATCTCGAGCGAGAGTTGGTCGCCAACCACTACGACCTCAAGCACCTCTACCGGCTCATTCTCAATTCCCAAACCTACCAGTTCTCCTCCCTGCCCCAGGCCGATGTCGCCCGAGCCGAGGCCAACCAGGGCAGCTACGTTTTGCGCCGCCTCGAAGCCGAGGTGCTGATTGACGCCATCAACCAGATCACCGGCACGTCCGACCTTTATACCAGCGCCATCCCGGAGCCGTTCACCTACATCCCGGCGGATCAACCCGCCGTTGCGATGGCCGACGGCAGCATCACCAGCCCCTTCCTGGCGTTGTTCGGCCGCTCCGCCCGCGCCACCGGCATGGAAAACGAGCGCATCAATAAAATGCTCCCGCCCCAATGGCTCCACCTGCTCAACTCCAGCCATATCCAGCGCAAGCTCGAACAGGGCCCCAAGCTCCATGCCCTCTTCGACCCCAAACGCAAACCCCAGGACATCGCGCAGGACCTCTACCTCACCATCCTCTCCCGCTTCCCAACCCCCGACGAGCTGAAGACCGTCGAGGACTATGCCAAGCCCGCGCGGCCCAAGGCCGCAACACGGCGCGCGGACTGGGTGGACGTTGCCTGGGCTCTCATCAACAGCCCCGAGTTCATCTACCGCCACTGATTCTATGAGCCAGAACTTCACTTCCCAGCCCCTGCCCCCGGCAGCAGATGCCCTGGGCCTGTCCTTAAGCCTGCCCTTGAGCCGCCGCCGGGTATTGCGCGCGGGCCTTTTCAGCACTGCCGGATTGCTCCTCGACCCGGCCCGCCTGCTCGGCGCCGCGGCCCAGACGACGCCGCCCGCCAAGCCCTCCCCCGCCGGCTCGGGCGCCCAGAAAGCCAAGTCCATCATCCAGGTCTTCCTCTGGGGCGGCATGTCCCACAACGACACCTGGGACCCCAAACCCGACGCCGGCTACGACTACAACGGCTCGATGAAGACCTTCCTGCCCACCAACGTCCCGGGCATCACGCTCAGCGAATGGTTCCCCCGCCTGGCCAAACAGGCCGACAAGTTCTCCCTCATCCGCAGCATGACCCACCGCAACAACGGCCATGAAACCGCGGCCTACCTCATGCAAACCGCCCACGCCCCCGGCGGCCGCCTCGCCTACCCGAGCGTCGGCGCCGTCTTCGCCTATCTCAAGAGCAACGACTACAAGGGGCTGATCCCCCCTTACGTCGTGCTAACCCAGCCGCAGGGCCGGTTCTCAGAAGAAGGATTCCTCGGGCCGCGCTTCAAACCCTTCGCCACCGGCGGCGACCCCAACGCCAACCGCTTCGAGGTTGAAGGCGTAGTCGCCCGCGGCATAAGCGACGACCGCCAGAAGAACCGGCGCGACCTCCTCCAGAAACTCAACACCCTGGGCGATGCCACGTCCGCCAATCCGCAATTGGCGGCGTCCGAGGAAGCCAAACAACAAGCCTACGGCCTGATTCTCGGCGAAGGCCGGGCCGTCTTCGATCTCTCGCGGGAGAAATCTGAGCTGCGCGACCGCTATGGCCGCCACACCTTCGGGCAGGATTGTCTGGCCGCCCGCCGCATGGTCGAAGCCGCCGTCCCCTACATCGTCATCAACTACCCCGGCGGCTGGGATACCCACAAAGATCACTTCCAAACCATGGGCCGGCAATGCCCCCAACTCGACCAGGGCCTGGCCGCGCTGCTGCAGGATCTCCAGGAGCGCGGCTTGCTCGACACCACGCTCGTCTGGTGCTCCGGCGAGTTCGGCCGCACTCCAAAGATTGACTGGCAGCCCCCCTGGAACGGCGGCCGCAACCATTACGGCAACGTCTTCACCGTCCTGGTCGCCGGCGGCGGCTTCAAGGGCGGCCAGGTCGTCGGCGCCTCCGATGCCAGGGCCGAAGAGGTCAAGGACCGGCCAGTGTATCCCGCCGACCTGCTGGGCAGCATCTACCAACTCGGCGGCATTGACCCCAACGCCAAGTTGCCCCATCCCATGGGCCTGGACGCCTCTGTGCTGCCATCCGCCGCTGAAGGCGTCAAGTCCGCCGGCCTGCTCACCGAAATCATGTAGCCCACGCCCCACGCGCAAGCCATGCAGCCCCCGCACCCAACCCGCTGCCCTGCCCCCGCTATCCAACGCATCATCCTCGTCTCAAAGGAGCGCGCACATTCCTGTCCGCCCGGCCGGTTGCGCGCCAAAGAGGCAGATACGGCTGTCCGCGCCCGGGGTTGGTGGCGGCATCAAACGACGCACGCCCTTATCCTGACCGCCGCCGTGCTCCTGGCCGCCGTGCTCCTGGCCCAGGCCCAACCGCGCCCGTACGTCGGCTTCGTCTATCCCGCCGGCGGGCAACAGGGCACGACCTTTGCCGTCAAACTAGGCGGCCAGAACCTGAACGACGCCCACCAGGTTCTGGTCACGGGTACGGGCGTCTCCGCCCGCGTCGTCGAGTGTTACCGGCGGCTCAACAACCAGGAAATGGCCCTGCTCAACGAACAGCTCAAGCAGCTCAAACAAGCCACCTCCGCGCCGCCCGACGCCATGATGAGCTCCGACACCCCGATGATGGCCTCGGAAATGTCGGCCTCGCCCGCGGCCAACCCGCCGGGCCAGGCCGCTCCCGCCACCGGCCAGGCCGGGGCCAGCCGCCAGCTTATTGCGCGCATCGAAAAGCGAACCGCCGAATACTGCAACCGCCCCGCCAGCGTCGCTCTGGCCAGCTTGGTCTTCCTTGAGGTCTCGATCGCTCCGGACGCTCCGCCCGGCCAGCGCGAACTCAGGGTCCGCACCCCCCAGGGCGTATCCAACCCGATGGTCTTTTGCGTCGGCCAACTGCCCGAGCACACCCGCAAACCCATGCTCACCAGCAGCTCCCAGGTGCTTGGCAAGGAAGCACTCGCCCTCCGCAAACGCCCGCCCGACGAGGTCCAGACCGACATCACCCTCCCCTGCGTCCTCAACGGCCAAATCGCCTCCGGCGAAGTCAACCAATATCGCTTCTCCGCCCGCAAGGGCCAGCGCCTGGTCATCTCCACCCTGGCCCGCCAGCTCATCCCCTTCATCGCCGACGCCGTCCCCGGCTGGTTCCAGCCCGTTCTGGTCCTGTGCCACGCCGACGGCAAGGAGGCCGCCTATCAAGACGACTACCGCTTCAACCCCGACCCCACCATCCTGTGCGAGGTTCCGCGAGACGGCCAGTATGTGCTCACCATCCACGACAGCATCTACCGTGGACGCGAGGATTTCGTCTATCGCATCAGCCTGGGCGAGCTGCCGTTCATCACCAGCATCTTCCCCCTCGGCGCCCGGGCCGGCACGACTGCATCCATCCGCGCCCGGGGCTGGAACCTGGCCTCCAGTGAGCTGCCGCCCCCGCCCACCAACGCCGCCCCCGGCGTCCAACTCCTGTCCGCGCGCAAACAAGGCCTCGTCTCCAACCCCGCCCCCTTCGCGCTCGATGCCTTGCCCGACCGCACCGAGCGCGAACCCAACCACCCGCTCAGCCGCGCCCAGCCACTGACCCTGCCCCTCATCGTCAACGGGCGCATGGACCAGCCGGGCGACTGGGACCTGTTCCGCTTCAATGGCCGCGCCGGCCAAACCATCGCCGCCGAAGTCTTCGCCCGCCGCTTGGATTCCCCACTCGATTCAGTCCTCAAACTCACCGACCCCGCCGGCCGGCTCCTCGCCTGGAACGACGACCGCGAAGACCTCGGCGCCGGCGCCAACACCCATCACGCCGATTCGTTTCTCCTGGCCAAACTCCCCGCCAACGGCACCTATTGCGTCCACCTCGGCGACACCGCCCGCAACGCCGGTCCCGAGTATGCCTACCGGCTCTGCCTCCGTCCCGCCCAACCCGATTTCGCCCTCCGCGTCGCCCCCTCCAGCATCAGCCTTCGCGCCAAATCCTCCGCCTCTCTCAGCGTTCATGCCCTCCGCCGCGACGGCTTCACCGGCCCCATCAGAATCTCCCTTAGTAACGCGCCCCCCGGCTTCTCCGCCAACACCGTTTCCCTCTCCGGCACCCAGACAGTCGTCCGTCTGAACATCAAGACTTCACTCGCGGAAACCACCGAGCCCGTCCGCCTCACCATCGCCGGCACCGCCAAAATCGGTGACCGCCAGGTCTCCCACGACGCCGTCCCCGCCGAAGACCGTATGCAGGCCTTCCTCTGGAGACACCTGGTCCCCGCCTCGGAGCTGCTCGCCACGGTTTACGACCCGGCGGCTCCGCCCAAACCCGGCCGCACCCCGCCGCCCCTCCCTCCCCCGGCCCTGACCGGAGCCTCACCGGACACTCCCGCCGGCAAGCCCAAGTTCACCAAACAACAAATCGCCAACCGCCTCCGTGAACTGAAACGCCTATTCGAGGAAGGTCTTCTCACCGAGAACTTCTACGCGCGCAAAGTCGCCGAGTGCGACCCAGCCCTCTGAAGCCCGGCTCGCAGCCCGCGCTTGGACGCCGCGCGCCCGGATCGGGCGCGGGCATTCCTGTTCGCCTCTCGGGGGCGAGAGCGGACAGGCGCCCCGGTCAAGCCGCGCTCACGTTGTGAAGATCCACGCCCAGCTTCTTGAGGGCGTAGCCGGTTTCGCGCAGGTAATCGCCGTAGGCCATCATCCAGTGGAAGCCTTTCATTTCCCGGAGCAGCGCCTGGCCGTCGCCTTGCACCTTCACATCTATCTGCGAGCGGCAAATGTCCAGGAACGGGTTGCCGACGATCCGGCCTGCGAACCCCACCCACCGCTTGCAGTCGAAGTCCGGCACCAGGTTGGTGCACACCTGGCCCAGGCGCATCTCCACCTTGGGCGCGGCGCCGTAATCGGACTCGAAGTGCGTCAGGATCTTGACCCGCTCCGCCCGCCGGCCATCCATCTTGCGCGGCGCGGTGCAGTGGGCCAGCGTCACCACGTTGTCATGCGGGAAGGTCGGGTCGTTGAGGAACACCGGCTTGCCGGCAATGTAGTGCAGCAAAATGCCCGAGGGGATGACCACGAAATCCGATTCGCAGAAGGCCAGGTACCCGTCGTCGTTGAGGAAGCTCAAGGGCATGCACGCGGTCGTTTCTGACATCCCCATGATCGTCCCCATGCAGCCGTGCACCGTGATGGCGTCGGTGTGCGCCTCGTCCATGATGTCCTTCATCACCTCGTTGAGCACGAAAGCCTTGTCCAGGAACGGGCGCGCGGTTTGGAGGCTGACGCGCGGCTGCGCCAGGTAACGGCCGGCGGCGGCCTGGCACCGCCGGACCAGGTCGGCGTTCTGTCGGGCCGCCTTGAGCCGCGGCTCCAGGTCCTTGTAGCTGCAATCCACAATCTCCAGCTTCCAGAGGTTGCGCGCAATCTCCGGCGCCTTGCGCCCGCCCGCGCCCCAGCCGCCCGCGCCGCCGATAGCCACGATGCGCTTGCCCAGGGTGTTCTTTAACCCGTGCAGCGCCCGCAGGCGCCAGAGCAGTTCCTCGGGCCGATCCACCACCACGTCCTCCAGCCCCAGGCCGGTCTGGTCGAACTCGTCCACCGCCTTGCGCAAGAAATGGGGATGCGCAATCTCATACCACAGGTAAACGGGGCCCGGGTCGTGGCGCAGGAACATCAGGTTGAACTTCTGCGGCGAGATGAGCTTCTGCAGGATGTCGCCCCCTCCCCCGGCGGCATAAACGAGCATCGCGTCGTGATCTCCGGCCGCCGCCGCGGCCGCTTCGGCGGCATTGGCCGCCGTCGCCAAAGGCAGGATTTCCAGCGCAAACTCCGCCTGGCTGCGCAGCCGCGCCAGCTCGGCGCCGATGCGGACCTTCTCGGTGGCCAGGTCCGACTTCGTTTGGATGCCGCCCCACGAACGCCAGCTCGTGTGCTCGCGCCGCTGCGGCAGGGCGTAAGTCAGCACCGGCTGCACTTTGAGCGCCCTCCGCGACAAAGGCCCGCGCGCCGGCAGCGCCAGCGCGGGATCGGCCCCCGCCAGGCTGTCAAAGGCCGTCAATGCCAGCCCGCTCGCCGCCGCGCCAACCCGCAACAGGAAATTGCGCCGGCTCCAATCACCCGCGACTGCCTCCGCGCAGCAGCCGCAGTGACACGAGTGAGCAGTGTGGATGTGGGGCATCGGATCGGGGGCAGGAGTTTTCGAGCAGCTATTCATGCGCATAAGAGTCGGCGTGGTTCGATCGGCTGTCCAGACCGTTTAAGCCTTCTCGAAACCCCTGTCAAGCCGCTCCTCGCGCCAGACAGCAATTCGGGCGCATCTCAGTTTTTGAGCGGTGTTTTCCTGGCAAAGGCGCCTACGCAGCGGCTGAGCAACCACGGCGTGGTCTTGACCCCTCCTGACCCCATCCTTTGAGCACGGGCATCCCCCCGCCTGAGATGGACAGGCCCGCCGTCCCCTCCCCGTCCCGATACCGTAGTACCTCTAACCCGGGGTTAGAGGTACTACGGTATCGGGACGGGGAGGGGACGATGAGCGGAGGGCGGGGCGCGGGGGCGGAGGATGGGCGGAAGTGCCGTGCGGACAGGCGGTTACCCCAGTTCGGGGCGCCGGGGCGCGGACAGGTTCCCGGCGGGGCATGGCTGGGTCGGGCTGGGGGAAGGCGTTCGGGCCCGGGAGTCCGGGCTGCAGCCCGATTCCGGGGTGCCGGGAACCGTTACCGCAGGCCCCCAAGCCTTGGGAAGTTGCCAGGGTTTGATATGCGCTCCAGCAATTCTGATTATGGACCAGATCGGGACGCCGGGTGAGGGCACCCGGCCTATCAGGATGACGGGGGGTATGGTGAGCGGGGGAACTGGACTCGTCCAGACGGGCCAGGATGTCTCAGCCTGCTGCCCTCCTGGACGGGCTTTGGGGGTGCTTTGGAATGCGGGCTTGCCCGGTGGGGATTTCCGGTTCATGCTCAGTGCATGGCGACAGGGCTGATTGCAGCCGCAGTGGTGGTTTTGATCTTTGCGGGGGCGACCTTCTTTTTCGCCCTCGCGGAGACGGCGTTGTTTTCCCTGAGCAAGTGGCAGGTGCGTCAACTGGCCGAGCGGCGGCCAGGGGCGGGGGGCGTGGTGGCGCAGTTGCTGGCGGAGCCGCAGGATTTGCTGGCGGCCATGGTGCTGGGGAATACGTTCGCAAGCGCGGCGATGCTGGCGGTGGCGCTGTGGAAGGCCATCCACGGGCAGTGGCCGCTGGCCGCGACTGTGGCGGGATTGCTGGGGCTGATCCTGATCGGCTGCGAGGTGTGGCCCAAGACGCTGGCGGTGCGGCGGCCCGAGCGGTGGGCGTTGCGGGTGGCGCGGCCGATGGCGTTCATGCTCCGGTTCAGCCTGCCGCTGTGCCGGGGGGCCCAGAAGGTCAACGCGGCGATTCTGCGGGCGGTCGCGCGCTGGGCGGTGCAGCCGGGAGCCGCCGCATCGGATGCGGATTACCAGGAGTTGCTGGAAATGGCCTTTCAGCAAGGGGCGCTGGCGCAATCGGAGAAGGAGATCATCCTGCAAATCATCAGCCTGGACCGCCGCACGGCGCGGGAAGTGATGAAGCCGCGGTCGCGGATGGCGGCGATCCCGGGCGACCTGTCGGTGGAGGAGATGATCGCCGAGGCGCGCAAGCACAAGCGTCGCCGGCTCCCCATCTACGACGAGGACGCCGATACGATCGTGGGCGTGCTCAACACGCGGGCGCTGCTGCTGGACCCGCAGATTGACCTGGCGGACGCCATCGAGCTGCCTTCGTTCGTGCCTGAGACGATGAACCTGCTGCAACTGTTCAAGGCCTTGCAGCGGCAGCAGCGCGGGCTGGCGATCGTGCTGGATGAATTCGGCGGCACGGCCGGCATCGTGACCATGGAGGAGATTCTCGAAGAGGTGATCGGCAAAATCCGGGGCGAGGCGGAGTCGGAGGGGTTCGTGATGGAGAAATTGGGGCCGGGGCGCTGGCGCGTGGCCGGGACGCTGCGGCTGGACGATTTCCGGCGGGAATATCCGGCGCTGGGCGACGTGCCGGAGGTCGAGACAATGGGCGGGCTGCTGGCGAGCCTGCTGGACGTGGTGCCGGCGCAAGGCCAGGCGGCGACATTCTGCGGGCTCAAGCTCACGGCGCAGGTGGCCGACGAGCGGCGCGTGCGGGAGTTGCTGGTGGAAACGGTGAAATAGGGGCGAGAGTCAACATGGAAACCAACTCCATCATTTGGGCGGCCTTCGGCGCGTGCCTGGCGCTGTCGTTTGTGTTGTCGGGCATGGAAGCGGGGGTGTTTGCCTTGAGCCGGTTGCGCATACGCCGGCAGATGCGCGCGGGGAAGGCGTCGGCCAAAGTGCTGCACGATTACCTCGAGAACCCGGAGAACTTCCTCTGGACCATTCTGGTGGGCAGCACCCTGGTGAATTTCTTCGTCCTGGGCTGGCTGGTGGTGCGGCTGCACTCGGCGCTCTCGGGCCAAAGGCTGTGGTTCGTGCTGGTGTTCTCGGTTGCCGTGTTCCTGTTCTACACGTTCTTTGATCTGCTGCCCAAGATGCTGTTCCGGACCTACCCGAACCGGCTGTGCGTGGCGCTGGCGCGCCCGTTCCGGCTCGTCCACCTGGCGTTGCGTCCGCTGGTGGCGCTGGTCGAGGCGTTCTCGGGCGCGCTGCTGCGGTGGCGGGGCGGCAAGGTGTTCACCGGCCGCCTCTTCGGCAACCGCGAGGAGCTGCGGTTGTTGATGCAGGAGTCGGCGCAGGGCTTGACTTCGGAGGAGCGAACGATGATCAACCGGGTGCTGGACCTCCAGGCGCTGACGGTGCGGCAGGTGATGCGACCGCTGGAGGAGGTGGTGGGAGTGAGCGCGGCGACGCCGGTGAGCGCCGTCCTGGCGCTATGCCGCGAGCGGAAGCTGGCCCGGCTGCCGGTGTGGGAAGAGCGGGACGGGGGCCGGCGGATCATCGGGATGCTGGGCCTGGGCACGCTGCTCTATCAGCGGGCGGTGGATGAGACCAGGCCCATCGGCGATTACGTGAGGCCGGCGCTGTTCCTGGATGAGAACCTGCGACTCGAGGTCGCGCTGGGGCGTTTGCAGCGGAGCGGGCAGCGGCTGGCGATCGTGCTGAACCGCGAGCGGCGCGAGATCGGAATCCTGAGCTTGCAGGACGTGCTGAAGGTGATCTTCGGGGAGGTGAGCCTCTAACGGCTTATGGACTGGGGTTACGTCATATCCGTCGCGTGGAAGATCGTCGCCGTGCTGTTGCTGGTGCTGCTGAACGGTTTTTTCGTGGCGGCGGAGTTTGCGCTGGTGAAGGTGCGGGACACGCAGCTCGAACCGCTGGTGGGCAAGGGCCAGTTGCGGGCAAGGGTCGCCCGGCGGACGGTGCGCAACCTGGACGCGGCGCTCAGCGCGACGCAACTGGGCATCACGCTGGCCAGCCTGGGGCTGGGGTGGATCGGCGAGCCGGTGTTTGCGAGCCTGCTGGAGCCGGTGATGCGGGTGCTGCAAATCGAGTCGCCCGAGGTGCAGCATTCGCTGGCCTTCGCGATTGGTTTCTCGGCGATCACCTTCCTGCACATCGTGGCGGGGGAACTGGCGCCCAAGTCGCTGGCGATCCGCAAGTCGCTGCCGACGGCGTTGTGGGTGGCGGTGCCATTGGATTGGTTCTACAAGGCCTCTTTCCCGTTCATCTGGGCGCTGAACCACACGGCCAACTGGCTGTTGCGGTGGTTTGGCATCCAGCCGATCGGCGAGGGGGAACTGGTGCATTCGGAGGAAGAGCTGCGGCTGATCGTCAGCGCGGTGCAGAAGCGGTCCGGGGCGGCGGCGCTGGGGCGGGACATCGTGCTCAACGCGCTGGACTTGCGGCGGCGGGTGGCGCGGGAAGTGATGAGGCCGCGGCACGAGATCGTCGCGCTGGACACCGAGGCGAGCATCGCCGAGTGCCTGGACATGGCGGAAAAGACGCGCTACTCGCGCCTCCCGTTGTGCGAAGGCGGGAACCTCGACCGGACGCTGGGGGTGGTGCACATCAAGGACCTTTACGCGATGCGCATCAAAGTGCGCACCGGGGCGGACCTGTTGCCGGGCGCGCGGAAGCTGATCTATGTTCCCGAGACCGCGCGGCTGGAGAAGCTGCTGCAATTGTTTCTGGAGCGGAAGCTGCACCTGGCGATCGTGGTGGACGAATACGGCGGCACGACCGGCATGGTGACGCTGGAGAACATCCTGGAGGAGCTGGTGGGGCAGATTCAGGATGAGTTCGACCAGGAAAAACCGTTGCTGGCGCAGACGGCTGAAAACACCTGGGAGGCGGCGGGGACGCTGCCGCTGCATGATCTGGAGGAACTGGTGGGCGAGCCATTGCGCGAGGAGGGCATCACCACGGCCAGCGGCTTCCTGACCCGGCGGCTGGGCGGCTTTCCCAAGGCGGGCGACATGCTGAAGATCGGGGCTTGCGAACTGCGGGTCGAGGAGATGGCGGGGATGCTGGTCGCGCGAGTCAAGGTGACCAAGCCGGCGGCTAAAGGGCAAGGCACCGAGTTCAAGGCCTAAGCCGTGTCTATGCAGTCGGACGCCTGGTTCCCCCTCACCCTAACCCTCTCCCCGAGGAGAGGGCATCGCTTTCGGGTGGGCGGGATTTATCACTGGACGGTGAGATTATTCCAACGCGGCCGGCAATGCTCCCTCTCCCCAAGGCAGAGGGCTGGGGTGAGAGGAGAGGCGAGCACACATCTGCATTGTTACGGCCAAGGTCTAATGCGCGGCCACGTTCTGACGCCGGTCGGGGCCGGGCAACAGTGCGGGAAAAGGCTGGCCAGCGCGGACAAGCCGAGGCTAGTTTGTGCCAGCATGGATCGGCGCTTGAGCAGAGTCTATATCGTCAGGCTGGCCATTGCCCGCGCGGCCCTATGGCTGCTGATGTGGGCGATGGGAGCGCCCGCCACTGGTTTGGCGGCGGACACGACTTACACCGTCAAACGGGGTGACACGGTTTATGGCATTGCGCGGCGTCATGGCGTCTCAGCCGCCGCGGTGGCTGAACGCAATGGGCTGAACCGGAATTTCCACATCTACGCCGGCCAGCGGCTGCGAATCCCAACCCGGGCCGCGGCCCCCGCGAAAAAGGCGGCCACCAAGAAGCCCGCGCCCAGCGCGCTGCCGCGTTCCGTGCAGCGGGCGATTGACAAGGCGCCGGTGCGGGCCGGCCGGTGGAAATACATCGTCATCCACCACAGCGGCATAGACACCGGGACCGTCAGGACCATGGACAAGTATCATCGCGAGGTGCGGCACATGGAGAACGGGCTCGCTTACCATTTCGTTATCGGCAACGGCAGCGGCATGGGCGACGGGGCGATCGCCGTCTGTCAGCGCTGGCCCCGGCAACTGGACGGCGGCCACCTCGCCAGTTCGGCGCAGAACCGGGTCGCGATCGGCATCTGCCTGGTCGGCAACTTCGACAAGCACCGGCCCTCCGCCAAGGCCATGGCCAGCCTGCGCTCACTGGTGGAGGCGCTCATGGTTCGGTGCCGGCTTAAGCCTGCGGCGGTCAAGACGCATCAGCACCTCAATGTTGTTCACACGCGCTGTCCCGGGAAGTATTTCCCCACGCGCAGTTTTCTCGATTCGCTGCAGGGCCCCAAGA
The DNA here is from genome assembly GCA_035358715.1 of Verrucomicrobiota bacterium. GTDB lineage: Bacteria > Verrucomicrobiota > Verrucomicrobiia > Limisphaerales > UBA8199 > UBA8199. The sequence continues at coordinate 28,578 of DAOPPX010000004.1, forward strand.
GCTGACGATTGGCGCTTACCAGCGGGCGCCGCGGATGGCGAACACCGCTGCCGTGACGCTGAGGGCACAGGTCAAACCGAGGGCCGGCCATAGTTGATGGACAGCGGCGCCGGTGGCGAAGAGCAACATGAACAGCAGCCAAACGACCACGGGTGAGTAATCCAGCGACGGCTCTTGCGGCGGTTTCTTGTTGATGAGCGAGGGAGTGGCAAACGCAAGAATGAGCAGGGTCGTGACCCCCCAGGCGAAGAAGTTCACGAGGGGCGCGGTGTACCAGTCAACCTTGAGCTTGGTGGGGTTCCAGAACCAGTAGCGCGCTACGCGGGTAGCGAAGGGTTCGAGGCCAACATCCAGCAGCACCGCCAGCAAAGTGGTGAACCCGATCAACCGGAAGCCGTAGTTCCGGGTCTTGCGCCAGGGCCGCAGCATCAGCCGGGCGACGCCGCGCGAAGACAGGATGACGGCCAGCCAGATCAGCGGCACCGACCAGGGCAGGGGATGGAAAAGCTCCCGGCCGATGTTCTCGGTGTAAACGTAGGGGCCGAACGGGATGGCGGTCAGCGCGCCCAAGCTTTGCACGGCCCCGGCGATGAAGGCGATGATGATCGAGGCCAGCATCACGTTCTGGCCGGGCAACTGGCAGGTCAGCGAGGCGAGCAAGGTTGCGTTTGCCAGCACCAGCAGAAGCCCATCGGGCCAGCGCGCGTTGCCGAACATCGGCCCGGGCAGCCACAACCGCGCCCAAACCAGGGCGAATTGCAGCAGAAACAGAACGAACAACACGCGATGCACCTTGGCCGCCAGCCCCGAAAAGCGGTTGCTCCGCAGGGCGACATCTCTAAACACCACTCGCTGCATGGTCCCGCACCTTAGCAGGTCCGGCCCGCCAACTCACCTGGATTCTGCCGCCGCCCAAACCCCGGCCCGCCCGCGCGCGCCGGGGCGAACCGTGTTGGTATTGCCTCGGCTGGGGTGGGGATGCTCTTCTCACAGCCCCGAACAGGTCCGGCAACACCTGCGCACCGCCCGATTCTGGCCTTGGAATTGCTTTGTTTTGGGGCAGCAGACGATGGGCTGTGCCATGACACTTAAGCAAGCAATTGAGCTGATCAAATCGTGCGCCGAGCAAATGGATGCCCGGTATAGGAAGACCGTTTTTGACGAGTGGGCCGTCATTTCCGTGGCGGAGGGCAAGGGGCGCCTGTTGGCCTATATTGGCCCGCGAAAGGCGGGGTTTCAGGAGAACTTCCTGGAAGATGTGGGGCCGTTGCGCGAGGGCCTGTTGAACGGGGAATACAGCGCGGGGGACTTCGAGTTCGCGCGCCAGAGCGTGGGTTCGGCCTTCGAGTCGTTCATGGTGATGGGGAAGGGGACTTACCTGATTTGCAACAACACCGTCCAAACTATGGACGGTATTGCCGGTGACCCGCTTTGGCTGGGGGCGCAGGTGCCGTTTGTGGAGCTGAGCGAGAAGTTCCGCACCGACCCGCTGGACCTGGCCGGCTGACCCGGTATTCAGGCGCCCAGCCCCTTGTAAAGGAATACGGCGTAGGCCCCCGCCAGCAGCCAGCCCACCAATCGCGGCAGCCGACCGAGGATTGCCACGAAAAGGAAGTGAAGCACGGCGGTTCCCAGGAGGATGATCACGCCGGTCTGAAAGAAAGGCGGCACCGGGATGGGGGCGTACAGGGCACAAATCCCGATGCACAAAGGCACGCTGATATGTGCATCGCCCACCTGCGAGGTGTAAACCACTTCGGGGTTGCCCCGGCGGGCGTAATAGAAGGCCAGCAGGGCGTTGGGCAGGACCATGAGCCAGCCGCTGAGCCAGCCCAGGTGTTTGGCGCTGACAAAGCCCGTGTGAATGCCGGACAGCCAGTCCACAAGCCACTCGGTGCTGAGGTAAATGGCATAAGCGCCGACAGCCAGCACGGCCAGGTCCAGAGGCAGCCGCCAGCTAAAGGACTTGTTCCGGCGGACGTTGCTCTTGAGGACGTCGAAGACGTGGAAGCATTGCCAGAACAGGAACAGGCCGACGAGAACGATGCCGTCGCCGGTGTCGAGCCTGCCTTTGCGGCTCAGCGCCCAGACCGCGCCGGTGAAGAACAGGACGGCGGTAAGGGTCAGGAGAAGCGAAAGCCGGTTGATCTGGTGTTCTTTGGCACTGGGCTTGTTCTTTCTGGAGGACCGGGCGGCGGGGATCACGTTCATGCCCCAGAAGATCGTGGGCAGGCCAATGATCAGGGTCATGTTGGTGACGTTGTTCACAAGGGAATTGGTGAGCACTTCCGCGCCGGGCCCGCCTTTGGTGCCGAGCACGAAGGCGAAGATGAGGTTGCCCATGCCCGAGCAGTAGGGCATGACCAGCGTGCCGAGCACGGTGCCCTCGACCCCGCACCTGGTCATCGCTTCAAGCCGCCAGATCATCAGGACCGAGGCTGCGATGAACAGCCCAAGGAAGAACCACGGCGCCCACGGGCCGGTGCTTTCGATCCAAGTGATCAGTGATTTCAAGAGGGCGCAGTCTGGCAAGCGGGCGAGGCCCCGCCAAGACGGTTCTGGCGCGACCTGAAGCGCTGTATGGCCGGCTACTCCCGGGAATGGCGGTTGCGCCGGCCTTGTCGCGGGGGCGAACCGCCATCACTTGGCCTGCCTGGCGATAAACTCGGAGAAACCCTTGCCGCGCGCTTTCCGCCGCTTACACTCAGCGGTCATGAGCATGAAAGAAGAGCCAACCTCCCCGAACTCTGCGCTGCGGTGGCGGCACCCTGGGGCGCCACTGCCGGCGTTGATCTGCGCCGCTCTGTTTTTGCTCGCGGCAAAGGAGGCCGTTGCTGGCGCCGAGCCGCTCCGGTTCCTCCGCTTTCAGAAGGGCAATACGATCGCGTACGGCCTGCTCGAAGGGGACCAGGTCCGGCAGCTTGCGGGAGACCTGTTCGGCAAATGGTCCAGGACCGAGACCCGCTTTCCGCTCAAGGAAGTCAAGGTCCTCACTCCCACGACCCCCACGCAGGTCCTGGCGATGGCCGGCAATTACAGAAGCCACCTTGGCGACCAGAAGATTCCGCCCCAGTTCCAAGTCCCGCAAGCCTTCCACAAAGGCCCTTCCTGCCTGATCGCCGACGGGGAACCGGTCATTCTGCCCGGCGATTCCGAGGAGGTCCATTATGAAGCCGAGATGGTCATTGTGATCGGGAAGACGTGCCGCAAGGCGCCCAAAGAGAAGGCGCTCGAATATGTCTTCGGCGTCACTGCCGGCAATGATGTGAGCGAGCGGATTTGGCAGAACGACAAGGACCGCAAGGATATCCAATGGTGGCGGGCCAAAGGGACCGATACCTTCGGCCCGGTTGGCCCCTGGATGCTCACCGGGGTTGACTACGGCAAGCTCAAACTGACGATGCGACTGAACGGCCAGGTCGTTCAGGAGGAGAACACCGACCACCTGATTCACGACGTGGCCGCGCTGGTCAGTGGCATCAGCCGCTACGTGACTCTCCATCCGGGTGATTTGATCTATACCGGCACGCCGGGCAAGACCTCGAAGCTCAAGCCGGGAGACATGATGGAAGTCGAGCTCGAAGGGGCTGGCATTCTCAGGAACCCGGTGGTCGCCGGGAAGTAGTCCGGACAGTTGCCCCGGATTCTCCGCGTCCGCGCCGAGCTGCCGCCAGGCTGGGCTGGCCAAGTGCGGTTTGCACGGACCGGGAGTCAGGTCTTCCCCAGCTTCGCGAGGACTTCTTCCGGGCTCAAGCCGTAGAGCTTTACCGTCTTGTGGCGCGAGGTGTGGCCGCGCACCAGGTCCACCCGGTTCCGGGGGCAGTGCAGTTGCTGCGCCAGCACCTTCAGGAGCGCTTCGTTGGCGGCAGCCTCGACGGGCGGGGCGGTGACTTTGACGCGCAGTTCGTTGCCGAGCGCTTCGCCGATCTCATTGGCCGAGGCGCGAGGCTGGACTTTGACTGACAGGAGCACGCCGTCCGGCTGGGCGCGCAGAAAAGCTGGAATGTTCATAGGGCGCAAATCAATTCTGGCCCAGGGCGGCGCAGAAAGCTAGTTTAAGCAGAGGCAAGAAACATGAGCAACGCGAGCATTAGATGGGTGTGGGCCCTGGCGTTTTCGGCCGTCCTGGCATTGGCGGCGGGGTGCGCCTCGGAAACAGGCAAGCCGGCGCCCCCGCCGGCGGCGCAGCAGCCGTCGGCTCCGCCGTCCAACGCGGCGAGCGAGGACCTCGCGGTGAAGCTGCCGCCAGGCGCCGCCCGTCCTCCCGCGCCCTTTCCCGGGCAGGGATGGCAGGCGATGTTCGACGGCCAGACCTTGGCAGGCTGGCGCGAAACGCCCTTCGCGGGCCGCGGTGAATTGCTGTGCCAGCAGGGGGTGATCATTCTGAACATGGGCGACCCTTTCACCGGCATCAATTGGACGAACGACTTCCCCCGCCTGAACTACGAGATCGCGTTGGACGCCATGCGGCTGATGGGGTCGGATTTCTTCTGCGGCCTGACGGTGCCGGTCGGGACCAATTGCTGCAGTCTGATCGTCGGCGGCTGGGGCGGCTCGCTGATGGGCATCTCGAGCGTGAATGGCATGGACGCATCGGAGAACGAGACGACCAAGTTCACCAGCTTCGAAGCCGGGCGCTGGTACCGGATCCGGCTGCGGGTGACCGAGAATAGGATCGAGGCATGGATTGACGAGGAGAAGCTGGTGGACCTGGACACAGCGGACAGGAGGATCGCAGTGCGGCCGGGCGACATCGAGCTCTCCCAGCCGCTCGGAGTCGCTGCCTGGCAAACTTCAACGGCGCTGCGCGAAATCAAGTACCGGCGGGTGCGCGGGCCTGCGGACAAAGCGCCTTAAGGGCCAGGACGCCACGGCGCGAAGCCAATCTGCCAATTGAAGGGGCTTGAGGCGCGGAACAAGCTCCGCGCCCCAAGCCCGCAAACCACAAATCCCTACACCGTGTAGGTGCTCGATGCGGTGGTGCCGCCGCGGCCGGTCCAGTTGGTATGGAAGAACTGGCCGCGCGGCTGGTCCACGCGCTCGTAGGTGTGGGCGCCGAAGTAGTCGCGCTGGGCCTGGAGCAGGTTGGCTGGCAGGCGTTCGCTGCGAATGCCGTCGAAGAATGCCAGGGCGGTGCTGAATGCCGGCACGGGGATGCCCTTCTTGACGGCGGTCGAGACCACCTTGCGCCAGGACCGGGTGCAGGTCCGGATTTCCTTCTTGAAGAAAGGACTGAGGAGCAGGTTTTCCAGGTTCGGATTCTTGTCGAACGCTTCCTTGATCTTGCCCAGGAACACGCTGCGGATGATGCAGCCGCCGCGCCACATCAGGGCGATGCCGCCGTAGTTGAGGTTCCAGTTGTACTGCCTCGCCGCCGCGCGCATGAGCATGTAGCCCTGCGTGTAGCTGATGATCTTCGAAGCGTAGAGCGCCTGGCGGATGGGGGTGATCCATTGGGCGCGGTTGCCGGGGAACGTCGCCTTCTTCGGCTTGAAAATCCTGGCGGCTTCGACGCGCGCGTCTTTCATGGCTGACACGCAGCGCGAATAGACCGCCTCGGCGATCAGGGTGATCGGGATGCCCATTTCCTGCGAGGAAATAACCGTCCACTTGCCGGTGCCTTTCTGGCCGGCCGTGTCGAGAATCTTGTCCACGATCGGCGCGCCGTCGGTGTCTTTGTAGGCGAGAATATCGCGCGTGATCTCGATGAGGTAGGAGTTCAGCTCGCCCTTGTTCCACTCGGCGAAGACCTCGTGCATCTCCTGCGCCGTCATGCCCAGGCCGTCCTTCATCAACTGGTAGGCCTCGCAGATGAGCTGCATGTCACCGTATTCGATGCCGTTATGCACCATCTTGACGTAATGGCCGGCGCCGTTTTCGCCAACCCAATCGCAGCAGGGCGAGCCGTCGTCCACCTTGGCGGACACCTTCTGGAAGATCTCCTTCACGTGCGGCCATGCGGCCGGTGAGCCGCCGGGCATGATGCTTGGGCCGCGGCGCGCGCCTTCCTCGCCGCCGGAAACGCCAGTGCCGATGTAGAGCAGGCCCTTGGACTCGACATACTTGGTGCGGCGGATCGTGTCCTCGAACAGGGAATTGCCGCCGTCAATGATAATGTCCCCCGCTTCGAGGTGCGGGATGACCTGGTCAATAAACTCATCCACGGCTTTGCCGGCCTTGACCATCAGCATGACGCGGCGGGGCTTCTTGAGCAACGAGACCATTTCCGCGATCGAGTGGGTGCCGATGACTTTGGTGCCCTTGGCCTCGTTGTTCACGAAGTCGTCCACCTTCGCGACGGTGCGGTTGAAGGCGGCCACGGTGAATCCGTGGTCGTTCATGTTTAGAATCAGGTTCTGGCCCATGACGGCCAGCCCGATCACAGCGATGTCAGCTCTTGGTTCCATAAATGTGCCTTGTTAAGGAATGCTCAACAGTAGGACAATCCGGCTCTTCCGCCAGCACAATCATTTTGGCGCGTGGCGCGCCGGCCCGGGCCGGCGGCGTGCCGGAAGCGGGTTGGCCCCATGCCCTTCAGCCCGCGGTTCCACCTATGGTTTGACAGAGCGCGGCGATTGCTGTCTGATGTCGCCGAAACGAGAGAATGGGAATTCGCATGACACGCAACTTTGTTTCCACCGGGCCGCGGCTCGTTGCGCTCGCATTGCTGCTGTTGACGGCGGCGCTTCCTGCGGTTCAGGCCGCCGCCAAACTGGAGCTCGTCCCCAAGTGGGACCGCTTCGAGCATGCCTTCAAGAGCAGCGTCGCTTATGCCAATGCGGTGCAGGAGGTCGTGCTGAAAGTCGTGTTTACCTCGCCGCTGGGCGAGGCGACCGAGGTGGAGGCGTTTTGGGACGGAGGCAGGACCTGGCGCGTGCGTTTCTCGCCCGATCAACCCGGGCGCTGGAGCTTCAGGGCCACCTGCTCGGACACCGCCAATGCCGGCCTGCACAACCAGGCTGGCGAGTTCCTCTGCTCCGCGCCTATCGGCATGAACCCGTTCCGGCTGCACGGTCCCGTGCGAGTCGCGCGCAACCACCGGCACCTGGAACACGCCGATGGCACGCCGTTCTTCTGGCTGGCGGACACTGTTTGGGACGGCGCCCGTGTGGCTGAATCCAGGGACTGGGATTTCTACGCCGTCACGCGAGCACGCCAGGGCTTCACGGTGGCCCAGTGGTCGGTGGCTCCGGGCGAGGATGCAAGATCGCAGTCCGCCTGGACCGGATCCCTGGAGCGCATCGCCATCAACCCCGACTTCTTCCAGCGGCTTGACGCCAGGATTGGCGTCCTGGCCCGCGCGGGCCTCATGAGCGCGATTGCCCCGCTGTTGGAGCTGCAATGGTCGGCCGGCGCCGCGGCGCTGCCCGACAGCCAGGCCGAATTGCTCGTCCGGTATATCGTCGCGCGCTGGGGCGCCGAGCCCGTGGTGTGGATGCTCGCCTTCGAGAGCGACGCATCGGCCAGCAACCTCGGCCGCTGGAAACGCATCGGGCAGGCGGTGTTCGGCGACCGGCCCCGAGCGCCGGTCGTGCTGTTCCCGGGTCAGACGCAGTGGCTGCTCGATGAATTCCGCGACGAGAAGTGGGTGGATGCCTTTGGTTATCAAAGCGTCACGGACGTCAGTGACGACGCTCTGATGTGGACCGTGTCCGGGCCGTTCACGACGGAGTGGCGGAAGGAGCCTGCCCGGCCGCTGATTGCATTTGTGCCGTGCGAGAACGGGGCCGCCCCGCGGTCGGCCAGGCGATTTGGCGCCGCTGATGTGCGCCGCGCAGCTTGCTGGAGCCTGCTCTTGGCCCCCCCGGCCGGAATCAGCTACTGCGCCGAGGGGCTGATGAACTGGGACGGGACCGTCGGGCCCCGGACCGCCGGGGAAACCAGGGGGAGCGGCTTGCCCCTGTGGCGCGAAGCGCTGTTCCTGCCCGGCGCCGAGCAGGTGTCGCACCTGGCGAAGTTCATGGACTCGATTGACTACGGGGCTCTGCGCCCGCGGGCCCGCATCGTCGCGTCGCAGCCCGGCAGCCAATCGCCGCAGCGGTTTATCGCTGGCGCCGGCACTGATCCCAATACGTTGTCCGTGGTTTATGTCCCGGTGGACCGCACCGTCGAACTGTCTCCCGCCGCGCTGCCCGCCTCGCCGTTGGTGGGCTGGTTTAATCCACGCACCGGTGTCCGCCAGGCCGTGACCGCCAGGGGCGCACGGTTCACTACGCCGGCTCCAGGCGACTGGCTCCTGCTGATCCAGGCGAGCCGGTGAGGAACGAATTGGTGGCGGCGGGGGAGAGCACGGTCTGAACTGAGCCACAAAGAACACATAGGACACCAAGCCCTGCAGAGGGTGTTTCCCCTCTGTGCTCTTTGTGTTCTATGTGGTTGCAGTGAGAAGCAAGCCTGGCGCCTAAACGGATCGGGTTGGGCTCGCCGGCGCTCCCTCGTTACCGCTGCACGCGCGCGCTGCCGCCCTTGACGAGCGCCTCCACTTCCCGGAGCGATGCCATAGAAGTATCGCCCGGCGTGGTCATGGCCAATGCGCCGTGCGCCGCGCCGTACTCGACGGCCCGCTGGGGATCGTTGAACTTGAGCAACCCGTAGATCAGCCCGCTGGCGAAGCTGTCGCCGCCGCCCACGCGGTCAAGGATTTCCAGGTCCGCGCGGTTCGGCGCCTGGTAGAACCTGCCCGCCGCCCAGCAAATCGCGCCCCAGTCGTTGCGTGTGGCGGTCTTTACCGCCCGCAGCGTGGTGGCCACCACGCGGAAGTTCGGATACGCTGCTGCCGCCTTGTCCATCATCTGCTCGAAGGCCATCACCTCCATCCGGCAGAGGTGTTCATCCGCGCCCTTGACCTCGAACCCCAGGCACGCGGTGAAGTCTTCCTCGTTGCCCAGCATCACGTCAACGTTTCCGGCGATCTTCCGGTTGACCTCCTGCGCGCGTTTTGGCCCCCCGATGCTTTTCCAGAGCGACGGGCGGTAGTTCAGGTCGTAGGAAACGATGACGCCGTGCCGCCGGGCGGCTTGCACCGCCTCCAGGACCAATTCAGCGGTGGTGTCGCTCAGCGCCGCAAAAATGCCGCCGGTGTGGAGCCATCGCGCGCCGAGCTGGCCAAAGATGCGGTCCCAGTCGAAGTCGCCCGGTTTGAGCTGGCTGGCGGCGCTGTGGCCGCGGTCAGATGTGCCTACCGCGCCCCGCACGCCGAAACCGCGCTCGGTGAAGTTCAACCCGTTGCGCACGGTGCGGCCCACGCCATCAAACGGCATCCACTTGATAAACTCGGTTGCGACGCCTCCCTGGAGGATGCAGTCCTCGAGCAGCAGCCCAACCTCATTGTCCGCGAAGGCGGTGCACACGGCGGTCTTGAGTCCGAAACACCGCCGCAGACCGCGCGCGACGTTATACTCGCCGCCGCCTTCCCACGCTTTGAACTGGCGCGCGGTGCGCACGCGCCCTTCGCCGGGGTCCAGCCGCAGCATGATTTCGCCCAGCGCGATCAGGTCGTATTTGCCCGCACCTTCCGGTTTAACGTCTAGTATGGCCATAAGCTTCTCATTAAGCCCTACGCGGTGGTTGAAGCAAGCAGCTTTACCCGCGCCCAACCTGGCCTTCTCGCCCGCGCCACGCAGTGCCAAGAACCCGGCGCGCGGGCATCCTGCCCGCTTAGACCATCCGAACCGTGTAAGCGGGCAAGATGCCCGCACGCCGAGCCCGCAGGTGCGAAAAGCGCGGTCTAACCCGCTCCCGGCACGATCTGGCCCAGAACCGCCGCCCGTCGCGCCCCGGTGGCGCTCGGCACGTTGCCCGGCTTACCGCGCAAGGTCTCATGCGCCAGAATAGCAAAGGCCAGCGCTTCCTTGGCGGCGTTGGCGATGCCGAAATCCTCATGCGTCAGCAATTCACCCACGCCGATTCGGCGGGCCAACATGCTCCGCAGCGTCGGGTTCCTGGCCCCGCCGCCTCCCAGGACGACCTGTAATCGGCCCAGCTCGCTGGTCTTGAGCCTCGGAAACACGAAACGCCGATAGGCATCCGCGACACTGGCCGCCGTGAAGGCGGTTGCCGTGGCAAGCGTGTCTTCCGGGCGCAAACGGAGCCGGCGCGCCAACCCGAGCACCCGGCGCACAAACGCCTCGCCGAACTCCTCGCGGCCCGTGGTTTTGGGCGGACGCCGCCGCAGGAAGGGGTGGGCCATCATTTCCGCCAGCAACTTCTCGGAAACCTGGCCGCGCGCCGCCCAGCGCCCGTCCTGGTCGAACGTCTGCCGGCCCCGGGTGAGCTCAGCCATCAACCCGTCCATCACCATATTGCCCGGCCCGGTGTCGAACGCCACCACGTCCTGCAGCCCTGCGCGTGGCGGCAGGAACGTCAGGTTGCCAATGCCCCCGAGGTTTTGCACGATGCGCGGACGCCGCTCGTCGGTGAAAAGCGCCCAATCCGCATAAGGCACCAGCGGCGCGCCTTGCCCGCCCGCCGCCATGTCGCGCACCCGGAAATCCGCAATGGTTGTGATCCCCGTTCGCTCCGCGATGACCGCCGACTCGCCGATCTGCAAGGTCGAAGGCGTCCGCGCGTTGGGCAGATGATGCACCGTCTGCCCGTGCGAGCCGATGGCTGCGATGTCCGCCGGCTTGAGATGCGCCCGGCGAATGGCCCCCAGCGCCGCGCGCGCAAAATGCTCGCCCAGCAGGAAGTTCAGCTCGCAAATCTCCGCCACCGTCCCGTGCAGGCAGGCGTCCAGAATGCGCCGCCGCAAGATCGGCGGGAAAGACCGGTGTGTATGCGCCACCACCCGCGCGCGCAAGTGGCGTCCACGCCCTGAAATCTCGACCGCCACCGCGTCAATGCCATCCGCCGACGTCCCCGACATCAACCCGACGATGAACCGGGCGCTGCGTTTGGACTGGCGGAACCTGTGCACGAGAAGAACCTAGAAGACCCGGCGGCAGCTAACAAGCCCCGCCTCGCCCCTTTCCGCGGTGGTCGAGGATTTGCTTTTCTGAGGTGGTGTGCTGTAATGTTGGGCTGGCACGCCCAATGGCTAATCGCCCGTGTCCACATAACGTCACCGATACTTATGGCAACAATGATGGAAGAAACCGTGATCGTCCGCAAAACCCGCGAGCTGTGCCAGGCGATCCTGGACGAGCCTGGCGTCCAGGCGCTGCGCAAGAGCATTGACCTTTTTATGGCGGATGAACACGCCCGGGCGCAATACGACGGCGTGGTCGCCAAAGGCCAGGCGTTGCAGGAGAAGCAGCAGAACGCGCTGGCCCTGACCGACGTGGAAATCTCTGACTTCGAGCAGCATCGTGACGCGCTGCTCAAGAACCCTGTCGCGCGCGGTTTCATAGACGCTCAGCAGGAACTGCGGGACGTGCAGGAGTCCATTCACCGGCACGTTAACAAGACCTTCGAGCTGGGCCGCCTGCCTTCCGAGGAAGACCTGGCCAGCGGCTGCTGTAGTGACGGCCGCGGTTGCGGCTGCGGGCACTAAGCCCGGCCACGCCTCGCGCTACCTGGCCGCCGGCCAGACTCCCGGGCTAACGTGCTGATGGCCTCCGCTGCGGAAGCGCTCATTGCCGCCGCCCGGCGCTTGCGCGCCGAAACCACCCGGCTGCGGTTCGGGCCGCCGGTCACGCACGTTTATAACCCACTGACTTACGCCTGGGCGCCGCATGAGGCCTACCTGCGAAGGTTCGGCACGGCGCCGAAACGGGTCGTGTTCCTCGGCATGAACCCGGGGCCGTTCGGCATGGCGCAGACGGGCGTGCCGTTCGGCGAGGTCTCCGCCGTGCGCGACTGGCTGCAGCTCGAGGGCCACGTCGGCCAACCGTCCCGCGAGCATCCCCGACGCCCCGTCACCGGTTTTGGCTGCGTGCGTTCCGAGGTCAGCGGCCGGCGTTTATGGGGCCTCTTCGCCGCGCGCTTCGGGACGCCGGACCGGTTCTTTGCCGGGCACATTGTGATGAACTACTGCCCCCTGGCCTTTCTGGAGGCCACTGGCCGCAATCGCACACCTGATAAGCTGCCTATTGGGGAGCAGGACGCTTTGTTTGCCGCATGTGATCGGCACCTGCGCGCCGTCATCGGCGTGCTGCAACCTGAATGGCTGATTGGGATCGGCGAATTTGCCGCAAGACGGGCTGAGCAAGTATTCGGGCACAGTCCTCTGAAGATTGGGCGCATCCTCCATCCCAGCCCTGCCAGTCCAGCAGCCAACCGCAACTGGAACGCGCTTGCCACGCGCCAGCTCGAAGCGCCAGGCATCTGGGAGCAGGGGCCCAATGGCCAGGGCGCTTGCCGGGGTGATGGATCTTCGCGCGCCTTGACCGGGCGCGCTATCTAAGGGCCGCCTCGGCGCGGCTGCCCCGCCTTCATTGCTGCGCCTCTTGCACAACGGTCCCGTCCTCGGCCAGGAGCAGCTTGGGATTGTGCGCCTCGTCTTTGAAGGTAACGACGTAGATGGTTCGCTCGCCCCACATTTCCTTGTTGATGTAGGCCACTTCCGAGGAATGGGCGCGCTCGGGAATGGCCTTCATCACGGTGGGGGGCACATCGGCGGGCTTCACCACCGTGCCCTGTCTTGCGCTCACCGCCACTGTCAGATCGGGGTTGAGCACGCTGCCGTCCGGCGCGATATACATCGGAGGGAAGATGTCGCTCTCGCGAAAATAGACCTTGTAAACGACCCGGCCTGAGCTGGTATCCCGGACGGCGTCCACTACGGCCGCTGCCCCGGCCTGTGCCAGAACAGTGCGCTGGACCGGCGCCGGCAACGCGCCGAACTTCGCCCCCGGCGAAGTCAACGGCTTGCTATACACCGTATGGTGCGCCGCCTCCTGGGTCTTTTCCCTGGTCGCACACCCCGCCGCGATCAGCGCAACCAACACCACTCCACAAACTGGCATGTTCATAAGCGTGCGCCAGTGTACGCGCCCGTCGGTGGATAGCAAGCTTCCATCGCGCCCTGATGCTGGGCGCATCTCAACTCTTGCCCTCTCTTGAGCCGCATCTCCTTAAGCTTTCGCGCTGGTCATTGCGCACGGCTTCCGGCTGGGCGATTGGCAGGAATCTGCGGCGGCTGCCGTTCCGCTATCCCGCTCAATCCGGCAGGGTGGCGATGCACAGACACCTGGCGCAACCCGAAGCGTTGGGCTGAGGCATGAGGGGAAGCATCTCAATTCCTGGCAACGTCCCAAAGCTGGGGGACATACGGCCGCGGTTTCCGGCACCTCGAAAGCGGACTGCGACGAGGACTCCCGGTCCTGGATACCTTCCCCAACCCGTGCCAGTCAGGCCCCGCCTGGAACCAGTCCGCACCCTTCGGCCCCGCGCATGGGTAACCCTCTTTCCACACGACACTTCCGCACTTTTTCCACCCCCGCGCCCCATCCTCTCGCCATGGTCCTCTCCCGGTCCCGCTACCGTAGTACCTCTAACCCGGGGTTAGAGGTACTACGGTAGCGGGACGGGGAGGCTGCGGCGTTCCCGCCGACCCATTGCGGGCTGCGGCAGCGCCTTGAAACTGCCGCCGGGAGGTGCCAATGCCGCAGCGCAGTCGCTCAACCCTTTGGCTGGGGCCTTTGCTCCGAAAAAGGCCCCTCAGGAACCGAGATGCGTTTTGGGCCGCCGCCGGGAGCGATCCAGGATTGACAATCCAGCCCTTTTCAAGGAGTCTCGACGCGGCTGTCGGAGAGAGCTTCTGGGGAGAAATGTATGAAAAGACTTTGCGTGCTTTCGGTTCTTGCTGGCTTGTTCGCCTGGTCGGGCTACGCCCAGGTTCGACCGGTGCTGAGTGCGCAGGTTTCCAACGCGTGGGTTTGGCTCAGGATTACCGGGGAGGTCGGCAGCGCCTGCACCGTCCAATGGACCACTAATCTTCACAGCGTCATTAGCTGGAAGGTCCTGACGAATATAGTCCCGCTGCCGAGCAGTCCCTACCTGGTCGTTGACAAGCAGGCCGTCAGCCCCCGGCGGTTCTATCGGGCTTTCAGCGAGCAAATCACGACCAACGTGACGACTACCAACATGGTTTGGGTGCCGCCCGGAACGTTCGTCATGGGCAGCCCGGTCAGCGAGGCGCTGCGCGGAGCCGACGAAACCCAGCACACGGTGACGCTGACGCATGGGTATTACATCGGGCAATTCGAGGTGACGCAGGGGGAGTATTTGGCGCTGATGGGGAATAACCCGAGCGCCTGCACCGGAGATCTGAACCGGCCGGTCGAGCAGGTAAGCTGGATTGACGCAACGAACTACTGCGCGCACCTGACGCAGCGGGAACGGGCGGCGGGGCGGGTGCCGGTTGGCTGGGTGTATCGGTTGCCTACGGAGTCGGAATGGGAGTGTGCGTGCCGTGCGGGGACCACCACGGCGTTTCACTACGGCAGCGCGCTGCGGTCGGGCGGGGCTAACTTCGACGGCCGTTACGAATACGACGCCACCGTCGGCGAGAATTACAACGCCAGTGGAGTCTATCTGGGCCACACGACGGCAGTTGGGGGCTACGGGCCGAACGGGCTGGGGCTGCATGACATGCACGGGAACGTATGGGAGTGGTGCCGGGACTGGTACGGCGCCTATCCTGGCGGAGGCGTAACCGATCCGCCGGGTGCTGCCTCGGGTTCGTACCGCGTGTTCCGCGGCGGCGGTTGGAATGCATCCGGCCGTCTCTGCCGGTCGGCGTGCCGCAACGGCTACTACCCCTCGTACAAATACGCCTACGTAGGGTTCCGGGTCGTGCTGGCGCAAGGCCAGCCGTGAGCCGGGCGCCGCGGCGCACGGGCGGGTTGGCGGCTTCGGCGCTCCAAAGCGGTCAGAGCAGAGGGAAGGGGAAAATGTCCGCGGGGTCGAAACGGCTCTGGGCAAACTCGATTGCCTGGCCCGCCTCAACGGTCTGCAACGCATGCGCGATGCCGGTCTGGATGAGCAACAGGTCGCCGGCCTGCAACGCTACCGAGGCGCGCGCCCCGGTCTCGATGTCTTCAACCACCACCGACAGCCCGCCTTGCAGAACGTAAACCCGCTCCCGTTTGACCTTGTGGTAGTGGTTCCCACGCACGCAGCCCGCGCGCAGTTCGATGACCGCCAGGTAGCGAATCGCCTCATCTGAATCGTGCACCTGCGCCAGCTCGCCTTGCGCCAGCAACAGCCGCTTGAGCGCGGGCGCGTCGGGGCCGGGGCGTCCGGAGATGACCGGCAGCGACCACCGCACGACCTTGCCCGCCAGGTATTCAACTTCGGCCATAGGAGTTTCTAAGTTTCCCATGGCATATCACATCCCGCCACACCGCCGCAACCGCGGAACTTTGAGCCCGCAGCGGACATTTCTCATCATTGACTTGGAGTGCGCGGCTGACCACGCTTCAGCTATGACTTGCGACAAACGCGCCTTCTCTGTTTCCGACGAGTTGCGGGCCGGCGGCAGCCGGCACCGATTGCTTCCACTCCTGGCCCTGGGGCTGCTGGCGTTGGGCGGGCCAGCGGCGCGGGCTGACTGGCCGGAGTTTCGCGGGCCGCGGGGCGACGGCCATGCCGGGGCTCCGGGCGGCACTAAAGCCGTCGGGCTGCCGCTGACTTGGAGCGAAACGAACAACGTCAAATGGAAGACGGCGATTCCCCATCGCGGGTGGGCCACCCCGGTGGTGATGGGCGGGCAGGTCTGGCTGACCACGGCGACCGTCGAAGGCAACGACTTCTTCGCCATCGGCCTGGACGCGGAGACTGGCGCGATCCGCTTCAACGAGAAGGTCTTTCACAGCGATAACCCGGAGCCGCTCGGCAATGGCGCCTCGATGAACTGCTATGCGACGCCTTCGCCGGTGATCGAGCCGGGCCGGGTCTATGTCCACTTCGGCAGCTTTGGCACGGCCTGTCTCGACACGCGCACCGGCAAGACGCTGTGGAAGCGAGACGACCTGCCGTGCCGGCATTACCGCGGCCCCGCTTCGTCGCCGGTCGCCTTCGAGAATCTGCTCATCCTGACGTTCGACGGTGCGGACCTGCAATACCATGTCGCGCTCGACAAGCAGACCGGCAAGACGGTGTGGAAGACGGCGCGCTCGGTGGCCTGGAACGACGAAAACGAGCCGGGCCAGATGGCGCGCGAGGGGGACCACCGCAAGGCGCACGGCACGCCGTTGATTATCACCGTGGCGGGCAAGCCTCTGATGCTCAGCGCGGGCGCCAAGGCCGCCTATGGCTACGACCCGCGGACCGGGCGCGAACTATGGAAGGTCCGCTACAACGACTTCTCCACCGCTCCCCGCCCGCTCTTCGACCGGGGGTTGGCCTTCTTCGTCACGGGTCTCCGCGCCAAGGAGCTCTGGGCTGTGAAGACCGACGGTCAGGGCGACGTGACCGATACCGGCGTCGCTTGGAAGTTCACCAAGAACGTCGGCATCTACGCCTCGCCCCTCCTCGTGGACGGCCTGATCTACACCGCCGCAGCCGAGAACTACCTCACCTGTGTCGAAGCTGCCACCGGCCAACTCGTCTGGTCCGAGCGCGTCCCCGGCAAATACGCCGCCTCACCCATCTACGCCGATGGCCGGCTCTACCTGTTCAACCAGCAAGGCACCACCACCGTCATCAAGCCCGGCCGCATCTTCGAGGTCTTGGCCACCAACTCGCTGGCTGATGGGTTTATGGCGTCGCCGGCCGTGTCCGGCAAGGCGTTTTACCTCAGAACCAAGACGCACCTCTACCGGGTTGAATTGTAGGCCGCAGTCGGCTCGCCATGCGGCGCGGGTCGGCGATGGGGAGTGCTACAGCGGCCGGCTCACGCCAGCCAGGGCTCCCGTCGCGCGCGGGCGAGCAGGCGATTCGCCTCCGCATCGTCCGGGAAGATTTCGCGCGCCGGGTCCCAGCGCAGGCTGCGCCCGAGCTGATATGACAGGGCCACCAGGTGTCCCAGCGAAGCCGAGCGATGGCCGATCTCCTCATGGGAACTCGGCTGGCCGGCCGAACGAATGCACTCGAACCAGTTCGCGTGGTGATTGTTCGCGCCGATGTTCACCTGGCGGGTTTTCAGGCCCGCCTCGCGCAGGACCTCTTCCGGGCCGCCCTCCACTGGCCCGCTGCCGGACATGGAGGTGATCCAGCCGCGCTCGCCGACAAACACGCCGCCGAACAGCCCCTCGAGCCGCGCCCCGGCGGGAACCGCGTGGTAGAGTTGCTTCACTTGCCCCCAATGCTCCACGTGATGCAGCAGCACGCCGTTGGCGTAGCGGCAGGTGAGAGTGGGAAACTGTCCGCTCGACGGGTGTAGAATCTCCACCGGGCCGCTCGTCTCCATGCCGATGGCGTATTGGATCACATCCGCCGCGTGCGAATGGTAGTTCGTGATTGCGGCCGCGCCGAAGGCGTCGCAGAACGTCCAGGGCACCACGCCGGGGATCGGGTTGCGGTGGTAAGCCGCGTTGTAGAAATGCCACGGCGCGGGGCCGACCCACAAATCCCAGTCGAGTCCCTCGGGGGTGGGCTCGGACGGTAGCGCCGGATCGAGCGGTATGTAAGACTCACCCAGTGTGGGGACGGTGAGTTTCATCCAGGGGGTGAAGACGGACTTCACCTTGCCCAGTCCGCCCTCGCGCACGAATCTGCACACCTGGCGGATGCTGGGAATCGAGCGGTATTGGGTGCCGGTCTGAAAAACGCGCGCGTAGCGGCGGGTAGTGTCCACCATCTCGCGCCCTTCGCGGATGGTGAGCGAAACGGGCTTCTCGCAATAGACGTGCTTGCCCGCCTGCGCGGCGTGAATGGCCTGCAGCGCGTGCCAATGGTCCGGCGTTGCGATGACCACTCCGTCAATGTCCGGTCGCGCCAGCAGTTCCCGGTAGTCGTTGAGGGCCGCGCAGCCTCGGAACGAGCCGGCCGAGCGCCGGGCGGCGCAGATTTCGTCCACCCGCTGCGCGCCGCCCTCCCGCCGGGCGCGGTCCACATCGCACACAGCGAGCAGTTGGGTCTGCGGATGTCCGGCCAGGATGCGCAGATGCCCGCTGCCCATCGCGCCGAGGCCGATCAGCCCGACATTGAGCCGCTCGCTGGGCGCGGCCACGCCGTTTTGGCCCCTGACAGAGGCTGGAATAATCCAGGGCACCGTCAGGAGCGACGCAGCGCCTGCGCGCGCCAGGAAGGCGCGGCGCGTCAAACCCGGTTGGTGAGGTGTTGGCATAGGGTGACTATCCTCCGTGGGCCAGGTCCAGGCTGACCCGGTTGAAGAACGCGATGCACTTGGCGATGTCCGGCATGGATTCGAGCCAGTTGTAGGAATACTCCAGCCCGAACATCGTGGGCCGGATGCCCAGCCGGTGAATCTCCTTGAGCAACGCCGCGGTATTCCCGGCGCCGGTGCCCCACGGCACGTCGTGGCCGTCTGCGCCGCGCGCGTTCAGATCGTGCACCTGGAGCGTCAGCAGGCGGTCCTTCAGTTGCCGCACACCCGCGATGGGATCAATGCCGGCCCGCATCCAGTAGCCAAGATCAGCACAGGCGCCGAGGCGTTTGCTCCGGCCCTCGCACGCCTTCAAGATGCCCGCCGGGCTCCAATAGACGGGAGAAGCCTGCGGATCGTGGTTGTGCAAAGCCACTTTGATGTCGTAGGCGTCGCAGAACTTCTCGATCGTGCCGAGCGCCTCGGGCTTCGGCTCGGACATGAACGTCTCGATGCCGATCCGGCGGCCGAACTCGAACACCTTCCGGCAGCCGGCTTCGTCTCCCGGAATGTCCTGGATGTAGTAGGTGAGCAGGCGCACGCCCGCAGCGTCCAGCTTGAGCCGGATTTGCCGCAGCTCATCATCGGAAAGCCCCGGCTCGAAGTTCTTCGCGACACCGCCGCCCACCTTCTGGAAGCTCAGCCCGCCCATGAAAGGCACGCCCAGCGCAGCGGTCTTCTCAATCGCCTCGAAGAGCGAGAACTTGTGGAACGTGTAGGCCTCGATGCCAAGCCGCCAGCCGAGCTTCTCCTGCGCGCGGATGGCCGGCGTCAGCATCGCGCTGGGGATGGTTGGCGCCGGAAGATCGCCGAGGATGAACTGGGCCGCGGCCAGGTAGAACGGCAGCAGCTTCGGGTCGCGGAACACGCCCGGGTGATGAGCGATGGTGCAGTAGAACGTCCGTCCGCGGCCGTAATTGCGCACCCACGCCAGCGCGAAGTCGTTGTCGGCTCGCTCCGGCGGACGGCCCTGGAGGTCGGTCTTGTCGGTGTCAATGCTCATCAGCACGCGGACGCGCCGGCGCGAGTAGGGATCATGCACGCGGAAGAACTCGTCCCGGTAGTCGAAGCCCCGGCCGCCGAATCCCTGGTTGAGCGGATGCTCCGGATCATCGAGCTTGATGAAGACATGCTCGTCGTTCGCCCGGTGATTCGCCCCCCGCCCGCCGATCATCAAGCCAAACTCGGGCCAATCCTCGACTGCCCCCGGCCATTGGGTGAAGGCGACCGAGGTCCCATGCACCCCCATCATGCCCCCGCCGGCATATACAAACCCGACGAGGCTTTGCCGCAGCGCCGCGTCGGTGAAGAGGTTGCCGACGCAGTTGTTGAAGAAGACGCCGTCGAACTGGCGCAGGCTTTCGGGCCGGAACACCTCCGGGTCACGGCTCACCACCGTCTCGAAGGCCCCGGTCTTTCGTCCCATCAACTCGAACGCAAGATTCGCCGTTGGGATGGAGCCGTGCCCGCCGTAGTTCACGTTCCGGTCAAAGATGAGCAGTCTGCGTGGCTTGAGCGGCCGCGCCGGGGCGCGCGCCGGCAGGGCCGATTCGATCAGGCCACGCTCGCTGCCGGCATCTGGTGCCGCCGCCGCCCGGAGGACAGCGGGGCCGCAGCCGAGCGCGAGCGCATGGGTGGCGGCGCGTGCGAGAAAGGCGCGGCGCGTCAACTTGCACGCGGCATGGTCTGGGAGGGTGGCAACAGGACTGTCGTTTGGGCACGTATGCGGCATCGTCGCGAGGATTGTGCGCATGAGCCGCCCCGGGTCAAGCCCAAGGCGCAGAATCGTCTCGGCGCAGGCAACCCGGGGGCCAGGTCAGGGGGCCGGCCCTTCCGTCAAATCCTTGTCTTGCTGGCCAGTGCCTTGTGTCCCGAATTGGGACAATCGTGCAGGCGTGGGGCCGCCGTTTCACGCTGCCAATGCGTGTCCGTCGTCTTGGGCCGGTAATTGGCGCATAAACTGCGGTCGAAAGGACGAATCTGCATGCCGTCCAGGCTTGTTGCCGGACGGGGAAGGCGAGCGGCAAACTTGGGCCACTAGCCTTGCTCGGGGTTCCGTTGATTCCCGAGGCGGAAGCCCTGGCCAGGAACTAACTGTAATTACTATGGCTCATGCCAAACAGAATCAGGTCAAGGACAACCGGAAACGGGTTCTCCTGGTGGACGACCACGCCGTTGTCCGCTTCGGCATCGCGCAGCTTGTGAACCAGCAGAGCGACCTCGTCGTTTGCGGAGAAGAGGAAGACGCCGCGAATGCGCTGAGTGCCATTGACCGGCTCAAGCCCGACCTTGTAATCGCGGACATTTCCCTCAAAGACAGCAGCGGCCTGGAGTTGATGCGCAACATCAGGGCACAATACTCCGGGCTGCCGGTGCTGGTCGTCAGCGCGCACGATGAGTCTATCTATGCTGAGATTGCGTTTCGCGCGGGCGCGCTTGGCTACCTGATGAAGTCCGACGCGCTGGAGAAAGTCCTGACCGCCATTCGCCGCGTGCTGAGCGGCAACGTATATGTGAGCGACACGCTCGCTGCCAGGTTGCTGCAGCAGCAAGTCCGCGGAGCGAAGAACATCCAGGAGTCGCCCGTGGAAGGGCTGAGCGACCGGGAACTCGAGGTCTTTCAGCTTATCGGCCAATGGAAGAAGACCAAGGAAATCGCGCGGGCGCTGCATCTGAGCATCAAGACTATCGAGTATTACCGCGAGCAGATTAAGCAAAAGCTTGACGTGAAGGGCGCATCGGAACTCACCCAATACGCCACCGCCTGGGTGCAGCGCGAAAACCCGACCTGAGTCCCGGGTCGCCTGCTGTCCTGCCTTGATCCGCCGTCGGTTCGGCGCTCGGTTTGCACGTTCCGGCCTGCCTGCCTGTGGCCTGGGCCGCGCCGGCCTGTCGTCCAACGCGCGCCCTTGACTTTGGCCCGCGGACTTTGGAAGTTGGATTAAAGACGCACAATGATGCCTTTGTACGAATACGAAGTCTGCGAGGGAGGTTGCGTGGTGTGTGGCGGCAAGTTCACACTGCGGCGGCCGCTGTCCGCCGCGCCCTTGACCCAATGCCCGGCATGCAAGAAGCCGGTCCGCCGCGTTTGGTCCACCTTCAATTCGCCGAAGAAGGTCTCGATTTCAGACGCGAAGAAGGCCGGTTTCACCGTGCTGAAGCGCGTCAACAAGGGCGAATACGAGCGCCAATAACCTCCCGTCCCGCCCGAAACCGGCGCGTCCGCCCGAGAGGGGGAAGCGGATTTACATTCCCGCTGCCCAATTCTATATTGCGCGTGAAGCCGGCCGGGAATTTCAGGCCGAGCGGCAAGCTTATGCTGGTGCATGTGTTAAAGTCGAAGATCCACCGCGCGCAGGTGACTGCGGGCGACGTGAACTATGAAGGCAGCCTGGGCATCGCCCGGGACCTGATGGACAAAGCGGGGCTGGTGCCTTACGAGAGAATCCTCTGCGGCAACATGGCCAATGGCGAGCGGTTCGAGACCTACGCCATTGCCGCCGAGCCCGGCTCTGGCCAGATCGTCCTCAACGGCGCCACCGCCCGGCTCGGCAAACCAGGCGACCGGCTCACGATTCTGAGCTTCACCGAGTTGGAAGCTGCGGAGGCCAAATCCTGGAAACCCCGTGTTATCGTGCTTGGGGAGGAGAATAAGATCGTGAGCGAGCGCGGCCTCTGATCCCGGCGACCAGTCATCCCGTGATCCCGCAGCTTTAACCAACGCGATGGCCCATCCTGAGACCGGGCAGCCCTCGCGGGTGGCAACCGGCCCCCTGCCAGGTCCGCGCGACAAGGGGCTGCCGAGCCTGCTTCGCCCGAAAAAAGGCTTTTCTATTTGCCACTGGCGGGGTATGTAGGATGTTGTACTAGCGCATGTGGCAATGAAATTGAAGAGGCAATCCGAATGCGGTCAGGGGCTCCGGCTGTCCGGAAGTGGAGACGCTAAGGGACGCCGGCTGGCCAGGTAGTGAAAGGCCCGCCCTGACTGATTAGCACACATGGCGCACAAACTAACCACATGCACCTTCTGCGGGGTGGGGTGCGGGGTTTACCTCGAAGCGGTCGGCAACCAGATTGTGGGAGCCTATCCCAGCATGTCGCATCCGGCCAACGAGGGGCGGATTTGCCTGCGCGGCTGGCATGTGCATGAGGTGGCGAGCTCGCCCGACCGGCTGAAACGCCCGCTGCTCAAGAAGGGCGGCCAGTTTCAGGAAGTGTCGTGGGAGGAGGCGCTCGGGTTCATCGCCGGCCGCATGAAGGAGATTCGCGCTCGGCACGGCGCGGAGGCATTCGCCTTCCTCAACTCGCCGCGCTGCTCCAACGAGGAAGCTTACCTGTTGCAGAAACTGGCCCGGGCGGTCGTCGGTACCAACAACGTGGATCACGGCACCGGGGTTTACTGCAATAACTCCATCAATGTGCTGCTCGACATGCTGGGCGTGCCGGCCACAACCAACTCGATTGGGGAGCTGGCTCGCAGCGAAGTGATCGTCGTGGACGGCGTGGACCTGGCGCGCCAACTGCCGACCATCGGCGGAGTGGTCATCCGGGCCAAACTGGCCGGGGCGAAGCTCGTGGTCATTGACAGCCGGCGCCACCGGGTGGCGGAGAGCGCGGACCTCTTCCTGCAACTCAAGCCCGGCACCGAGCCCACCCTCTACGGGGCAATGGCGAAGGTGATCGTGGATCACGGGCTGATGAACCAGCCATTCATCAAGGCCCATTGCCGCGGCTACGAGCAGTTTCTGGCGCGGGTGCGCGACTATGATTTGCTGGCGTCGGCAGAGGCCTGCGGGGTGGCCGCGGAACTGATCGAGGCAGCGGCCCTGGCCTATGCCCGTGCCCACTCGGCTGCCATTCTGTATTCGACAGGCATTGAAGCCCTCGACGCCGAACCGGTGCAGGCCATCGTGAACCTGGCCCTCCTGGCGGGCCAAATCGGACGGGAAGGCGCCGGCATCTTCGCGCTGACTGAGCACAACAACCTGCAAGGGGTCTGCGACATGGGCATGTTGCCCGACCGGTTGCCCGGCTATCGCAACGTCGGCAGCGAGGCCGCCCGCGCGGAATTGGGGAAGGTCTGGCAAGCCGAACTGCCGGCCGCGCCCGGCCTTGCCTCGCGCTCCATTTTCAGCGACCGCGGCGCCGGCCGTGTCCGCGCGGTCTGGCTCTGCCGCTATGACCCGGTCAGCTCCGCGTTCTTCGGGGATGCCGCCAACGCGCTCGATCAGTGCGAGCTGGTCGTGGCGCAGCACCTGTTCCTGACCGAGACCGCCCGCCATGCCCACGTGGTATTGCCGACCACCGCCTTTGGAGAGGAGCGTGTGACTTTCACCAACACCGAGCGCCGGATCCAGCTCGCCGAGCAGATTATCGAACCGTTGCCCGGCACGACGCCTGCCTGGCAGCAGTTGACCCGGGTGGCGCGAGACCTGGGAGCCGATTGGCGCTACGAGTCGGCAGCCGACGTGATGGACGAGATTGGCAGGGTGGTCCCGTTCTACAGCGGCGCCAACTACCCCAACCTGGCGGCTGAATACGGCCGGCAATGGCCTTGCAGCAAGGACCGGCCGCTCGGCACGCGCTACCTCTTTGCGGAAGGCCTGCCGGAGCAGGGGTTCAAGTTCGCCCCCATCGCCAGGCGCCCGCAAGCGGCCGTCGCTTCGGCGGAGTATCCCCTCACGCTGGTTTTCGGCCACTCGCTCTACTACTGGAACCAGAGCGTGCTAATCAAACACAGCGAGACCCTGAAGCGCGAATACCGCATCCTGCTGCTCGATTACCCGGAAGGCTTTGTCGAAATGAACCCTGCCGACGCCAAGCAGGCCGGCATCCGCGACGGGGAGAAAGTCCGGTTGTCGGCGGCCGGCGGTTCGGCGGTCATCAACGCCCGGGTCACCCCCGAGGTGCGCAGCGGGACGGTCTATGTGCCGTATTTTGTGCGCCAGGTGCAGCAGCAGGTTTGCGGCTCGGCGGAGAGCGGCGTCCAGCTCATCCCGGCGCGCGTGGCGAAGGAGCTCGCATGAAAGCCCGACTACTCGAGCGCGCCGACGTGCTGAAGCTGGTGGACCTGCTCCGGCAGCAAGGCTACGAGGTGTTTGCGCCGTTTGCCGGGCGCGGGCGCGACACGTGGTTCGACCTGGTCACCGACGAGAACCGCGACCGCATCCAGGTCCACCTGCCCAACCCCTATTACCCGCCGAAGCGTTTTGTCCTGCCCCACATCGAACGGCTGCTGAAGGTGCGGCAGCACGACGGCACGATTCAAGTCGAGCCCACCTACCGCGAGCGCAAGCGCGCCATCTTCGGCATCCGCTCCTGCGACCTGTCCGGCATCTGGCACCTGGACCGCTTCTACCTCGGGCGCGAGTTCCGCGATCTCTACTACCAGAAGCGCCGGGAGAATGTGCTCCTGATCAATGTGGTGTGCACCGATCCGGAGCGCGATGTCAACGACGAGTGCTTCTGTGTCTGCGCCGATACCGGCCCGGCGGCGCGCGACCACTTCGACCTGCAGCTCATGGACCTGGGCGGGGAGTTCATGTCCGTGGCCGGAACGCCTGCGGGCGAGGCGTTCTTTGCCCAGCCGATGTTCAAGCCGGCCACGCCGGCGCACGTCGAGAAGCGCCGCGTCATTCTGGAAGAGGTCCGCAAGCGGTTCAAGACCACCACAAGCTGGTTCGCGGCCACCGTGCGCTACGTTTCGCAGGGCGGCATCCTCGAGAAGACCTGGGAGGAAATTGGCAACCGCTGCCTGGAGTGCGGCGGCTGCACATACGTCTGCCCCGCCTGCACCTGCTTCACCGTCAGCGACCGCCAGGTTGGCCCGAATGAAATCGAGCGGGTGCGTATCTGGGACGCCTGCGCCCTGAGCGGGTTCACGCGCATGGCCGGCGGCTTCAACCCGCGCCGCGCGGTGCACGACCGCCGCAACCGCCGCTTTATGCGCAAGCTGGCTCATTACTTCATCCAGCGCGAGTTGACAATGGCCTGCGTGGGCTGCGGCCGCTGCGCAGCGGTTTGCCACGGAGATGTCGGCATGCCCAGCGTGGTCGAGATGATCCGGCGGGCGACCGCCGCCACCGACAAAATTCCACCCTCATGAGCCAGGCCATCACCAGTCCAACTTCGGTGAACGGGGCGGCGGAAAATATCTACCTGCCAAAGCTGGCAGTGCTGGACCGGGTCAGCGACGACATCCCCGAAGTGAAGACCTTCTACTGGCACTTCGAGGACCCGGCGGAGCAGGCGAAGTTCAAACGGTTCCGCCCCGGCCAGTTTGCGCAGGTGTCGCTGTTCGGCGTCGGCGAGTTCCCGGCGTCGCTGCCGCCCAGCCCCACCGAAGACGAAACGTTCTTCACCATCCGCACCGTCGGCAGTTGCACCGCCGCGCTGCACCAGTTGAAGCCCGGCGACCGGTTTGCCGTCCGCGGGCCCTACGGCAATGGGTTCTCCATGGAGGATTACTACGGGAAGAACCTGGTGTTTGTGGCCGGGGGCATTGGGCTCATCCCGCTCCGCTCCTGCATCGTTTACGCGCTGAAGCACCGGGACAAGTATCAGCGCATCCAGATCTTCTATGGGGCCAAAACGCCGAGGGAGTTAATGTATGTCCCCAATCTGCGCGAGTGGCAGAAATCGGCGGGCGTCGAGTGCTACCTCACGGTGGATCGCGCGGCGGAGGGCTGGGACGGCAACGTGGGCGTGGTCGGCAGCCTCTTCAAGCGGCCCGGGGTGCGGGTGCCGGTGGACAACACCATCGCCTTTGTCTGCGGCCCGCCCATCATGTTCCGCTTCGTCATCAAGGACCTCCTGGCGATGGGCTTCCGGGAGAAGGACATCGTCTCGACGCTCGAGCGGTATATGAAGTGCGGGGTCGGCAAGTGCGGCCACTGCTGCATCGGTGTGGCTTACGTGTGCGTGGACGGCCCTGTGTTCACCTACGAGCAGATCAAGAAGCTGGGGGAGGATATCTGATGCCCGACCTGCGCCAGCAACTCCTGCAACTCCTCCAGGGCCCGGTTTGCCTGATGGGCCTGGGGAATGTGGATTACGGGGATGATGGATTCGGGGTGCGATTGGCGGAGGCGCTGATAGGAGCCGACAAACCGGAGACTAGTGCAGAATTCCTGAGCTCCGGCGGGCCTAGCGCTACGTTCCCCCTCACCCCAACCCTCTCCCTTGGGGAGAGGGGGAATCGCCTCCCGTCTCGCGACGAATCCAGACGCTGCAACCTCGTACTGAACCGGACGACGGTGCTCCCTCTCCCTAAGGGAGAGGGTTGGGGTGAGGGGAACGGGAGCGCGGAACTGGGACCTCGGCACCTCCTCCTCAATGCCGGCGTGAGTCCCGAGCGCTTCATCGGCCGGCTAGCGGTTGAAGGGTTTGACCACGTCATATTCCTCGATGCTGTGGAATTTGGCGGCGCGCCCGGCTCGGTGGTCCTGCTCGACTCGCAGGAGATGGCCGCCCGGTTTCCGCAGGTCTCCACGCATAAGCTCTCGCTGGGCCTGTTGGCGCGGCAGATCGAGGCCACTGGCCGCACGCGAGCCTGGCTCCTGGGCGTGCAGCCGGGGTCGCTCAAACCGTGCGACGCCTTGACTCCGGCCGTGCAAGCCACTCTTGAGCTGCTGATCGAGCTACTGACAGCCTGCCTGCGAGAACGCTCGCCTTCCCGGGCCGGGCAGCGGGACCTGAGCCCCGTTGCTACGGGTGCTGCGACGATGGAGGTGATGGCATGACTCCCGAACAATCTGTCATAGCTGCCGTTGTCCTCTGCATCGTCGGCGCGGTGCTTACCTTGCTGGTTTCGCGGAACAAGACGGTCGCGGGCTGGCTGGCGTTCGCGTTCACCCTGGCGACAGCGGTGATGATGGTCTCCACAGTGGCCAGGGTTCTCACGTCAGGCCCCGGGCATCCGGCGGAGTTTGCCATCCTTCCGCAAATGGGCCTGGTCCTGCGGGTGTACGTGGACGGCTTGACCGCGGTCTTTCTGCTGTTGACCGCGCTGATTTCCGTGCCCGCCGCGCTCTACTCGATTGTTTACATGCGGAGCTACGAGGACTACGGCGTGGCGCGCTACTATCCTTACTTCCTCATCTTCCTGGCGGCGATGTATGGCCTGGTCAGCACCACCGACATGATGTGGTTCTTCTTCATCTTCTGGCAGATGATGACTTTGCCGGGCTACGCCCTCATCCGGTTCGAGCACCGGAAACCCGCCAACATCCGCGCCGCGAACAAGTATCTGCTCATGATGCAAATTGCCTGCGCCGCCACCATGATCGGCGCCGAATTGCTGGCGGTGACGGGCGCGGCAGCGAGCGGCAGCTCGGCCCTGAAGTATGACTTCGACACTGTCAGCGCCAACCTGCCGGCCATGCTCAGCGCCCGGCCCGGTGCGACCGCCCTGGCCTTCGCGCTGTTCCTTGTGGGCTTCGGCATCAAGATGGGCATGTGGCCGTTTGGCCAGTTCTGGCTGCCGGACGCGCACCCCGCCGCTCCGTCACCCGTCAGCGCGATGCTCTCCGGCGTGATGATCAAGACGGGCGTTTATGGCCTTCTGCGCTACTTCCTCTGGTTGGTGCCGCCCGCCGGCCAGGCGGATTACCCGCTTGCCAAATGGGGGCTGGTCGTCGCCTTGCTGGGCACTATCACACTGTTCACCGGCACGATGCAGGCGCTCAAGCAGGAGCAGTCCAAGCGGCTGCTTGCTTTCCACAGCATCGGCCAGATCGGCTACATCCTCCTGGGAACCGGGGCGTGCATGAGCCTGCTGCCGTCGCTGGGGCCGAATGCCGCGGCACTCGCCGCCATCGGCTTCTATGGCGCGCTGCTCCATGTGCTCAACCACGGTCTCTTCAAGGCGCTGCTCTTCCTCAATGCCGGCTCGATGCTCCACGCGACGGGCACGCAGGATCTGAACCGGATGGGCGGGCTGATGAAGTTCATGCCGCTGACCGCGATCACCGCCATCGTGGCGTCCTTCTCGATCTCAGGCGTGCCGCTCTTCAATGGCTTCGTCAGCAAGTGGACGATCTACGTGTCGGCGGTGCAGGGGAGCGGTTCCGCAAAATACCTCGCCGTGTTCGCCGTCATCGCCGTGCTGACCAGCGCCCTCACGCTCGCCTCCTTCATCAAGTTCTTCGGGGTGAGCTTCCTTTCCCGGGAGAGCGCGCTGGTGAAGGAGCAGGCCGCGCGGCATGGGCGGCTTGAAGTTGGCTGGACGATGCAGTTGCCGCAAGTCTGCCTGGCCCTCGCCTGCGTGCTGCTGGGCGTGGTGCCGGCCATCGGCTTCAGCCTGATGCAGCGCACCCTGGAGACGAGCACCCAGGGGTTCGGCGCTGCGCTGGCCCAGGCTGTGCCGATGCAAACCGGCCTGTGGACGGGGGTGGCCCAAATGCAGTCGGCTGCCCTGTTCGCTCCCGTGATACTGGCCGTAGTGCTGGGCCTGATGTTGCTCGTCGTGCGCGGTCTTTCCAAACTGGGCAGCGCCTCCCGCCGGGCCGCCGCGCCCTGGCTCTGCGGCTACGTGCGCGAGGCGGATTGCCACCGCTACTCCGCCCACAACTTCTACGGCGAGATCAAACGCTACTTCCGCTGGCTGGGCGGCGCGCCCAAGCCGCAGCGCCAGCCGCCCACACCCAAGCCATGACCGCACGCGAGCGACTCAACCAGTTGAAAGAGAAGTTTGGCCCGGCCATCCAGCGGGCCGACTTGCCCGGTGACACCCGTCTGTTTGTCTATGTCGAGCCGTCCTCGCTCAAGGCGGTTTGCCAGCACATCTTCCGCGACCTGGACGCCCGCTACGTCATCAGCATCGGGCTCGATGACCGGCCTGTCTCGGGCCAGTTCCTCGTCGCCCACGACTTCGCGTTCGACCGCGACCACCTGCTGTGCAGCGTGCTGGTCTATCTGCCCCCCGACCATCCGAAGGTTGACAGCATTTCCGACCTCATCCCCGGCGCCAACTGGGCGGAGCGCGAGTTCCGCGACCTGCTCGGCATCGAGCCGGTGGGGCACCGTTACCCGAAGCGCCTGGTGCTTCCCGACGGTTGGCCCGACGGCGTGCATCCGCTGCGCAAGGACGTGCCCTGGAACCAGGTGCCGGAAGGTTTCGACGAAGAGGCTGAGTTCAAGTTCGACGACCCGCCCGAAGGCTGCACAGTGGTGCCCTTCGGGCCGTTCCACCCCACGCTCGACGAGCCCGCCCATTTCCGCCTCTACGTCGAGGGCGAGATGGTGCGCGGCTGCGAATACCGCGGTTTCATGGTGCACCGCGGCATCGAGAAGCTGGCCGAGTCGGTCCTGACCTACAACGACATCCCGATGATGGCCGAGCGCATCTGCGGCATCTGCGGCTGCGTGCACAACGTCGCCTATGCCCAGGCGGTCGAGTCGGCCGTGGCGCTGCGCCTGCCGCCCCGCGCCGAATACATCCGCACGATCATGCTCGAGATCGAGCGGCTCCACAGCCACCTGTTATGGGTCGGTCTGGCCTGCCACATTGTGGGCTTCGACACGCTCTTCATGCAGAGCTGGCGCATCCGCGAGCCCATCATGTGGATTGCCGAGAAGATCAGCGGCAACCGCAAAACCTACGCCCTGTGCGTCATCGGCGGCGTGCGCTGGGATATCACGCCCGAAGTCAAGGCCGAGCTCCGGCGCCTGCTGGACAAGCTGGAGGCGGAGTGGCGCGAGGTCGTCGCCGCCGTGAGCAAGGATAAGAACATCCAGAAACGCACCCGCGGCGTCGGCGTGGCGGATAAGACGCTGGTCAAGAACGCCGGCCTGATTGGGCCGGTGGCGCGCGCGGCGGGCGCGGACATTGATTGCCGCCGCGATCATCCCTATGCCGCCTATGACCGCGTGGACTTCGAGGTTATCACTGCCACCGGCTGCGACGTCTGGTCCCGCGTCGTGGTGCGCATGATGGAGGTGTTCGAGTCCATCCGGATCATTCGTCAGTGCCTGGAGAAGATGCCGGAAGGGCCGCTGCAAACCCCAATCACAGACGAGTTGCCGGTGGGGCGCCTGGGGCTGTCGTCGGTGGAGGCCCCGCGCGGCGAGAGCCATCATTTTGTCATTACCGGCGAGAACAATCGCCCGCACCGCTGGCGGGTGCGCGCGCCGACCTACCAGAACCTCCAGGCGGTGCCGATGATGATCAAGGACCAGCAACTGGCCGACATGACGATTTCCCTCGGCAGCATAGATCCCTGCTTCTCGTGCACGGATCGGCTGGAGACGATTGACCTCAAGTCGGGCGCGTCCAGGGTGTGGTCGCAAGAGGAGCTGATACGGCTGGTGAGGAAGGCATAACATGAGCCTCTTGATCATCATCCTGGGCGTCCTGGCCAATGTCACCCTCGTCCTGCTTCTGGCCCCCTTGTTCCAGGGTGTGTTGCGCAAGGTGACGGCCCAAATCCAATCGCGCCAGGGACCGCCGCTCCGGCAACCCTACTTCGACCTCTTGAAACTGCTGGGCAAGGAAGACATCGAGTCCGGCCAGGCGCCGGCCATGCAGCGATTCGCAGCCTACCTGTCGCTGGCCACAGTGCTCACGCTCGCCGCCCTGGTGCCGATGGGCTTCCCCGCGCCGTTGAGCGGGGCGGGGGATGTCGTTCTGGTGATCTATCTCCTGACGCTCTCGGGCATCTGCACGCTGCTGGCGGGGTTGGCGGCGGGGTCCACCTATTCACTGGTCGGCATCAGCCGCGAGATGATGACCATGATCGCGCTGGAACCTCTGTTGGCCGTGGCGATTGTGGCCGGCGCCATCCACACGGGGTCGTTTCGGCTGGATACGGTTCTCAACGGCTCCGTCTACGCCGTCGGCGGTTTCCCCTGGTCGGGGCTGATCCTCCTGGGGGCGATGTTGCTGTCGTTCCAGGCGTTTGTGCAGCGGGTGCCGTTCGACATTTCCGAGGCGGAGACCGAGCTGATGGAAGGGCCGCTGATGGAATACTCCGGCCCGAAGCTGGCGCTGTTCAAGTATGCGCAGATGGCCAAGCTTGTCATCTACGGCGCGCTGTTCGTGGACCTGTTCGTGCCTTGGGGCTCGGCGCTGGCGTTCCCGTTTGGCTGGCTCATCTTCTGGCTCAAGGTGTGCGGCCTAGTGCTGCTGGTGACCCTCGTGGCGGCGACGCATGCCCGCTACCGGATTGACCAGGCCATTCGCTTCTTCGCCTCGCTGCTGGTCGTGGCCCTGGGGGCGCTGATCCTCGCCAGTTATGGCTACTGAGAAGCTCGCATGTCACTCCTAAGCAAATTGCGGGAAACCCTGGTCTGCCTCAAAGCGGGGCGCGTCACGCTACCGTATCCCGCGCAGGCTCGCCCCTTGCCGGAGAAGTTCCGCGGGCGGCCGATCTTCAACGCGGCCAAGTGCGTCGGCTGCGCCGGCTGCGCCAACAATTGCCCCGCCCGTGAAATCCTGGTGGTGGACGTGTGCCAGGAAATTCGCATCCTGCAATACCTCGGTCGCCGCTGCACTTACTGCGGGCGTTGCGCGGATGTCTGTCCCGAAAAGGCCATCACCATGAGCCATGAGTTCGAGACCGCCACCGGCAGCATCGGCGACATCCGCCAGCGGCTCGAACTCTTCATGAGCACCTGTCAGCGCTGCGGCCGCTGCTTCAAGGAGCCCTCGCCCCTCGAGCAGTTGAAGCTCAAAGGCTACCGCTTCGACGACGTGCAAAACGAGCGCTGGATACTCCGCTCCCGGGCTTACCTGCAAAGCGAACCGGTCGTGGACGACATCAAGATCGAGCTGGACTAGAGCATGTTAAAGAACCTCTGCCAGAAAATGTTCGGCCGCTCGCTGTGGGTCTATCACGCCAACAGCGGCGGGTGCAACGGCTGTGACATCGAAGTCCTCAACGTCCTTACTCCCTACTACGACGTCGAGCGCTTCGGCATCAAGCTGGTCGGCTCGCCCCGCCATGCAGACGTGATGCTCTGCCAGGGACCCGCGATGCGTTCCACGGCCAAGGCCCTCCGGCGTGCTTATGAAGCCATGCCCGCCCCCAAGCTCGTGTTTGCCATCGGCTCCTGCGCCTGCGGCGGCGGCATCTGGTTCGATTCCTACTCCGTCCTCGGCCCAGTCGAGAAGATTGTCCCGGTGAACTTCTACATCCCCGGCTGCCCGCCGCGGCCCGAAGCCATCATTTACGGGGTCGCTGTGGCCGTGGGGCTGGTGGACAAGAAAGCCGCCCCGGTGACCTTCAAGCAACTCGAAATGCCGATCCCGCGCTACCACCCCAGCGACCTGCGCGGCTCCGGCGAGTTGGTCGTTTACGAGAAAGCCGAGAAGGTGTAGACGCCTATTGGCTGTCCACGCCGTGGACCGCCATCTGCAGGCCGTAAACGCCTGTGCTCGCGGTGATCAACAGCGTCTTCCGGCCTTTGCCGCCAAAGCACACATTCGCGGTCCATCTCTCCGGCACGTCAATCTGCTCGATCTTCTGCCCCGCCGGATCAAAGACCGACACGCCCTTGCCGGTGAGGTAGATGTTGCCTCGGTTGTCTATGGTCATCCCGTCTGACCCCAACTCGCAGAACAGCTTCTTCTCTGCTAGCGCGCCATCCGGCTGGATGCGGTAGCGGTAGGTCTTGCCCGCCTTGATGTCCGTCACGTAGAGCAGCTTGCCGTCGGGCGTGCCGATGATGCCGTTGGGCTGCGTCAGGTCGTCAATCACCCGGCTCAGTGTCCTGTGATCCGGCGCCAGGTAATAGACGCATTCCTCCATCTCCTTGGGGCCGCGCTTCCAGTAGGAGCGCTTGTAATAGGGGTCGGTGAAATACAACCCGCCGCGGGGGCTGATCCACAAATCATTCGGGCCATTGAACAGCTTGCCCTGGTAATCCTTCAGGATCACGGTCGGCTTGCCGGCGCGGTCAATGTGCCACAGCTCGTTCTTGTCATCGGCGCACGCCCAGAGATTGCCCTTCCCGTCGAAGGAAAGCCCGTTGGCGCGGCCGCAGGGCTGCATGAAAGTGCTGAGCTTGCCGTCCACGCTCCATTTCATGATGCGGTCATTGGGCTGGTCGGTGAAGAAGACGTTGCCCTTTCGGTCCGAGGCCGGGCCTTCCGTGAAGGCGAACCCGCCCGCCAGTTTCTGCAACGTCGCGCCCGGAGCGATGATCCCGGTCTCGGCGGCCAGCGTGTGCGTCGCGCAAACGACGCCCAGAAAAATGGAGATGAAGCACTTCATATTGGTTTAGGTGCCCAGATCGAAATCCAAACCTTGGCCTGTGTAAAGCGCGAAACCGCCATCCGGCCTGCCGGGCACGTATCTCAACTCCTTGCGATAGCACCGCCCCAGCCCCACCCGCTGCCGACCACCCCCCACCCCAGCACTCCGCCAGACTGTCCATTTATTGGACACGCCGCCAAACCCTGGCTTTGCCAGTCATCCGGCACATCCGGTGATCATCACCCCCGCCAGCATCCCAATCGCAGCCTTCTGCGCCTCCTTTTAGCCACTTCTTAGCCGTGTACAAGGGGAGTACAAGGGATGCTCATCGGGTGCACACGGGAAAGCCCTATGTGCATCCGGTGAGCACCCGGTGTACACCCGGTGTACACGGCGGCCGGTGGTGGCCGAAGGGCGGGAGGTGGGCAGGGCAGCCGCCATGGACAGGCAGGATTCGTTGGTTGGGGGCTGGCGCACCTGCGCGGTGGGGGGCGGGTATATTCCAGTTCTTGGGAGAAAGCCAAGTGCGGGGGTGCATTGGTCCCCGTTGACAACCGTTCCTGCGCTGACCAGTCTTGGGCGGTGAGCACCAGCGGAACAGGTTCGCGCACGAGCGCCTTTAGCCGGTTCGTGATTCGGCTGCCGCGGCTGCTTTCAAAGCGCCTTTGGGCCGTGCCGCTTGTCGGGGCTGTGATCCTCGGCCTTGTTGGCCTATGGGTGGGCAACCGGGTTGAGGAAACCACCCGCGGCGAACTGGCGGCCCGTCTGCAGACTGTGCTCCAGGCGGACATCAATGCCCTGCGCCTGTGGTTCACTGAGCGGCAGTATGACGCCAAGACTCTTGCGTCGGATGAGCGCATCGAGACCGCGATTGCCGAGCTTGCCGCCTTGGCGCAGCATTCCAACGCCACGGCGCGGCTCCTGACCAACTCCGCTCCTGCCCGGGCGCTGGTGTTCTACTTGAAGCCGCTGCTGGAGGCCCAGAAGTACCTTGGCTACGTCGTGGTGGCCACAGACAAACGAATCCTGGCGACGACCGGCACGGAGGAAGTCGGCACCCGCGCGCCGCCGTCCTACAACCTGTTCCTCAACAAGACGCTGGATGGTCAACTGGCCGCCTCACGTCCCTTCATCCGTCAGACCAACCTAAACCAGCGGATTGACGGCCCCACGATGTTTGTCGCCGCGCCCATCAAGTCCACGAACGGCGCCGTGATCGCGGTGCTGGGACTTCGCATGAGGCCCGAGAAGGAGTTCACCAGCATTTTCTCCGTCGCCCAGATTGGCCAGACCGGGGAGGCCTATGCCTTTGACCGGAGCGGGCTGGTGCTGACGGCGACCCGCTTTGATCCGGTGCTCAAGACGCTTGGCCTGATTCCCCCGGGCCGCACCAACACCGCCATCCTGAACCTGAAGCTGCTGGATCCCGAGGAAGAGCTGCGCCCCGGCGATCCCCCCGCCAAACCCCGCAGCCAGCTTCACCTCACACGCATGGCAGCCTCCGCCACCATGGGGAACAACGACTTCGACGTGCGCGGCTATCGCAACTATCGCGGCATGAAGGTGGTCGGCGCCTGGGCGTGGCTGCGCGACTGCGGGATGGGCGTCGCGGCTGAGCAGTCGGTGGACGAAGCCTTCCAGACGCTTTATGTCCTGCGGCGTGTGTTTCTGGTGCTGTTCGGTTTGCTGCTTGCCAGCGGCGGCGCGATCTTTGGCTTCACGCTCCTGGTGGAGCGCATGCAGGCTTTGGGGCGAAGGAACGCGCTTACCGCCCGGCGGCTTGGGCAATACGCGCTCGTGCAGGAGATCGGGCGCGGCGCCAACGGCATGGTTTACCGCGCCCGCCATTCCCTGTTGCGCCGGCCGGTGGCCATCAAGCTGCTCAGCCCGGACCTGACCAATGAGGCCAACACCGCCCGTTTCGAGCACGAGGTTCAGATGACGAGCCAGCTCACCCACCCGAACACGGTTGCCATCTACGACTACGGGCGCACGCCGGAGGGGCTGTTCTACTTCGCGATGGAGTACCTTGGCGGCATTGACCTGGATCAGCTCGTGCGCCAATTCGGCGCCCAGCCTGAGGGCCGGGTTATCCACATCCTGCGCCAGGCTTGCGGCTCGCTGGCGGAGGCGCACCGGATCGGTTTGATCCATCGCGACGTCAAGCCTGCCAACATCATCCTCACCCGCCGCGGCGGGGTCTGCGACCAGGTGAAGGTCCTCGATTTCGGATTGGTGACGGCGGTGCATCCCGGAGCGGCGGACAGCCCCGGGTTCAAGGACGTGGTTGGCACGCCGCATTTCATGTCACCAGAGGCGGTCGAGAAGCCGGAGAGTGTGGGCATCCAGAGCGACCTCTACTCGCTGGGGGCGGTCGGTTACTGGCTGCTCACCGGCAAGACCCTCTTCGACTCCGATACTGTCGAGGGCTTGCTCGCCCGGCAGGTCACAACTCCGCCGCCGCAGCCTGGCGAACGATTGGGCCGACCCGTCTCGCCCGACCTCGCGGATCTCCTCCTGCGCTGTCTCGCCAAGCAGGCCGAGCAACGCCCCCCGAGCGCCGAGGCTTTGGAACAGGCCCTTGCGGCTTGCGCGTCCGCCGGAACATGGGGATGGTCGGACGCCGAGGAATGGTGGAAGCGGCACATGGCCGACATTGAAACGCTGCCTCCGGCCACCATGGCAGAGAAGACCCTGGTGATCGCGCCGCGGCCATAGTCTTGTCCACTGCGGCAGCCGGGAGGAAAACGGCCGCCGGGCACAGCTTGCCGCCGGCGGGAGACGGGCGGTTCGGGGATCAAGCCAACGACCGCAGCGCCGTGCTGACGCGGTCCACGATGCCGGGCAGGGCTTCCTGCAATGCCGGGGATACGGCAGTGCCGAGCGTGAAGGGGTCCGCGACTTCTATGGCGAAGATCCTGACCTGCTGAGGCATTGGCAGCCCGAGGTGCCGCCCCAGGGCAAGGGTCTCGCTGACGCCCACGAAGTGAGGGGTGCGGCCGGTGAGTTGCTGGAGCGCGGCGGCGTCCAGCTCGTGCACGGTGCCGGGCGCTGCGCGGTGGGTCTGGATGGAATCCACGATGACTACCGTGTCATAGCCGCTCATGAAGTCCAGGAGGGCCAGGCCCATTTCCATGGTCTCGCGGACGTCAATAGCCGGGTGGCCGGCCAGGGTGTCTTGAAGCTGGCGGACCACGTAAAGCCCGACGCCATCGTCGGTGAGAATGTCGTTTCCAAGTCCGAGCACGAGGACGCGCGACGCCGGGGCAGGGGGGGGCTCCTGCCCGGCGGTCGTCTCGATCGCGGGGGCGTGCATGTCTCGAATCCGGAGTCCGGGGGCCGATTTCCGAAGGAGGGCCAAAGTCCGAACTCCGGCGTGCGGCCTAATCCTGGACGAGCTGTTGTACCAGGGTTCGCTGGCGGTCGTAGATGTTCACGCGCAGCGGCATGTGTCCGGGGAGCGAGTGAGTGGCGCAACCCAGGCACGGGTCGTAGGCGCGGAAGGCCATTTCGACCTTGTTGAGGAGGCCTTCGGTGACCTTGCCGCCTTTGATGAGGCCCTTGGCGGCGCGCTCGACGCTCATGGCGATGCGGGCGGCGTTGTTCTGGGTGGCCACGATCAGGTTGGCCATGGTGATGCAGCCGCGCTCATCGGTCTGGTAATGATGGAAGAGCGTGCCGCGCGGGGCTTCAACCACACCGATCCCTTCCTTCGGGATGCTGGTGGGGATTCGCCGCACGTCCGGGCTGGTGATTTCAGGGTCATTGAGCAGTTCCTGCATCCGCTCGGCGGCGTGGATCATCTCGATGGAGCGCGCCAGGTGGTTGGCGAGCGTGTGGTGGACCGGTTTGCCGCCGAGGACCTTGAAGAACTCCTCGTAAGCGGCCTGGGCCTTGGGCGTGGACATGCCGTCGGAGGCATTCAAGCGCGCCAGCGGGGCGACGGAGTAAAGGCTCGTGTCGGGGCCTTCGGAGAAGTCCTTCCATCCGCGTTGCTTGAGGAAGGTGAACTTCATGTAGCTCCACGGCTCGACGTGCTCGGCCACGTAATCGCGGTATTGCCGGGTCGGGAATTTGCAGACTTCCTTGCCGTTGCAGTCCACGACGCGGAGTTTGCCGTCGTAGAAGTTGACGCGGTTCTGCTCGTCCACCATGCCCATGTAGCAGGTTTTGTGGGTGAAGGCGTCGCTGGTGATCATCTTCACGTAATCGGGGTTGCCGAGGACGATCTGCTTGAGCACGCCGAGGGTCCACTCCGCGAACTCGACGGCGTCTTTGGCCAGTTCTTTGAACCTGGGGAGGTCAGCCGGGTTTAGAGCCTTGCTGACGCCGCCGGGCAAACCGAGCACCGGATGCACCACCTTGCCGCCGAAGTAGGCGGTTAGCTCGCGCACGCGGCGCCGGGTGGCGATGACTTTCTTGCCGGCTTCGATCCCCACCTTGCCAATCACGCCGACGATATTGCGCTCGGCCGGAGGGGCTTCCGGGCCGACGATGAAATCCGGCCCGCCCAGCACGAAGACGTGGAGCGCGTGGTCCTCGAGCATGAAGGCGTTATAGACCAGCTCACGAATCTTGCGGCCGGCGGGGGTCGGCTCGACCTGGTAAAGGTCATCCAGGCACTTGGTGGCGGCCATGTGGTGCGCGGTGGGGCACACGCCGCAGATGCGGCTGGTGATTTGGGGCATGTCCTCGGCGGGACGGCCGAGGCTGAAGACCTCGAAGCCGCGCAGCTCGGGCACCTGCATGTAGGCGCGCTCGACGTCGCCTTTATCGTCGAGAAAGATGTCAATCTTGCCGTGGCCTTCGAGGCGGGTGATGGGCTCGACGGTGAAACGGCGGCGGCCCATCTGGTAGGCGGCGTTGGCGCGTGCGGAACCCTGGTTGAATGTTTGTTTGACTGCTTGGTCCATATAGGTCTCTTTCACTTGGATGGAAGGGTGACTTTGCGGCGCAACAGGCTCTTGGCCAGGCCGTAACGATAGAACGTGCCCACCGGATCGGGGATGCCCGTGAGCACCTGGTCAATCTCGCCTTCTTCCTTGGGGGCGAGGTTGGCACAGAGCGAGGACATGATCTTGAGGCCCTGGTCGCGGACGCGGGTGGTGGGGCCGAAGCAGCCGGTGCAGGGCATGCCGCCGACGGTGCAGGCGGCTTCGCAGCCGCTGCGCGTGCTGGGGCCCATGCAAACGACGCCCTGGGCGAGGAAACATTTGTCCGGGTCCATCAGCACCTGGTGGGGCCGTTTGAACTCGGTGAACGCGATATTGGCGGGCTTGGTGGCCTTGCGCGGGCATTCATCGCACAGCGCGATGTCCGGCGCGATCACGGTGCCTTTTGGCGGCAGCCGGTTCTCCAGCAGGGCGGTGAGGGCCGTCCGGGTGACCTTGGGCGTGGGCGGGCAGCCGGGCACGTAGTAATCCACCTCGACCACCTGGTCGAGCGAGCGGACGACATTGTGGAGCTCGGGGAGCGTCGGCTCGCGGCCATTGTCGCTGGTCGTGAGTTGGGGGCGGGTCTTCTTGTCGTTGACCATGGTCGGAGCGTCCTCGTAATTGAACTTGAGGAGTTGTTCGCGGGGGAACTGGTTGGCCAGGCCGGGGATGCCGCCGAGCTGAGCGCAGGCGCCATAGGCAATCATATACTGGCTCTTGCGGCGCAGCAGGTGAGCCATTTCCTCCTGCTCGTCGGAGCGGATGGCGCCGTTGAGCAGCGTGGCGGCGATGGACTTGTCGGGCATGGCCTCGATGTCCTTGTATTTGAAATCCATCGCCACGGGCCAGAGGACAATGTCCACTTTTTCGACTACGCCGAGGATGTCCTCGGCGAGGTCCACGACGGTTTCTTCGCAGCCTCCGCACGAGGCGCACCAGTAAAAAGCAATTTTAGGCTTAGGCATGAGCAGGCTCCAGACTTTCAGGTTTGCCGCCATGTTCGGCGCAGGCGCTGCCGGCGGCGGCTTCCCTGGCGGCGACGTGTTCGGCGAAGTGTTTCATTTCCCGGTCCCACTCGTCGAACTTCTGCGGGATGCCCAGGGGCCCGAGCCGGGTGATGGTTTCGGTCATCTCGTTGATGACGCGTTTGACTTTTTCGCCCTCGGCGGCGGAAATCCACTCCAGGCGGAGGCGCTCAGGCTCGATGCCCATGTCGGCGATCATGCGCTTGAGCATTTGGTAGCGGCGGAGGCACTTGTAGTTGCCCTCGACGTAGTGGCAGTCGTTGGGATGGCAGCCGCCGATGAGCACGCCGTCCGCGCCCTTGGCCAGGGCGTCGGTGATGAATTGCGGGTCCACGCGCCCCGAGCACATCAGCCGGATGATCCGGGCGTTGGCCGCATGTTTCATGCGGGACACGCCGGCCAGGTCGGCCGCGGTGTAGGTGCACCAGTTGCAGAAGAAGGCCACGATGCGTGGCGTCCAGGCTCCGCTGGTGGAGGAGGGTTTTGTTTCGTTAGTCATGTTTAATCCTTTCTGGGCTGGGTGGCTAAGCCGGGAGTGGCGCCAGCACGCCGTCAATTTCGCTGAAGATCTCTTCGTCTTCGAACAGGTTTTGCACGATCGAGCCGCTCGGGCAGGAGGCCACGCAGGTGCCGCAGCCTTTGCAGAGCGCTTCGTTGATGATGGCCTTCTTCCGCGGCTCATCGAAGGTGATGGCCGTGTAGGGGCACAGAGGGATGCAGGATTTGCAGCCGCTGCACTCGTCGGCCAGGATGTAGGCTGTGTTGGGCTCCTGCTCGACGTGGCCCCTGTCAATCAGCGCGAACGCCTCGGAGGCGGCGGCGCCGGCCTGGGCCACCGTGTCGGGAATGTCCTTGGGACCCTGGCAGCAGCCGGCCAGGAAGATGCCGTCGGTGAAGGTGTTGACGGGCGCGAGCTTGGGATGCCGCTCCAGGAACCAGCCTTCGCTGCTGCAGCTCAGGTTGAACATGCGGCGCAGGGCTTCGGCGTCGGGATGCGGCTCCAATCCGACCGACAGCACCACCATGTCCACGGGTATCTTGAGGATCTTGTTGGTGAGGGTGTCCTCGGCCTGGACGACGAGGCGCCCGGTTGAGCCGTCGTTCGGGTCGGGATACACGTCGGCCACCTTGCCGCGGATCAGGTGCATCCCCTCCTCGGCAATCCGGTTGTAGAACTCCTCCATGCTCTTGCCGGGGGTCCGCATATCAATGTAGAAGTTGTAAACCTCGGCGTCGGTGTGCTCCTTGATGAGGTGGGCCAGCTTGAGGGAATAGAGGCAGCAGACCCGCGAGCACCAGCGGTTGGTGTTTTCGTCGCGCGAGCCGACGCAGTGGACGATGGCGACCTTCTTTGGCCGCTGGCCGTTGCGCATGATGATCTCGCCCTCGGTGGGGCCGGAGGCGTTGATGATCCGCTCGATTTCCAGCGCGTTATAGACGTTGGGATAGACGCCGTAGCCGAAGAAGGGGGTGCGCTTGGCGTCGAAGATCTGGAAGCCCGTGGCCATGATGATGGTGCCCACGTTGATGTTCTTGATTTCCTCGGTCTGCTTGAAATCAATCGCCTTGCGGTCGCCGCAGGCCTCGACGCAAGTCTTCTTGCACTTGTCGGAGACGGTGCGGGAACCGTCAGGATTCTTGCCCCGCTTGAAGTTGAGGCAGACCTCCGGGTCAATCATCACCACGGGCGGGATGGCCTGGGCGAAGGGGAGGAACACCGGCTTGCGTTTGCCAAGGCCGAGGTTGAACTCGTCGGCGAACTTCGGTTCCTTGAAGACGCAGGCGGCGACGCATTCCTGGCAGCCGGTGCAGAGGTCTTCGAGGATGTAGCGCGGCTTGCGCCGCACCGCCACCTGGAAATTGCCGACATACCCATCCACCCTGGCCACTTCCGAGTAGGTCCAGAGATGGATGTTGGGGTGCGAGCCGACGGAGGCCATCTTGGGCGAGAGCACGCACATGGCGCAGTCCAGGGTCGGGAAGGTCTTGTCGAACTTGGCCATGTGGCCGCCGATGGTCGCCTCTTTCTCGACGAGATAAACGATCTTGCCCGCATTGGCCAGGGTGAGCGCGGCATGGATGCCGCCGATGCCGCCGCCGACGATGAGGACGTTGGGGTTGACGGGGACCTTCTTGACCTCGAGCGGCTTGTGGTGTGGGACGCGCTGGACTGCGGCTCGCGCCAGGGCCATGGCTTTGCGGGTCGCCTCCGTCCGGTCGGTGTGGACCCAGGAGTTGTGCTCGCGGGTGTTCACCATCTGGACATAGAACGGATTGAGCCCGGCGGCCTCGGTCGCTTTGCGGAAGGTGTGCTCGTGGAGCAGCGGTGAGCAGGCCTCCACCACGATGCGGTTTAGCCGGTGCTCGCGGATGTCCTGCTGGATCAACTCCTGGCCGGGGTCGGAGCACATGTATTTGTAGTTTCGCGAGATGGCCACGTTCGGCAGGGCGGCGACGTACTTGGCGACCGCCTCGACATCCACCATGCCGGCAATGTTGGTGCCGCAATGGCAGATGTAGTAGCCAATGCGAATGGGTTCGTTCTTCTTCGGTACAATGGGTTTCATAAAAGCGTGTTAAATTGCTATTCGAGTGATTCGGCCAGGAGCTCTGCAACGTCCCGGACCATCATGGGTTTAGTGTGCGGGACGACTTTCAGCGCGTCCTCGAACCGCGATACTTCGTAGGGGCAGGCCACCGCGAGCACATCGGCGCCCGTGGCGACGGCTTCCTTGACGCGCCGTTCCGAAAGCCGGTCCATGCCCTGCTGTTTGTAGTAAGTGTCCAGCCACATGCCGCCGCCCCCGCCGCCGCAACAGACGGCGTTGACGCGGTTATGGACCATCTCGACGAGCTTCACGCCCGGAATGGCCTGGAGGAGTGCCCGCGGCTCGTCGTAGGTCTCGGCCCCCCTCCCCAGGCAGCACGGGTCGTGGTAGGTGACGGTGAGGTTGATGGGTTTCTTGAGCCTAGGCTTGAGCTGGTCCAGGTGGCGGGCAAGGAACTGGGTGGTGTGCTCGGCGGGCTGGGTCATCCCGTACATCGGGTAGCGGAAGCGGAACGCGTTGTAAGCGTGCGCATCGCCGGTCACCAGACGCCGGAATTTATACTTGTTGAAGAGTTTGACGTTGTACTCGGCCAGGGACTCGAACAGGCCCGACTCCCAGGTCATCTGGCCGCAATCGCCGGCGCACTTCTCCTCGTTTCCGAGGATGGCGTAATCCACGCCCAGGGCATTGAACAGTTTGGCGGTGGCGCGGCTGCTGTCCTGGCCGCGGGCGTAAAAGGAGGTATAGCACTCGACAAACCAGAGCACGTCCACCTCGCGCTTCACTTCGGCAATCACGGGGATCTTGGTTCCGGCGGTGGCGGTCCAGGCGGCGCGTTTGCGCGGGGACTCGCCCATCGGGTTGCCGTAGCGGTTCATGTTCTCGAGCGACTTCTGGAACTCCGCCGGCATCTCGGAGCGGGTAATGAGCACCTGCTCCTTGACCAGCGGCAGAAGGACGTCCGTCAACCGGATGCCGCGCGGGCATTTGGCCATGCAGGCATAACAGGCCACACAGCGCAACAGGCTGTCGGACTTGATGACTTCGTCCAGGAAGCCGCCGCGCAGCATGCCGATGACCCGCCGGGGTGAGAACTCCATGTGATCGCCGTAGGGGCAGGTGCCGCCGCAGGTGCCGCATTGGATGCAGCTCATCATGCGCCGGCCAGCTGGCGTCTGGAGCAGCGTCTCCAGGGTGGTAGTCTTGTCAACGACGGCTGGCTCTAGCAGGGCGACCATTGAGATCCTTTCGTATTCATTTGGGTGATTCGGGTTTCGGATTGGATACGGGCTGTGCCTCGGCGATTGCCTCGGCGACCAGTTCGGCAATGTCTTTAACAGCAATCCTGCCTTCCTGGCCGGCGGTCTTGACGGCGTCGCGGAACATCGCGACGTCCTTCGGGCAAGCGACGACAAAGGTCGTCACCCCCTCCAGGTCCGCGGCCTCGCGGATGCGGTTTTCGGCCGGGCGCTCAGCAATCTTCTCGGTGTCTTCCATCCAGATGCGGCCGCCGCCGGCGCCGCAGCAGAAACTCTTGTCGCGGCAGCGCGGCATTTCGACGAGCTCCGCGCCCAGCGCGCGGAGCACGCGGCGGGGAGCTTCATAGACGCCGTTGTAGCGGCCAAGGTAGCAGGGGTCGTGATAGGTCACGCGGCCGGAGAGTTTCTTCTTGAGCGGCAACTTGCCGGCCTCGATCAACTGCGCCAGCACCTCGGTGTAATGGCACACTTCGGGGCGGTTGCCGTTCCACGGATACTCGTTCTTGAGCGTGTGGTAGGTGTGGGGGTCGGTGGTGACGATCTTGCGGAACTGCGCCTTGCCCAGGGCCTGGAGGTTTTTGTCCCGCAGCATCTCGAACAAGCCTTCCTCGCCGACGCGGCGCACGTCGTTGCCGGCGTTGCGCTCGGCCTCGTAGAGCAGCCCGAAATCCAGGCCCGCCCGGGCGAAGACGTTGGCGGTTTTCTTCGTGATGTCTTCGCAGCGCGGGTCGTAGCTGGCGTAATCGCCGACGAACCAGAGATACTCGACCGCTTCCTTGCGGGCGTCCTTGATCTTGAGGCCGGAGGTTTGCGTCCACTTGGCGCGCATGCGGTCGGACT
Organism: Verrucomicrobiota bacterium; assembly: GCA_035358715.1. Lineage (GTDB taxonomy): Bacteria > Verrucomicrobiota > Verrucomicrobiia > Limisphaerales > UBA8199 > UBA8199. The sequence continues at coordinate 72,590 of DAOPPX010000004.1, forward strand.
TGCCGAAGGAGTTGCCGTAGCGCTGGAGGCTGGCCAGCATATCCTGCACCGTCCGCTCGACCTCTCCCTGGCTGACGAGGTGACGCCGCAGGGCGACGATGACGGGCACCTGTTCGTTCCACACCGCGCAGCAATTCATGCAGGCCATGCAGGTGGTGCAGGCCCAGATTTCCTTCTCGGTGATAACGTCGCCGATCAGCTTGGGCGCGCCGTCGCCGTTCTTTCCGTTGAGCCCGGTGTGGACGACGTGCTCCTTGATCTTCTGGATAATCTGCTGGGGCTGGAGCGGGTAGCCGGAGGCCGTCGCGGGGCACGAGCGATCACAGCGCCCGCATTCAGCGCAGGAGAACCCGCCCAGGAGTTGCTTCCACGTCAGTTCCTGCCAGCAGGCGGCGCCGGAGGTCAGGTCGTCCTTGGCCCCGAGCACGCCGAGGTCCCCGGCGGGGCGCGTGGCGGCCTGGCTGAAGAACACATTGAAGGGCGACGCCAGCAGATGCAGGTGCTTGGAATAAGGCAGATACACCAGGAAGAACAGCACCACGATCATGTGCAGCCACCACATGGCCTGGGTGAGGGTGGCGGCGGTTTCCGGCGGGATGCCGGCAAAGGCGCGCGCCAACAGGCTGCTGAACGGCAACCAGGCGGAGGCGTGTCCGCCTTCGCTCACCATGCGGAAGGCGAAGAAGAACACCATGCTGAACATGAGCAACCCGATCAGCCCCAGAATCAGGTTGGCGTCCAGGCTCAGGTGCAGGTACTTCGGCGCGAAGAGCAGGCGGCGTGCTATCGCCACGCCCAGCGAGAGCAGCACCAGGACCGAGAACACCTCCAGGAAGAAGCTGGTGATATTCACCTCGTCCGGGTACGGAATCGGCAGGAACGGGAAGAGCCCGCGCACCAGGGACCAGTTGAAGCAGAGGGCGTAAACGACAAAGCCCCAGAAGATGAGGAAATGGGGCAGGCCAATGCTCCGCTCGTTGAAGATGCGCGGCTGCAGCAGCACGTGCTTGAGCGCGTGCTGAATCCGCCGGACCGGATGGTCGAGGCGGTTTTCGTAGCGGCCCTTCCGCATCAGCCTGATGAGCTGCCAGGCCCGGTGGCCGAAGACGCCGAAAGCCACGACGGTGAGCAGCCACAGCAGCCAGATGCCGGGCAAACCGAACACGGTGTTCTTAACAGGGTCCATAAGGTGTTACCTGGTTGTGGCGGGGAGGACGGCCTGCGGGTTTGAGGCGCATAATCCGAGACGAGCCAGCCAGGCCAGCGCCTGCAGGCTTCGGATTTCGAGTTTGCCCCGGGTTTGTCATTCTATCCCTTGCGCGCTTTAATCTTGTCGGTCAGGACGGGCAGCAGTTCCAGCACGTCGCCGACCACGCCGAAATGCGAGCCGTCGAAGATGGGCGCTTTGGGGTCGGTGTTGACGGCGATGATGCACTGCGAGTTCTGCATGCCTTCCCAGTGTTCCGGCGCGCCGCTGATGCCCAGAGCGAAATAGACGCGCGGTTTGACGGTCATGCCTGACTTGCCGACCTGGCGGCTCAGGGGCAGCCAGCCCTGGTCAATCACCGGGCGCGAGGCGCAGACCGCGCCGCCCAACGCTTGCGCGAGGTCTTCGGCCAGTTCCACGTTGTCCTGGCTCTGGATGCCCCGGCCCACGCCCACGAGGATGTTCTGCTTGGTGACGTCCACGTCGCCGGTTTCCGGTTCGAGATACTGCTTGAACGTCACCCTGGGCGCTTCAACCGGCAGGTCCAGCTTCTCGACGGGCGGCGTCTTGTCGCTCTTGCCCGCGTCGGCCGGGAACGCGCCCGGATAGATGCAGACAATGCCGCGCCCGTCGGCCAGCTTCACATCGGACAGGATCTTGCCGCCGAACAATTGGCTGGTGAGCAGGATGGCGGAGCCGTCGGCTTTGGCCGCGCGGCAGAAGTTCACCATGGGCAGGCCCGTCTGCACGGCGAGAATGGACCCGATGCCGAGCGAGACGTTGGTGCAGCCCAGCAGGACCAATCCAGCCTGGCTTTGGTCAATCACGGCCTTGAGCGCCGCCGTGACGGCGTCCGCGGGCGCCAGGTTGAGTTGCGGATTGTCGGCAACGAACACCTTGTCAGCCATTCCCAGTTTTGCGGCCAGCGGCGCGGCTTCGCTGCCGAGCAAGGCGGCATAAAGCGGCGCGCCCGAGGCGTCGGCCAGCTTGCGCCCGGCCCCCAGCATTTCAAAGGTGATGTCCGAGATTTCGCCCCGGAGTTGCTCTGCAAGAACGAGTATTGGGTTTGCCATAACCAGGTCTCCTTAGATCACACTGTTTTTCGCCAGCACTTCCACCAGTTTGTCGGCGATCTCCTCGGTCGCGCCTTCAATCATCTGCGCGCGGCCCGCCGCCTCCGGTTTGTACATCCGCTCGAGGTCGAGCTGGATTGGCCGTTCGGGCGGCGTCAGGGCCGCCTCCTCGATTTGCGCGGACTTCATCACTGCCCGCACTTTGGCCACGGGCACGTAGCGGGGCGGCTTTTCGGCGGACTGAATCCCGAGCACCGCCGGCAGCGTCACCTCGAACTCAGCGCGCAGGCCGCCGGCAAACTCCTTCATGACGGTCACCTTCCCATCCGCGCCCTTTACGCCACAAACCACCCCGATATAGGGCAGTTTCAGCGCCGCGGCCAGCAACGGGGCCAACTCGCCCTCCAGGTCGTCAATCGCCTGCGAGCCGGGCAGCAGCAGCGAATCGGGCGTCAGCGCCCCTGCGGCCGCGAAGAACTCGGTGAGGACCTTGGCGGACGCCGCCGTGCCCAGGCTGGCCTGGTTGATGGGGATCTTCACGGCGCGGTCGGCTCCCTTGGCCAGCGCCGTGAACAGCACATCATCCACCTCTGGCGCGTCGAGGGCGACGACCGTCACCTTGCCGCCGTGCTTGTCCTTGAGGATGAGCGCCTGTTCGAGCGCGTGGTCGTCCGGTTCGCTGAGTTTGAACCGGAGGAATTCTGAATCCAGCGACTTGCCATCGGCGGCGACGTTGAGTTCTTCCACCGTATCGGGCACCATTTTGAGTAGGACGTAGAGGTTCATAGGTTGCTAGCAGTTTACTTTGCGGCGAGAGCCGGTTCGGCTTCCTGCGCCTCTCTGATGGCCGGCATGACGGCCACCAATTCCGAGCCGATGCCCAGCCGCTTGGGCGGAATGCCCAGCGCCAGGCCCATTAGTTGCGTGAAATACATGACCGGCACCTTGTAGTCGGTGCCGAATTCCTTATTAACCTGCTTCTGGTAGCACTCGAGGTTCACCTGGCAGAGCGGACAGGCCGTCAGGATGACCGCCGCGCGCGACCGGATGGCGCAATCGAGCAGGTTGCGCACCAGGCTCAGCGCCGCCTCGCGGTTGGTGATGATCAGCGCGCCGCCGCAACACGTCAGCCGGAGTTGGTAAGGCACCGGCTCGGCGCCGCACGCCGCCACCAGGTCCTCGAAGAAGGTCGGCTCTTCGACGTTTTCTTTCGCGTGCTTCCGGGGCCGCAGAATCTGGCAGCCGTAGTAAGCCGCCACCCGCAGGCCCTTCATGGGGTTCTTGACCTTGGCCTTGACCTGGTCCAGCCCCACCTCGTTGACGAACACCTCGATCAGGTGGTGCACCGCCGAGCTGCCTGAGAAACTGAGGTTGTCCTCTGCCAGCGCCGAGTTGACGTGTTCGGCCAGGTCCGCGTCGTGCCGCAGGTGCTCGCGTGTGAAGAACATGTTCTTGTAGCACCCGCTGCACGGGGCTACCAGCGGCAGCTTCTGCTTCTCCGCCATGGCCAGGTTCCGCGCGCAAAGCGTGTAGGCGAGCAGTTCGTCCACGTGAAAGTAAGCGGTTGCGCCGCAACAATTCCAATCTTCCAGCTCCTGCAGCTCGACGCCCAGGGCTTTCGAGGTCTCCAGCGCCGAGGCGTGATAGCTGTGCGCCATCTTTTCGAGCGAGCAGCCGGGGAAATACGCGTAAGTCTTCATTCTTTGTCTCCCAGGGGGATGATGTGCTTGATCATGCGTCTGAAGTTATCCAGGCGTTTGATGCGCGCCGGCAGCACCGGCAACCGGCCTTTGAGCATCAGCGCCGTGCCCATGGTGGCCTCCTGGATCATCTCGGGCAGGCCGTAGGTGAACATGTAGGTCGGGGCCAGCACCGGCTCGTAGGACCGCCCGGTGCGCAGGATCATCTTCACAAAGGTCTCCGAGAACACCGGGCCGATCAGCCCCTCCTGGTGCTGCGTCTTCCAAACCGTGTAGCGTTTCAATCCGTACATCAGCTCCGCGATGTCTATGTTCCGCGGGCAGCGCACGGTGCATTGGTAACAGGAGGCGCAGTACCAGTACGTGTTGGCCTTGAGCACCTGATCTTTGAATCCCGCCCGGATCAGCGCGATGATCCGCCGCGGCGAGTTGTCCATGAATCCCCCGGATGCCACCGGGCAGGTTGCCGAGCAGGTCCCGCACTGGATGCAGGTGTTGATCGGGTTGCCCTTCGAGGCGTACAGCAGGTGGCTGATCTCCTCGACAAAGGACATCGGGTTTTCGGGTGGCGCCGCGCTGGGCGGGGCCGTTTCCGCAGCCGCTGTAGTCATTTGCCGGGGGCCTTTCGCGCTTCGGCGGTCTTGAGCAGCCCCGCCACCTTCTCGAGCAGGAGATTCGGGGCAACCGGCTTCTCGACCAGCTCGTCCACGGCCACAAAGTTCGGGTGCACGGCCTGGCCGGGGAACAGGAACGCCATCTGCTCGCGGATGCCGGTAATGATCAGCACCGGCAGGTTGCGCAGTTTCGCGTCTTTCCCGAGCTTGCGGGCGATCATGATTCCCTCCGCCCCGCGCCCCATCATCACGTCGAGCAGCAGCAGGTCGTAGTTCTTGGTCTTGAGGGCTTGCAGCCCGTCCTTCGGGTTATGGGCCACGTCCACCGCGTACTTGGCTTTGACCAGGATGGACTTGATGCCCGCCACAAAGTCGGGGTCATCGTCAATAATCAGGAGTTGTTTTGCTTCGCTCATATTAAACCTTTTGTTGAGGAGTTGGACTGGATTGGGTCGCGTCCTGCCCCAGGGGCAGGTGAATCGTAAAAGTGCTGCCTTTGCCGGGCTCGCTGGCCACCGTAATGGTGCCGCCGTGGACCTCGGCAATCCGCCGGCTGATCGCCAGGCCCATCCCGCAGCCCGTCACGCCCTCGGGCTGCGCATGGCCCCGCGCAAAATCCTGGAACAGCCGCGGCAAATCTTCTTTCGCAATGCCCACGCCCGTGTCTGTCACTGACACCAGCGCCTCCGAGTCCCGCGCCTCGGCCCGGACCCGGATCGTCTGGTTTGGGAAACTGTACTTGACCGCGTTGCCCAGCAGGTTGGTCACCACCTCCGTCAGGCTGCCCTCGTCTCCGGTGACCGGCGGCAACCCCTCCGCGACCGAGGTCTCGATCTGGAGCGCCTTGCGCGTCGCGTGTGGCAGGGCGGACTCGACGGCTTTGGCGACGATATCGCCCAGGCCGACCGGCTTGAAGGTCTCCTTCAACTTGCTGATGTCCACCGAGAAGACCCGCAGCCACGAGTGGATCAGCTTGAGCAGGTCGTCCAGCCGCGTTTGGAGCCGGGTGAATCGCTGCTGTTGCTCGGCCGACAGCTTGTCCTCCAGCTCTCCGGACAGCGCATACAGGTTCTGCTGGAGCGCGCCCAGCGGCGATTTGAGCTCGTGCGAGACAATCGCGGCGAAGTTCTCGCGCAGCATTTCCTTTTCCTGGCGCAGGGCGGTGGCTTGCTGCACCAGCCGGCTGTGCTCGAGCCCGCGCCGGGCAATCATGCGCAGTTCGTCGGGCGTAAAGGGCTTGGGCAGGAAGTCGAACGCGCCCTTCTTCATCGCCTCGACCGCCGAGCTCACGGTGGCATAGCCCGTGATCACGATCACCACCATCAGCGGCCGCGCGGCACGGATGCGCTCCAGCACCTCCAGCCCGGACAGCCCCGGCATCTTCAGATCCAGGAAGACCAGGTCCGGCTCCAGATCCTGCAGCCGTTTCAAGCCCTCCGCGCCGTTGTTGGCCGTCGTGATGCGGCAGTCGCCGCCGTCCAGAATCTGGGTGCACGAATCGAGCACTACTTCCTCGTCGTCAATCACCAGGATTTTTTGCTTAGGCGGCACGCGGAATGTTCTCCTGTTCGCTGCTCACAGGCAAGCAGATTGTGAACGTGGCGCCGTGGCCTTCCTCGCTCGCCACGGTAATGGTCCCCTTGTGTTCCTTGACAATCCCGTAGCTGATCGCCAGGCCGAGGCCGGTGCCGTGCCCGACCTCTTTGGTCGTGAAGAAAGGACTGAAGATGCGGTCCAGGTCCTCCTCGGTGATGCCGTGGCCCGTGTCGGTGAACTCCACCTCGACCGCTTCCTCCGCCGGCACGTGCCGGGTCGTCAGCGTCAGTTGCCCCCCGCCGTGCATCGCCTCAGCCGCGTTGAGGATCATGTTCATGAAAACCTGCTGGATCTGCGACGGATCCATGAAGACCTCCGGCAGGCTCGGGCTGAGATGTTGCACGATCTTGATGTTGTGGAACAGCATCTGGTTGTCAACCAGCGAGACGCATTCCTCCAGCACCCGGTTCACGTTCGACCGGCGCTTCTCGGGTTTGCGCTGGCGCGAAAAGTCCAGCAGCCCGCGAATAATATCCCGGCACCGGTCCGCCTGCTTGACGATCTTCTCCAGCGACTGCCGCGTGCCGTCTTCGGTGGACGCCCGCTCCAGCAGCAAATGCGAATAGGTGACAATGCCGGTCAGCGGGTTGTTGATCTCGTGCGCCACCCCCGCCGCCAATTGCCCGATATGCGCCAGGCGCTCCGACTGCATAATTCGCCGCGTTGTGAATTCCCGCACCTTCTCGTCCCGCTTCTTGAGCGCCGCCGCCATGAAGTTGAACCCGTCGGCCAGTTCCCGCAGCTCGTCGTTGGACCGGATCTCGACCCGCGCGTCCAGGTTCCCGTGCGCCACCTGCTCCGCCGCCGCCGCCAGCTTCCGGATCGAGATTGATATCTTGCGGGAAATGAAGGATGCCAGCCCAAACGCCACCAGCGAGCCAACCACCGTCACCGCCAGAAACACCATCACCGCCCGGTGCCGCAAATCCACATACTTCTGCTCCAGCAAACCGACATACATCATCCCGATGATCCGGCCCGTCAGGTCCCGGATCGGTTCATACGCCCCGATATACCAATTGTTGACCACGAATGCCCGGCCAATCCACGGCCGCCCCTTGCGCACCACCTCCTCATAAATCTCCTCCGCCGCTCGCGTCCCGAGTGCGCGGGTGCCATCCTCGTTCTTTACGTTGGTGGATATCCGCAGGTCGTCCTGGAAAATGGTCGCGGTCCCGGTGTCTTTGCCCTCGTATTGCAGGTTCTGAAACACCGTCTGCTTGATCCGGTCCACGATCTCGAAGTTGCGGTTCAGCAGCACCCCCCCGTACACCACTCCGAGCACCCGGTGCGACGAGTCCAGCACCGGCGCCGCCGCCTTCAACATCATGCCCGACGACTCTTCCCTCTGCAACCGCGCCCGCGCTTTTTGGGTCTCGATAAACTTGAAGTACGCCTGCGCCGCCAGCGCCGGCGATTCCCGCCGCAGGTCCTCGGCCGAGACGACGCACGCCGCCGCCACCGGTTCCGCCCGCTCGATCGCCGCCCGCACCAGTTCGTCCCTCGACTGATCGTCGCCCGCCTGGCTCCCCGTGCCGGCCCGCAATAACACGCGCCCGTTCCGGTCCGTCACCGCCAGCACATCCAGTTTCTCGCGTTCCCGCGTCCGCGCCAGCGCTTCCTCCGCCTGCTTCGTGTCACCCGACAGCAACGCGTTCATTAGCGGCATCCGATCCGCCGTGAAGCGCACCACGTCGTTCACCGATGCCAGTTTGTTCAGGTAGATCTCCCGCGCCGCATTCAAGTCCGTCTGCACCCGCGCCTGCGCCTCCGCCACCACCCGATTCCGGATCACCCACGCCCCCACCAGGCCAAAAACGCCGCTCACCAGCAGAATGATGAGCAGGAAACTCAGCACCAGCTTCGTTGCCATCCGCACCCGGAACAGACAGGATTTCCCCGGCGCCGGCCAGGCCAGCCGGCCGCCGCTCAACCACCCCATCATGTTCGATAGTTTGCTCATGCCTGTCTCGCTGACGATCGAGGGTCTATTTGCAGTGGCAATTAACGCCAATGCGGCCCGAGATTCTCAACATGCCTTGCCAATCCCTCTCCATTTCTTGGTAACACCCCTCAAATGCGGGGCATGCGGCAACGCTTTCAGGGCGTTGCGACGGGGCCTTCCGACCCTCGCAAGCCTTCCCCAACCCAGGCCGCTCAAGCCCCATTCGGCGCCAATTCGAGCCATCTTGTCCCACATATAGGCAACAGCCTGTCCGCACGGCACTTCCGTGCTTTCTAAGGTCAAGTCCTGGTTTAAATTTGTCACTTCCGCGGGAGCGGAAGTGACCACTTG
>DAOPPX010000005.1:0-77917 GCA_035358715.1 Verrucomicrobiota bacterium
CGGAGAATCAAGCCGGTGCCAACGCTTTTCTCACACCTCTATGGGATGCCTGTGATATTCATTTGTGGGTTCTAAATGACCTTTACGGCTGGTTTAGTGTCCTTGTTGGCGGCTTGGAGGCTGGCCAACAACGCGGTGCGGTCGGTCTTCCCGCTGGAGGTCTTGGGCAGCAGATCGCAGAACTCGATTCGCTCGGGCACCATGTACTTGGGCACGTGCCGGGCGCAAAACGCCTCCAACTCCTTCGGGGTTACGTTGCCGTCGCGTGAAAGCACAACGAAGGCGCGAATCCGGTTGCCCAGCAATTCGTCGGGAATTGCCAGCGCCACGGCCTCCTTGACCTGTTCGTGGCGGTAGAGAGCGGTTTCGATTTCTCCCAACTCGATCCGGTAGCCACGGCTCTTGATCATGTGATCGCGGCGGCCGAGGTAAATCCAGTTCTTGCGATCCGGCGCCAAGACAACGATATCACCGGTCCGGAAGGCCGGGTCCGGGAACACCTGGTTCAGCGGGTTCTGAACGAACGCCTTGGCGGTCTTTTCGCGGTCGCCCCAATAGCCCTGCGCCACGCAGGCGCCCCTGGCCCAAAGTTCCCCCTCCTGCCCAGGCTCGGTAACGAGTGCTCCATCCTTGTCAATGGCGAACACATCAATGTTGCGGCAGGCCCGGCCGATCGGCACCGGCTGTGTGCGTTCCGGAGCGAGGTCCTGAGGTTGGACGTGGTAATACGTGCAGACATTGGTCTCCGTAGGCCCGTACAAATTGTAGTACGAAGGATGGGGAACGATCTCCACCAGCCGCCGCAGGTATTTTAGAGGGAACACCTCACCAGCAAAGAGCACCGCACGCAGGGCGGAGAAATCGTGCGCGCCGAGTTTGCCATAGTTCACCATGAACGAGAGAATCGACGGGACCAGGTAGGTGATCGTGATCCGTTCGTCCTGGATCAAATCCGCCATCTGAACAGGCAACGCCGCGAGGTTTTCGCCGACAAGCACAATCGTCGCTCCCGCCTTGATGGTGGCATAGAGGTCGAACGTTGACAGATCGAAATGCAGTGGCGCATGGCTGGTGACGCGGTCCTTCGCGGTCATCTGAAACTCGGCGCAGGCCCAGTCAACAAATGTGAGGATCGTTCGGTGGGAGATCATCACGCCTTTTGGGGCACCAGTCGAACCGGAAGTGTAAAGGATGTAGGCCAGGTCGTTATCAATGCATTCCGGCAAATACACCTGGGCGCTGTCCTGGCCCAGGACGACGCTCCACGGCGTCACTACGACTTGCGGCGGGAGCTCGCGCGGCGCTTCCGGCGAGTCGTCGGCGAGCACGACGTGTTCGATGGGGCTGCCTTCGATAAAGAACTCCGCCAACAAGGGGAACTTGGCCGCCGAGGTGAGGACGACTCTAATACCGCAGTCACGCGTGATGTAAGCAAGGCGCTTGGGAGGGGCGTTCGGATCAAGCGGGACATAGGCCGCGCCGGCCTTCATAATCCCAAACACACCGATCACAGAGGCGTGTGACTTGTGGATGTAGAGACCGACACGGTCTCCTCGCTTGACCCCGGCCGAAATCAGCGTGCGCGCGAGCTGATTGGTCAGGCGCTCCAGATGGGCATAGGTAAGTGCAACGCCATCCATGCGAACGGCATCCCGCTCGGGGTAATGGGCGGCGCTACGGGTGAGGAATTGAGGCAACAGGTATTCCACAAGATTCTCGTTGCATGTGATCATCTCTGGCGCGATCTGCTCAATGCTATCTACATTCGTTAGTTGCTGATGCCCGGAGTTGCTCACCTGGCCTGCGTTGGCCATCCACCAACAATTCAGCGATATCTACAACCGCAGGGGGTCTCTTCGCTGAGACAGTCGCCACGGCATCGGTCATCATTTTGAGGCAAAACGGGCAGCCCGTGGCGATCACGCCGGCACCCGTGCTCTCGGCTTCCTTCGCTCTGAGCGTGGAGACACGCTGCGCTGGCGCCTCATCCATCCACATGCGCCCACCACCCGCGCCACAGCAGAAGGACTTCCTTCCGCTTCGCGGCATCTCTCGCAAAACGGCAGCGCTCCGCGAAAGAACTTGTCGAGGCGCCGAGATCTCGCCGTTCGCGCGGGCCAGGTAGCATGGATCATGAAAGGTGACGGCAGTGTGAAGGCCAGGAGAGGGCCGCAAACGACCCGCGGCAAGGAGTTCCGCCAGGAATTGAGAGTGATGCTGAACCTGGTAATGACCGCCGAATTGAGGATACTCGTTCAGCAGAGTGTTGTAGCAGTGCGGACAGGCGGTCACAATCTTCCTGGCGTTGTGCGCATCGAGCGTTCGGATATTGTGCTGAGCGAGGTCCTGGAAAAGGAACTCGTCGCCAAGCCTGCGGGCCTGATCGCCAGTGCAACGTTCCAACTTGCCGAGAACTGCGTAGTTGACCCCGGCCGATTCCATCAACTGAACCATGCAGCGCGCCACGTTCTGCGCGCGTGGATCAAATGCAGCCGCGCAACCAACCCAGTAAAGAAACTCGTACCCGGGGTTCGATTCGACTGTCGGCACACTCAGGCCATCCGCCCACCCAAGCCGTTCCGCATTAGGCCGGCCATAAGGATTGAACCGATTGGCAACGTGCTTCATTGAAACGGCAGCAGGGCCGGAGAAAGCTCCTTCGCCGACGAGATTACGTCGCAAATCACTGATGAAATCTACGTGGCCGATAAGCACTGGGCATTCTTCGACGCAGGCCTGGCACATTGTGCAAGCCCATAAAGACTCCGTTCGGATAGTGTCTCCCGGCAAGGAATCGGCCTCTGGCCCTCCCCACCGGGACATCGCGGCACGCAGGTCCGCAACCAGGTTCTTTGGTGAAAGTGGTTTGCCGACGCCCCACGCTGGACAGACATCCTGGCAGCGACCACACCCCATGCAGGAATCCAGACTCAGCAGTTGCTGGCGGGTAAAATCCGCCAATTGCTTTACCCCCACCTTCCCGGACTTCTCCACGTCCTCCAATTTCAGCGGCGCCAGCACTCCAACTCCGCGCTGCGGCCGGCTCGCGATATTCACAGGGCCGGTGAGGACGTGCAGGAACCGGGTTGCCGGGATACATGCGAAGAATGCCGCGGCAAGTACCGTGTGCAACCACCACATGCCCAGGTGCAGAGGAGCGGTTGTGCCAACCTCCAGATTTCGCAAGAATGCAAGCTGAATTGCATCCCCGATCACAGACCAGCGGGCGATTTCACCTGGGACATGGCTGTAATGAAGGCGGAGAGCTTCCAGAATGAACCCTGTGACGCCCAGCCCGAGCAGTAGGCTTAGCAATGTCAGATCTCTGAGGTTGTCGTGCCCCAGACTGGCGGGCCTACGGAAGGTGCGACGGAGAAAAGCCAGGACGCACCCGATGCAAAACGCGACGCCGAAGACGTCCATGGTCAACTCATACACCAAGTAGTACAGCCCGTGATGGAAGTTGACGGGACCCTGGTCGGCGACCGCAAGCAGCGTCGTGCCGATCGTAAGAACCACGAATCCGCTCGCCAATAGGAGATGCAACGCCGCTCCAAGAGATTTTCGATGGACGCGCTTTTGAGCGACCGCGTAAACTGCCAACCGGCTCAGCCACACGCGCCAGTCTTTTTCGAATCCGCCCGACCGTCCCTGGCGCCATAGTCTCAGCCGCCCCCAAACCTGCCAACCTAACGCTGCCAGGCTTCCGCAGATCATGATGTAGAAAACCACGCGCATCCACGGGGCGATGTTGCCGAAGACCTCTCGGGTGGGTGCGATCCCGGTTTCCATGACTACTCAGGAGCGAATTGCAGCGATCAGGTTGGGCACAAGCTCGTGTAAGTCACCAACCAGTCCGTAGTTGGCCATCTGAAATACCGGCGCATCAGGATCGCGGTTAATGGCTACGATCACTTTGGCATCCATGGTACCCGCCATATGCTGGATTGCGCCTGAAACGCCGACCGCGAAGTACAGTTCCGGTGCAACGGTCTTGCCCGTCTGGCCAACCTGACAATCATTCGGGACCATGCCGGCATCCACAGCAGCGCGCGTTGCGCCAACGGCCCCTCCCAAGGCATCCGCAAGCCCTCCAATTAACCGCTCGAAGGTCTCCTTGTCCTTGAGTGGCCTGCCCCCGCTTACAACGACGCTGGCCTCTGTCAGGTCGGGCCTTCCTGAAGGACGCGTATCACGCGACACGAACTGGGTCCCATTCGGAAGCGCTGCCGGGTCGAAGCTAAACATCTCGATAGGGCTGGGCGCCCCGGTGGGGACTGGAGTCGCGAACGCGGCACCTCGTACCGTCAAAACACGAACGTCACCTTCGAGTTTCACAGTGGCCGACACGCTGCCTGCGTTCACCGGGTGTTGAAAGACGGTTTCCCCGTTGACAGTTTCCGAACCGGTAACATCGGAAAGCATCGGGGCGTCGAGCAGCGCCGCTGTGCGAGGGAGAACGTCCTTTGTGAAGGTAGATGATGTGCCGAGCAGATTCCTGGCACCGAGCCTTCGCGCCATGGCTGCGAGAACAGCCGCATACCTGTCGGCGAGTGGTTCGGCCAGAAGCGGGCTATCCGCCAGCAAGACCGCTCTGGCGCCCAGTGCCCTCACGGATTCGGCAATTTCGACTACACCATTGCCCAAGACTGCGAGGGCAAAGTGGTCACCCAAACGGCAGGCCAATCTGGCAGCGTTCAGGGAAGATCGCTTTATGGATCCCGCGCAATGCTCGATCAGTACCAGGCTTTCGATCATAGTCGAAGCGAACTGTATTCACCTTTATGCAAATCAGAGGACCTTGTCGTTGTTGCGCAAACAAGCCACAAGCTGCTCCACTGTCTCCAACCGGACGCCGGCCGCACGCCGCGGTGTGGGTGAGGATTTCAGAACCGTGCTTCGCGACTGCACGTCCACGCCGATTTGTTCGACCGTAAGGACTTCAAACGGACGACGGCGTGCCTTCATTAGACTCGGCAGCGAAACGTATCGCGGCTCGTTGAGGCGCAGATCCGTCGTTACCACCGCCGGCAGATCCACGGTGATAACCTCCAGGCCCGAATCCGTTTCCCGAGTGCAGCGGGCGATCGTGAAGCCGGACACGAATTCGATTTTGGAAACGAATGTAGCCTGGGGCCAACTGAGTCTCCCTGCCAGCATTTGGCCGGTTTGGTTTGCGTCGCTGTCCACGGCTTGTTTGCCCATGAGAACCAGGTCAGGCTTTTCCAGTCGTACTACACCTTCCAGAATGCGCGAAACAGCGTAGGCGTCCAGGTAACGGCTATCATCAACCCGGATTGCGCGATCCAGCCCCATCGCCATGGCGGTGCGAACTTGCTCCTCGGCGCCTTCGGAACCGATCGTGGCGCCCACCAATTCCTGCGCTTCGCCACGCTCCTTGATTCGAATCGCTTCCTCGACTGCAATTTCATCAAACGGATTAATGATCCACTTGCGTTCTTCCACCGCGCCCTGGTCCACATACGATCCGGGATCTGCAACACGCTTGAAAGGAACCAGAATCTTCATCGGCAGAACTGGATTACAGCCCAAGCAGGGAGGCGATCAGATTCTTTTGAATCTCGCTGGTGCCGGAGTAGAGACGGCTGCCCAATGCGTCGCGCAGCTCACGCTCCATTTCGTAGTCAACCATGTATCCGTATCCTCCGTGAACCTGGATCGCGTCTTCACAGGTCTTTATCCAGCAGTCACTGATGTGAAGCTTCACCATTGCGGCTTCGAGAAAGCCCGCCTTGCCCTGCGAACGCAACCAGGCGCTGTGGTAGAGGAGTTGGCGCGAGGTTTCCAGGCGCAGTTTCATATCAACGATCTTGCCAGCGACGTGCTGGAACTTCCCGATGGATTGCCCGGATTGCTTGCGGGTTTTCGCGTAACGGATGCAGGTCTCGAGAATCCGTTGCATCGCCCCGACGGCACTCGCAAGGATACAGCCGCGTTCCCAGGTCATCGAACGGGAGAACACCAAACTGCCTCCGCCCTCCTGACCAAGCCTATTCTCCACGGGGACAGGGCAGTCTTCGAGGAACACCTCTGCCATTTGAGCCGTCCGCATACCCATCTTTTCTATCTTACGACCGATAACAAGACCGGGCGTGTTCTTCTCCACGAGGAAGCCAGTAACGCCATGGGGCCCTTTCGATTTATCAACCGTGGCATAAACTGCAAACAGGTCGGCCACTGGCGCATTGGTGACGAATGTCTTGCTCCCATTGAGGAGATAATGAGCACCATCCCGCTGGGCGGTGGTAGCCAGGTTGAACGCGTCGGAGCCGAAGTTCGGCTCACTCATTGCATTGGCGCCGACGATGGCCCCGCTGGAAAGGCCGGGCAGGTATTTCCGCTTCTGCGAATCGGTTCCCGTTGTGATCAGGGGCATGACCACAGTCCAAAGATGCGCGTTGATAGCGAAGATCAAACCGTTGTCCTTGCAAGAGTACCCTAACCGCTCGAGCACACCCGCGGTCATCAACGGATCGCATCCCAACCCCCCGTACTCCGGAGGGACTGGCAGCCCCTGAATGCCAAAAACGCCGCACTTCTTCCACGCATCGTGACTAAACTGGCCCGCTCGGTCGGCCTGGATTGCGTCATATGCCAGTTCCCGAGCGGCAAAACGGTGCACGGCGTCGAGCAACTCCTTTTGCTCCTTGGACCAGGAAAAATCCATATTGCTTGATAGATTCTGTCTTGAGACTCGTGATCAGCCGCCTGCCTATACGACGTTCGCGGCCATTTCTTCGTCTGCTATTCCCACCGTTTCCGGGCTCTTGGCAACCTCCTCGGAGGTGATCGCACGGAGCGAGGCTGTCACCGCCAGGGTAAGATAGATGAAGATGAACGACTGATCGAAATACGCGATCGAGGTGCAGGAAACCGCGTGAACGAAGAGCGCCGCGCCCACACACCATACGAAGAAATGGTCCTGCGGAGGGCGAAGTCGGAGGAGTTGCCCGGCTGCTCGAAACCCCCACCACAGGAAGGACATGAAGAGCAGCATCAGAAGCAGCCCGCCTCGCACTCCCTGTCCCAGGTAGTGGTTGGTGATATCCGCGTGGTCTTCGCTCCACCCGACCCCGTAGGGCATCCAATCCCTCGTGTAATCAGTACCTGCGAACCACCACTCATTGATGTGCTCGATGCTTGATTGGATGAGTGCAGCTCGATGGTAGCCGGTGCTGCCGCCTACAAGATCTACCCGGGCCACAAGATAATACGCCGGAGCCTTCATCACCAGATCGAGCAGCAGGTAGCCGACAATCGCCGCAACCCATACATGGCGCGTGAAACGGCGCCAACGCCAAAATGCCAGCGCGGCGATCCCCGCGAACACGCTCAGGAGGGGCCCGCTGGATGCGCAAGTGACAACCATCAGGAGGCAGGCGGCAAGTCCAACCCGAGCTGCCAACGGTTCCTTCCTCCAAATCCCAACCAAGAGCGGGGCGCAAACCGCCCCTACTGTGCCGGCGAGGATGGAAACAGCGAACGGACCCTGGGCGCGCAGCCGGCCATTGCGGATCGTCGGTTCCTCTCCGACCCCGCCCAACACTGCGAACAGATTTCGATGAAGCAGCTTCTCGCTCAGCATTTCGAGCGCGACCGGCACCAGCAGGATGGCGATCATTTTGGCAATCCGAATGGCATCGTCGAAAGACTGGCAGAAACACCGGAATAGAAAATAAATCCCGAGGACATTATAGAACATTCCCAGATGAAACGTCAACGTCTCTCCAGGATCTGGATGGAAGGCGCTGCTCAGGAGGACCCACCCGCCCCAGACCATTACCAGCCAATCCAAGCCGAAAAGACCACCCGCGGGGCGTTCACCCCGGGCCAAGACGCGCACCAAGCCCGTTAACACGAGGATGCGGATAACCGTGAACCGGAACGGGCCGAGGTCAACTGCCTGGCCCAGCGTCATGTAGCAGGCGCCGACCAGCAGAGGCAGCGGCGCCCATTTTCGCGGCAAGACCAGCAGCGCCAGCGCGGCTACCACGAGGAATGTTGCAGCAATCGGATTCACGAGACAGAGTCAGGCGCCGGGCACTCGACTGCACCCAGTCGAGCCTCAGTTGCGCGGGGCGACTCGGCGACGAATGGGCGTTTAAGGCCGACGGCCCAGAGAAACACACACCATAACGTGAACAGTCTCTGGCGCGCCCTGGTTCCCTGGCGGACCATACACAACAGGCTTCCGAGCAGCATACGAAACACCGCGCTAACCCCGACCACCAGGCGAAACAGCGCGACTCCAATCCACCCGTAGTACTTGCACATGTACTTGGCGATCGAGTCGTTCTTCATGAGCAGCGAAAAACCGCTGGGGGCCTTCTCGCTGGTGGCGCCGCAAACGTGGAGTATTTCGGCCTCCGCGCAATAGAAGAGCTCCCACCCGAGGAAACGAATGGTGCGTGAAAGGTCAACGTCCTCGGCATACATAAAGTAGCGGTCGTCGAACCAGCCAGCCCGGTCCAACGCTTCCTTGCGCACCATCATGAATCCGCCATAGAGTTTTCGGACGTAGGCGCTTCGCAGCGGGTCCAGGCGCGGGAGCAATGGACGAAAGAGTCGGCGGCATGCTCGGTTGGCCAGTACCGGCTCGAGTAGAATCGTAATGGGCGTAGGGTACCACTGCAATCCCTGCTCCTGCACCCCGCCGTCCAGGTACCGCATCTTGCATCCGGCGGCGCCCACATCGGGCTTGGCCATCATGAGTTGGACCATGCGTTCCAGCGTATCGGGCTTGAGTTCGGTATCTGGGTTCAGGAACAGCACCAGCGGGGTTGTCACCCGGGGCCGCGCCAGGTTGTTGGCTTTGCCAAAGCCGAGATTAGCACCGGAATTGAAGATGTGGAACTCCGCGAATTGCCGCTGAGCAAGCTCGCGACTGCCGTCGCGGGAGTCGTTGTCCACAACAATGACTCTGACTTCGAAACTCGTCCGACTTTCACGAATGCTCCGCAGGCAGCGCAGGAGAAACTCGCCGCCGTTCCAGTTTACGATGACGATGGTGAGGTCCATCCAGAGCAGAAACTACGAAAGCAGAAAGCGGAGGCGGGCAGCGGGGCGTGTCTCAGTGTTTCGGTGTCACGGATTCTCGCACCTTGGCAACGAGGGAGCGGAGGTGTTCGGCGCCTCTGACGCTGGCGGAGCTGATCGTGTCCGCGCTGAGCGCGAAACGACCAAGGCCGGAGATGTCCTGTCCCCCAAGGCCCTGCTTAAAGTGATAGACACCCGGGTTTGTCTCCGGGTTGATTCCACCAAGGTCGTACCAGCGGCAGCCGCGTTCTTTCAATCGCTGCATGAAAGTCCATTGCAGGAGGTAGGAGCCTTTGGTCTTCATTCCCTCGTCGCTGGTGGCGCCCAGGAGGTAAATGCCCCTGTCCCCGGTCACAGCCCCAATCAGGGCGGTCATTGGGCGGTCCGCTCTGAGGCTCAGTAGAATCAGCATTTTTTGGTTCTCCGCAAGCCGGTCCTGGATGCGACGGAATTCCTCCGGGTCCACGGTGGTTTCAAATTGTTTGCGAGCCATCATCTCGCGGTAAAGGTCCAGAAACTGGGAAAAGAGGTCGTCACTGGTGCCCTCTACGACGGTGAGGCCGTTGCGCTCCGCTCCGTTCAACTGGTTCCGCCACTTTTGATCCAGGCGTTTTCGCAGTTGGTCCAGGGGCGGCGACAGGTCCACGCGAAATGTGCGATAGGGCTTTGCCTCGGCGTCGTTGTTAAACCCGAGTTCCTCCAAAACATGGAGCGTTCGGACCCCCTTGGGGTCCTGTGCGAAGGGACGGGGGACGATGCGCAGAAGCAGGCGTCGGCGCTCCACATATTCGGCAACAATCGCCCGCAACGCCTCGCGGAAGACAGTCTCATCCCAAACCCCGCCCGCTGGTGTGCAGACGGGGCCCCAGCGCAGGTAGGCGACGCCCCGGCTGATCAGGGGAAGCCGGACAAGGCGGAACTGGGCAGCGGCAACGGGCCTTTCCCCGGCTTTCAAAACGAAGTGGCTCAGTTGCTTTTCGCCCCACGAGACCGCTCCGTAAGCCCAGGTTTGATACAGGCTGGCATCGGCGAACTGATCGAGCAGGTTGCTCCACTCGGGTTCGGTGATCTTGTCAATTTCGGTAGTAAACATGGCTACTGACTACTGACCACGGACCACAGACCACGGACTACTGACCGCTGACGATACGGCTGAGCCCGAGGACGACGGCGCTGGTGAGGAGAGCCATGACTCTAGTCGGTTTGCCGGACTCGCGTTCCACGGCTTTGATCAGACCGTGGAGACAGGCGAAAGTGGTTTTAGTATTACCAGCCAATCGTTGGCTCTCGGCCGGATTCAAGTATCCCAGCCGTTGCGCAAGGCGGATGAAGTATTGCGTCTCGGCCAAGGAACCGCGCGCGATGTAGAGAAAATGGAGGTAGTCTCGCTTGCTTTCGCGAGATGATCCCTCGGCAATATTGGCCGGGACCGAATAGGCCGCCCGCCGCAACTGACTAGTCAGCCCGTAGAGCTCTTCCCTTGGAAAAGCGCGCGTGCCTTCGTACACGGTCACCGTCAAATCATCAGCGAGCTTCCAAGCCTCAATCTTCGTGTAGTCACGGACGCCCGAATGTTCTGTTTGTAGTCAAAGGTCTATTCTCTGATGTCCCACCTCCAAGCAGGAGGTCTGTTGTCAGTGGTCCGTTGTCTTGTGGTCTCTTCTCCCCAGCCAGCGATAGGCGCCGAGGATCTTAAGGCGGAATTCCAGCGGCGACATGTCGGGGTCCACGCTGGCGCGGCCGATTGGGATGTTTGAAGGTTGAGAACTGAGGGTTGAGAGTGGAACAAAGTCGGGCTTGCTGCAAAAGATGTGCGTGTAGCCGGCGGCGCGAGCCTGCTGGTCCAGGGCAGGGGTGCGCGCGCCAAAGGGGTAGCTGAACTGGTTCACGGGCCGACCAACGATCTCTTCCAACCGGGCTTTAGAGCGCGACAACTCCTCAAAGGCGGCGTGAGAGTCGAGGTCGGGAAGATTGGCGTGGGTGACTGTGTGCGAGGCGACCTTCACGAGGGGGCCACGCGCGAGCTTGCGCAATTCATCTGCGGTCATAACGCGGTCTTCGCGGACTGCGGGATGGGCGTGCTTGAGCCAATCGGGCTTCTGACCAAGCCGTCCGGAGGGGATGAAAATGGTCCAAGGGATTTGCCTGGCTTCAAGTTCGGGCGCGGCGTTCTGCAGAACGCTGATAAAGCCGTCGTCGAAGGTGACGGACACATATCGCGTACCGGCACAGAGGTCGCCTTTCGGGTTCGTAGTTACAGGTCGGGCAACCTTGAGAATGGTATCAAGCTGGCTCGCGAACAGGGCCCGACTCTGCGCGGGAATGGCGTGGTAATAAAGCACCATGCAGCGGGGCGGCAAGGGCTTGCCGATCAGCCAAAAGAACGCGTCGTGGAGGATATCCCAGGCGCGGAGAAGAAGGCTGATCGCCAATTTTGCTGAACGCTTCATCAAGAACGACCACGGACCGCGGACTGCGGACTACAGGACCACGAGACTACAGGACCACGAGACTACGGGACCACGAGACTACGGGACCACGAGACTACGGGACCACATGACCTAAGAGTGCCATTGCTCGAACCAGAGTTTGAGGGTGAGCATTGGGATCAGGAGCCAGATGTCCTGCCCTTGGTAGGCGGCGGTTTCGGGACGTATGTCCCCGGGACTCAGGACACGCCGGAAAAAGTCGCTCGCAGCGGCGTTGGGACGCCTCCAGAGATCCTGAAGCTGCTGGCTCTGCGCGACGTAGCGATACCAATCCGGCCATGAACCATCGGTCCCAATGGAGTTGGTGCGGCGGCGGAGCTTGCGCCGGGCACGAGACCAATTCCCATGCAGGGTTTCAGAGAGGGAGGAGGCGCCCACCGACGCGCCCGTGTTGGCATCAGGCACGCGAGAGAGAGCGCCATTACAGAGACGGCGCACCGCTTTGGTAAAGACGGAACGATTCAATTTCAGGCGCGACGGGATCTTCCGGTAGACATCGAGCACCGCGCGGTCAGCCATTGGCAGGTACCAACCGGTGACGCGCTGGGGCACCAGGCGCTGCTGATTGTCGCCTTCGTAGCAGAGGGGAAAGGTCCGATGGACCTCAACCTGGAAAATGGCAGCGTCCGAGTTCTGGGATTGGTATTGGAGAGGGACGCGGGATTCCAGGCGCTCGCGAACCTGTTGGGTCAGCAAACCCGGGCGCCGCTGATGGCTGAAGTAGAATTCGTGTTGGAACGGAGCGATTTGCTCCCGACCGCTGAGCCAATGGGTCCTGCGGTTAAGGGGAAGGCCTTTGAAGAGGTAATCACAATAACAACCCGTCAGGAGGTTATCAGCCCCTTCAGCACGGAGGCGGCGGACGACACCTAAGAAGTGGTTGTTGGCAAAGGTGCCCATGCCACCGGAGGTCCGGGTACCGGCCTCGGCATTGAGTCCGTAGAATTCGAACTCACGCTGCCAGGGATGGAAAGCGACCTGCAAGGCCCGGGCAATGGCCTGGGCCGAAGCCAGCTCGCGGTTTGGCTCGTTGTAGCAGCAGAAGGCAAAGACCAGGTCACGATTCTCCACGCAGGCGAGGAGAGCGCGCGAGTCGAGACCGCCGCTGAGAGCAACGGCAGTGCGCCCGAGGCGTCGCTGTGTGCGGCGGCGCACGGAAGTGCGAATGGCCTCAGCAAGCTCGGCGCCAAGATCGTCTTCGTCCTGACCCGGCTGCGACCCCAGGGAGATTTCGAGGTAGCGATAGGTCTGTATCCTGGACCGTGGCTGCGAGGACAGGTCAATCACAGTGGTGGTGGCGTGCGGGAGGGCGCGGATGCATCGGTAGTAGGTGGATGGAGGTGTAACAGTGCTGGTGAGCAGAAACTCGGTCATCGAGACCTCGTCCAGACTCGCCTGCTCGCCAGTCAATACGGCCAGGACATCCGGGTGAGAGCAAAAGATGAACTTCTCGGCAGAGTCCAGCTGGTATGCAGGAAATGCCCCAGCCCAATCTGTGACCAAGTGGAACGCGCACGCCAAGGGATCATAAATGAGAACCACACGATTCCCACCGAGTTGTTCGACGGCGGCGAGGCCGCGCTGGCGATAGATTGCGTATAGGGCTTTGCATGCCAGACCGCCATCGCCCGCCACTTTTTCGCCCCCCAGCCATTCCAAGTCGTCCATCGCCACGCGTCCGGCAAGAACAATGGTGGTGCCATCAGCCGCGCGGTAAGGCGCCCACAGATCGGCCCTCTCAGTTAGCGTCACGACGACGGAGAACAGGGGATCATCCAAAACTACTGATCGGCTATGTTCTGTGAATCGCAGCAACTCGGCAGCCCTTGCCGCGTGGCGCGCACTGGCAGGCCTAAAATCGAGATAAAAATCGCCCATTTTCGACGTGGAGTACCGGAGCGCCGGCGTAGTCGGGGGATCAGTGGTTAGTGATCAGACGTCCAGAGGCTCTCTCTGCCGAAGAGGCGGTTGAGTTGCTGGCGACGGAGATAACGGATGAGATTTGGGTCTGGCACCTGCGGAAGACGTTTCAGGTAGCCGGCGAGGAAACCAACCAAAAGGCCCCCGGCAGCCACGCCGTGAGGGGATTCAAAAGCCCTCTTGAAGCACTTGAGCAGCATGAAAAGGGGATGGTAGCCGGTGATGTAGTTGGCCCGGCCGTTCTTAACCCAGTTCTTCCACGAACCATCAGCGGACCCGGTGGGTTTGAGTTGGCAGATGCGCAGCTCACGAAAGGAGTAGGTTCTCCAGCCAAGCATGTTGGCTTTCAACTCGTCAATGGTATCCCACCCAGGTGCGGGGACGAGTCTGCCGATGGCGGCCCAGGCAGCGCGACGGTAGATTTTTGTGGCGCCGCGCACGTGGAACGCGGGATCGCCTGGCGAGTCTTCAACCGCAGCTCCGTTGATTTGATGGTAAACCCTGCCACCGCCGATTCCCAAGCGAGGATCCCGAGCGAACCGTTCGAAGCAACCTTCGAAGTAGTTGGCCGGAAAAGACAAGTCCCCGTCAAGCTTAACCAGGAAATCCCACGCCTCGTTTTCCACCAACCGATAACCTTCATAGAAGGCCTCGACTACCCCGCCACCTTGTTTGCGAAATCCGCGGTCAGGGCGGGTCACCGAGCGTATCCATCCATGCTGGCTCCTGGCATGCTCAATAACTTTGGGGGTGCCGTCCGTCGAACCATCGTCTACGAGCACCCAGAGGGAAGGTCTTACAGTCTGGCTGGTGACGGAAACAACTGTGGCCGGAAGATTTGCCTCCTCATTCCGCACCGGGGTGACGATGACATAGCTAGCCGGGGCCATACCGAGACCTAGTTCGAAAGCTCCCGGCCCTGGCAGTCGCTGCAGGCAACGCCATCCTTGATTCGATTGCGAGATGTTAGCTTCTTGAACAGAGCCTGCGGCCCGGCGAGCCAATCGTAATTGCCGTCGAGCTTTGCTTGGAAAAGGGCGAGGTCGTCCAGCGAATTTGCCGGCAGTCGTTTCAGGCTGAAAGGATCGTCGCCGGCGCAGACACGACCGAGCACCGTGGTGGCACAACAAGCATACCCTGCATCCACCAATAAATCTCTGAACGCGGCAACAAACGTCTTGGCGCCGCGGGGGAATGCATAGGGGTAGCAGAACGCGGTCACTGGTTCGCCAAGCTGCTGCTCCATTTCGGCCTTGGAGTCCGAGAGCTCAGACCTGATGCGGGGCCAATCCAGTTCCACGAGTTTGGGGTGGGTAACGGTATGGGAGCCGAAATCGATCCCCGCCTTTCGCATTTCGCGAACCTCGTTCCAAGACAGGCACTCTGCTCCAGCGGCTGGAGTCCGCCCCCTTAAGGCCGGAGCAAGGGAACCCGGAGCGAAAGCGCGACGCTTGTTGCCGATGAAAGCCGTGGCCAGGAACACTGCGGCAGTAAATCCGTGCTGCTGCAGGACAGGAAACGCCTCTGTGTAAAAGTTGCAGAAGCCGTCATCAAAGGTCAGCAAGACCGACCTCTCCGGAAAAGGCGTCCCGGCTCTAAGAAGCTCCAGGAGCCCGGGAAGGCTGAGAGATCTATAGCCATGTTCGGCGAGGAAGCCTACATGATCACGGAAGACCCCGGGAGCCGTGTTGGTTCGGTAATAGCCTGAAACTCGAGGCTCGGGTGCGTCACTAATGCTGTGATACATCAGGATCGGCAGGCGCCCCCTCCTCGCAGTCCCTGTCAACCTGCCAAGTGGACGCTGAACGTGAAGGGTAATGGCCCGATCCCACCGCATCGGAACTGAACAAAGAGGCCGCCTTAGCGAACTTCCAGCATTTGTCCCTTCTCGCTGCTGGGTGCGCCGGAAGTGGCTTGCTTACTCGCGGGTTCCGACGGGGAAGAAAACTCAGCATCTGCCCTGCCGGTAGCTATCAGCGAATCCACCAGTCGCAGATAGGTGTGCTTGCGGCAATCCCAACTGTTTCGAGCGACGTACTCGGCCCCGTTGGCAACCAACTGCTGGCGCAGGGAATCGTCTTGAGCGACTTCGAGTATAGCGTTAGCCAGAGCCTCGTGATCACCCGAGGGGAAGAACTTCACGATGGTGTCGTTGAAGTAAAAGCGGTCGATCCTGGTGCTGGAGATCACGACTGGGACCCCGACGGACATGAACTCCATGATCTTGGTACTGTAAGCCTCGTCACCGAAGGAGTCCGCGCGTTTGGGCACGATCCCGAGATCGGCATTGGCCATGATCTCGGCGATCTCCCGCAGCGGGAGCGGTTGGAAGAACAGGACTTTCTGCTCCAGACCCAGTTCTTTGGCGAGCGCTATCCAGGCGGATTTCATATTGCCATCGCCGTAAATGTGAAACTCGGCGTGGGGGAGTTGGGCGGAGACTTTCTGAAAAGCACGGATCGCGACGTCCAGGCCCTGGTGCCACTGCAAGCCCCCTGGAAAGATCACTTGGAATTTGCCGTCCCGGCGGTGGCGCGGAAAGGGACGAAAGACCGTAGTGTCAACGTTGTTGATGAACACGGAGCACTTGTTCTTCGTCCCTGTGCGCGATGAGTATTTCCCGTGCCAGAGATGGTTGGCGATGATGACATGATGGGCGAAACGGGCGGACGCGCGCTCCAGCCGCTTCAGCAAGCTGACACCGTAAGATTCCTGCCCCTGGTTGAACTTGCTCGCGTAGAATTCGGGGACGATGTCATGAATGTCTAGAATGATCCTGGCGCCAGTCAGCCTTGGATACCATCCTGCGAAGACAAGGAAATCCGGCACGTTGTGGATATGGAGCAAGTCGTAGGGCTTGCGGGCATGTTGGCGGGTAATCCAGAACGCCGACAAGACCAGAAAGCGCAGCACCGGAATTAGATACGAAAGCCGCCTCTTCTCTGACTTGCCGAAGCGAGACTGCAGGCGGACCAGGTTGACACGGCCTACCCTTTCGATAGTTGGCGATGTCCGCGAGGCCTGCAGCGCCAGGACATCTACCTGATCCCCACGTTCGGCCAAAGCTTCGGCATAGCGCGCGACCCGGGCATCGGTTCCGTAGAATGAATGCGTAACCATGCAGATGCGCCGCCCCCTCGAAACACGCGCCGTCTTCTGCCGCGCAATGAAGGACGCAAGCTCGCCGGGCAACGGCTGCCAGAAGGAATGGCCATAGCGCTGGAGGACATATTCCAGAAAGCGGGTATAGAGGCCCACCGGGTAGCTGCGAGGCAGATCCGGATCGCCGTCGAACCGGGCGTAATCCGGATGAACATTGACGAGTGCCATGCCTCCGTGGCGGACGATCCAGTCGAGTTTCTGGAACCAGATATCGGGGTGGCGCTCGCCCAGGAGGAGAAACAGGGTGGAATCCTGAGGGAGGGTGTATGGAAGTTCGACGTAGCCACGGCCCGTTAGGGGGGGATGGGCGCCATTGCCTGAACCTTGAGAACCATTGACTGAAGCGGAAACCCAAAATGGGAAAATGGTCTCTTGACCATACGGTTGGGGCTCGAAAGGGTCTGTGTCGAACGTGGAGGCGTCATAGGCGACGTTCAGGTCGTGGATCCAATCAAGGTTATGCAGCATGAAACCGGAACGAAAACCATTCACGCCCCAGTCTTTAAGATAGCGGTTGATCTGAACGGCACGCCGGCTGAACTCCCTCCGGGTAAGAAACAACTTGCCGTCATGATACAGGTCGTGAATGCCAACCTCGAACCCCTTGGATTTTATGTGCTGGCGCAACTCGCGGGGACTCCGATATTGTCCTTCAGGAATCAGGTTAAAGGCGGAACGAAAACCCAATTGGATTTCGAGCTCCATCAGACGAGTCACCTTGTCCAGACCCGACTGGCCCTCGACGTCGTGGGTAAGGACCAAAGCGAATCGTTTGCCATCCGGCCAACCCGACCACCCTTTGGGGGGCATCTCGGACCCTGGCGCAATTGGCCAGGTGGTTTCCACCCGCCGCCGCTTCCGAAGCGCAAACCACCGCCGAATAGCGAACCGGAAAGACGACGGTAATAGCGGCTTGATTGAGTAGTATAGGCGGTTACGGAGCATCTTCGAGCTACCAGGTGTCCGCGACGGACATGATCAGAGTCGAAACTGCGAGGGGCAACAATGTTGAGTGTGAACTCGAGTCATGAACTCCAGGCCCTCGGCTTGAAGCCGGGGCAGGCGCTCAGACGTCCTGCTGAAGTCGCTGCGGCACGTAACGCCGGTTTTTGTTCAGCACCGCGCTAACGGTCGCTTTGGATTCGGCGAGCATGGCCGCGGCACGCTTTGCAGCGTCACATTGAGTCTTTTCGGACTCGAGGACCAGCAGCACCTTATCCATGAAACCCGCAAGCCGGGGGGTAACACTAATCTGGCTAACCGGCGGCATGTCGAAAATGATGTAGTCGTAGTCGCTGGCCTTGAGCTTGGGCACGAGGCTGCTGAAGCGCCGGGGCAAAACACGCGGCAAGAGACCGCTATTCCCGCCTTCTGCGACGGCGTAAAGATTCTCCTGCACAAGGGCATTGTCGCGGGTCTCACTGCCAAGCGCGTCAGCGAGACCAAGCCCCGGCTTCCCTTTGAAGAAGGGGTGTGCCGCCCCCTGCCCGGAAGTCATATCCACGAGCAACACGTTCCCATCTCCAGTCTCCGATAAACTGGCCGCCAGGCCGGTGGCGATCGTAGTGACCCCAACGCCCTTCGCGCAACCCGTTACGGCTATCATCTTGGGTTTGTGGGTGAGATTCCGAACTTCAAAGAATGTCACCAGACGATCGCGCAGGGCTTCATAATAAGTAGCCAGGCCGTTCGCATGGAACGGCACCACTTCGGATTTCTTGCCTGTTTCCGGCTCCACTCCAGCGTTGCCGCTTTCCAACTGGGCGGCCCCCTGCCCTGGCGGTGCCGGCAACGGAAGGCGACCGTTTCGACGCATTTTGGGAATGGTCAGGAAGAGCGGCAGATGCAACCGGTTTTCGACTTGGATGGGGCGCCGGACGGTCCGATCAAGGCCGAGTTCGATCAGAAACGCCAGCGCGAAGCCTGCGACCAGTCCGCCAATGGCGCACAGACTCAGAGTCTGGACCAGTTGCCTCGATTCCCGAAACGCCGGGCTTGGCGCCTGGGCAACACCAATGTTGGCCATTCTCCCGGCACTCAAAGTCTGGTCAAAACGAGCCTGCTCCAGGCTGGTGGAAAAGTGCCGATACTTGGCTTCCTCGAGCTCTTTCTTCCTCTGCAGCTCGGTGATCGCTGGTTCGAGCTCGTTAACCGCTTTGGCCTCGGTGGTCAACTGTTCCATCTGCGAGTTGAGGACTTTGATCTTCGTTTGCAGCGCCGCGATCGAGATGCGCACACGCTCGACCAGAACCTCAGCGTCCGACGCTGTGGGTTTGGAGGAAGGAAGCTGAAGCTTCGCCAGTTTCGGATAATCCGTTTCGAGCTTCAGCCGGCTCTTTTCCAGCGCAGCTATCTGCTCGCGAATGCCGCGCACCATCGCATTCTCC
Source organism: Verrucomicrobiota bacterium (assembly GCA_035358715.1). Lineage (GTDB taxonomy): Bacteria > Verrucomicrobiota > Verrucomicrobiia > Limisphaerales > UBA8199 > UBA8199. The sequence goes on from DAOPPX010000005.1 coordinate 19,016, forward strand.
TCGGTGTACTGGGTAAGCAGCCCCTGCTCCTGCTTGCGAAAAGAATCGAGGCGCGCGGCGACGCCCCGGTACTCCTCTATCTTTTCGAGGGGGACGTCAGCTTCCGGCTGTGCGGTTGGGGTTTCCGGTTTCTTCGGCAGCAGCTTCAGATGCTCCTCATACACCGCTTGTTGCTGCGCCAACTCAGCCTGGGTGTTGAACAACTCCTGCCGGACTTGAGCGAGCGCCTCGCTGTATGACTTTCTCGAATCCTCGATCGAGACAACGCCAACGTTGGTCTTCGCTTTTCGCAAATCCTGCTCGGTCTGCGCCAACTGTGCGCGCAGCGCATCGGTCTGCTGCGTTAACACGTCGTCAAAGCCGCCGATACTCCGGTGGATTTGAACGTGCTTGCGGAGATAGGCCTCAATGATCTGCTCCAAAACCGGCTGGACGGTCTCCCGGTTGGGATTCTGAAACGCAATTCGCAAGACGTTGCTGCGGCGGGGAACTTCAACCTTCAGGTTCTTCTGCAGCGTCGCCGCGGCGAGATACTTGTTGGTGTGGGTAACGCCCGATCCAAGGATCTTCCCCGCGCCAACCGCTTCAACCACCTGAGTCGCCAAGTCGAGGCTCTGGAGCACCTCAACTTCCGAATTGATGATGTTATCCCCCCGCGGGTCCGGGTTCTTGATCTGGGGGTCGCCGGCAATTCCACTGGGCATGCTCGACTCGACCACATAGCGGATGAACAGCTTGGCCTCGGAGACATACAAGGGGGGGATCATGAAATAAACCGCGGCTGCCGCCAGCAGGCCTGCGACGGTAAGGCATAAGATCTTCCACTTGTGCCGAAAGATGACGTAGTAAATATCCGCCAGGCCCAGCCCGGACGAATGATGCTGCCGATCAGGAGTTTGCATAGGTTATCGTGTGTCCTTTCAAGGGGTCATTGGGCAGAGGTTCTTTCCCAAGCGGCCAGTCGGTCGGGGAAATCAGGGTTCTAGGCGACATGACGATATAAGAGGGTTCCGAGAAACCGCGACAGACTCAAGGGTAAAGCCGCAAAGACCTTGTTGTGCCAGCCCAAGGCCTCATCACGCCCCGGCACAAACGCGCTCTTCCGCAGGTCATACTTGAAGTAATTGATCGTGCACTCACGCGCACCCCAGCCCAGTTTGAACCGGTGCAACCCCTCGTTGACCGCAGAGGTTCGGCCCAAATGCAGCTTTCGACAACCTCTGGTGGCGAAATACTTGATGCCTTCCCACATCACCAGATCGTTTCCGCGGAGCTCGAGCGTCCTTTCGTCCGAAGCCCCGAACTTGTAGATCGCCTGTTGCCCGAGCTGAAAAAAGATGCTGCCCGCGACGCTCCTCGCGCCGGCTTGAGCAAGCACAATAATGCCGCCCCCCCGAGCCAGGATGTGCTTCTGCACATTCTGGAAGAACCGAAACGGTTGTGGCGGCAACCCGTGTTTACGACGCGTCCTGCAGTGCAGCGCGTAGAATTGACTGATTCCCCTCGCATCATTCAGAAACTCAACCCTGACCCCTTCTCTTTCGGCCTTGCGCACAGCGCGCCGCACTGCGGGGCTTAGGGCCGCGAACAGTACCTTCTCATCCTCCATCAACGCAAGTTCGTGACCATAAAACCGATGAGACGGCATTGCAGAAGCCAGAAACTGTTGTCCACCCCGCAATTCCAAATACTTCCAACGCCGGTTGCGTCCGTACACGACTGCTTCATCAAAGAGTTGCTGGAAGGCCGAGAGACTGCCCGCCAGCGGATCGCAGTAATCTGTGAAGGGGAGGGAAATGCCTCTGCGGCCCGTCAACCAGCTATCAACCTCCATCACCGGCAGCAGCGCATCCAGGGTTTCCCCGGCGCGCACCGCAAAGTAGTGCGGCTCGTACCCGTAGGTCTGCGCCAGCACCGCCGCCCAGGGCTTTCCATGGAAGAAGGAACAATCGGCGCGTCCGGCAAGTCTGCTATCCCACTCCTCATCCGTAATGGGGCTCAACCGTTGCACAGGCTTACCCTGACCCTGCGATGCCCCCCGCGCAGGAGAATCCGCTACAGCGCCCTGCGGCTCGAACCGGAAAACCTGCCGGGCAGGAGAAACAAGTCGTCCCAAACTCGCACTCATTGGCCGGCCTTATCCCAAGCTAGAGCCCCCCTCAGGACGCGAGTAAAGCTCCGCACTTGGTGTTTCGCAGTTGATCTGCGCCACCTTTCAACCGGCCCCCGGAACCCTCCGGAGGCTTGCTTTCGCCATTTCACGATAACCAATCTGCGGACAAGCCCCTGACGGGCTTGCCCACGGGCCGCTAAGTCCAGACTCCGCATCTGCGAATTCCAGGCAAACTACGCAACCGCCAACTCCGGCAGCCATTCCGCCACGGAACTGCGGTGAACGTTCAATAGGCGCCGGTCCACTTCCACGGGCGTCAGGCGCCCAAGCACTTCGAGCAATATCTGCACCCGGCGCTTCGCGGGCCAGGACCGCAGCACGACCGCCTGCATCCCCAGAAAAGCCCCCCCCGCCACGGTTACTTCATCTCCCGGGAGAGGATCCTTCCTCAAATTCAGAAGTTCCTCGGCCCCAAAACACCTCCGCAAGTCCTCGAGAACCTCTGCCGGCACCGGCGGAATCCGATCGCCGAAACTCACCAGCCCGCTGATGCCTGGAGTGTGACGAATCTGCCCAATATGATCGTCCAGGGAGCAACGCACAAAAACGTAGCCCGGGAATACTGGCTCGGTGATGTGCTTGACTACCCCGCGGATCGTGGTTTGCTCCGAACGCAGTCTTGGGCTGAAAACCTCCAACCCCAGGTGTTGCCGCAGCCTGGCCGCCGCGATGTGGTCCTGCTTGGGCTTGGTTTTCGCACAATACCACTCCAGCACTGCTGCGGCAGACCCACCATCCACGCCAAGCGCCCCGGATGGCGCCCGGGCGCTTGCCGGCATACTGATGCTGTTGAGATTAAGTTCGGCTCTACTCATCATGCCACAGCCAACACTTTTGGCTGGTAACCATCTTCCCATTGTGTCGTTGAGGGGTCAACAGCCCGCGCGGGGAACCTTCACGGACGATGCGACCGTAGATGTACGGAAAACGCAGAAAGGTGCGGTATCTCCAACAAACTCAACGATATCCGCACCGCAGATTCCTGGCCGCAGCCCGGTCTTGAACCGTGCCGACGAAGCCCATCCCAACCAAGAGTCAGATGCATAGCAACGGGGTAGCAGCCAGAGTGCCACCCCGCGGCTTAGAACCATGTGAGCCGCTCTCGCACGAACACGATGTCAGAGGGCTGCAGGTAGAACAACTCGCCCCCGCGCCCCTGCAATTGCCGCTTCAGATTCAGATGGTACTGCTCCTCACGCTCGCCCTTGCGCCGGATGACGGTTACGTCCTTGAGATTCGCTTTCGAATAATCCACCCCCGCGTCAATCACGGCTTCCAGGACCGTGATGGGGCGATCAAACACAATTCGCCCCGGCCGCGCAACCGCCCCTGTCACGAACACAAAGTAAGCCGACGACTCCAAAACAACATTCACCTCTTTGGTAACCAACTGTGGCGCATAGAGTTCGGCCAATGACTTCTCCAGGTCCTTTGGGCTCAACCCGGCGGCTTTGCATTCGCCAACCAGCGGCAGCGAGAGCTTGCCGTCGCGACGAATCTGTTGAGTCGTGTTCAGGTTCGGCGATCCGGGAAATGTGATTCGCACCGTATCCCCTTCCCGAAGAGTCAAGGACTCCATTTGCGGGGCTGCGGCCTGCGAACCGTCGGGCGCAACCTCTGTTCCTGGAGCAGCAACTTTCGAGAAATCAGCAGATTGCGTCCGCCCCGGCCCCTGGCAACCCGCCAGCAACACAACCATCAGCATGCTCAATCCCGCCGCACACACCCCGCCGAAGGTTCTGCTCCTCAGAACCGGCCCTCGGCGCGCAGACACCGGAGTCGCCTTTCCCCTTAAGCCGTTGATTTTGCGGAGTTGGAGAGCCGATACTAGCTCGTAGAGTTCTTTCATAGGAGGTTCCACCTTTCTAGGGATCATGACGTGTATGGATGTTATTCACTTCTTCAATCTCACCACTCAGCTTCGAGCATACCGCGCCACCGCAAGAACACAAGCGAAACCTGCGTTTGCTGCTTCGGCGCCAGGGGCGCATCGGCCTCGATAATCCGTTGGACGCGCTGCGCATGACCAATGACCCATCAGCCCATTGCCAGGTGAAATGCGCGATTCCACAGGCCACGGATCGCTCTTCCGAGCAAGTAGGGAGCCACTCCCCAGCACACGCCGATGGGTCTCAAGAACCGCCCGCCGCACGATTCCGCGTGTCGCGCGGAATCCACGGAATCCCAATGTCTTCGCCTCAATCTCGGATGGCATCCCGGCCGACCCTCCATTGTGTACCTGTGCCTCAGTACGGGACAGCAGGCGGAATCGAGACACTGCAGAGTCAGCCTGCTGGAAGGCGGCGGCAGTCCAGAGATGCCCCCGGCACCCCGCCTCCTGATTCTCCCCGTTCCACTTCTCGCGCTTCATTGCATCCTTGCTCGACTTAACGTCATGGACGCTACGCTTTCAGCACTACGGTTGCGCCTTTGCCTGTTCTCCAGGACACACTCCGGTTTCTCAATCCACCAAGCCCGCTCCCAACACCTCACCAACCCCACACCCTGAACCACCACCGCCATGGACACCAGAGCCCGCGACCTCGCCGCCGTCTTCAAAAAAGCCTCAAAAGACGGCGTCCTCGAAAAACCCTTCCGTGAGGTTGTCGAAAAGCACCTGATCGAACTCGCCAACGCCGAGGGCATCGAAATGGCCCCACACACCGAAGTCACCCTCGGCACCTCCGGCCGCGCGGACACCATCTACAACCGCTTCATCGTCGAGTGGAAATAGCCGGCACTGCTCAGCCAGACCAACAACACCACCGCCAACTCCAAAGCCATCGCCCAACTCAAGGGCTACGTCGAAACCTTCTGGTTCCGAAATCGCCAGGCCCCCGGTCGCGTGGCGGGCTGCTGTACTGACGGACGCTACTTCATCTTCGCCACCAAGCCCGGCCACGACTGGAACGTCAAAGACCCCGTCCCCGTCAACGAACAGACCTGCCGCAGGTTCCTGGACTACTTCTTTGCCCTCAGTTCGGACATCGCCCTGCTCCCGGAGTATCTGGCCGAGGACTTCTCCGCCGACAACGTCCGCACCCAGCGTACCGTCAAGGCCCTCTACCAAGCACACCCCACCTGTGGTTCCGGCACCTTCCTCATGATGGCCATCAACGCCATCCGCGCCAAGCCTCCGGCCCTCGGGCCGGGCTGGCCACCTCGCAGTCCTACTCGACCACTTCGGCCTGCAAGCGGACCGGCCCCAGCAGGCCCGAGGGAATCAGCGGCGCATCTTTGGTAAAGTACTTGGTCGTCGAAAACGTCAGGCGCCGAGGCTCGGGCCGCGGCTGGTTTTTGAGCAGCCAGTCGGGCCAGGCCGGGATTTTGCCCAGGCGCCAACTGCCGTCCGGGGTGCAATCGTCGGGGTATTGTTCGTCGCCGATCATGCGGTTGGGCCAGAGGTTGGTCACCCGGACTTCCAGCTTGTTGGCTCCGGGCCGCAGCGCCGCGCGCACGTCCACCTGGAACGGCGGCTTCCACAGCACACCCAGGTGCTTGCCGTTGAGGGTAAACTCGGCGATCTCGCGCACGTCACCGAGGTCAAGGTACATGGCCGAGCCTGGATCGCGGAGCGCGGCCTGGTCCACGGTAAAGGACTTTCGGTAAACGGCGGTGCCGGAGTAGAACTTGATCCCTTCCTCGCTGCGCCTGGTCCAATCCTCCAGCGTTTGGAAGGAGGCCTTCTCCGGGCCGCCCCACTTCGGATCGAACGCGACTTCCCAGGGTCCCGAAATCTCCATCACCTGCTTGAACGCAGGGAAGTTCTTCCGCCTCCTCTCCCCGGCCCTCTCCTCCCGAGGAGGAGAGGGAGAAGCGGCTTGCGCAGTTGAGCTGTCCTTCTCCGTCTTGCGGAACACCACGAACATGGAGCCGGCCGGGTCGAAGCGCAGCGGAACGATCGTGCGGACTCCTTCCTGGCGGTATTCGGGCAGCGCGCGAATGGTTCCGTCGGCCGGGTCCCATAATTCGGGGACCATTCCTGTTGCGCGGAAGGCGCATTGGGCCTCGACGGGCCGATATTGCGCGCTGGCTATGAAGTACACCTCGGCGCCATTGATGCGGCGGTGTATCCAGTTTATGCCGTCGGTGGGCATCTGCTTTTGCTGCGCCGGGCCGGGTCCTTTGCCTTCGGCCCCGACCGACTGTGCCGGGCGGTTCGGGCCAAAGCTCGGTGGAATGGCCGCGGCGGGGTCGTAGGGTTGATTCAGTGTGAAGCCGAAATCCTCGGCTCCGGCCAGGTCCTTGAGCACCTGATCGAGAGGCCGGCCCCAGATGACGCGGCCAGCGCCCAGCACGTGTTGTTGGACTGCGTTGCCGTCGCAGTCGCCCCAAAGCTCGGCGGCCATTTCTTTCACTTGAGTGTCGCAGGCGGGGTAGTTCATCAGGCTCGGCGAGCGGCGCGGCGGAGGTCCGACCACGACGGCGCCGGCCTTGACCAGGTCGCGCACCCTGGCGAGCAACTCCGGCGTCATGGCCTGGTAGTTGGGCAGTTGCATGACCCGGTAGCTCATCCCCGAGGGCAACACCAGCCTCCCGTTCTTCACGCTCAGGCTCTCGATGGTCAGCTTGTCCGAGATGTAGTCGTAATTGTAACCCGCCGGAGCGGCGTCGTATTGGGCTGGCAGCGTTTCCATCATTGGGCTGCCGCCGTAGTTCTCGCCGTCGGGCAGGAGCCGGCAGAAGTCGGCGACAAAGTGGCCCTGCTGCAAGAGGCTCTGGCAGCGGGCCAGGTAATCCATGTAGGCTTTGCCCTGCTTCCACCAGGTCTGCGTCCGGTCAACGTGGAAGCCGTAGGGACCGAAGGTCATGCCCGGCCACTTGTCCACCCATGGATTGAGGGCGGTGCGGTGGAAGATGAAGCGGTTGACGCCCTGGCAGAGGCCCCAGTCGGTCATATTCTTGACCGAGTAGGGGTGCTCGGTGAACGGGTCGTTCTCACCGCTCGAGGTCAGGCTCTCGGCGCCCAGGAAGGGTTTGCCCAGCCCGTGAACCATCGAGGAGACGATCCGGGCGGAGTTAAGGTGCCAGGCATTCCAGCGCATGATCCAGAACTCGGCCATTGGCATGTCGGCCTCCGCGCCATAGGTCAGGGGATTGATGCCGCGTGAACTGGGGCCATAGGCCTCGATCGAGAGTTTGAGGCCGCGGGCGTTGGCGAGCTTGCGCAAGGCGCCGGCGTAGTTGGCGTCGAGCAACTCCGATTGCGTGCGTTTGGCGTCGCGCAGGAACCGCGCGGTTTGCTCCGCATCGCCGAGCCCCGGCCCGCCGGCCAGGGTGATCAGCCAGGGGATGATGTCGTAACCGCGGCGTTGCTTGAACTCCTGGGCCATGCGCGGGGTCCAGTCCTGCCAATGGACCTCCCAACTGTCAATATGCGTGTAGGTGAGCACCTTGCCCGCGGCCGGGCCGACGTCGTCAGCCAACATGCCGATCAGCGCGTCGAAGTGGCGCTTGATGGCCTCGGCGCTGAACTTGTCGCACTCCAGCCCCTTGCCGGCCTCCGGCGCGGGACGGTTCTCTACTCCGGTCGAGACATGCCCGATGCGCATGACCACCCACTCGCCGGCCGGGGCGTCCCAGCTAAGCTTGCCGGTCGCGTCCATCTTCTCGCTCAGGTCGAGGATCGAGTCCGGAGCGATGGCGGTGCCTTTCCGGATGGCCGGGTAGGCCAGCACCCTGAGGTCGCGATAGTATTTTGCCGCGGCCAGGGCGGCCGGGCTGAGATTGGCGGGCGCGGGTGCGGGGGGTCTCTTGGCCTTCTTACGCGCCCTGGCGGACTTTGCGGCCGGTTGCTTCTTGCCCTCGGCAGGCGCGACCTGCGCCGGCTCCGCGCCGGCTAACTTGGGCTGAGGGAGCTTCCCCTCGAAACGGGCGGGCCCCTTGACCGTCGTGCTGCTGCCGACAACTTTCTGCATGGAATGCTCCGGGGTATTCCAGGGACCGCCGCTGCCGCACCAGCCGGCGTCGTTGTTCATGTTGACCTCGATGCCGAGGCGCCCGGCCTCAGCGACGGCGAACTTAAAGAGCTCGCGCCATTCGGGGCTGCCGAAGGGATACGGGCCATTCGGAGCCATCGTTCTGAGGTTGGCAACCTCCATGATCAGCACGCCCTTGATGCCGGACTGCGCCAGCGCCTCCAGGTCCGCCGTGATCCCGGCTTTGGTGATGTTGCCGTTGATCCAAAACCAGTAGGTCCACGGGGCGGCCTCGGGCGGCGGGTTGCGGAAACCATCCTCCAGTTTGTCCGCATACGCGGGCGCGACCAACGCGGCGGCCCCAAGCAGCAACAGAACCACGCTTGCCAGCCAGGTTCTCTTCATCCCAGCTTCCTTTGAAGATAAGAACGTCATGAGCTTCATGTGCGCCAGAATATTGGACGAGCACCCGAAGTCCGCAAGCCCTCAGCTTCCCCACAGCACCCCGCTGACTCCTCCGTTGCTCCTCCGTTGCTCCTCCGTTCCACCTCCGACCGCCGGTCGGAGGAGGAACGGAGGAGGAACGGAGGAGCAACGGAGGAAGGATGGGGAGGCTACGGTGGCAGCCGTCTGCCACTGCGGCAATGGTCCATGCCTGCCAAAGAGAGTCAGCGGGGCCAGGTTCCTCGCACGTCCAGCACCACCACGGTGGCTGTCGGGTCGGGAGCGGCCGGGGGCACGTTGATGATCAGCTCATGCCCGGTGTCCTCGATGCCTAACTTCCGGCCCTCGGCAAGGAGCCGGGCCATCAGCGGTTTGTCGGGAAGGCCGGGCACGACCAGCCTGCCATCCCGGGGCCAATCGAAAACGTGCAAATACAGGCGGGTTTTCTTGTCGGAAAGTCTCTTTTGTGTGCAGCGGCCCCAGGTGAGCTTTCCGAAGGGACTTGCCGTGGTGCCATAGATGGATTCCCCGTTTGCTTTCATCCACCTGCCGATCGCCCGCATGGATGTGACGCTTTCCTCGGGCACGGTGCCGTCAGCTTTGGGACCGATGTTGAGCAGGTAGTTTCCGCCCTTGCTGGCGATATCCACCAGGTTGCGAATCAGGGTCTGCTCGGATTTCCAGGCATGGTCGTGTTTGCTGTAGCCCCAGGTGGTATTGAGGGTCATGCAGGTTTCCCAGTCCACGCCCGGCATGCCGGTATCGGGGATATGCTGTTCGGGGGTGATAAAGTCACCGTATTTGGGGTCGAGCTGCGGCAGGTAACCCTGGGTGCCCATGCTGGCCCAGCCGGCTTCGCGGCTGCGGTAGAGCCGGTTGTTCATGATGACCTTCGGGCGTTTGGACCGCACCAGTTGCATGAGTTCGGTGGCGCGCCATGCCTCGTCCCCCTGGAAATCCTGGGAGCTGTAATCCCACCAAAAGATGTCCACCGGGTAGTTGGAAGCCAGTTCATTGACCTGCTGCCGCAAGTAAGCCAGGTAACTGGCATGGTCCCGCTGACCGTTGGGATACGGCTGCCCCTTGAGCGGATGAGGAAGCTGCTGCGACAGGGCGTATGCGTATTGGTCGTGGTGCCAGTCAATCACCGAATGGTAGAACCCCACCCGCAACCCCTCGGCGCGGGTTGCTTTGACGATTTCCCCCACCAGGTCCCGACCCAGCACGGCCCCGGCATTGAAGTCGCCGGCCCTGGAATTGTGCAGGGCAAAGCCTTCGTGGTGTTTGGTGGTGAAAACGAGGTAGCGGCAGCCCGCCTGTTTGGCCAGGCGCGCCCATTCGCGGGCAAAGCCGGCCCGCGGTTGAAACAGCGGCAGGGCGGCTTTGGCGTAGGTGTCCGTATCGGCTTTGACCCGGTCCTGAATCCACTCCATGCCTCCGCTGGTGCCGACCGCTTTGCCCTCCCAGGTTCCCGCCAGGCCCGAATAGAGCCCCCAATGGACAAACATGCCAAAGCGCGCCTCGCGCCACCATGCCATGCGGGCGTCTCGTTGAGCAGGCGTTTCGGTGGTCCCGGCCTGGCTCATCGAGGCCGGAGCTGCGGTGGCTAAACATGCGGCCAGCAAGGGCAGAACGGAAAGGCAACAATTGGCTTTCATAGGAATCGGTATTGCATCTGCATCACGTCCCAACATATACAGAATTGCATGGGCAACCTCACGGATTATTCCTGCGTTTGTGCGCTTCCAAATGGACTTCGCACAGGGGCCCGGGAGAGGGCTAGTGCTTGGTTGCACCAATAGCCGACACATGGGTCGCCGCGTGAGGGCACGCGGCCTACAAACCTGCTGTAGGCCGCGTGCCCTCACGCGGCGATATCGCTTATCTCTGCAATCAAGCACCAGGTCTTCACCGGATGCTGTTATCGCGCGCCTTCATGCATACGCGCTGCGGTCGAGCAGGCAAGTCCGCACCCCCCTTGACGCGACTCAGCGGCGAACGCGCTCTGGGGCGGTTTGAGCCTTGCCGGTTTCCGTAGCAGCAAGATCGTGGGGCGTATTCGCCTCCCACCCGCCGCCGAGCGCCTTATAGAGCGCAACCAGGTTCAAGGTTACGGCAACCTCACTCCGCACCAAAGCGTCCTGGGACACGTAAAGCGCGCGCTGCGCGTCGAGGAGGTTGAGGTAGTTGCCGAGTCCCTTGACGTAGAGCTGATCGGCGAGTTCCGCCGCCTCCTGGTTGGCTATCACCGCCCGCTCCAGCAACCGGCGATGCTCCTGCTCTTTGGCATAGGCCACTAACGCGTTCTCGACGTCCTCCAATGACATCAGGACGATCTGCTCATATGTCAGCGACGCTTGATCCTGGACGGCGGCCTGGGCCCGGATGCCGGCGCGGACCCGTCCGGCGTCGAACACCCGCCACTGCACGGTCGGGCCAATGGACCACATGCGGCTGCCCGGAGAAAAGAAATCGCCAGTGCTGACGCTCGCCAGGCCGGCCGACCCGGTGAGAAAGAACTTCGGGAACAGCTCCGCTTTCACCTGGCCGACGCGGGCTGTCTCGGCGGCGAGGCGGCGCTCCGCCCACCGCACATCGGGTCGGCGGAGGAGCAGGTCGGAGGGCAATCCAACCGGAACCTCGGGCGGCGGCGCCGGAACGGGGGCCGTGGCAGCCAGTTCTTCTCGCAAGGCATCGGGGGGCTGGGCAAGGAGAACGCCAAGCCGATGAATCGCAGACTCCATGGCGGTTTCAATTCCGGGCACCTGCGCCTGAATGGTCGCCAGCAGGGCAAGCGCGCGCTGCAGGTCCAGCTCCGCGGAGGCGCCATGCTCCACGCGGCTCCGCATAATGCTCACGGTCTCCGTCTGCGCTTTGATCTGGTTCTGGAGGATGGCCAGTTCCCGCTGCGCGCCCCGGGTCAGCACGTAATTCCGCGCCACCTCGGAGAGCACCGTCACCAGCACATCACGGCGGCCATACTCCACGGCGGCCAACTCGGCGGAAGCCGCCTGGACCGCGCGCCGTTTTCCGCCGAACAGATCTATCTCCCACGCCGCATCGAATCCTGCCTGGTAAACATGGTTCTCGAAGGGGACGCTGGAAGGCACGTCGAGCGAGCCGATGATCGGCTGGTTCTCGCTTTGCTTCTGCCGCGCGTAGGAGCCGCTGGCGTTGACTGTCGGCCAATGGGCTGCGCCGGCGAGATCCTGCTGCGCGCGGGCCTGGCGGACGCGGGCCCCGGCGATCCGGAGGTCGAGGTTGGTGTGGACTGCCCGCGCGATGAGCAAATCCAGCGCGGGATCGTTGAAACTCTTCCACCATTCGTGGACCTGCTCGCCCGGGCTGGTGGCGCCGCCGCTGAGCGGCCCGCCCCATTGGGCGGGCATGTTGACGGCCGGCTGCTGGTAGTTGGGTCCAACGGTGCATCCCGCGACCAGGACCGCCAACGCAGCGGGGACCAGGATCTTCGTTTTCATAGGAGCTTCTCCGAAAGGCAGTGATTGTTCATGGCAATTGGGGGTCACGCCAGGCGCCTGCGAAAAAACCAACTCGCCGCGCCCAGTGTTCCGATGGCAATGATCAGGAGCGGATACAGGCTCTGAAGCAGCGCCACGTGGCCAAGGTCTTTAAGAAACAGGCCCTTCACTATCACGATGAAATGGCGCATGGGGTTGATCCAGTCAGCGTAGCGCAGCCACGCCGGCATATTATCAATTGGCGTGGCGTAGCCCGACAGCAGGACGGCAGGCATCAGGAAGCTGAAAACCCCCAGGAATGCCTGCTGCTGCGTTGCGCAGACTGACGAAATGAGCAGCCCGAACCCAGCCAGCGCCAGGCTGTAGAAGATCATGCTGCCGTAAAGCGGCAGAAACGACCCCGCAAACGGGATGCGATAGACAAAGATGGCGCCCAGCAGGACAACGGTCCCCTGCGCGATGCCCACCAGGATGGCCGGGATGATCTTGCCGACCATGATCATCCCCGGGGTCAGCGGCGAGACGAGGAGCTGGTCCAGCGTCCCCTGCTCGCGCTCGCGCGCAACCGAGAGCGCCGTGACAATGAGCGCGTTGATGGACGTTATGATCGCGACCAGGGAGGGCAGAATATGCCACTTGTAATCGAGGTTGGGATTGAACCAGTGGCGCACCACCAGCGCTGACGGCGGGGTCTTGCGTTGCGACGCCAGCCTCTCGCTGGTGTAGTCAGCAACGATCTGCTGCACGTAGCTGAGGGCGATTTGACCGCTGTTAGAGCGGCGGCCATCCAGAAGGGCCTGCATTTTCGGAGAGCGGCCCGCGGCGGCATCGCGCGAGAAGTCCGGCGGGAACCGCAGAACGATCAACGCCTGCTGGTTGTCTATGGCGCGGCGCACATCGGCTTCGCTGTGGAGGCTCAGCAGCCGGGTGAAGGCCTGGGCTTGTGCGAAACGCTGCATCAACTCCCTCGACTCCCGGCCGGAGTCCTCATTAAACACCGCAAGCGTGTTGTTCTTTACCTCGAGGGTGGCTGCGAAGGGGAACACCGCCAGTTGCAGCAAGACCGGCACGATCAGAATCATGCGGCTCTGCCGGTCCTGCAGCAGCGTCTCCAGCTCCTTGATCACGAGGGTGAGGATGCGCCAAAGCATAATCACTCCACACGGCGGCGGGTTTTCAGCGCGGTCAAGCCGATAAAGACGGCCCCCGCGGCTGCCAGAAACAGCGAGCTGCTCAACAAGACCGGCCAGATGTTGCCTGCCTGGAAAAGCGTCTGCATGGCGGTGACAAAATACCTCGCCGGCACCAGGCAGGTGATGGCTTGCATGACGGCGGGCATGCTGCGGATCTCGAAAAGGAACCCCGACAGCATGACAGCGGGCAGGAAGGCCGCGCTGAGCGCGGCCTGGGCGGCGTTGAACTGGTTGCGCAGAGTGGTGGAGAGCAGCAGCCCCAATCCCAGGCTGCTGGCCAGAAACAGCGAGCCGATCCCCCACAGCACAAGCAGAGACCCGCGAAACGGCACGTCCATGATGAAGACCGCCACCCCCACGCACAGAAACAGCGAGACAATCCCCAGCGCGTAGTAGGGCAGCACCTTGCTCAGGAGCAATTCAGCCCTTGTGACCGGCGAGGCCAGCAGCGCTTCCATCGTGCCGCGTTCCCATTCGCGTGCCACGACCAGCGAGGTCAGCAACGCCCCAATGACCGTCATGATGATGGTGATCGAGCCCGGGATCAGAAAGTTCCGGCTCTGAGCGGCCGGGTTGAACCAGAAGCGCGGCTCGAGGTTGATGCGGGCCGGCGGAGTCTCCCCGCGCTCGGAAGCGCGCTGCTGCATCCACCCGTTCCACGCGCCGGCCACGTAGCTCTGCACGAAGTTTGCGGTGTTGGGCTCTGACCCATCGGCCACCACCAGCAGCGGCGCGGTGGCGCCCGGCCGTTTCAGCTTCTCGGCGAAATCCACCGGCACGACGACAAAGCCCCGCACCCGGCCGTCGGTGAGGTCCTGCTCGATTTCCGCTCGCGCGCCGGCCGTGCGGACCGCAAAGTATGGCGAGCCTTGGAGACTGTCCGCGAAACGGCGGGCCTCCGGGCTCTTGTCTTCCAGCACCAGGCCAAGGTCCACGACCGTCGAGTCGAGATTCATGCCGTAGCCGAAAATGAACAGCATCACCACCGGCAGCACGAAGGCGATGAGATTGCTGCTGGGGTCGCGCAGAATCTGCCAGGCCTCTTTCCGGCACAGGGCGCGCAAGCGGCGGAAGGAAAAGGCGGCATTCATGCCGGCACCTCCGAAACTTGCTGTCGCACCAGGGAAATGAAGGCGTCTTCCATCGTAAGGTCGGAGCCGCCGCCGTTGGCGGCTTGCTCCTTGAGCTGGTCGGGCGAGCCGGCGGCGATGATCCTGCCGCGAAAGACCAGCGCGATGCGGTCGCAGTACTCGGCTTCATCCATGAAATGCGTCGTCACCATTACGGTCACGCCCTTTTCCACCACGCCGTTGATATGCGTCCAGAACTCGCGGCGGGTCACGGGGTCAACGCCGGAGGTGGGCTCGTCCAGAAAGAGAATCGAAGGCTCGTGCATGATGGCGCAGGCCAGGGCAAGCCGCTGCTTGAACCCCAGCGGCAGCGTGTCCGGCGTGCTCCCGAGAAACGGCGCCAGCTTGAAGACCTCCACCATTTCAGCCATCGCGCTCCTCTGCCGGGTACCGCGCAAACCGTAGGCGCCGGAAAAGAACTTCAGGTTCTGTTCGATGGTGAGATTGCCGTAGAGCGAGAACTTCTGCGCCATGTAGCCGAGCCGCTGGCGGGCCTCGCTGGCGCTCCTCTTGAGGTCAATGCCCATCACCCGCGCCGTGCCGGAGGTGGGCGTGAGCAATCCGCACATCATGCGGAAGGTCGTGGACTTGCCGGCGCCGTTCGGGCCGAGCAGGCCGAAGATCTCGCCACGCTTCACGGCAAAGTCCACGTGGTCGGTGGCGGTGAAGGCGCCAAAGCGTTTCGTTAAGGCGACGGCTTCAACCACCGTTTCGTGGCCGTCGGGCATCGGCCGGAGGTGCTGCGCCAGGACCGAGTCGCCGCCCGGGCCGCCCCCGAGCGCCTCGATAAACGCATCCTCGAACCGGGGCGCGACCGGGACCAGCCGCGCTTCGTCGCCAGCATCCAGCTCCTCGAGGCTGGGGCGGGCTGCTCCCTGGCGCAGCACCAGCCGCACCGCCCGGCCCTGGATCACGCCATCCATCACTTCCGGCCGGCGCAGCGCGCGCGCCAGCAACTGCCGGCGGTTGCCGGTGATCTTCTGGATTTGCAGGCTGCGATCCTGCAGCCGTTGGGTGAGATCCGACGGCTTCCCGGCAAATATCAGCCGCCCCGCGTTCATCAGCAGCACCTCCGCGCACAGCTCGGCTTCATCCAGATATGCCGTGCTCCAAACCACCGCCATGCCCTGGGCCGCAAGCTCGCGGACCATCTTCCACAATTCACGGCGCGAGATCGGGTCCACTCCCACGCTCGGCTCATCGAGCAGCAACAACCCCGGGTGCCCCAGCAGCGCGCACGCCAGGCCAAGCTTCTGCTTCATGCCGCCCGACAGCCTGCCGGCCAATCGCGCGGTGAACCGCGCCAGGTCGGTGAACTCCAGCAGGCGCTTGAATGTGGCGGCGCGCTCTTCACCAACCACCCCCCGCAGGTCGGCGTGCAGCTCCAGGTTCTCCCGCACCGACAGATCTTCGTACAGGCCGAACTTCTGCGGCATGTAGCCAATGCATCCACGCACCTTCCCGGCGTCGAGAATCGGGTCGTTTCCACCCACGCTAATCGCGCCGGAAGTCGGCGGCAGCAGCCCGGCCATCAGCCGGATGAGGGTCGTCTTGCCTGCCCCGTCAGGCCCGACCAACCCGGTGATCTGGCCGGCCCGCACCACCGCCGAGACCCCCTCCAGAGCAGGCTTCTCCGCGCCCGGAAAGGCTCTCCGGACAGCGTCCAGGATCACCAGCGCGTCGCTCATGCTGCATTGCCGGCGATCGAGGACAAACAGGCGCCGGGACCAAACCACTCCCGGAGCCTTGCATGCCCCGGGCGGGTCCTGGCGCCGCTGCCCTTGCGTCGCCGTCCCGCCGGTTTGCTCCTCGCCGCTTTCATAGCCGCCCGGTGCCGGGGACAGCGACAGTCACCGGCATGCCTTGGCGCAGTCCTTCGTCAGGACTCTCCACAACAATGCGCAACCGGTAAACGAGCGCTGTCCGCAGTTCCGCGGTCTCCACGGTCTTCGGAGTGAACTCGGCGCGGGGTGATATGTAGCCAACCCGACCGGTGTAAGGCTTGTCAGGGCGCGAATCGGTGTGGACTTGAACCTTCATGCCCGGATGAATACGGCCAAGGTCGGGTTCCCGCACGTAGGCGCGAACCCAAACCGGGCTCACCAGCGAGACTGTAAAGACCGCGGTGCCGGCCGCCAGGACGGCGCCCGCCTCCTGGGCCCGTGTCAGAATCACGCCGTCCGACGGCGCCGTTAAGACCGTGTCCTTCAACTGAAGCCCGGCCGCAGCCAGCCCTGCTTCGGCTTGGGCGAGATCGGCCCTGGCCTGGGCAATGTCCTCAGCGCGAAACCCCGCTTCGAGCAGCGCCAGGTTGTCGCGCGCGGACTTCAATCGCGCCGCCGCCTCGTCGTAACTGGCCGCGGCGTTGTCGCGGTCCTGTATCGCCACGGCCTTGACGGCCAGCAGCTCTTCCGACCGTTTCAACAACCGCTCAGCATTGATGGCCGTGGCCTCGCGCTCGCGCACCAGCGACCGGGCCTGTGCAATCTCCTCCGGGCGGTTTCCTGTTTCACGCAGCTTCAGGCGCGCTCGCAGCGATTCAACCTGCGCCTGGGCGCTGGCCACCAGGTTGCTGTAAGGTTCCGCGTCCAGGCTGGCGATCACCTCGCCCGCCTTCACCGCGTCCCCTTCGTCGTAAACCAGCCTCCCCAGCTTGCCCGGAACGCGGAAACCGAGCGTCACCTCGCGAATATCCACATTCCCGTAGAGCGTCAGCCCCGTCTTCGTTCCATGGTGATGATTGCGATACAACCACACGGCGCCGCCAACGCACAGCAGCACGACTATGACAGCGATTATCCTCTTCACAGTTGCCCCTCCTTTATGATCCGCTCCAGCAGCCGCCGAAGTGCCGCCAGGTCCTTCTGTGACGGTTGCAGGATGCCGAAGACCTTCCAGAACTTGAGCCCGTCCAGGGCCGCCAGCAACAGCCAGGCACGATCCGCCGGCAGCCCGTCATTCAGCATTCCCTGATGCACTCCCTTGAAGAACCGCTGCATCGGCTCCAGCATCTTCGGATTGCTGGAGATGGCCCCCAGCAACGGGCCAGCCACCCTTTGAAGCCGGGGAAACAGCGAGCCCTCCCTGTCCAGCATTAACCCCAGCAACGTGCGGGCGTGTCGCCCCGGGCCGGGGGGCTCGCCGGCCAAACCAAAGGCGAATCGCTCCTGAACGAGTGACGCTATCCGCGAAACCATGCCCAGCACGACTGCCTCCTTCGAGGAGAAGTGATACAGCAGCCCCCCCTTGCTGACCTTGGCCCGCGCCGCAACCGCCTCCAGTGTCAGCGCGCTGACACCTTGCTCTATCACGACGGCCTCCGCTGCATCCAGCAGCCGCTCCCGGGTGTTCCCTGACGGTTTTTGTTTCATACTGGAAAGACTACACCGTCTGGACGGTATAGTCAACGTCGGCAAATGAACCCGCAATCATAGAAGCCCGCCGGCGGCAGCCCCAAACGAGAATGGGCTGATCGGGGCAAACCAGATTTGGAGTTGCCGGGCGGCGGGGTTTGGATTAAGGTTGGACAATACAACACCCCAAACCACAACCAAGACGCACTCTATGAAGAAGCTCCTGTTCGCCACCCTCGCCGCCTTTGGGCTGGCCGCTGCCGCGCCCGCCGCTGATCTGTCCGGTTATGTGGAGGGCGGCGACAAGAACAAGGAGCGGCTCAAAAGCCTCCAGGGCAGCGCCGCCCCGCCGGAGCTGGCAGTGGAAGGCTGGATGAACGGGAAGGCGGTGAACTTGAAGAACCTGAAGGGCAAGATCGTGGTGCTCGACTTCTGGGCCACATGGTGCGGCCCCTGCATCGCCAGCATCCCCCACAACAACAAGCTGGCCGGGAAATACCAGGACAAGGCGGTGTTCATCGGGGTCTGCCAGATGAAAGGCGCCGCGAAAATGGAGGCACTGGCCAGGGAAAAGGGCATTCAATACCCCATCTGCAAGGACGCCGAAGGCAAGACCGTCGCCGCCTACAAGGTGGACAGCTTCCCCGATTATTACATCATTGATCAGAAGGGCGTGCTGCGCGTGGCCGACTGCCAGAACTCGAAGGTCGAGGAGGTCATTGAGAAGCTGCTGGCCGAATGACCGGTCCCGGCATCTGAAAGGCATCGGGCCCTGGAAGGTTCAGTGCAAACCGATGCTATAGGTGGTTGGACAAGAAACGTGCAGTACGAGCCAGCGTCAGGCTGCGTTAGCGGGTTGTGGTGAATTTGTGCGGACTGGAGAGCCATTATTAGCGGCTGGATTGCTTAGCGCGATGCTTGCAGCAGCGCTCTGCCAGTTTGTCATGATTGGGCTCATCGGGATGGGGCTTTTCGTCGTGGCTCTCGTCTTGCTGGCGGCTGCGGGGATCGCCGCCGGTGCTGGCGGCAAGGTGGCGTCAGGACAGGGCCTTGGTGGGCTGACGGTGTATGGGATCGGGGTGTCGCTGCTGCTATGGTTCGCCATTTATGCATCCTCTTTGGCCTACGACCACGCGGTGGGTTCAAGTGCCGGAAGAGCGAAACCCTCCGGGTGGGATTGGATTGGCCTGGGGGTAATCTCCCTGTTGCCGGCACTCCTAATTGGGCTGGGACTCAAGTTGCGTGCCCGGTGGCAGGCGTGCCGCTGTGTGGCCTGGGGCGCGGCGGTGTTTTGTGTCATGCCGGCGGCGGTCGGCGTCTTCTGGGTATTGGCCCCGATTCTGCCGCTAACCACGTAGCCCATGGGGCTCAGCCTGAGGTTACGGAATTTCTCCGCCACCAAGCCGTCAGCAGCAACGGTTCAGATTCACCTCCCCCTCCCGGCGCTCTGTACAGGCACGCAAGAAGGAGCTTCCTGCTCTCAACGGGCCAAGCCCCTTGGGCCGCTCCAGCCACTCATCCGGCAGAGCCGCCGCCCATTCTCAATCCCGCATTCCGAACCGTGTGACAAATACTTTACACTTGTTTTGCGCGGCTTTGACATCTCCCGCTCATTTGCATAGCAAAGATGGAGGCATGAGATTCTGGTTCAAGCAGTTCGCACCGCTCGCGGTCGCTCTGGCTGGCGCCCGGTTCTGCCTCGCGGAAGGCCAGGCACCGATGACGGCCCCCGAGGCCGCCTTCGCCATCTACACCGTAGCGGAGCCGGTGGACCGCAGACTGCTTGCGCGCGGAAGTGGCGAGTGCTCCAAAATCGCCCTGTCACCCGCGCCTGTGATCTCCAACGCGGACATACTGAACTACGACCTGGCGACGCACACGCTGCGGCTGGCACCGGAGGCGCGGGCGCGCCTGCCGCGCCCGCCAGTGCCTGGCACCCCATTCGTGGTGACCGCCGAGGGCAAGCCGATCTACCTGGGGGTGTTCGTGACGAGTGTTTCCTCGATGTCCTTTGCCGTGCCCAGTATCGTGCTGGATGCGCGCTTTCGCACGAACCAAGGCCCAAATGCACTCGTGATTGACCGCGCCTACCCGGCGGCGGATTTCGGCGTCGGGCCGGATCCGCGGGGCGATCCGCGCATCCGTCGGGCCCTGGAGAAGCGCGTTTCGCTGGCGCGGGAGGTGCCTGCGGACGAATCGCTCGCCGCCTTGCGCGCCATCCTCCCGCAGGATTGGACCCTGCGGCATTATCTGGACGCCCAACCCTATGGCTTCGAGGCATCCTTCATTCGCGGGGCAGGTTTCACTTTCACCGGGCCAAGCCGGGTCAAAGGGCCAAAAGGCGAACTGACTCAAGAAGGCTTCAAACTCGTGCTCATGCCGGAGGAGTTTCTCGGCCATCCGCGCCTCCCCACGGCCACCGATCCCGGCCCGGCAGCAAGCCCCAGCCGGTTCCTCGGCTGGACCACGGAGCGAACGGTCTGGCGGAAGGTCTATTGCGACAGCCGCACCGAGACGCCCACCTGGCCGGGATGGGAACCGGCGGTCAAGCGCGCGGTCGGCATCCCACTCCACCCCGTCAGCATCTGCATGAGCACGCATTCCCAATCGCTCACGGTCACCACCAACTACGTCGTCCTCGTCACCCGGGTCGACGGCCGCAAGGCGGCGGTGCAGTTCACGCGTTTCGGCGTCAAGACGGCAACCTACCGCTGGCGCTGCCGCGCCGCCGACTCGCAAACCGTCCAAACCGGCACGGGCGAGGTGTATGAGAAGGAGCCTTACGACGAATCGCCTGAGGCGCTGGCCCTGCCCAGGCACGACTGCAACGTGCGCGCCGGGGACGTGCGCCTCGCCTGGTCCTGCGGTGGGACGAGCCAGGGCTACCTCTATTTCTACCCGTCGCGCGAGCGGGTCCGGATTCAGGCCGCGGAGGCGTTCGAGCGACTGCCCTGAAAGACCGCTTACGGTTCGGTGGTGCCAGCACCTGAATACCTCCACTGCGAGGCGCAGAATCGCATCCTTGAGAATGTCAGGTTTTCATGGCATGGCATCTCCTATTGTCAGGCCAGCCCGCCCGCTCCTGCTATCGCCCCAGGCTTGGTGAGACCAAAAACCAATTCTCTCTCACCCGCGCAGCACTCAGTACAGACGGGCGCGCAATAAGCAGGTTCGGCCACATGCCCTCACGCGGCGACCCATGTATCGGTTATTTGCGCAACCAAGCACTAGTTCCCCCAGCACCATACCCCCTCCTTGGGTGGTCGCACCCCGCTGACTCCTCCGTCCTTCCTCCGTTGCTCCTCCGTTCCACCTCCGTTCCACCTCCGACCGGCGGTGGGAGGTGGAACGGAGGAGCAACGGAGGAAGGACGGAGGAGCGACGGGGTTGCTATGGTTGCAACTGCCTGCCGCTGCGGTAATTGCAGCTTTTTGCCAGGCCGGGAGCTCCTGGCACAGAGGGATTAACGCGGGTTGTTCCTGCCGCCAATCGCACCCTTGCGACAGAACACGCGAGATTCCCGAAGAAAACAGCCCTGTGGTGGCATCCGGAAGATTCCCCACAGCCTCGGAGTCCGTGCGGCGGGCCAGGAGGTTCGAGCCTGGTCAGGTGTCATAGCTGGCGCGTCCGGCAGGACTTGAACCTGCAACCTTCTGATCCGAAGTCAGAAGCTCTATCCAATTGAGCTACGGACGCTCAGCGCTCCCGAAGCGCTTGCAGACGGCTCGGCGCCTTTGGCTGCGGTGTTGCGCGCGGCCCGGCTTCTGGTCTTGCACCTCGCCGCGAAGCGGACAGGCCACACGGCGCGCACACCAGACAAACCCTGGACCACAGAGCGAAGTATCGCACGAAACCAGCCCGCAGCACAAGCGAATCGGGGGCGCGGTCGCGCGCGGGGGAACAGGCTAAATCGCGCGGACCAACGCCTCGATGTGGCGAATCCCCAACCGGGCCTCGACCTCAACGCGGCCCGGGGGAAGCTGACGACCGTTGGACCGACGCCATTGCCCGAGGTCCTCAACCTTCGACAGCTCCGCCCCCGGTGCAACCGGCTCCCGCGCAAAGAAAAGCCGGTGGAGAATGGAAGACTCCGGCACCTGCCGGTTGCGGAGCAGCCCGAGCCCGATCTCCCGGGCGGCGTCGTTCGCAATGACCTTCAACACGCGCAGCTTCGGTGTGGGCCGTTTGGCCGGGATGGATTCCTCATCAAATTGCCGCGCCTCAGCGGCGGTCAACGCCAAGCCCGCCTCCAGATGGGCGGCCGGCTTTGGCCAGCGCCTCAGACAGGCGATAGCGGTGGCTTGGAAGCTGGCCTCCGGCGCATAGTGCCGGCGCACGCGGCCCACAGCGGCAAAGTCCAGCCGGCCGGTGGAAAGCACCTCCGCCGAGAACACGGGGGCGAACAAAGTCTCGCAGAACCCAATGTCAGCCGCGATCAAGTCCATCAGCCGCTCGACGGCCGAGTGCTCGGAGGATGACCGGTGCACGGGTTGCGCTTCGCTGGGCACGTTGAGCGTCAGCAGATGGGCAATCTCATGCCAGCGGCTGAACCAGCGCCGGCTGACTTTGCGTCCGCAACAGTCAATCACCGCCACATACTGCGGGCCCGCGCCGGACCTCGCCCGGCGACAACGAATCAGCGCCGCAAAGGTCTGCTCATCGAACAAAGTCGGCAGGCTCGCGAAGACGACATCGCCGGCGCCGACGTGTTGCCGCACGATGGCCTCCAGTTCGCCCGCGTGCCGGAACTCCTGGAACTCCAGGCCGAGCCGGGCGCACACCAACCTCTCCAAATCCTGGATCGAACAGATGTCCCCGGCCCGGCGCATCCATCCTTCCACCAGCGACCGGCAAAAGCCGATGATCGCCTCGACCGGGCGGCGGGGATCGCCAGCCCCAAGGCCCCGGGCGAGTTCGACGACGCGCAGATCCTGATCCAGGCAGTTCATTTGACGTACTCCTTCACCGCTTCATAGAAGCGCTTCCAGTCCACCTTCTCCAGGTTGTCCGATTTGGACCGGGAACGGTGCGCGATGATCTGCCGCTGGAGATCCAGCAGCAGCAGCGTTTGGCCGAAGGTGAGGTTGGCGGACCTGGCAAACTGCGACAGCGAGGCCGGAACATGCACCTCGCCCTTCTCCGGCTCCGGCAGCTTGCTTTTCATCAGGTGGTCCATGCTGACCCCCAGGGCGGTGGCGATGGCCAGCAGGCTGTCGGCCCCCACGCTTCGCTTCCCGGCTTCCAGATCGCTCAGGAAACCCTTGCTCAGGCCGCATTCCCTGGCGAGCTGCTCCTGCGTCCAGTCCAGCTCCGCGCGCCGCGCTTTGATTCGTTCTCCGACCGGGTTCATATCTGTCAGCCCGGGAGAATAGCGCCCGGACGCCGCCGCGCAAGCCCGGACTCGCCTATTGTGAATATCTTTTTCACAACCACCTATTGACTACTTGCATAGCGAACTATATTTACTTGGCGAACATTGGCCCCGTCCCGTCAAATCGGGCGGAAGGCCGGAAAACCATGCTTGAGATATGAGCCAACACGGAAATACCGACCTGTTTGGTCAAGCGGCGCGGAAAGCGCCGGCGCGCGCGGCTGCCCCGGGCGCGGTTTGCGACCGCCTGCCCCCCCATTCTCCCGAAGCCGAGCAAGGGGTGCTGGGATGCATCCTGCTTTCGCCAGTGGAGTGCCTCCCGGCCTTTGTCGAGGCGTTCAAAGGCGGCGCCGAGGCCTTCTACGACCCGCGGCACCGGTGCATCTACGAGGCAATGGTCAAAGCGGCCGAGCAGAATCCGGCCTTTGACATGATCCTGCTCATCCAGCGCCTCAAGGACCTGGGGCATCTCGAGGGCGTCGGGGGGCTGGCCTACGTATCGAGCCTGGCCGACACCGTGCCCTCGGCGGCGAACCTGCCCTTCTACCTCGGGATACTCAAAGACAAGCTCCTCCTGCGGCAGGTGCTGCAGGTGTGCGGCGAAGCCTGCCAATGGGCGCACGAGAGCCCGAGCGATGTGGCCGGCCTGCTCGACAAGGTCGAGCGCAACGTGCTCCTCATCAACCAGGCGCGGGTCGGCGCCACCGAGTTGCGAATGCCCCAGGTCATCCGTCAGGCCCAGGAACGGATTGAGGAACTGCACGAAAAGCAGGGAGAACTCACCGGGATCGGCTCCGGCTACCGCAGCCTGGACCGGAAGACCAACGGCTTCCATGCCGGCGAGATGATCGTGATCGCCGCCCGCCCGAGCGTCGGCAAGACGACTTTCGCCCTGAACATCGCCGAAAACGTGGCGCTGGAGCGGAACCTGCCCGTCGGCGTGTTCAGCCTCGAGATGTCGGCCGAACAACTCGGGCTCCGCCTTCTCTGTTCCCAGGCCCGGTTGGACCTGGGCCGCGTGCGCGACGGGTTTCTCCTCGGGGGCGACTTGAAGCGGTTGGCGGTGGTATCGAGCCGCCTGGCCAAGGCGCCCATCTATATAGATGAGACCGGCGGCCTGACGATCATGGAGATTCGCGCCAAAGCGCGGCGCATGAAACAGCAATACAACATCGCCCTGTTTGTCATTGATTACCTCCAGCTCTGCCATTCCGAATCAGTCCGCGTGGACAACCGGCAGCAGGAAATCGCCGATATTTCCCATGGCATCAAGGAGATGGCCAAGGAACTCAAGGTGCCGGTCATCGTCCTGAGCCAGATGAACCGCGACTACGAGCGCGATAATGACAAGAAAAGGCGCAAGCCGCGCCTTTCCGATCTGAGAGAATCCGGGGCGATCGAGCAGGACGCCGACTTTGTCGGCTTGCTCTACAAACCCAAGGAAGACGACGAGGAGGCGGCAGAGCCGGCTTCCCAGGACGGCAGCCCGATCCAGGTAAACCTGCTCATCGCCAAGCACCGGAATGGCCCCACGGGCGAAGTCCGGCTCACCTTCTTCAAGGCCTACACGCGCTTCGAAAGCGCGGCGCCCATTGACGATGCCGACGTCCCCAGCCCGAGCCACGGCGCGCCGGGCGCTGTCCACCCCCTTGCCCCGCGGGCCAAAGTGCTGGCGCAATAGCCATTGGCCGGCTCAGACCGTGCGGACGGTGTAAGCGGGCGAGACGCCCACACTCAGGGGCGCTGGCACATGGTGGCGCGCAGGGGCTAATCGGGCTCGCGCCCCGGGGCGCTCTCGCGGCACACAGCCGCCAACGGACTCAAGGCGCCTTGCTTGCCGAGCGCTCCAGGTATGCGGTTGCGTCGCCCGAGCCGCTCCTGGCGGCCCGGCGCATCCACTCCATGCCCAGCTTCTCGTCCCTCTCGGTGCCTTTGCCCTCCAGGTAAGCCTTGGCCAGCAAGTACTGCATGTAGGGATTGCTGTCCGTGGCCCGGGCGCGCAAGACTTCAAACTCCTGCCGGGCCGACGGCTCCGCCAGCTCCCGGCCCAGCGCGTCGGCCCGTTGCCGGCAGGCAGCCACGACGCGATTCAGCGCGGCGGTTTCTTCCGCGCTGAGCGAGGCGTTCTCGAAGGCGTCAACCGTCTTGAACCTTGCGCCCGACGCATAGGACTTCGTGCCTTCTTTGATCAGCAAGGCATTCGTGCCGGTGGCGCCGGCGGTCGCGCGGCCAAAGTTCATCACGAAGAGCGTGGCGGCATCGTCCTGAATCAGCGCGTCGCCGTTGGTAAAGGACTGGAGCACGGTGTAGGCGGGGACAAAATGCAGCGGCCGGTCCAGGGTCGGCGTGAGCGCCTGATTCGTGGTGGAAAGCGGCAGCAACAGCTTGCTTTGCCAGGCTTCGCCGAGGCCGCTTCCGGCGATGAGCTTCGCGGCGAGCGCATGCCTCGCAGCGTGATTGGTGAGCGCCACATACCTTGACCGCTCCGCCTTCATAGCCTCCAACTGCCGGTCCTGGGCCTCGGTCCGGGCCTGGAAATAGAGCGCGCCGTGGTAGCTGAACCACCACTCCGGGCCATAGACACGGGCCAGGCACTCGACGAAGTGCTTCTGCTCGGCCAGCAACGGGTCAGCCGGGTCGAGGGCTGAGGCAGAGCCGTCGGCGGCGTGGGCCCGCATCCCGAGGCACAACACCAGGCAACTGATGAAAGCCGGCACTCGTTTTTTCATCCCGGCACTAAGGTAGCCGCAGGACTCGCCGCGTCAACGATGTCCGCCACGTGCGAACCAGGCCGGCGCTCCCGGCCCCGGCGCCCACATGAAGGAGCGCGGACATTTTTGTCCGCCCATCTCGCCTGCAATCCGGCAGGCGTACGGATTTGTCCGCGCCCCTTCCCGGGCCTCCTGCATACACGCCGGCCGTCGGTGGCGCGCGGGATTGGCATTGCCTTTGGCGGCAGACCGGACTTAATTGTGCGCGTATGAATCTAAAACAACTTCTCTCACTGGGCTTGGGCTGCACAGTTGCCGGCCTGGCCGCCCCGCTGTCGCTGCGCGCCGAAACCACGATCCCCGACGCCTGCAAGACCGGCGGGTTTGCCATCGGCTGCCAGGCCTACACGTTCAACCGGTTCACGGTCTTTGAAGCCATCGAAAAGACCGCCCAGGCCGGCGGCAAGGTTATTGAGTTCTACCCCGGCCAGAAGCTCAGCCGCGAGGAGCCAAACGTCACCTGGGACCACAACGCCTCCCCCGAGACCATCCGGAAGGTCAAGGACAAGCTTGCCGCCGCCAAGGTCACTGCCGTCAACTACGGCGTGGTCGGCATTCCCAAAGACGAAGCCGAGGCCCGCAAGATATTCGCGTTTGCCCGGACGCTGGGGCTGTATGCCGTCACCACCGAATCCGTCGAGGCGATTGACACCATCGAGAAGCTGGTCAAGGAATACGACATCAAGGTCGGCTTCCACAACCACCCGAAGCGGGCCGACGACCCCGGTTACCGCATGTGGGATCCGAACTACGTCGTGTCGTTGGTCAAAAACCGGGACGCGCGCATCGGGGCCAGCGCCGACAGCGGCCACTGGGTCCGCTCGAACCTGAACCCGGTGGATTGCCTGCGCGTTCTCAAGGGGCGGATTGTCAGCAGCCATCTGAAAGACTTGAACGAGATGGGCCCCGGCGCGCACGACATGCCGTTTGGCACCGGGGTTTCCGATATCCCCGGGCTCTTGAACGAGTTGAAGGCCCAGGGCTTCGCCGGCAACATCGCCATCGAATACGAATATCACTGGGACAACTCGACTCCTGAAGTCGGCCAGTGCATCGGCTTCGTCCGCGGCTACGGCGCGGCGCGGAAGTGGTAATCCGCGTCCTGTAAGGCGGCGCCCCTGTTTCGACCGGGGCGGGGCGCGCCAGCCAGCCAGGAGCAACTGTCGAGAGCAGGAGATTTGAGGAGCCTTCTCCGGGTCCCCTGCCTGCTCGCCGCACCCATCTCTTCTCAGATCTGCAACTGGCACGAATGCTGCGGCAAGATAAACAGTATTCTTTGGCAGACGCAGCGCGGGATTTGCCCTGCCCTGTTCGTGATCAGCGACTGAGAACTCGAACTGTAAGTTGAACGATTAAGAGGAACCAGAAGCTGAGGTTGTGGCCGGCATGCCTTTAATGGACGTCGAAAGCAGCCCGCTTGTTCCAAATGTTGCAACCAGGTTCCGCAGAATAGTCGCACACGGCAACGGCGGGGTTTTTTTTGATGTCAGCGGGCTTGACGCCAACCGTGCGGAAACCTACGTTAGTGGCCGGTTGGTGGCCGTAGCTCAGCCTGGTTAGAGCCCCAGATTGTGGATCTGGCTGTCGCGGGTTCAAATCCCGTCGGCCACCCCAAACCCCCGCCCCTGCAACCTTCAACTGTCTGCAATACCGGCCCCAACTGCTCCAGCCATGTCACAAATGCCTCCTGGGGCATGCCTGCCTTGACGCCCGAGCCGAACCGGCGGCCCCGGCTCTGCCCCGCACCATAACGCCAAAGCGCAACTCCCGCCTGCCTTCTACATAGCTCCCACATGGCTCCCACATGGCTTAATAGAAAATCTATTAAGCCATGTGGGAGCCAGGTGGCATGGGGGCAGGTCGGGGCGCGGCCCCTGCCGGGTGATAGGGGCGAAACGCTCCCGGGAGGGCTGGGGACGGTTCCGGCCGGGCTTGGCGACTTGCGCCAGGGGCGGTTTTACACCGGGGGAAAGAGCCCGACACGCGTATCCGCACAAGTGCGGATTGACGGTATTGGCAGGCGGTTTCAGAGTGTAAGCATGCACACTGAGTGCGGTTCTTGGCGCGGACGCGATGCGCGATCACGCGCCCAAAGGCGCACAGGCGGATGCTGAAAATGAATAGACTAACCGTTCCCCTGCGGCGAAGCGCCGCTGCCCCTGTTATGTTTCGAGATATCCCTTCGTTCCTTCTGGCCTTGTCCAGCCTGACTGCGAGCGCGTTGCTTGCCGCTTACCCGCCGGTGGTCCACGCCGCCGATGGCTTGCCCGTCAAAGAGTCCGGCGCTCGGCTGTCCCAGGTTCAGACAGCATACGGCGAACCGCAGGGCCGTCAGATGCGTCGCTACCAGGCCTTCGCCCGCAACGCGGAACTGCCGCAGATTATGGTTAGAGACCAGACCACGATCGAGGTTGGTGAGATCCTCAAGGTTGATGCCTCTCGGCTGGCTAAACTCTCGATCCGCGAGGTGGAATCGCTGGCTGGCCAGTTCGGGGTCCCGGCGGCCCTCATCACCAGGCTGGCGCAGCGCGTTTCCCCGACTCCACCCCCCGACGCTGCGCAGTTTGCCCGCGAACTCCGCACGGCGGTGATTGACCACAGATTCCTCCAAGGCGAGTGGGGCCGATATCATCCGGGCGTCGAAGGCCAGCCGACCAGGGCCGCCGCCCTTGAGGCCCTGCAAGCCGGCGACATTCCCAAAGCCTGGGCCCTGTACGACAGCTTAAGCAGGCCACAGCCGCCCGGAAATCTTCGAGTTGTCACGGTGCCGTAAGCCGCCGACTGCGGCTGACACACCGGGGCGGCTCGTGGGGCTGTTTCCGGAACGGAGGGGTAAGGTTCTGGGCAGGACGCACCGGGCTCACACCTCGCCCTGGAAGCCCTGCTGCCTCAACGCTTCGAACAGCACCAGCGCCACACAGTTCGACAGGTTCAACGACCGGGCCCGCGCATGGAACATCGGGATGCGCAGCCAGTGATCGGGGCTTTCGTGCAGGAGCTTCTTGGGCAGGCCGGCCGTTTCGCGGCCAAAGACAAGATAATCCTCAGGCGCGAAGCTGGCTTGGGTGTAAAGCCGCGGGCCGTTCGATTCCACAAGCCAGAGGCGCGCGCCTTTGGGGAGCGCCTGCCGGAATGCCGTCCAGTCCGGCCAGCGATGCCACCGGACGTGCTGCCAGTAATCCATGCCGGCGCGCCGGAGGTGCGCGTCGTCCAGCTTGAACCCGAACGGTTCGACCAGGTGCAGCGTGCTCCTGGTGGCGGCACATAGCCGCGCCACATTGCCCGTGTTAGGCGGGATTTCCGGTTCGAGCAGAACCACGTGCATATTCTACGCCCCGGGCGGGCGGGCGGGGTCGCGCCCACTTGCCCGCCTCGAGGAGCGGAGCCTTGCTTGCCTGCCGTCCCCTTTGACCCGTTTCCGGCGATAGTGCACTTTCCACAACACCAGCCCGTGGGCCGGCGCGGTCATGCCTGCGACGCGGCGATCCCGCCGGGCAAGCATCCGCCGCACTTCATCGGCCGGGAATTTGCCCAGGCCCACCTGCACCAGCGTCCCCGCAATGCCGCGGCACATCTTGTAGAGAAACCCATCCCCCTCGATGATAAAGGTCAGCAGCGGCCCCTTCTTCCTGAGCCGGCAGCGCGTCAGCGTGCGGACGGTGGACTCCCTGGCGTAGCCCGGGTTGGCGGCGAAGGATTGGAAATCATGTTTCCCCACCAACCCTGGCGCGGCGGCCCGCATTGCGCGCAAGTCGAGCGGACGCGGCACATGCCACGCTGTGTGCCGGACCAGGGGATTCATCGCCGGGTGGTTCCATACGAAGTAGCGATACTCCTTGCCCGCGGCGTCGAACCGCGCGTGAAATCGCTGTGGAGCGCGGGCGGCGGACAGCACGCGAACGTCCTCCGGCAGCCAGGCGTTGATCGCCAGGGCGAGCTTGCGCGCGGACATCCGGCACTCGGCGCGCGGCGCTTCAAAGTGCGCCACCATGCCCAGTGCATGCACGCCCGTGTCGGTGCGGCTGGAGCCGTGCACGCGGGGCCGGCTGGGGAAAAGCTTCGCCAGCGCCGCCTCCACCTTCTCCTGCACGCCGGTGCCGATCTTCTGCACCTGCCAGCCTTCGTAGGCGGTGCCGTCGTAGGCGATGGTCAGTTTGAACTTCAACGATTCCATAGGGTGGGGCGTGGGGCGCGGGGCGTGATGCGTGTCAACTGGCGGCGGCGGCGCGCAACACGGAACACGCGCGAGTCATTACGTTGCCAGACCGTCCAGGTAGCTTTGCAAGAGGATCGCGGCTGCCATCTTGTCCACCTTCTCCTTGCGTTTGTCCCGCCGGACGTTGCCCTGGATGAGGAGGCGATTGGCCTGCACCGAGGTAAGCCGCTCATCCCAGGTCCGTATCGGCACGGTGACGTTGCTCTTCAGCGCGGCGATGAATTCCTGCACCTTCTGTGCGGCTGGGCCGTGGCTGCCGTCCATGTTCCGCGGCAGGCCGACGAGGATCAGCTCCACCTCCTTTGCTTCCAGCAGTTGCTGAAGCCGCGCCAGGAAGTCAGCGAACGGTTCCGCAGGAATGAACTCCAGCGGCTGGGCGATCATCTTGAGCTCATCGCTGACGGCGATGCCTATCCGCCGGCTGCCGTGGTCTATCGCAAGAATGCGCATGCGGCCATCTTGCCGCAAACGGGCGCCCAGGCCACTAACAAAAACCGGCCTGCGCGACCCTCCGGGCCGTCACAATGTCTTCATCACCCTGCCCGCCGCCGCCGCCGTTCGCTCGATATCCGCCGGGGTGTGCGCCGTCGAGAGAAACCCCGCCTCGAACTGCGACGGCGCCAGGTATATGCCTTCGGCCAGCATTCCGTGGAAGTATTTCGCGAAACGCGCCCGGTCGCTCTTCATCGCCTCGGCCACATTACGCACTGGCTCGCCCGTGAAGTAGCAGCAGAACATTGAACCGCAGCGATTGAATTGCACCGGCACGCCGGCAGCCCGGGCGGCCTCCTTCATTCCAGCTTCGAGCGCGGCGCCGAGCTGCTCCAGCTTTGCGTAGGCGTCGCTCGCCGCCAGTTCCTCCAGCGCGGCGATACCGGCCGCCGCCGCCAGCGGATTCCCGCTCAGTGTGCCGGCCTGATACACCGGCCCCAACGGCGCCAGGCAGTCCATGATCTCCGCCCGCCCGCCGAACGCGCCGACCGGCAGCCCGCCGCCGATCACCTTGCCAAAGCAGCTTAGGTCCGACGTGATGCCAAAGCGCTCCTGCGCGCCGCCTTTGGCCAGGCGGAACCCCGTCATCACCTCGTCGAAGATCAGCAGCGCGCCGTTGGCCGCCGTGATCTCCCGCAGAAACTCCAGGTAGCCCGGCCGGGGAAGATACAATCCCGCGTTGCCCGGCACGGGCTCGATGATCATGCCCGCAACCTGTCCCTTGTTTGCCGCAAAGGCCGCCTTCACCGCCTCTGTCTCATTGAATGGCAGGACAACCGTGTGCTGCGTGAACGCCGCCGGCACTCCGGCGCTGTCGGGGGTCCCGAGCGTCAGCGCGCCCGAGCCGGCCTTGACCAGCAGCGAGTCAGCATGGCCGTGATAGCACCCGTCGAACTTGATGATCTTCTCCCGGTTCGTGAAGCCGCGCGCCAGGCGGATGGCCGACATCGTGGCCTCGGTGCCCGAGTTGCACAGCCGCACCTTTTGAACGCTCGGCACCCGGGAGCAAATCAGCCTTGCCAGCGTCACCTCGAATGGGTTCGGAATGCCGAAGCTTGTTCCCGCCTGTGCCGCCGCGCGCACCGCCTCGATAATCTTCGGATGCGCATGCCCAAGAATCGCCGGCCCCCAGGTGCCGACGTAATCCATGTACTCGTTGCCGTCCACGTCCCACACCCGCGCGCCTTTCGCCCGGTTGACAAAGAACGGCTGGCCTCCCACCGCGCGGAACGCCCGCACCGGCGAGTTGACGCCTCCGGGGATGTACTTCAACGCCTCGGCAAATAGGCGCTCGGATTCAGGCCGCGAGATCATGGGGGGTATTCTCAGAAGCGCCCGCCCAACGGTCGAGGGCAAAAGCGCGTCCGGACGTTCAGATCGGCCATTTTGCGCATTGTTTTATGCGGGGGCGCTGTTTTATGCTGGTGCTGTGGCAAGGGCCGCCCGCCGCCACTTTGGACATGACTCCGACATTGCTGATAGTAGATGACGAGAAGACGACGCGCGAGGGATTGCGCGCGGCGCTCGAGCATCGCTACGACGTGTACCTGGCCGAGGACGCCAAGGCGGCGATGGAGTTGCTGGAGTCCGACCACTTCGATGTGCTGCTGACCGATTTCCGGCTGCCGACCGAGGACGGGATGAAGCTGATTGCGCGGGCCAAGTCGCTGTCCAAGCCGCCAATCTGCATCCTGATGACCGCCTACGGATCTGAGGAACTGGCCGTCGAAGCGATGAAGCACGGGGCCGACGATTACATCGCCAAGGGGCGGCTGCAGATTGACGAGCTGGAGATGCGGATCACCAACGCGTTGCGCCGGCAGGTGCTCGAGGCGGAAAACGTGGCCCTGCGCCAGCAGCTCGACACCAAGTTCGGTTTGCAGAACCTGATAGGCGAATCACCGGCCATGAGAGAGGTGTTCGAGGTGGTGCAACAGGTGGCGCCGACGCGGGCGACGGTGCTGTTGCTGGGCGAGAGCGGGACGGGCAAGGAGATGGTCGCCAAGGCAATTCATCAGCTCAGCCCCCGCGCCCAGCAGCCCATGGTGGCGGTGCATTGCGCGGCGCTTTCGCCGACGCTGCTGGAGAGCGAGCTATTCGGCCACGAGAAAGGCGCCTTCACGGGCGCGTATGAACGGCGCCTTGGCCGCTTCGAGCAGGCGCAGGGCGGCACGCTGTTTCTGGACGAGATCGGCGAGATTGACGCTACCATCCAGGTCAAGCTGCTGCGCTTCCTGGGCGAACGGACGTTCGAGCGGGTCGGCTCGAACAAGACGCTGAGCGCCGATGTGCGGCTGGTGGCCGCGACAAACCAGAACCTCGAAGCGCAGGTCAAGGCGGGCGCGTTTCGCGAGGACCTCTACTTCCGCCTGCGGGTGGTGGAACTCCGGCTGCCGCCTTTGCGCGAACGGTTGGAAGACATCCCCTTGCTGGCGCGGGCGTTTCAGAGCGAGCTCAGCCGGGAGAACGGGAAGCCGCTCAAGGGCTTCACCGCCGAGGCTTTTGACGCGCTGATGCGGCACCAATGGCCGGGGAATGTGCGTGAACTGCGCACCGCCATCGAGCACGCCGTGATCCTGTGCCGGGGCGAGAAGATCACCCTGCGCGATTTGCCGGCGGCGCTGCGCGAGGTGGTCAACCAGGCGCCGGATGAAAAGGACGTCAGACGGCTGGTCGCGCGCAATGGTCTGACGGCCAAAGAGGTCGAGCGGGAGCTCATCATTCACACCTTGAAAGCAACCAATGGGAACCGTACACTGGCCGCCAAGAGACTGGGTATGAGCAGGCGAAACTTCCATCGTAAGTTGCATCTGCACCACCTCGAGGAAATCTGAATATGCCATTACTGCAGGACTTATTGCACAAGCTGGAGGTGGGGGCCGGCATGCGGTATCTGCGCATGGGGCTTGTCCTCATGGCGGTGGTGTTGCTGGCGGTGATTTACAACTGGCGTGGTTACAAGAACATGGCCACACAGGAAGCGATGGACTCGGCGCAACTGGCTCGCAACATTGCCGAGGGAAAGGGTTATACCACTCTGTTCATTCGTCCCTTCAGCATGTACTTGGTCAAACAGCGCAGCCTGGAGAAGGGGGAAATGCCAAGACTCGGCGAAGTCGCCGACCTGACCCGGATCAAGGAAACGCACCCGGATCTGGCCAACCCGCCGGGCTACCCGGTAGTGCTGGCGGGACTATTGAAGGTGCTGCAACCGGATTACGCCGTTTCAACCACCAAACCTTTCTGGAGCGACAACAGGCGGTTCTGGCGCTACAAACCCGACTTCGTCATCACCCTGTTCAACCAGTGCTTGTTCCTGGCGGCCATACCGCTGGTGTTTTTTCTGGCTCGACGCCTGTTTGATCCCGGGGTGGCCTGGCTTTCGGCTGGCCTGCTGCTGGGCACGGAACTGTTTTGGCGGTTCAGCGTCTCAGGGTTATCCACGATGCTGCTGCTGCTCATCTTCCTCGGGCTGGTCTGGTGCATCGTTCTGCTCGAACACGAGGTGCGCACCCCGAAATGGGGACCTCTCGGCGTATTCGTCCTGGCCGGCCTGACAGGCGCGATGGTCGGGGCCGGCGGGTTGACGCGCTACGCGTTCGGCTGGTTGATCCTTCCCGTCATGGTATTCCTGATTCTGTTTGGCGGACAGCGGCGGATTGCGCTGGCCCTGGCCGCTTTGGCGGTGTTTGCGGCCGTCATGACACCGTGGGTGATCCGGAATTATGAGGTCAGCGGCGCCCCCTTCGGCACCGCCACCTACTCGGTGGTGGAAACCACCCTTCTATACCCCGAAAACCGTCTCCAGCGCTCCCTGGAGCCGGACTTCAGCCGCCTCTACTTGATGGCCTTCTGGCTCAAAATCAGCTACAACCTCCGCCAGATCGTCGCCAACGATCTGCCCCGGCTCGGTGGCAGTTGGATCACGGGCTTCTTTCTGGTCGGACTGCTCGTCGGTTTTCGCAACCCCGCAGTCAGGCGCTTGCGTTACTTCCTGTTGGGGTGCCTGGCGGTGCTGTGCCTGGCGCAGGGATTGGGTCGAACCGCGCTTTCCGAAGAGTCACCCGAGATTAACTCCGAGAACCTGCTCGTGCTGGTCGCGCCCTTGGTGTTGGTCTATGGCGTCAGTCTGTTCTTCCTGCTGCTTGAGCAGGTACGTTTGCCGTTCCACCAAATGCGCTATCTGGTTATCGCCATCTTCAGCCTGGTGGCTTGCCTGCCGATGCTTTTCGTGTTTCTGCCTCCCAAGACCAATCCCGTCGCTTACCCGCCCTATTACCCGCCCGCCATCCAGACGATCGCCGGCTGGCTGAAAGAAGAGGAACTGGCGATGAGCGATATCCCCTGGGCGATGGCGTGGTACGGCCAGCGGCAATGTGTCTGGCTGACATTGAACTGCACCGCTGAAGCGAAGACCTCGAGCACCGGGGAGAGCTTCTTCGCCATTAACGACTATCACAAACAAATCAATGCCCTTTACCTGACCCCGCGGACCATGGACGCTCGTTTCCTGACCCAATGGATTCGCGCGGGCGAGCAGAGCTGGGGCAATTTCATCCTGGAGAGCATGTTGAAGAAGAAGGTCCCGGCGTATTTCCCGCTCAGCGAATCGCAATCCGGCTGGCTGCCCGAACAACTGGTGCTGACTGACTGGCAGCGCTGGCGCAAGCCTTAGCGGCCCCTCCCGCGTTCCTGGCGCGGTTGACAGCCCCCGGACAAGCCTTGATTATAGGCGCATGAGCGAGATCATCTATCCCCGGAGTCCCCGCGAAGTGATGTGCGGCTGGATGCACCTGCCGCGGTTCATTGACAAGACCCGGCTCCACCTGGCAGGCAAGCTGCACCCCGACTACCAGCCCAATTACTGCAAAGGCTTTGACGCCCTGTGGCTGGAGAGCGCCGGCGTCCAAGCCCAGCAGTTCATCGAGGTGGTGCGCAACAGCATCACGGATGGCGAGGTCTGCGACTGGGTGCGCAAGAACGTGCAGAAGCCGGAGCCCATCAAAGCCGCCCACCGCGAGCGGATGCTTAATTATCCAAGGAAGGACGATGCGGAAATGCAGGCGCGCCTGAAGATGCGCAAAGAACAGGCGGGACTCGGCCACCGCGACGACATCCAGTCCTTTGTGGACTTCATTGACGCTGACGAGAAGCGGATTTGAGCGCAACGCCGGCTTGGGCGGCTGTTCTCGCGCTCACAAGACAACATCACAAGCCCGCAGCAGAAGGGAGTCAAGGTCCAGCCGCCGGGCTGGTTAGCCGGTTGCTTTGTGTTCCATCCAGAACGGCGCCGTGGCGAACCAGACGAGCGCGGCGACCAGCAACCAAAGCTGGGCCGCCGGCAGCTCGATTCGGTCGGCAAAGAAAAGCACCGCCGGCAACAGGGTCGCCGCCAGCGCCACGTAGGAGATGATCTGCGCGATGCGTTTCATGGCTTAAGCAGGCACAGGCCGCCCGGCGCGGCCCTGGAGCAACTTGCTCAACACGACGTAGAGCAATGACGTGACGAACCAGCCCGGCAGACCGACGAAGAAGATTTGGGTGCGGCCCGTCAGCACCAGCCCGGTGCAAACGCCCATCGTCAGCAGCCACGCCAGGCCAGCCGCCCAGTTGAACGAGATGCCGCGGGCGGTGGCAAAGTTGGAGCGCAGCCCGAGTTTTGGCAGCACCCAGAAGTCCATGAAGATCACCGCCCCCATCGGCATGAGGATCATCCCCCAGAGCGCTACAAAATCCAGCAGGCGCATCGTCACGATGGGAAATATGGCAGTGACACTGGCAATGAGACCGGTGACCAGCGTCACCTTGAACCGGGAAGACTGAGGAATGAGCGATTGGAACGCGAGGCCGGCCCGGTAGAGCGTCGGGTTGGCGGTCGTCCAGCCGGCGCCGATTACGGCCAGCAGTCCAGCCACGCCGCACGCGCGATGCGCCAGCGGGCCGGGCAGAACGGCGGTGTTGCCCGGGTCCTGATGGAGCTGGACGGCGTAAAGCACAGAGGCGGCAATCCACGCCATGAAATGGCCGATGTACATCCCTGCCGCCGAGGTCAGGCCATACCAGGATTTCTTCGCATATCGCAGAACGGAGAGATCGGCCATGCCGATGTGCCACGCCATGTTGCAGAACCAGGCGAAGAACATCACGTGCCAGAAGGTGAACTTGACCTGCCCCGGCTGGGGCTCGCCGCCGATCCAGATCACCGTGCTGGCGATACGCCAGAAGTCTCCCGCCGAATGCAGCCCCATCTGGCGCAGGCCAATGATGCCAAAGACCACAAACATCAGCACCATCCACGGCGCCGCGATATTGGCGAAACGGGACACAAACCGGTAGCCATAAGCCGCGACGGCCGAGAACAGCACGCCCGTAATCAGCACGGCGACCACCCAGCCAACGCCAGTCGGCAAGGTGTCGGTCAACTGCGGCATCGGAAACTTGAAGTAGACCCCGAGCGCCGTGGCGGAGACTGTTATCATCGCCCCCGCCAGGACGGTAAACATCACCCCGTTGGCCAGGCTGTAGAGCGTCACCAGGCGCCGGCCGCAAATCTGCTCAAGCTGATAATAGAGCGTCAGCCGCGCGCGGGTGGCGATGGGCGCAGTGAGGAACGTCCAGCTCAATACCGCCAGCAGGTTGCCGGCCAGCAGCCCAAAAACGAAGTTGAAGGCGCTCACGCCGGAGGCCAAAAACAGCGGGCCGATCATCAACTCCGTTCCGGCCACGTGCTCCCCCGCAAACTGCCCGATGTAGTTCTTCAGCCCGAGCAGGGCCTTCTGCGGCACCGGCTCCCGCTCATATTCGTTCACCGGATCGTGATGTGCGCCTTCAGTCATTGAGCCAACCAGGTCGCGCCCAGTATGGCCATCTCAGGCGGCTTGCGCACTGAAAAAAGTTCCAACACTCTGAAGCTGTTATGATCCTCTGCATTGGAACAACGCCCGCGGCGCAACGGGTGATGGTCTTTCGGCGGCTCACGCTCGACGCGGTGAATCGCGCCGTGACGACCCTCGACGGTCCGGCGGGCAAATCGGTCAATGTCGCCAAGACACTCAAGGCGCTGGGAGAACAACCGCTCGCCGTCGGGTTCCTCGGCGGCGACCGCGGGGACGAGGTGCGCGCCTTGCTCACCGCGCAGGGCATCGAGGTGGACTTCGTCGAGGTGCCCGCGCGCACGCGGCAGTGCGTCACCCTCCTCGACCAGACCGCCGGCACCATTACTGAACTGGTCGAAGAAGGCCAGCCGGTGGCGGCGGCGGATTACGAATCGCTCCTGGGCGTCATCCGGCGCCGCGCCAGCGGTTCCCGCGCCGTCGTGATGTCCGGCAGCATCACCCCGGGCGGGCCCGCGGATTTCTACTTTCACGGCACCCAAATCGCACGAGAAGCCGGGGCACTGGCGGCGGTGGACGCGCAAGGCTCCGCCCTCGCCGAGGCGCTCAAGGCCGGGCCCGATCTCGTGAAGCCCAACCGGTCGGAACTGGCAGCGACACTTGGGCGCGAACTCAAGGACGAAGCCGCTATCATCTCCGCCATGCACGCGCTGCGCGAGCGCGGCGCGCGGCGCGTAGTGGTCACAGCCGGCCAAGGACCCACGCTGGCGTACGATGGCCGGAACGGCTGGAGAATCCAGGCCCCGCGGATTGACGCGACGAACTCGACCGGCTCGGGCGATGCCTTTACGGCCGGGCTGGTCTGGCGGTTGGCGCGCGGGGACGACCTCGGCGAGGCCTGCCGCTGGGGTGCGGCCGCCGGCACCGCCAATGCCCTGACGCTGATGGCCGGCGAAGTCAACCGCAACGACGTCGAACGCCTCGCGCCGCAAGTGACCGTGGAACCATTGCGGGGCAGCTAGCCTCAGAAGGCCAGCCTTCGCCGCGGAGAGGCTTGCGGCGACGCAAATTCCGCGGCGCAATTTTCCTGCTTGCATAATGCGGCGGATGAGGCGAGGTTGCCTCCAGATGGGCGCGCTTGGAAAAGCGCCAGGGCGGCGAGAGTTCTTTGGAACGCAGGCGATAGCAGACTTTACCCTGCCTATGCTCGTGATTAGAAGCTATGTCCTTGAACCGTAGTTAATAAGTCATGGGGCTTTAACCGTGGTTGTGGCCGACAGGCCTTTACTGGAAGTCGAAAGCAATCCGGCGAGTCCCTCCTGTTTCTAATAAGTTCAAAGGAACTGTTACACACGGCACTGGCGGGGTTCTTTTTTGGGGGCAAGGGAGTTTTTCTTTTGGGCAACGCGAACTCGGGCTGTTATGGTGATTGCATGTCGCGGGATGACCTGTTTTCCACCCCACCCGGGCCGCCATCGGCGGATGCGGGCGCCGGAGAGCCAAGCCCCTCCCGGCATCAGCCGCTGGCCGCGCGCATGCGACCACGCAACCTGGGTGAGTTCGTCGGCCAATCCCCCATCCTCGGGCCGGGCCAATTGCTGCGCCGCGCCATCGAGGCCGACCGCATCCAGTCGCTGATCTTCTATGGTCCGCCGGGCACCGGCAAGACCTCCCTGGCGCAGATCATCGCCCGCCAGACCCGCAGCAAGTTCGAGCGGCTGAGCGGGGTCGAATCCAACGTTGCCGATATGCGCCGCGTGCTCGCACAGGCCGCCAACCGGCTCGAAAACAAGCGTCAATCCACGATCCTGTTCATTGACGAAATCCACCGCTTCAACAAAGCGCAGCAAGACGTCCTGCTGCCGGACGTCGAGACCGGCGTGGTGCGCCTGATCGGCGCGACCACGCACAACCCCTTCTTCTTCGTCAACTCCCCCCTGGTCTCCCGCTCGCAGATCTTCGAGCTGCGGCCGTTGGCCGAGGACGATCTCCATCTGCTGCTCCAGCGGGCGCTGGCGGACCAGGAGCGCGGGCTGGGCTATCTCAAGGTCCGGGCGGATGAAGTGGCGCTGCGCCACCTGGCGAGGCTGTCCGATGGCGACGCGCGCAAGGCGCTAAACGCTCTGGAAATCGCCGTCCTGACCACCTCGCCGGCTCCCGACGGAGTGATCCACCTCGACCTCACGGTGGCGGAGCAGAGCATTCAGAAGAAGGCAGTCGTTTACGATGACGAAGACGCCCACTACGACACGATCTCCGCCTTCATTAAATCCATGCGCGGGAGCGACCCGGACGCCACGCTCTACTGGCTGGCGAAGATGATTCACGCGGGCGAAGACCCGCGCTTTATTGCGCGGCGGATCGTGATCCACGCCGCCGAAGACGTCGGGCTGGCGGACCCGATGGCGCTGGTGCTGGCCAACGCCGCGTTTCAAGCGGCGGAGTTCATCGGCTGGCCGGAGGCGCGGATTCCGCTGGCGGAGGCGGCTATCTACATTGCCACGGCCAACAAGAGCAACAGCACCGTCATGGCCATTGACGCGGCGATGAAAGATGTCGAATCCGGCCGCACGCTGGCGGTCCCCGAGCATTTGCGCGATGCCAGCTACCGGGGCGCCAGGCGGCTGGGCCACGGCAAGGGTTACCAGTACGCCCACGATCATCCGGGGCATTTCGTGGCCCAGGATTACCTCGGGGCGCTCAAGCGCTACTACGAGCCTACCGAGCAAGGGGTGGAGAGGAAGATCAAGGAGCGCCTGGACCAGTGGCGGGCGCTGACGGCCAAGGCGCAAATCCCCAAACCGAAATCCGAAGGATAGACAGCATGGCGGCAAACCAGGCGCATACGATTCGAGAGGCGAAACGAGCCTTGCGAACACGCGTTCGCGCCGAACTCGCGCGGCTGAGCCCGGCGGAACGCGCTGCCGAGTCGGCCCGGGCGTGCGCCCGCCTGGCGGCGCAGCCGCTGTGGCAAGCGGCGCAATGGGTGCTGCTCTTCGCGCCCCTGCCGCAAGAACTGGACGTGTGGCCACTGGTGACCGAGGCGCTCTCCGCCGGCAAGAACGTCGCCCTGCCCCGCTTCGTGGCCGAGACACAGACCTACGAGGCCTGCTCGATTCACAATGCCGAATCGGACGTGCGCGTGGGCCACTTCGGCATTCGCGAGCCGAACCACCACTGCGTCCGGCTTGCCGCGCGCCGGCTGGACTTGATTCTGGTTCCGGGGGTGGCCTTTGACCTGCGCGGCGCGCGGTTAGGCCAGGGCAAGGGCTACTACGACCGCTTGCTGAGGGAGTGGCGCGGAACGACCTGCGGGGTGGGGTTTGATCAGCAACTGGCAGACGAAGTTCCTCTCGAACCGCATGACGTGGTCCTGAACCGCCTCCTCACGCCAACCCGCTGGGTCGAGTTGCCGCCGGACGCTTTACGCCCGCGCCAACCCGGGGATTACCGGGGATACTGATTGAACATGCCGCCCGGCAGGCCGGTTTCCCAGCCTTGCGGCCGATTCCAGGGCGTCTCTGACGCGTTTTCCGACTCGGTGGTGGCGCAGCCGCCGCCAGCCACCGCCGCCACGACCACCAGCAGCAGAAACACCCAGCGCAAACTGGAATCAACCATCCTCACGAAGCGGGGTGGGCGGGAATAACGATGTCGCCCTCCATAACCTGTCCGAGTTCCCAACCGGGCATGACGTTGGCGATGCAGCGGTCCTTTTGCACGCTGCGCACGACCACCTTGGCGACGAGCCGGCCATTGCGGTTTACCA
Organism: Verrucomicrobiota bacterium; assembly: GCA_035358715.1. Taxonomy (GTDB): domain Bacteria; phylum Verrucomicrobiota; class Verrucomicrobiia; order Limisphaerales; family UBA8199; genus UBA8199. Next base: position 60,158 of record DAOPPX010000005.1, read on the forward strand.
GCAACTCGCCGCGCTCCAGGACGCCCTGGTCCTCGCCCACGTTGAGCACCACGAAATTCCACTTCGGATCCGCCACCAGCACTTTGCCCTTCAGGGCCGCCGGCAGCGCCACGAAGAAGTTCGGGTCGCGGTACACGGAAAGCTCCGTGTCGAGCTTCTTGATCTTCTGGTTCAGGATCTTGTTCTCGGCTTCCGCCACTTGCAGGTTATCCTGGAGAGTCTTGAACTGTTTGTTCATGGCCAGGATCTGCTGGGGCGTGACGCCGGTCACCTTGTAGGACGCCAATTCCGCCTGGGCATCGTTTCGCTCCTGGCGGGTCTTGTTCAGATCCTCGGTCAGCTTGTCGGCGCGCTTGGTTTGAGCGAGCAGATCAGCTTCCGCCTTGTCCCTGGCAGCCACCGTCGTCTCCAACTCTTCCTTGGTGTCCTTCAGCTCTTTGGTGCGGGTGTCCAGATCCTTCTTGGTAACCTTGTACTTGCCCTCAAATTCCAGGTGAAGCGCGGTCTCCCGGGCGAGGTCTGCCTGCAAAACAGTAATCTTCTCTTTGACCTTCAAGAAGTTCAGAACGCCCACCGCCAACCCGGCGAGTATGGCCACGATTAAGCTGATTCGAATCAACATGCTGCGGTGCTTGATTTAGTTATCGGGGCGAAATTAGGCGTTTCAGTCCGGCATGTCAACGCCCAAATCGGCCCAAAAACAAGCGGTCAATGTTACTCGTTTCGCTTCAAAACAACCAGCCAGGCGGTCGAATTCGGAGAGTTGCCCCCCAGAACCAGCATGTCCCCTTTCGGGAGGGCCTGTCTCCGCTTCATCACCTCTTTGCCCTTGCCGACGAGCAGGACTTCCACCTCGGACGTGCCGAGCTTGCTGAGCTTCACCTGGCATTTGTCGCTCAACGTGACCTCCCTGGTCGCGCCTTGCGCCACCTCGAAGTCCACCCGCTTGACCTCGTACCAATTGGCCCATTTGAGCGGCAGGGATTTGAGCTTCTGGCGGATGCCAGGATTGACCGGCTGATACCTCTTGCCTTCCGGCGGTTTGCTGTCATCGGTGCCCCAGAGCAGGAATGCCTGCAGTTTCATGTCGGCCGCCTGCGCGCCGGACCCGGCGCCGGCCAGCAGCGCCAGCGCCAGTGGCAACCAAACGAGAGTGATCGCTGTCTTGAGTCTTGCTCTCATCAATGGCTCGATTGTACCCATCCTGGCGCTCTCCGCAACCTACTTGTCGGCGGGATAAGAAAACCACACCAGCGTTGTGCCGGCCGAATAATCGCGGTAGGTGAACGCGCCGGCGTCGGCCAGAGCGAACTCCACCTCCGTCGCTGCCGACTGGCCGGCTGGCCGGGGGAGCATCAGCCCGGCGATAACCAGCAGGGCAACCGCCGAAGCGGGAACAAGGAACCGGCGAAACCCGGCCAGCCACGATTCCCGCGGGGCGGGTGCCGGCGCCGCGGCCTCCCGGCGCGCAATTTCGCGCTCGATCTTCGACCAGAAGAACTCGCGCGTCTCGGGCAGCCGAATGTCCGCCTCGAAACCAGCGAGGGCGCTGCTGGTATTGCGCAATTCCTCGGCCAGCGTCGCGGCGGCGCGGTCCCGGGCGGCCCAGTCGGCCACCTCGCGCGACTCGGCTTCGGCCAGCTCGCCGTCCAGCCAGGCCTGCAATTTCAACTGTGCATCATGATCCATCACTTCGAATCCGGTTCCCTCAAATCGGCCAGCAGAGCGGCCAGCTTCCGGCGCGCGTAAAACAGCCGCGACATGACTGTGCCAATCGAGCAGCCCATGGTGCGGGCAATCTCTTTATATTCCATGTCTTCAAATTCATTCAGCACCAGCACCGTGCGATGCTCGTGCGACAACTGGCCCAGTGCCCGGTCTATCCGCTGGCGTAGCTCGGCGCGCTCCAGCCCGGCGGTCGGGTTGGCGGTCACCACCGGCATCTGCCGCTCGACGCCGCCCGACTCTTCGTCGAGAGCCTCGATGGACTCGACCCGCTGCCGCTTTTGCCGGCGCAGCTCGTCCAGGCAGAGGTTGATGACGATCCGCGTCAGCCAGGTGCCGAAGCTCGAGTCGCCCTGGAACTGGCGCAGCCGCTGCCAGCCCTTCACCCACGCCTCTTGAGAAAGATCCAGCGCTTCCTGTTCATTGCGCATCATGCTGTAGGCGCGCGCGTAAATCTTGTCGCGGTGCCGCGCGACCAATTCCTCAAACGCCGCCATGTCGCCCCGCTGCGCCGCGTGCGTCAGCGTTCGATCATCGGCAGAGGAATGATCTTTGACGGCCATGAATTCGACGGCAGGGAAACTCCCCTTATTCAACCCGGGCTACAATTTCCCCTTGGTGGTGGGCAGCCGCCCGGCCATCCGCGGATCCCGCCGGCAGGCCGCATCCACGGCCTTGGCGAAGGCCTTGAACAGGGCCTCGGCGATGTGGTGCGGCTCCTCGCCGTAGAGCAGCTCCAGGTGCAGGTTGCAGCGGGCTTCGTTGGTGAAGCCCTGAAAGAACTCGCGGGCGAGGCCGAACCGGAACGCGCTGGACATGTCTTGTTTTCTCTCCGCCTTGCTGACGCGCCTGTAGGCAAGGGCGTTCATTCCCCGCCAGACCAGGCAAGGCCGCCCGCCGAAGTCAACCACGCACCGCGCAAGGCATTCATCCATCGGTATATACGCCTCGCCGGTAAAAGGGTTGCGCGGGTCAAAACCGGCCCCATAGCGGCGAATGCCCTTCTTATCCCCCAATGCCCGGGCAAACGCCTGACCCAGCGCGATGCCGCAGTCCTCCACGGTATGATGCGCATCCACCTCCAGGTCCCCCTGGCAGCACAGCTTCAAGTCCACCACCGCGTGCCTGGCAAACAAGGTCAGCATGTGGTCGAAGAAGGGTATGCCCGTTTGGATGGAGGACTGGCCGGTCCCGTCAATGTTCAGCGCGATCGCAATCCGGGTCTCTTTGGTTGCGCGGCGGATGTCTGCCCGTCGGGATTTCATCTTGGGACCATTTAACCAAATGCCCCCCGCCAACACAAAGCCCAAACCGCCATCGCGGCCGCTCCAGCGCCGCCAAAGGCGGAGAGGGCGTTGCGAAGCGGCGCGGTGTTTCTCATCGGCCCGCTCGATCAGTTGGCGGGCGGCGCTGTTCGCCTCGCCCGCAACCGGAGCCGGGCCGGCCACAGGCGCCGGCTCAGGCGACCTGCAGCTCGCGGACGACGAACGGGGCGAACTCCTCGTGGAGATGCGGCGGGATGCGGGCCTTGAAGCGGGCGGTCTTGCCGTTGTAGTTCCGTTCGACCACCTGCCCGACCTCATGCAGGCGCGCAATGACGCCCGACTGCTCGTGCGGCACGGAAAGCTCCATGAACTCTCGGATAGGACGCAACTGGCTGCCCAACTCGGCCAGCAGGGCTGGAATCCCCTCGCCGGTGGCGGCGGAGATGGCTACCGCGCGCGGATGCCGCTCCAGGGAGCCCGCCAGCGTATCCAGGCGGCCGTTGAGCTGGTCAATCTTGTTGAACACCATCAAGGTCGGCTTGCCATCGGCGCCGATTTCCCTCAGCACCACGTCCACAGCCTGGATCTGCGCTTCGGCATCCGGGTGGCTGGCGTCCACGACATGCAACAGCAGGTCCGCCTGAACCACTTCCTCGAGGGTCGCCTTGAAGGCCTCCACCAGCCCGTGCGGCAGCTTGCGGATGAACCCGACCGTGTCCGTCACCAGCACGTTCTGGTTCGTCGGCAGGCGCAGCCGTCGAGTGGTGGGGTCGAGCGTCGCGAAGAGCTTGTCCTCGGTCATCACCGCCGCGCCGGTCAGGGTGTTGAGCAGGGTGGACTTGCCCGCATTGGTGTAGCCCACAATCGAGGCCAGCGCCCAGTGATTGCGCTGGCGCTGGTTGCGCTGGAGCGAGCGCTGCCGACGCACCACTTCCAGCTCGCGCGCGATGCGGGCGATGCGATCCTGCACCCGCCGGCGGTCGGTCTCCAACTGCGTCTCGCCCTCGCCCCCGCGCATGCCGATGCCGCCCTTTTGCCGCGACAAGTGACCCCAGAACCGCGTCAGCCGCGGCAGCAAATGCTGCAGTTGCGCCAGCTCGATCTGGAGCTTGCCTTCGCGAGTGCGGGCGCGCGCGGCAAAGATATCAAGAATCAGCGAAGTGCGGTCGAGAATCTTGCAGTTGAAAGTCTGCTCCAAACTGCGGCTTTGGGCTGGAGTCAGCTCGTCATCGAAAATGACAGTGTCCACATCCGCCTGTTGGCAGTAGCGAGCGAATTCCTCGGCCTTGCCCTTGCCGATGTACGTCGCGGCGCAGGGCGTTGCCATTTTTTGAATGCCATCTCCGACGACCTCAGCCCCCGCTGTGGCGGCCAGCTCGGCAAGCTCCTTAAGCGAATCGTCCAACTCCACCCCCCGCCGCGACTTAAGTTCGACCCCGATGAGGAACACTCTTTCCGTCCGGCGGTTTCTGATCTCGACCAGTGCTTTCAACTCAGCGCGTTTGTCGCGTTCGCTCTCTTTCTATTTGTTATTGTGGGTAACATACCATGTCCCGGCCCGGCAGCAAAGCGGTTTCTGTCCGTTGCCTCCCTGTCCCAGCGCGTACGCATGAAGCTGCCGGAGGAGCGCGGGCATCTTGCCCGCTTGTCCGGTCCGCAATCCGCAAAGCGGGCAAGATGCCCGCGGTCCGCCGACAGCCTCAGAACTCCCGGCCTGGCAAATAGCCGCCATTACCCCGGTGCCAGGCACTTGCCACCGTAGCCCCCCCTTGACTCCTCCGTAGTACCTCCGTTGCTCCTCCGTTCCACCTCCGACCGGCGGTGGGAGGAGGGACGGAGGAGGGACGGAGGAGGGACGGAGGAGGGACGGTATTGGGACGGGGAGGGGATGGGGAGGGACGGGTGGGGCGCGAATGAAGAAAATGGTAGAAGTGCCGTGTGGACAGTGGGTTGCCCATTTGTGGGGCAAAGTGGGTCAAATTGGCTCCATTCCCGGGATCAGGGAGTCGCGGGGGCGTTCGTCTGTCCGGGCTCGACGGGTTGGCGCCACACCCAGTCTCCCTGCTCCAGCCGGGGGAACGTGGCTTGAGTCCCGCGCCAGTCCTTTTCGGGCGGGCTTGGCGTGCCGTGGTCGTCCAAGCGGTTCGAGCCGACGGAATAGAGGACAAAGCCGCCACCGGCATCCCGGTGGTACTTGAGCTTCGCGCCGTTCGGCGCGAGCAGGTCAGCCGGCACCTGGTCCAGCCAGGCAGGGACCAAGGCCTCGAGCGTGTCCGGGTATTGGCCTTTAGCGAGGCGGAAACGTTCCAAAGCACAGGCGGCGGCGGCTTGCTGGCAGGCTGTCTGGAGGAACAGGGCCTGTTCGGCGGTGCCCGAGAAGGTCTCTATGAGCCTGGGCACCACGAAGACCAACAACAATGGGTCGGTGGCGCGACGAAGCTCAGCGTCGCTCCGGCCTTCCATCGAGCGGGCCAGGGACTTAAAGGCGTCCGCCCGCCGTTCGTAAAAGCGGCAAACCCACACCTTGTCCTGGTAAAGCCAGCCGGTGGGATAGAACAGGCGGAAGAGCCAGACCGGCCAGAGATCATCGCCGTGGGCGGAGCGCATCCTGTCGGCCATGGCTGAGCGCCCCCCATGCAGAAACGCCTGGAGCTGGTCGGCGAGGTTCATGACCAGGAACGTCTCGCCGCGGACCGCGAGGCTAAACTCCGCCAGCAAGTCCATGTCGGCAAACCGTTGCTGCAGGGCGGCGAGCTGCGGATCCTTCCAGCGGCGGCAGGCCAATCCCTCCCACACGGGTTGCAGGCAGGACATGAGCATCTGGGCCCGGGCGCGGTGCGGCCTGTCGTAAGGCATTTGCCGCAACGAATCGGCCAGGCGCAACGCCAGGAGGGTGTCCTGCAACGCGCTCTCGGGCTGGTCCTGGGCCAGCTCAGCGGCGGCGCGCAGGCAGAGAATCTGGGCGGCGTTCGGCAGTTCCTGTTGCCGAAGGTAATTGGGGAAAGTCAGGCCCAGCATGCCTCGGTCATAGGCAACCGGGTAACGTGCCTGAGGACGTTGGCTGGCCGCGCGCAGCACCGCCAGCGCCGGGTCGTAGCGGCTCGGCGCCAGCAGCACATTCTGCCAGGCAGCCAGGTCGGTGGTTTGCTGGAACGCCCAACTGGCGGGTGGGGGGTAGTCATCGCCCTCGGCCCCGAGATAAAAGGGAAGGTCCTCACGGCGCGGAAGCTTCTGGGATTGAAGCTCCGCTTCGGCGTAGCCGAGAAGTTCAGGCACGCCGGGCGCCAGGGCGAAGTTCTGGTCGTCCGGCACCGGCGGCGGGATGATGGATGAAAAGTCCAGCGATTCGCCGCGGGCCGCGGCTTCCCGCTGCAGGGCGGCCCAGGCCCGTTTGCCGCGCCAGTTCTCCTCGGCGTAGAACAGCACGATGACCGAGACGATCCCGGCCACCAGCCAGCCGTAAAAGCGAAGGGCGCGGCGGGTGCAGAACCAACGGAAACCATGCCGCCAGGCGGCGAGGGAGAGCACCGCCAGCAAGGCCAACGCCAGGGCGGCGAGGATATACACGATCTGCAGGAGGTGGCAGTTCACCACCCAAGTCACGAGCAAACCGAGAACGACGACATCGAGCGCGCCGATGATCCAGCGCTCAAGGCGTGAGGAAGTGGGATTGGCGGGGTTCATGCGACAGTGGCTCCCGCGCGGCTGGGCTGCGGCAGGATGGTAAAACAGGTGCCAAGCGGCGCGCCTGCGGTGGGCTTCGACGGAGGATTTTCACTCCGAGGGCGGGCCCGCTCGGGCTTCCGCGAAGAGGCGGGAGCCCGGAGTTGCGGGCCAAGCTCGCCCGCCATCAGTTGTTCGGTGGTCTTCAGGGCTCGAAGAATCTCGACTGGCGAGACAACCGCCATTGGCTGAGGATTGGTCGCAATGTCCGGGGCGCTGAGGCGGAAGAGCAGCGCCAGGCCCCACAGCGAGGCAACCCCGAGAGCAGGCCGCCGGTTGCGCAAGAGCATTTCCCGAAGCCAAGCCACCAGGGCTGCCGCCGTTTCTCCGACGCCGGCCGGCTGGGCTGCGGCTTCCACGGCCCGCGTCCAGCGCGCCCGGAAGCCGGGGCTGGGTTCTGCCGGGCGATCAGCCAGCCAGCGCAGGCCGGCCGCCGCGGCCCGCAGCTCCTCGGCATACCGACGGCAATCAGCGCAAAGGGCGAGGTGGCCCTGGAGCCGGGGCGATTCCTCAGCCGCGACGCCTTCCGCCGCCCGGGCGCGGATCGCCTCGCGCCAGCGGCTGCAATCAGGACGGTTTGTCTTCATCGCTTCAGAGTCTTCGGGCTCGCAGTTCACATCTCTGTATCCCCCCACAGCTCGGAGAGGTTCAATCCGCGTTGGGCCTCGCGGAGGTTTTCCAGGGCGTAGTGCAGCCGGGACTTGACCGTGCCGACCGAACAGCCAAGCACAGCGGCAATCTCAGGCAGGGACGCATCCTCGAAGAAACGCAGCAGGATGACGCGCTGATGTTTCTCGGGCAGGGCTTGGAGGGCCTCCCGCAGCTTGCCGGCCGCCTCGTGGCGCATGGCTTCTTCGGCAGGCGATGGGCCGGGGGCGGGCAAGTTCTCCTGGGCCTGGCGTCTTTCATCGGCCTCGGCCGAAGGCAGCGCGGCCAGCGGGATCGGGCGGGAGCGGGCGCGGCGCAGGGCCTTTTGGTGGCGATGCAGGAGAATCGAGAACAACCACGTGCTGAACCGGCAGGAGCCGTCGTAGCGCCCCAGGCTGCGCCACGCCTCGACCAGCGTTTCGGCAACCAAATCCTCCGCCGCGCCCTGGTCGCGTGCCAGGCCGCAGGCCTGTTGCAGCAGCCGCCCCTCGTGCTCCGCCGCCAGGCGGCAGAACGCCGCCGATTCCCCTGCTCGGGCCCGAGTCAGAAGATCCGCAGTGCCTGAGATGTCCGGGCGGTCGGCCGTGATGACCATCTATCTATCAATCCCGCTGGACAGTGGAAAGGTTCAAAGCCGGGGGCGCTAGCGGTCCCGCGTTTGGCGCTTGCCCCCGGAGCGGTTTGGCCACCACTCTCACGGGGATGAACCAGCTAAAGCGCCAACTCCTCGCGGGAGTCGAGCGGTGGTCCGTGGGCATTCCCTGCCTGCTGTGCGCGGCCCTGCTCGCTCTCGACGCGCCAGCCCAGGAGCAACGGCCCCCCGCACCGAAGCCGCCCGCCACGCTGGCCGAACTGCGGCAACGCCTGGCCGATCACCTCGCCCAGCCGCGGTTCGCCGCCGCGTTGTGGGGCGTCAAAATTGTCTCGATCGAGAGCGGCGTGACGATTCTGGAGCACAATTCGGGAAAGCTCTTCACCCCGGCCTCGAACTCCAAGCTCTACACCGTCGCCCTGGCACTCGACCGGCTGGGGGCGGATTACCGGATCAAGACGTCCCTTTACGCCCAGGCCAGGCCGAATCCATCCGGCACCCTCGAAGGCGACGTGATTGTGTATGGGCGCGGCGACCCGACCATCAATGCGCGCCTGCACGGCGGCAGTATCTACCAGGCCCTGGATCCGCTGGTTGGCGCGCTGACCAACGCGGGCGTGAAACGGATCGCCGGCGACGTGGTGGCCGACGAGAGTTACTTCCGCGGCCCGCCCTTTGGCTCGGGCTGGATGTGGGACGACATGGAGCACTACTATGGCGCGGAGATTTCGGCGCTCACCATCAACGACAACACGCTGCAAATCCTCGTCCAGCCCGGGCCGGCCGCGGGCGCGCCATGCCGGGTGTCGCTGCAGCCCGCCACGCCCTGGCTCACCCTCAGCAACCGCACCACCACGGTTGAACAAGGCGCGCCGCGCAACCTCCATCTCTACCACCCGCTGTGCCGGAACGTGATCTACGTTTCCGGCCAAATGCCGGTGGGCGGCACGAACTACACCGACGACGTCACCGTGCATAATCCCGCGGGGCTGTTCGCCTGGTTTTTCCGCGAGGCGCTCGCCCGGCGGGGCATCCAGGTCACGGGCAACGCGCGGAGCGTGAACTGGCTGGACCGCGAAGCCCAGCCCGTGGACTACGGGAAGCTGGTCGAGTTGGGCTCGGTGGCGTCTCTCCCAATGCGGGACCTGGTGCGCGAGGTGCAAAAACCCTCGCAGAATCTCTACACCGACCTGCTGCTGGCGCACGTGGGGGAGGAGTCGCGAACGGCCAACACATCCGCCCGCGCGACCTCGGAAGACCTGGGCATCCGGGAGCTGAACCGGTTCCTGGGCCAGGCCGGCATTCCGCCCGGCCAGGTCATCTTCGAGGAGGGCTCGGGCCTCTCGCGGGACAACCTGACCACCCCCAGCGCCACCGTGGCCCTGCTGCAATTCATGCACCGGCATCAATGGGGCCAGGTCTATCTTGACGCGCTGCCGATCGCAGGCGTTGACGGCACGCTTCGCAACCGCATGAAAGACACCCCGGCGGCGGGCAACGTGCGCGCCAAAACTGGCACTCTGCGCTGGGCTAGTTCGATCTCCGGCCATGTCACTACAGCCGCCGGCGAGCGGCTGCTCTTCTCGTTAATGGTTAACCGCTACTCGGGCGCGACATCCGTGCGCGGCGACCTGGATGCAATCCTGACCATGCTGGCGGGCTACACCGGGCCTACGACCGATTGACTCGCCCGACCCTGGCGGGGGAATCCAGGGACTTGCGGCAGGGCTTGCGCAGGCACACCCCAGCGACACGGGTGCAGGGCGTCAATGGCACCCCCGGCAGCCAGACCTGTCCTTTCAGGTCAATGTCGCTGGCGGTTTCTTGTTCCATAGCTTGCTCTTGGAAACGCTCTTATCTGCCAGCGTCCTCCACGACCTTGATTTCGTCCTTGGACAGGCCGTAGAGGCGATAGACGCGGTCGTCGATCTCCCGCTCCTGGGCTGACACGTCCGCCGCCGGATTCGCTTGCTTGGCTTTGAGGATGCGGGCTACCTGCCCTTCCAGGGCTGCGCGCTCGGGTTGCGGAGCCGCGGGGACGGGGATTTGGCGCATGTAGTCAGTGAAGGCCCGCATGTAGCCGCCTCGCACTTTGTTGCAGAGGCGGGAGTAAAGCCACTCCACCGCCCGTGAGTTCAGGAGGGCGGTGAGCCACTTCTCTCTTGTGGGAATGAAGTAGCAGGTGCTGGCGGCGAAATAGCCGGTTTCGTCCCAGGTGATGCTCTGGTGCTCGTAGATGTCTGGGTACAGCACCTTTGTGCCCTCAAACGCGTGCCAATAGACGCAGGAGCGCAGCTCCCAAAAGAAGCGGCCTTGGTCGTCGCGCTTCTTGAGGGCCGCGCGAAAGCAGTCGAGGTGCGCGTGGATGGCCGGATACTTCTTTGCAAAAACCTGTTCTGCTTTGGACTCGGGCGCGTTCGACCATGGGTGTTGGCGGTTTTCGGAAGACTCGATTTTGATGAGGTACTGGCCGGCGAAGTCGGCGCGCCAGCGCTTAACGTCGCGTCCGCGAAGGAATGGCCGTAGCAGATCAGATGAGGACTTGTCTTGGGCGACAAGCCGGTCGCGCGTGGGGCTATCCACGATGAAAGCTTCGTTCAGCCCGGTCTTGATTCCAAAATAGATCGAGTCCCGGACGTGCTTGCCGAGTGCAGCGCGTCCGTCCTTTAGCTTTTCGAGCAAGCGAAAAACTGTGGGTGACGCGAGATGCCAGCAAGTTGGCTTCAGTTCTGTCTGCGTGAGCGAGAAGTGGTTCTTCCGGAAAACGGCAGGAAAGTCTGCGATTTCGGCTTCTGGGTCCCATGTATAGGTGGCGAGTTCGTTATCCCCTGCTGGTAGATGGGAGGGATGGATGTTCCTTGGATCAGGCAGCTGCCCTTTATCCAAGTGGCGCGTCTTCTGGATGACAACGATGCTTGGATACGCGACGGCCGCAAAGACTCGGGCGTCGCCAAAATCGAGCAGAACAGAGATCTTGCCGCAGTATGTGAGAAACCACCGGAGCGTTTCGCCGTAGCCAGAGCGAAAGTATTTGTTCGAGGATATGAAGCTGAGAACGCCGCCGACTTTGAGAATCTGGAACGAGCGCTCGTAGAAATAGACGTAGAGGTCGGCGGTGCCGGTGAAGCAGTCGAACTGTTCTTTGAACAGGGGTTTGAAGTCCTTTATCTCCTCCTGGCGGACGTAGGGCGGGTTGCCGATGGAGATGTCAAAGCCGGTTGTCACGCCGAACATCCAGCCGGGATCGAAAAAGTCGGCGGCCTTGTTTGTGTTGTAGGGGTTCCATGTGGCCAGGCGCTTGGCGTCGGTGCCGGAGCATTCGCCGCTCTCGACCAGGGCGACGGCGAGCTTTTCGCAGACTTCGCGGTCGCGTTTGCGCAGGGCTTTTTTGCGGTCGTACTTTCTGGCGGTGAAGTAGTCGTGGCGGATTTGCTGCAGCTCCTTTTCCAGTTTGGCGACTTCCTGGCTGCGGAGGAGGAGCTGTCCGCGTTTGAGGCCGAGGAGGGAGTTGGCGGCGACGATGCGGGTTTCGAGGTTGGGCAGCGCCAGCACGCCCCGGTTTGGCTGGGCGTCGTCAACCTTCTGGTCAACGACGAGCGAGATGAAGAAGCGGAGCTTGGCGATCTGAACGGCGATGGGCTGGATGTCCACGCCGTAGAGGCAGTTTTCGATGAGGTAGAGTTTGCGCGTGTAGTCGGGCAGGTTGCCGGTGAAGACGCGCTCGGCAGCGGCGCGGAGATTGGGGTCCGGGATGGCGGCGAGTTGAATGGCTTTCCAGCGTTCGTTGCCGGGGTCGAGCTTGCGGAGAATCCAGACCAGTTTGAGCAGCAGGCCCATCGGGAACGCGCCGGAGCCGCAGGCGATGTCAATGCCCTTGAGGGCATGGATGGCGCTGATGAGAATTTCGGCTTCGGCGCCGGTGAACTGGTGGGATTGGAGCTGCCACGCGAAGAGGTGGCGGAGCCGCTTTTCGAGGGCCGCCACGCCGGCGTTGAGCGCGGGGATTTTCTCGAGCATCCAGCCGGAGAGGTAAACCAGCAGGGCTTCGTCCACCATGTAGCCAACGGCGACGCGGGGGGTGTAGAACGAGCCGGTGGTCTTGCGGGCCACCGCGCCGGTCTCCGGGTTATAGGCGGCCAGGAGGTTCTCAAAGACGTGGCCGAGCAGCTCGGGGTCGAGCGCCACGTCTTCCTCGATGGGGGTATTTTCCTCGATAGTAAACTTGTAATCCTCGAAGATGCGGAGCAGGCCGCGCACTTTGGCGCGCTGATGTTTGTCGTCGCCGTAAGCGTTGGTGAGGTTGATTTCGCGTTCCGGGCCAAAGAACAGGAAGTCGGGGGCGACGGCCTGGCTCTTTGGGGTGTCTGAGAAGCCGTCAATGCGTTTCTCCTGGGTGCCTTCGCGGTCGTCGAGGCACTCGAAGAGGCCGCCGTTGAGAAAGGGGATGTTCTTGAAGAGGGCTTGGAACGTGGCCTTGTCCGCCAGGAGCCGCTCGTGCCGCCAGACGGTGTGGATCATGTGGTCGTCGCGGGTCTGGCGGCTGAAGCGGCGGGTGGCCGGGGCCGCGGGCGGGTCCATCTCCGTGTTGAGCGTGGCAAAAAAGAGATTCTGGAGAATGGCCTTGTAGTAAACGGAGTCCGTGTTGGCGCTGTCGCGGGGCGCGAAGCCTTTCGTCAGGGCGCCGAGCGCGCGCTCGTTGAAGATGGCCTCGGGGATGAGGCCCTTTTCCTTGATGAACCAGCAAAAGATGAGCCGGGTAAGCAACCGGATGAGGCTGATGGCATCGCGTCCGTCGGCGTCCTTGGGCGCGTCTTTGGGGAAGTGGACGTTGTCCAGGGCCCAGAAGTACCAGTCGGCTACTTCCTGGTAGAAGCGTTTGTTGAGTTCGGAAATGTCGAGGGTCTTTTGCCAGGCGTCATGCAGGGTTTTGAAGTTGGAGGGGTGGTGCTGCTCCTGGAGGGCCTCAAAAGAGAGGTCGTGCAGGATCTCGACATGGGCGCGGTGCGGGTTGGCAATACGGATGTCTTTGATCAGGGTGACCTTGGTGAGGACATCGCGGCCTTCGTCGCGCTTGTGCAGGCGGCGGTTGATAACCGCGAGCGTGAGGGCCTCGCCATGCCGGAACAGCAGCATGGCCGGCATGGGGAACAGGCGGTTGACGGCGCGGGTGATGGAGGAAAGGTCGGTGCGGGTGTAGTGGGGTTTTGCCAGCGTGATGGCAAAGAAGAGGTAGGACTCCATGGCCGCGCCGTTGTACTTGCCTTTGCTATCGAACAGGAATTGTTGGTTGCCTGCGGCGGCGGCCCGGACTTCGTCGTCCGTGAGCTGGAACAGAAAATCCACGGACCGCCACTCCGCGAGAGAGGCATGGTCGGGATTCAGTTTTCGGCCCTGGCCGAAGGTGGCGAGGAAATTGTCGGGCGTGTTGGGCTTGAGAGGGAGGCGCTTTTCGCTCTTGTAGCCGAGGGATTCAAACAGGCCGGTGGCCGCGGCGGCGAGCGGCTGGGCGGAGAAGGCGGAGAAGGCGGCGGCGATGGCGCGCTTGGTTTCGACGGGGTTCATTTCAAGACAGGATCTTGGCCGCAAGAGAGCGCAGAGAACACAAAAACGAGAAAAGGATGGGGCGTCATGAGCGGACAGATTTTCGTGTGATCCGGTAGGGCGCAGTGTCTTCCCTGACGTGGAAGCCGATTTCCGGCGGTGCGGGCTCGGGCGGCGGCGGGGGTGGGTCGAGGATTTTCATGATGCGCTGGAGGACATCCACGATGGCGGCTTCGTGGATGTTGAGGCGGATCTTGAGCTCGTGTTCGAGCAGGGCGAGTTTTCGGGCGAGTTCACGGCTGTCGGCAAAGGCGGAGCGCATCTTGACGAAGGCGCGGACGACAAAAACACTCATTTGTGTCGCCCGGGGGCTGTTGAGTATGTTCGCAGCCATGATCGCGCCGTGTTCGGTGAAAGCGATTGGCAGCTTGCGCCGCCCGCCGTGGGTGAAACTTGAAGTCGCAATTTGCGACTTCAAGATCGCGCCGCTGTCGCCCTTAAAGGCCGCATTTTGCGGCCTTAACGCAGTCCACTCCTCCCGGGAAAGCTGGAAAGCGAAGTCTTGAGGGAAGCGGTCCGCATTTCTGCGGAACTGTTCGTTGAGGCGCCTGGTAGGCACACCGTAAATAGCGGCCAGATTCTCGTCGAGAATGACCTTTTGGCCTCGGACAGTCAGGATGAAGCGGTCAACGTCTGTGGGGGCGAGTTTGGGGAAAGCTGGCATGGAGTTCAGACGGCCTTAATTACGAGCCAGGTGACGAGGTCGAAGTCGGTGGTGTCCCGGGCCTGGTCTTCCTGGTCGGGAATCCTGAAGTCGCGACCGGATTGGAGGCCGGCGGCAACCCGCTTCTGGAAGGTCCGGGCAATGGAGTCCACGGCGGCCTCCAGCAGCTTGTTGTAGGGGGCCATGTCGGCGCCGTTGTTGGACTCGGCGTCAAAGAGCTGGCAAAGCTGTTCGTGAGCCTGGGTCTTGCCGGCGCACAGCAGGCGGTAGATTTCCAGAATCTGTTTGGGCTGGGCGAAGGTGAAGCGGACGGTGCCGTCGTGCCGGACGTAAACGAGATAATAGGGCTGGAGTGGGTTGACCTCTGACTGCGGAGTGCGGAGTGCGGAGTGCGGAGCGGGCTTTTGGCGGAAACACCAGATGACGCCGGGGGCGATGACCTGGTGCTCCGGGTGCGGGGGCACCACCGCGTAGAGGCCGAGCGGGGCGGCCTCCAGGAGCTGGCGGTTGGCCTCGATGTACTTGCTGAGTTCGATGCGGAAGTCGTCGAGGGTGAACTCGTTGAGCGCAACGCTTTCGCTGAAATCTTCAAGGTCGAGGACTTCCTCCCGGAGGCGGAGCAGTTGTTTGTCGCGGTAGCGGAGGTCCTCGTGGACCAGTTCTTCGATTTCGTCCGGTTTGAGGATGTTGTCCTCGAACGTGGCGGCGATGTCCACGAGGGCCATGCGGGCTTCGACGCGGTTCTTGAGGTTGACGTATTTGTCGAGGTCCTGCGTGGGCCAGAAGTTCACCAACTGGACGGCGGTGTTGACGCTGCCGATACGGTCTATGCGGCCGAACCGCTGGATGATGCGGACAGGGTTCCAGTGGATGTCGTAATTGATCAGGTAGTCGCAATCCTGGAGGTTCTGGCCCTCGGAAATGCAGTCGGTGGCGATCAGCAGGTCAATCTCCTCCGTCTGCGGCATGGACGGCATCTTGGCGCGGTTCTTGGAGCGCGGGGAGAAGTTGGTGAGGATTTGGTTGAAATCGGACTTGCCGAAAGTGGTGTGGTTGTCGCCGCTGCCGGCGACCAGCGCGATGTGGATGCCGAGGTCCTTGCGCGCCCAGGACGTGAGTTCCTTGAACAGATACGAGGCCGTGTCGGCAAAGGCGGTGAAGACCAGCACCTTGCGGTTGGGCTGGCCGAGCTTGTTGGTGGTGGGGGCTTTGACTTTGCGCTCGATGAGGCGCTTGAGCTCCTTGAGCTTGGCGTCGCGGTCGGGGGTGACATCCTTGGCTGAGGCGTGAAGCATGCTCAGTTGCTCTTTGTCGCGCTGGAGGTCCTTGAGCCACTTCGCCAGCTCAAGATGCTTCAGCTCATATTTGTACCTGCCGCCGACAAGGAGCGCCGCCTCCAGTTCCTCGTCGCCGCCCGGGGTCTCGAGGTCCAGCTCAAGCGACTCGGATTCCGGGTTCTGGTCCGGCATCGCCTGGTAATTGCGAATCTTGTGCTCCAGGGCTTCGATCTTGGCAATGGTGCGCTCCATCGTGATCTCGAACGAGTGGACAGAGCTTTCGAGGCGCTTGAGGAAGTTCACCTTCATCATGCCGACGAGAAACTTTTCGCGGTCGGCCTGGCTGAACGGGTCGCCGGCATGGGCCGTATAGAGCGGCCTGGCCTCCTTGCTCAGATAGCGCGAGGGGGCGAAGAGGGAGAGTTTGTAGCCGCCAATCTCGGCGTTGAGACGGTCGTAGGAGAGGAAGCGGCGCTGGAGGTCGGTGTCGGAGAAAATGGACTCTGGTTTGCGGCGCTCCGGGAAGCCGCCCAGGGCGGCGATGCTGCTTTTGTAGTAGCGCAGGATGTGTTTGCGCGAGCGGGCAATGGTCAGCTCGTCCAGCAGCTTGAAGAACGCGGAGCTGAGTTTTTCAAGCAGGTCCTTGGTTTGGCGTTCGCCGGACTTCTTTTTGGCCCAGAGGGAGAAGGTCTTTTGGGCGACCGCCAGCGCCTCCTTGAGGCTCGGGATGCCAATGGAGTCCTTGAAGGCGTGGTCGTTGTTTTCTGTGAGGAAGTAAATCTGGTTGCGGAGATCGCGCAGGTCGTTGTTGACGGGGGTGGCGGAGAGCAGGAGGACCTTGGTCTTGACGCCGGCTTTGATGATGTCGTCCATGAGCCGCTGGTAGCGGCTCCGGATGAGGTTGCCGTCCTCGTCGCGGCGGCCGGGGGTGTTGTTGCGGAAGTTGTGCGACTCGTCTATGACGACGAGGTCGAAGTTGCCCCAGTTGAACGTGGCGAGATCGAGGTCCCCGGATTTGCCGCCGTCGCGGCTCAGGTCGGTGTGCGAGAGGACATCGTACCGGAAGCGGTCGGCGATGAAGGGGTTGAGGGCGTCGTTGTGGCGGTAGACGGTCCAGTTTTCGCGGAGCTTCTTCGGGCAGAGGACTAGGACACGCTCGTTCTTGAGCTCGAAGTACTTGATGACCGCCAGCGCCTCGAAGGTTTTGCCCAGGCCGACGCTGTCCGCGAGGATGCAGCCGTTGTGCTTTAGAATCTTGTTGATGGCGCCTTTGACGCCGTCTCGCTGGAACTCGAACAGGGCCTGCCAGATGCCCGTGTCCACGATCTTGATATTCTGGTCCAGGAGGCCGCCCTTTTCCTGGTCGGCCAGGAAGTTCTCGAAGACGTGGAAAAGGGTTTTGTAGTAGATGAACTCGGGGGCGGGGTTCTGGTAAAGCTGGTCGAGGTAGAGGAGGACTTCCTGTTTTACGTCGGCGACCAGGCCGGGCTCATTCCAGAGCTCGTCGAACCAGGCTTTCAGGTCGCGGCGGTCGCGGGCGCTGTCCACCTCCAGGTTCAATTCGATGTTGTTGTTGCCCGCGCCGAGCCCAAGGCCGTGAACGGTGAAATTGGAGCTGCCCAGGATGGCCTCCTCCACGCCGGCATTGGCGATGTGGTACATCTTGCCGTGCAGCAGTTGGGCGTGGCGGACGGAGCGGATTGCGACCTTCTGGCGAATCCACTCGGCGCATTCGCGGGCGACGCGCTTTTGCTGCAAGCGGTTGGCGAGCTGCAGGCCGTGGCCGTCGAGGAGGAACGCCTTGTTCTCGGTCTTGTCGGGGTCCAGTGAAGAGATAAAGCGGGGTTCGCCAAAGAGGAAATCCAGGTGGTCAATCCGGTCGAGGTGCTCTTTCAGGGCCTCGTAAGCGTAGATGGTGAAGTAGGCCGAGACGATGGAGAGGCGGGAACCATCTCCGATCTTGGCCTTCAGAAAGTCGGCGACCAAGCCCCGGCGGTGGTTGTCGCGAATCCCTGAGTTACTCGCTGCACCTGCCATAAGTGCGGTGGAGTTTGCACGAAGGTGACGGACGCTTCAAACAGTTTCATTAACTCCTTTCTGGCTTCGGGCGCGGCGCGGCCGCCGTTGCCTGTAAACACAGGGAAAGGTTGAATTGACGGGGCAGAAGTGATCGGGCAGACTGTACAGGTTGCCAGAGTAGCTCAGGGGTAGAGCAGAGGACTCATAAGCCTTTGGTCGGGGGTTCAAATCCCTCCTCTGGCACCA
>DAOPPX010000006.1:0-75617 GCA_035358715.1 Verrucomicrobiota bacterium
CCTTCCTCACCAATTGATGCCTTTCCTGTTCACAAGGCTAAGGTTTGGGGCGGTCTGGGCCGGGTGGAATCAAGCAGGGGTAGCCGCCAACGTCAGGTGGCTAAGCTTTTCGTTTGCGAGGGGCGTTGGCGCGAACGATAATCGGGCGTCGGCAGTCCGAGTTCCGACGCTTATGAATATGACGCGGCACATTGCCTTATGGGGCTGGCTGCTGGGGCTGGGTTGCGCCGGCGCCGGCGCCGCGGAAACCGATTGGCCGATGTTCCGGGGCGGGCCGGCGTTGACGGGTGTGGCCGCCGGCAGCCTGCCGGAGCAGTTGCGGCTGCTCTGGACCTTCAAGACGGGCGGCCCGGTCAGGTCTTCCCCCGCCATTGTGCAGGGGCGCGTGTTCATCGGCTCGGACGACGGGAACGTGTATGCGCTGGGGCTGACGGACGGCAGGAAGGTGTGGGCGTTCAAGACGGAGGGTGAGGTCGAGTCTTCCCCGCTGGTGCTGGAGGGCAAGGTGTATGCGGGGTCGAGCGACGCGTTTCTCTACGCGCTCGAGGCCGCGACCGGCAAGCTGCTGTGGAAATACGAGACGGGTGGCAAGGTCTCCGGGGCGCCAAATTGGGTGAAGACCGGCGGAGGAACGCGCGTGCTGGCGGGCAGCCACGATTACCGGCTGCATTGCGTGGATGCCGCGACCGGGCGCAGCAACTGGGTTTACGAGACGAGCAATTACATCAATGGCGCGCCGGCTGTGGCCGGCGGCCAGGCCGTCTTCGGCGGTTGCGACGGCCTTTTGCACGTCATCGCGCTGGCGGCGGGCCAGCAGGTGCGGGAGGTTGACGCGGGGGCCTACATCGCCGGGTCGGTGGCGCTGGCGGACGGGCGCGCGTATTTCGGCCAGTATGAGAACGAGTTCCTCTGCGTGGACATCAAGGAGGGCAAGAAGGTGTGGAGCTTCCGCGATCGCGATTTCCCGTATTTCTCCTCGCCGGCGGTGACGCCGGAGTTCGTGGTGTTTGGCGGGCGGGACAAGCGGCTGCATTGCGTGAAGCGCGCGGACGGCCAGGCGGTGTGGAGCTTCTCGACGCGGGGCAAGGTGGACAGTTCGCCGGTGGTGTGCGGGGACAAGGTGGTTGTGGGTTCGGACGACGGGCGGCTCTATGTGGTGTCGCTGGCCGCGGGCAAGGCGCTTTGGTCCTACGAGATCGGGCAGCCGATCGAGAGTGCGCCGGCGGTGGCGGGCGGCCGGGTGGTCGTTGGCGGCAATGATGGCGGGGTGTATTGTTTCGGGGCGAAGTGAACCTGGTGCATTTAACGCCCGGCGCCGGCGCGATGTATTGCGGCGGCTGCCTGCGGGACAACGCGCTGGTGACCGCGCTGCGCAAGCTCGGCCACGAGGCCACCATGGTGCCGCTCTACCTGCCGCTGACGCTGGATGAGCCGGATCAAAGCGCCGGGACCCCGGTCTTCTTCGGCGGCCTCAATGTCTATCTGCAACAGAAGTCGGCGTTGTTCCGGGGCGCGCCGGGCTGGCTAAACGATTTGCTGGCGTCGCCCCGTGCGCTGAAGTGGGCGGCGGGCCGGGCGGCCGGTACCCGCGCGTCGGGTTTGGGCGAGTTGACGCTTTCCATGCTGCGTGGTGAAGCGGGCAACCAGGCGCGCGAACTGGACAAGCTCGTCGCGTGGCTCAAGAGCCAGCCGCCCCCGGATGTGCTGTGCCTCTCCAATGCGCTGCTCGTCGGCATGGTTCGCCGCCTCAAGTCCGAGCTGCGCGCGCCGGTCGCCTGCGCGTTGCAGGGAGAAGACGCGTTTCTCGACGCCCTGCCCGAGCCCCATCGCGCGGCGTGTTGGCGAACGCTGGCGGAGAGGGCGAAGGAAGTGGACCTGTTCATCGCGCCCAGCCGGTATTTTGGGGGCCTGATGCGCGAGCGGCTCGGCCTGGGCGCGGGACAGGTGCGAGTGGTTTATAACGGGATCAACCTGGACGGCTACCGGGAGGAAGGCGGAGGCCCGGGAGTCAAGGCACATGACGAGGATGGGCCAACGCTGGGTTATTTTGCGCGGATGTGCCCGGAGAAAGGACTGGACACGCTGGTCGAAGCCTACATCCGCCTGCGGCAGGAGGGGCGCGCGGGGGAACTCAAGCTGCGCGTGGGGGGGAGTTGCGGGCCGGCGGACACGCCGTTCGTGAGGCGGTTGCGCGGGCGGCTGGAAGCAAGCGGCCTGCTGGGAGAGGTGGAGTTTACCCCCAATCCGGACCGCGCCCGCAAGCTGGATTTCCTGCGCTCGCTGTCGGTCTTCTCGGTGCCGGCGCGTTGCGGCGAGGCCTTTGGGCTTTATGTGATCGAGGCCCTGGCGGCGGGTGTGCCTGTGGTTCAACCGAGAGTGGCGGCTTTCCCCGAGCTTATCGAGGCCACGCGCGGCGGGCTGCTCTGCGCGCCGGAGGACCCGCAAGCATTGGCGGAGGCGATCGGGGCATTGCTGTCGGATCCGGCGCGATCGCGGGCGCTGGGCCAGGCCGGCCGGCGGGCGGTGTTCGAGCGATTCAGCGCGGAAACGATGGCGCGAGAAGTGGCGCAAGCCTGCGGCGAGATGACCGGCACCGGCTCTTAGCCCGTGCCGCTCACAGGCGCCCCGCAATGCCGGCAGACCGGGGCGCAGGTCTCCCCGCCGGCTCCTCAACGAGGCGCAGTGCGCGAGCGGTGCCAAGTTTCGGACTTGGCAGCCCAAATGCTGGACAGTAGCTAAGCGCTCCCGGGAGACTTGCCTGAATTCTCGCGGGTAGCCGCCGTGTGACAGTGAGTTATCCCGGGAATGCAAGCCGCTGAAAACATTGGGCTTGAGCGCGCGCCGGCCGACTCGGGTTTGGGCAAGGGGCAATGCCGCAGCGCAGCGCGGGGTTTGCGCGACAGGGTTGCGGCGGTTTTGGCAACGGTACTGCGTAGTACGCGTTTGATATGCTGTCCACAGCGAACTGCCCACACCGCGTGCGCCGCGTTGTGCCCGTGAAAATCCTTTGCGCCGGCCTTCTGGTTTCCTTTGCAGCTTCGGTGATCGCCGCCAGCAGCGTGACGGTA
The DNA here is from genome assembly GCA_035358715.1 of Verrucomicrobiota bacterium. Lineage (GTDB taxonomy): Bacteria > Verrucomicrobiota > Verrucomicrobiia > Limisphaerales > UBA8199 > UBA8199. The sequence continues at coordinate 3,069 of DAOPPX010000006.1, forward strand.
GCCTGGAATCGGAGCGCGAGCGCCGAGATTGCGGGATACAGGGTGTATTACGGAGCCGCGAGCCACACTTACACGAACAAGGTTGATGCCGGCAACGCAACCAATGTGGTCATCAGCGGCTTGTCCACCGGCGCAGTTTACTACCTGGCGGCCACGGCGTATGACACGGCGGGTTTGGAAAGCGATTACTCGACCGAAGCCGCATTCACGAACATCACGGCTTTGCCGCCGACGATCGTGCTCACCTCGCCGACCAACGGCACCCCATTCACCGCGCCCGCGACCATCGGCCTTGCCGCCAGCGTTGCCGCCAACGGCCATGCCATTTCGAAGGTTCAGTTCTACAACGGCGCGGCATTGCTGGGAGAGGATAACGCCGCGCCTTACAGTTTCGCCTGGGCCAACGTGAGCGCGGGCATCTACGACCTGACCGCGCGCGCGATCTATGGTGCTGCGGGACTGATTACCTCCCCGGCGGTGAGGGCCAGTGTTTTCTCGCCTCCCAAGCCGCCAAATACCCCGCCGGCCATCTCGGCCATTGAGGACCAAACCCTCAACAAGGGCACCGCGTTCTTGTCCGTTCCCTTCACAGTCGGCGATGCGGAAACCGCGGCAGCCGACCTGACGCTTTCAGGCAGTTCGAACGACTCGACCCTGTTGTCGGCAAGCGACATCGTCTTTGGCGGCACTGGCAGCAACCGCGTCGTCACGCTGACCCCCGAGGCGGGCCAGGTCGGGGAGACGGAGATCACGCTCGTTGTCAGTGACGGCAGTTTGACCACGAGCACCAACTTTCTGTTCGTCGTGATTGAGGACGCGCAAGACAGCCCTGGCATCGTCTTGATTTCGCCGGTGGGCAGTGTGGATACGGGCTCGACCCGGCGCTATGTCTGGACGCGAGATCCCGCGGCGACGCGCTACGAACTGCATGTCACCAGGGATGGCGAGTTGTTCTGCGACAAGTATTACGATTCGCACAGCTTGTGGACAGAACCCGGCACGGGCAATGTCGGCGCACAGGAGGCCGGCCACGGCCAAGGCACCTACCAATGGCGTGTCCGCGGTTGGAGCGCGGCCGGGCCTGGGCCCTGGTCGAGCACGGAGACTTTCAGCGTGGTCATTCCGCAACCGGTGGTCCTGCTCTCCCCAGCCGACCGCACCCGCATCCAGGATCGGCGTCCGGAGTTCGCCTGGTCGCAGCCCTCGCCTTCTGCGGACTGGTTCCATCTCTGCATCAACCGCAACGGAAGCAAGTGTTACGATCTATGGATCGAGGGAACGACCAATTGGATGCCTGCCATTGATTTGCCGGGCGGCGTTTACACCTGGGCGGTGCAGGCCTGGACCCCCACCGGGCTCGGTCCCTGGTCCAAAACGGCCTCCTTCGCCGCTCAGCCCCGTTTGCCGGGACAGATCGTGCTGCTTTCCCCGAAGAGCAGTTTGTCTGTCGCTCCGACGGTGCGCTACAACTGGACGAAGGACAACGCGGCGGTCTCGTATGAGCTTTACATCACTAAGGATGGAAAAGTCTTCTCCGACCAGTGGCTGGCGGCGACCAACTTATTGGCCGACGCCACCAAGACCAGCCTGGGCGTGGAGGTGGGCGGTCACGACAGCGGGACCTATCAATGGTGTGTCCGGGGCTGGAACCCTGACGGGCTTGGCCCATGGTCCAGCTCGGGAAGTTTCAGCGTGGCCGGCAGCCTGAAGCCGTTGGCTCTGCTTGCGCCAAACAACCAGGCCACTCTCCATGATCGGCGTCCGGAGTTCTCTTGGTCTCAGTCCTCTCCGCCCGCCGCCTGGTTCCACCTTTACCTGAGCCGCAGCGGCACCAACTACTTCGATGTATGGATTGAGGGGGCGACCAATTGGATTCCCGCCTTTGACCTGTCCGGCGGGGTTTACACCTGGATGGTGCAGACCTGGAATCCTTCGGGGACCGGGGCTTGCTCGGAGACCGCGAGCTTCACAAACCAATTGGCTGCGCCGGCCAGCATTGAGCTGCTATCGCCACAGGACACTGTCAGTGCCAGTGCGACACAGCGTTACCTCTGGCGGGCCGATTCAGCCGCCACCCGGTACGAGTTATACGTCGTCCGCAACGGCAGCGTGTTTCTCGACCGATGGTATGCTGCCACCAATTCGCTGGTGGACCGGGCGACAGGCAATTTCGCAGTGGATGTGCCGGGGCATAGCGCGGGTGCCTATCAATGGTGGGTCCGGGGCTGGAGCCCGGAAGGAATGGGGCCCTGGTCCAGGAGTCTGACCTTTAGCCAATAAACCCCGGCCTCCCTGAGGCCATCACGGGGGAGTCCGGCTCCGACACGAGACAATGCGGTTGATGCCTCCCCGCAGCACCGCTTTGCAGTACACGAACGAGTAATCCTCCCTAAGTCACCTCTCCCATCAGCACCGCGCCCCGGGCAAGGTGGATTCCCTTACCCGGGGACGGCCGCTGGAGCGGGAAGGTGTCCGGCGGTTGCTCTACCGACAGCCGCGACGGTGGTGTCCGCCGTAGCCAAATCGCACGCTGACCATAGGCCGCGCTACATACACAGGGGCCGGATAAACCACCGGCGGAGGCGCGGCATAGACGACCGGTGCCGGGGGCGTGTAAACCACCACCGGCCGAGGCGCGGCATAGACGACCGGTGCCGGGGGCGCGTAAACCACCACCGGCCGAGGCGGCGGCGCGGGACAATAGACCGGAGGCGGAGCAACATAGTAAGCAGGCTGCGAAGCCAAGGCATGGCCAACGACCAGTCCTGCCGCAACGCCGCCCACCACAGCCGCCGCGCACCAGCCGCCGCCATGGTGGCCGCCCGCCGAAGCCGTCTGCGGACTGAGCCCGATCATCGCCAACGCCGCAATCGAGAGGATCATTTTCTTCATACAATGCCTTTCAGTTCATGCTACAACCGACACCGATAAGACGGCCCGATTTGCTTTTTATTCAAGGCGGAGTATCGCTATGATTGAAAGCGATCTATGACGAAGCGGACCCCTTATCATCCGCCGGTGAGCCGCCAGCGGCTCCCGCGTTCTTTCAAGGAGTTTACGCCGGCCAAGCACTTCAACCCGCGCACCTTCTTTCGCGAGCTGGTCTGGAAGGCGCTGCTGACAAGGCGAACCGGCCAGACCCAGCATCCGGCCTTTCCCAAGCTGAACCGCGGGCAGGTTGCCGTCACGTGGATCGGACACGCTTCCTTTCTCCTTCAGTTCACCAACCTGAACGTGCTGATTGACCCCAACTTCGCCAACTGGCTGTTTCTGCTCAAACGCATAAAGCGGTCCGGCCTTCGCATCGAACACCTGCCGCCCATTGACTTGGTGCTGTTGACCCATGCGCATTTCGATCACTTCCACAAACCCACGCTCCGCCGGCTGCCGCACCCGAAGATCGGCATCATGCCGTGGGGGGTCGGTGACCTGGCCCATAACCTCGGCTTCGGCCGCGTGGTCGAGCTGGAATGGTGGGAGACCTTCTGCCACCGCGATTGGAAGGTGACGCTAACCCCGTCCAAACACTGGGGCGCGCGCGTGCTGCGCGACCAGCGGAGAGGTTACGGCGGGTTTGTGTTGGAACACCAGGGACGGCGCATCTATCACGCGGGGGATAGCGCCTATTTCGATGGCTTCAAAGAGATCAAGAAGAGTTGCCGTCCGGAGATAGCCCTGCTGCCGATTGGCGCCTACCACCCGGAGTCCTTTCGCCACCTGCACATGGGCCCCGACGAGGCCATCAAGGCCTTCAGGGACTTGCGCGCGAGATGGTTGGTGCCGATGCATTACGGCACGTTCCGGCTGTCGTTTGAAGACATGGAGGCCCCTCCCCGCTGGCTGCGGCAGCTTGCCGCCGAACAGGGTTTGACGCATAAGGTGCGCATGCTGATCGAGGGTGTCCCGCAGGTCTTCTGAATCATCCCGTGCAGCTCGAATGGATCTTTGGCCCCAGGCCGCCCGACCCGCCGGGCCCGGAGTGGCTCTCGGTGGGGGCCCGGCGCGTGCGGCTCTGGTTTGTCCGCAACCGCCGGGCGCGGCGCTATGTGCTGCGCCTGCGCCCGGACGGCTCGGCGCGCGTCACTGTGCCTCGGGGCGGCTCGCTGGCTGAGGCCAGGCACTTCGCGGCCAGGAACGTTCACTGGATCGAGCGGCAGCTCCTGCGACAAGCCTTGCAGCCGCGCCGCCCGGAGAGCTGGCGGGCGGGGACCGAACTCCTCTTCCGAGGCGAACGCGTGCGGCTGGAGACCGCGCTCGACGGCCAGGCGAGCGTCGTTCACTTCGGCGCCGAAACCGTCCCCGTGTCCGATGCCGCCGGCGATTTGCGCCCGGCCGTTGAGCGGCATCTCCGGCGACTGGCCGCGATCGAGCTCCCGGCGCGCGTGCTCGAACTGGCCGCCCAGCATCGCCTGCCCGTGCGGCGCGTCGCCATCCGCAACCAGCGCTCCCGCTGGGGCTCCTGCTCGCGGCGCGGCACCATCTCCCTCAACTGGCGCCTGGTGCAAACACCCCCCGCCGTCCGCGATTACCTCGTTCTGCATGAACTGGCGCACCTGAGGCAAATGAACCACTCCCGCCGGTTCTGGGAGGAGGTGGCGCGCCTTTGCCCGAACTACCGCGAGGCGGAACGCTGGCTCAAAGAGCACTCCGGCCTGCTGGCCCGGGCTTAACCATCCGACGCGACCCGTTCTGGCAACCTGCCTGCCACACCTGTATGCTGCCACCAATGCTGATACCCGCCGCGCAATCCGAAACCCAACCGCCGACCTTGCTTCGGTCTTCGCGTTTTGGCCTTCGACTCTGGCTCGCTCTTCTGCCCCTCGCATTGAGTCTCGCCGCCAATGCCGCCGCCGAGAACTGGCCATGCTGGCGCGGACCGCGTCTCGACGGCACCAGCCAGGAACAGGACATCCCGACCCACTGGAACGCCACCAACAATGTTCGCTGGCAGACCGAACTGCCCGGTGCGGGCCATGCCTCGCCGATCGTCTGGGACGATCGCGTCTTCACGGTTAGCGCCCGGCCGGAGGCGCAGGACCGTCTGCTGCTCTGCCTGGACCGCCGCACCGGCAAACCGGTATGGCAGCAAACCGTTCTCAACGCCCCCCTCGAACGCAAGCACGGTCTCAACAGCTATGCCTCCAGCACCCCCGCCACCGACGGAGAAAAGGTCTACGTCGCGTTCCTCGACCGCGACCGCATGTTCGTTGCCGCGTACGACTTTGGGGGGCGTCAGCGCTGGGTGGCCCGGCCAGGTCCCTTTGCCTCCATGCATGGCTTCTGTTCTCCTCCCCTTCTCTACGGCGACAAAGTCATCCTCAACGGCGACCACGACGGGGATTCCTACCTCGTCGCGCTGAGCCGGGAGGATGGCCGCGTCCTGTGGAAGACGCCCCGCGAGAACCACACCCGAAGCTACTGCGCCCCGTTCCTCCGCAGCATCGCCGGTCGCCAGCAAATGGTCCTCTCCGGTGACAAGTGCGTTGCCAGCTTCAACCCGGATACCGGCGCCCGCCTCTGGGTCATTGACGGCCCGACCGAGCAATTCGTCGCCTCACCGGTCTATAGCGAGCGGTGCGGCCTGCTGTTCATCACTGGGGGGTACCCGGACCACCACATCCTGGCCATCCGCCCCGATGGCGCTGGCAACGTCACCCAGACCCACATCGCCTGGCGCACTACCCGCGGGGCCGCCTATGTCCCCTCGCCTATCATCGCAGGGGATTACTTCCTGACCATTACCGACGCGGGGGTGGCCCACTGCTTTGCGGCCAAGACCGGCGACCTGCTGTGGACACAGCGCCTGGGGGCGCAGCACGCCTCGCTCGTCTCTGCCGGGGGCCACGTCTATTTCCTCAACGACAAGGGCGTGACGACCGTCGTCCAGCCCGGCCCCCAATTCCGCCGCGTCGCGGAGAACAGCATCGGCGAGAAATGCTTCGCCTCGCCTGCCATCAGCCGTCGCCATCTCTTCCTGCGCGGCGAACGCCGCCTCTTCTGCATAGAAGGGGACACCTGATTCCGAATCCCCCCTTCCCGCAGCCGATTCCCAATTTGGCCTTCCACATCCGCTGCTCGGATTGTGTCGTCTCGCGGCACGCAGCCCTTTGGGCGGCACGTCCTCAACCTGCGCCCGGGAGGGGCCTGCCTGTTGATATTTCATTGATATTCATCTGGACTCCAACGGGGTTGATGCATACAAGATCGGGGGTCCGGGCACCACTTGGTTTGTTCACTGATATGGCTGGGGCGCTCACTCCTGTGGAGCAGGAATCCGGGACAAGAATTATTCGAGGAGATTATGAATACGGAGAGTCTTGTGTATCGAGGCATGGCAGCCCGCAGGACGGGAACAGCCCAACCCTCCGCGCGAAGCGGACGGGGGCCGAAAGCCCGCAGCCGCGGGCCTGAACCAGCAAAGGGGGCAGGACTTTGGGGCTCGCGGGCTTGGGCACTGCTCAAACGCTCGCTCAATCTTTCGACCCGCGAACAGCAGCTCGTGCGCGGGGTGTTCGAGGACTCCACGGACATTGCCATTGCCTTGTCCCTGGGCATTTCCCGGCATACTGTCCACACCCATTTCGGGCGGCTGCACCAGAAACTGGGGGTAACCGACCGCGCCCAACTGATCCTGCGCGTCCTGCGGGAATTCCTTATCCTGACGGCCTTGTCCGACAGCCGCCTTCCGCCGGTGTGTCCTTTCCGCGGCTCTCTTCACTGCCCCTGGCGCAACAACCGGCCGAAGGCCCGCAGCGTATCCGCGTGCCGGACGGAATGGCCGCGGAAGCGATAGCGCCGCGGCGCGGGCGCTTTGCGTTTCGGATTCCGTACTTCTTCCTCCACCGTGCTGTCCCCCCAACAGCCGACGCCTCAAGAGGGGACTCCCGGGTTTTTGGAGCCGGCGTATACTTGCTGCTGAAAATATGAAGTCCGGCTAAAGCAGCTGCGTTTGTTTTCCTCCTGCCAGTTTGAAGGGAGGGGGGAGTGGCTGTTAGAGCATAGGCTTGGCTAATAAGTCTCGGACAAGAGGCAGTAAACTGAAAGTTCTACTCACCCGAGTGGAGCCGGCAGGTATGCCGGAGAAGATGCAGGAAGGAATTGGATTATGACTACAGAATCAAAAGAGGCGCTATCAGCGGTGCAGGCAACTCCCCGATCCCATCATCGGCAATCTGGATATCTCGCACCCATTGGCATGCTGTTGTTGGCGATGTTGCTGGTCCCAGCGGTGGGAACCGCCGATTGCCTGGTGTCAGGAAACGTCGTCGGCTATGTCCAACTCGCGTTCCCGGTGGGCGGGCAAACCCTGATCGCCAATCCGCTGAACACCGCAAACAACACCGTCGGCAGCCTGCTGCCGAATGTGCCGGACGGGACGTGGCTTGCCAAGTGGGCCGGCGGCCAATGGATTGCCAACACCTACGACTTCGGCGCGTGGGGCGATCCCTCCATGTCCCTGAACCCTGGCGAGGGAGCCATGATCAATAACACCAGCGGTTCGGTGTGGAACCTGACCTTCGTTGGCGAAGTGCTGGAAGGGAACCTGGTCAATTCTATTCCGGCGGGCAGTAGTGTTCGAGCTTCCATGGTGCCGCAAGCCCGACCTCTGGGCACCAGTGGCGAGGCGGGCACACTGCAATTCCCGGCGGCGCCGTATGACTCCGTGTATCTTTATGACGCCTATGGCGGGGCCACTGGTTACTACTTCGACGACCTCGACCTCACTTGGGTCCCCGATGACCCCGTCCTGGGAGTGGCGCAGTCGTTCTTCTGCACGAAAGCCGAGCCTGCCAATTGGACGCGTAATTTCGTGGTTTCGTGCCCGACCGGGCCCCTCCTGGCGATTGTGTTGCTGGGCGATGGCCAGGTGCGGATCACCTGGTCCGCTTCAGGCTGGAGCCTGCAGGAAGCCACTGATCCCGAAGGTCCGTGGACCTCCGTGGCGGGCAACCCCACTTCTCCCTATGTCACCCAGCCGGTTGCCGCGAAGAAGTTCTTCCGATTGGTCCAGAACGAGATCACCAGCTACTCGGTCACCGTGTCCAACTGCTGCACGCTTATTGCCAACCAGTTCAACAAGCCCGGCGGCAACACCCTGCGCAATGTCATACCCAGCCTGCCCTGCGCCGCGCGCTTCATGAAATGGGACAACACCAACCAAGTCTGGCTCACCAACAGTTACATGCCGGGTTGCGGTTGGGCCGACAGCATGATGACACTCAACCCGGGCGAGGGGGCCTTCCTGTGTCCCTGCTGCACCAACGTCTTCACGATCACCTTTAGCGGCTCCGTGCCGACCCCAAGCCTGCCAGTGTCCATGACGGCCGGCTACTGGTACCTGCTCAGCCGCCAGTATCCCGGCCCCGGTACCTTCGACAACATTACCGGCCTGGCCCCGGGCTCCAACGACGTGGCGGTGACTTACACCCCTTGTCTTGGCTACTCCGCTCACGTCTTTGATGGGTTTGACTGGGTCTGGACTCCCACTGATCCCACGACCGCCGTGGGCACCGCGATGTGGGTGCATCTGGGCGGCGGTGGTGGCACCACGCCGCCGCCAGCCCCGGAGTTCCCTTGCCCAACCAACTGTCTGGTGACCAACGTGGTGCTGAACACGGGCTTCAACCAATCGGCGGGCACGACTTACAGCATTGGCGCCGACGACCAATACTGGCAGGTGGTGGTGGACCCGGACGGGGGCCAGGTGCCGCGGCCGGCGGACGTGATTGAGCGGGCGCCTTCGGGCGTGTGGTTGCTGCCGATGGACGACAGCCAATGGATCAGCGTCTATCCCAGCGCGGCCGACAGCGCCTTCAGCGCCTACACCTTCCAGTCTACCTTCTGTCTAAAGCCCTGCTACAGCAACATCGTGGTGTCACTGTGCGTGCGGGCCGACGACTACGCCGACGTGTATTTGAACGGGCACTTTGCCTACTCGACGCTGCCGTGGGGAGCGACCTATCATGATGGCCCGGCGGCCTGCACCAATCTGGATTGGAGTTTGATTGCGCCGTGGCTGCATGCCGGCGCCAACTCCCTGCAGGTGGTGGTGACCAACAGCGGGGGTATTTGGATGGGGCTCAACCTGACCGGCTCGATTACCGGCTTCGGCCTGTGCAGCAACACTCCGGCCTGCTGCCAGACCAACCTGAGCATCGCCGGGCGCAAATTCAACGACCTGGACGGGGACGGGCTGTGGGACAGCGGCGAGCCGGCGATGGCGGGCTGGACGATCCACCTGTCCAACGGGCAGACGGCGGTGACCGACTCCAACGGCGATTACTACTTCCTGAACCTGCTGGACGGGAGTTACACGGTGACTGAGGAAGTGTCACCGCACTGGACCCAGACGCATCCGGCAGCGGGCTCCTACACGGTGAGCATTGGGAATGGTTACGGGACCAACCAGTTGGACTTTGGGAACACCGCCAAATGCTGCGACAACTGCACGGAGCCGTATCCGCTGAGCTACCAGGTGGCGCTGCAGGCCAACGTCGAGTACTCTCTCGTCAACCATCTGTGCCACGGCGCCAGCAACACGTTGGCGACGGTGCTGCCTAATCCGCCGGGGGGAACGGAGTTGCGGAAGTATGCTGGTGGGGCGTTTATCAGCTATACGTTTGACCCGGATGATCTGGCGTGGATGCCGGACGGCAATGCCAGCCTCAACCCGGGCGAAGGGTTCACGATCAAGAGTCCAGAGGCCACGACGCTCACCTTCACGGGGTGCGAGCCGACCAACTGTCCGCTGCCGTGCCTGCCGACCAATGCTTGGGTGCTGGTGGGCCGGTTGGGGATCGGGACGGCGACGTGGAACGACCTGTCGAGTTGTCCGCCCCCGTGCGGCACCCGCGTCAGCCGCTGGAACGGCACGGGCTACGACGACGCTTACGACTATGTAAACGGGAGCTGGACGCCGCAGGCGCCGGTGCTGGGGGTCGGCGAGTCGGCGTTTGTGTGCCTGCTGGCCAACACCAATTGCTTCACCAACTGCTGTGACAACTGCACGGAGCCGTATCCGCTGAGCTACCAGGTGGCGTTGCAGGCCGGCGTCTGGTACTCGCTCGTCAACCATCTGTGCCACGGCGCCGACAACACCCTGGCGTCGGTCCTGCCCAATCCGCCGGCGGGAACGGAGCTGCGGAAGTGGGACGGGGGGTGGGCCGGCTACATGTTCGATGAGCTTGATCCGGTTTGGCTGCCGCACGGGAATGCCAGCCTCAACCCGGGCGAAGGGTTCATGATCAGGAGTCCAGAGGCCACGACGCTGACCTTCACGGGGTGCGAGCCGACCAACTGTCCGCTGCCGTGCCTGCCGACCAATGCTTGGGTGCTGGTGGGCCGGTTGGGGATCGGGACGGCGACGTGGAACGACCTGTCGAGTTGTCCGCCCCCGTGCGGCACCCGCGTCAGCCGCTGGAACGGCACGGGCTACGACGACGCTTACGACTATGTAAACGGGAGCTGGACGCCGCAGGCGCCGGTGCTGGGGGTCGGCGAGTCGGCGTTTGTGTGCCTGCTGGCCAACACCAATTGCTGTGAGGATTCGTTCACGCTGACCTGCGCAACCAACAAGACGGTCCCAGTGGGGGCGCAATGGAGCTTTGACCCGCCGATCGTCTCGGACCCTTGCTGCGGCACCAACCTCAGCGTCATCATCACTACCTCTACCAACAGCTCCGGTTGCTCCAACCTCTTCACCCGCATCTGGAACTACACCGACTGCTCCAACCGCACCGCTTCCTGCACCCAGACGGTGACGGTGGTGGGTTACTCGGGCCAGCTCTCAGCCAACATGGTGGGCTGCGTCCTAATCTCGGTGCCTGCGGGTGGCAGCAGCCTGATCGCCGATCCGTTCAAGAACACCACCAACACCCTGGCGACGGTGCTGCCTAATCCGCCGCCGGGAACGGTGTTGTCGAAGTGGGACGGGGGGTGGAGCTTCTACACGTTCGATGAGCTTGATCTGGTTTGGCTGCCGCACGGCAATGCCAGCCTCAACCCGGGCGAAGGGGGCCTCCTCTTTAACGGCGATTTCCATTCACCGTTGAACCTGACCTTCGTTGGCGAAGTGATGTTGGGCGACCTGACCAGGAATATCCCTGCCGGCACCAATGTCTTGTCCTCCATGGTTCCGCGAGCGCGCGGGCTGGGCACGAACGGTCAAGCCGGCACGCTGGAGTTTCCTGCTGCGCCCGGTGATAGCGCCTCCCTATACAGTGCGGGCTCCTGGATCGAATACCAATACCAATTCGACTCCACAAATCTCGTTTGGCTGCCCAAACCTCCGTTCCTTGAAGTGGCGCAGGCGTTCTGGTGCGAAAAGGCAGTCGCGGCTGACTGGGTCCAGAGTGTTGACGTTATGATGAACCCTTGCGGTCCACGCCTGGCGATCGCGGCGGGGCCAGCCACGAACTCGGTGACGGTCACCTGGGACGCTCCGCCAGAGTGGGAACTGCAGTGCTCATCTGATCCGGAACGCGGGTGGACGACTTGGTATGGCGAGGCATCTCCGTCTACGTTCTCGCTGAACCCGAACGAGCCGAGGTTCTTCCGGTTGGTCAACCCAGCCTTGCGCTGCCGCTATACCGAGACCAACACCTTCCTGTTGTCCTGGCGCACGCCGGGTTACCAACTCCAGCAAAAACGCTGCTCGGCGCCCAGTTGGACCGATGTCCCCGACGCGCCCGTTATCGTTGGGGATGAATACCAGGTTTCCCTGGACGATCTCTCCGGCTGGGTGGTCGAAACGTGCCATCACTTGTACTCATCTACGGTTGGCGATTGCACGAACGCGGTCAGAGTCTATTTTGGCCCGTGCACCAACTGGTTTACCACGAACAGTTTCCCGTGCGCCAACTGCGTGGGCCACACTAACTGCCCGGCCGCCATCAACGTGTATGCCTGGTCCACCAACTGGTGGTTCCACACCACGGGCTACGGCTGGTATCTCTTCAAGCCGACGATTCCTTGCTCTTGCTGTTGCGAGGGCTGCACCGAACCGTATCCGCTGAGCTACCAGGTGCCGCTCCCGGCCGGCGTGTGGTACTCACTCACCAACCATCTGTGCCACGGCGCCACCAACACGTTGGCGACGGTGCTGCCTAATCCGCCGGGGGGAACGGAGCTGCGGAAGTGGGACGGGGGGTGGGACTCCTACACGTTCGATGAGCTTGATCTGGTTTGGCTGCCGCACGGCAATGCCAGCCTCAACCCGGGCGAAGGCTTCATGATCAAGAGTCCGGTGGCCACGACGCTGACCTTCACGGGGTGCGAGCCCAACGCCGTCACGTTCCAGGCAACCAACGAGCCGACCTTCTATCGCCTGCGCAGTCAGTAAATTAGCCGGCCTTGACGCCGCTGACCGCGGCGCGATTCGCTCGCCTGCGCCCGCTCGTGTTGTTCGATCCGAGCGGGCGCGACGTGCGCCATGAGCACGATGGGCATCTGCTCAAGAGCGTGGCGCTTTTTGGCGGGCGCACCCCCACCCTCGCGTGGGACATGCATAGCCGAATCCAGCGGATTACCAAATGGGCTGGGTGCCCGGTGACCCGCGGCGGCAGCGGCCGTCAGACCAGCGTGACTGATGCGCAAAGCAACGTCTCGACTTATCCGTGAGACCCGGTGGGCCGGCTGCTTGGTTGCGTCAATCGAGTTCCACCTCCATCTATTCCGTCCTGTATCGGGGACGAGGTCCAGTCTTGAGTAATATCCCCGCATTGTTGCCGGGCCAGGAAACTCAGGTGCTGGATACCAACCCAGCCGGTTCTCAAACGCGCAGTTCGGAGTTGCTTCCCAAGCGGGGTTGCGCAGAATCGGGCCATGAAGAGCTTCCTGACCCTGCTTTCGAGCTATCTGCTGCCGCTTGGCCTTGCCTTGGGCCAAAGCGCCACCAATCGGCCCAACATCCTCTTTATCATGAGCGATGATCACGCGGCGCATGCCATCAGCGCCTATGGCAGCAAGGTCAACCAGACGCCTAACATGGATCGCCTAGCCACGGCGGGCATGCGGTTAGAGAACTGCTTTGCCGTGAATTCGATCTGCAGCCCAAGCCGGGCGACGATCCTCACCGGCAAATACAGCCATCTCAACGGCGTGCCGACCTTCAACCGCTTCGACGGTTCGCAGCCCACAGTGGCCAAATACCTCCAGGCGGCGGGGTATTACACGGGCATGATCGGCAAGTGGCACCTGGGCAGCGAGCCCACCGGGTTTGACAAGTGGAGCGTCCTGCCGGGACAGGGCGCCTATTTCGACCCAGCGTTCCTCGAACCGGCGAGCCGCCGCGTCATCCAGGGCTATGCCACCGACATCATCACCGACCTGGCCCTGGACTTCCTCCGGAACCGGCCCAAGGACAAGCCTTTCTTCCTCATGTGCCATCACAAGGCCCCGCACCGGCCCTGGGAGCCGGACCAGAAGCACCGCGCGATGTTCGCCGGCAAGCATATCCCCGAGCCGGCCACGCTGCGCGACGATTACGCCAATCGCGCCGACGCCATCCGCGAATGCCGCCAGAAGGTCTTTGACGACCTTACCCGCCGCGACCTCAAGCTCGAGCCGCCCGCCGGCCTGGCCGGAGCCGCCCGCAACGAGTGGCTCAATGTGAAGCCGACGGAAGTCGAGACTGAGATCAACGGCAAGCAGCAGAAGCTCACCGGGGAGGCCCTGAACGCCTGGAAATACCAGCGCTACATGCAGGATTATCTCGCCTGCATCCAGTCGGTGGATGACAACGTGGGCCGGCTGCTCGATTGGCTCGACCAGCATGGCCTGAGCCAGAACACGCTCGTCATTTATACGAGCGACCAGGGCTTTTTCCTCGGCGACCACGGCCTTTACGACAAGCGCTTCATGTATGAAGAATCCATCAGGATGCCTTTCCTGGCCCGCTGGCCGGGGGTGATCAAGCCGGGCTCGGTGCAGGAAGCCATGGCGATCAATCCCGACTTTGCCCCCACCTTTATGGACCTGGCCGGGCTGCGCGTGCCCGCCGACATGCAGGGCCGCAGCCTGGCGCCGCTGCTCAAGGGCCAGCGCCCGACGGATTGGCGCACAAGCTGGTATTACCGCTATTACCATGACCCGGGTGATCACAACACCCGAGCCCATTACGGCGTGCGCACCGATACGCACAAGCTGATGTACTTCTGGAAGAAGGACCAATGGGAGATGTATGATCTCGTGAAGGACCCGGAGGAGATGCACAACCTCTACAACGATCCAGCGCAGAAGGAGCAGGTCGCCAAGCTGAAGAGGGAGCTTTACCGCCTGAAGAAGGAGCTCAAAGACGGCGACCAGTTCGCCAACGAACAGCCGCCGCATGACGTCTCCGGTCAACCGGCACCCAAGCGCAAGCAGTAATTGGTGCGGTTAGGGTGCTTGTTCGCCCATAAAGTGTGGGGGCCTGACCGTCGCGCCCCTTGCGGGTCCGCGTGCCCGGTCGGTTGGCACAGCCCAAGCTGCGAACCTTGCGGATTCTGCGCCACAGCAGGGACTTGGCTGCCTGCGGCGGAGAAAGAAAATGTGCCCGCGCGCTTTTTTTGAATGAAACTTGCCGCGAACAGTCTTATACTGAAAGCGTTTGAAGCGGCCAATGCTCAGCTCAATACATGGCAGGACGAATCAAGGAAGAGCGATGGGCACGTTTCAAGCCTGGCTGAACCTCGACAAATAAACAATACTATGACCAAATCGCTGGAAATCATCGGTGAAGCAATCCGCAATCCCAAACACCCTTTCCGCAAAGTGGATAATCAGCCGAAGAAGCCCCTAAAACACCGCTATGAACGCAGGAAGATCAAAGAGTACCTGCACTTGGGGGAGTGGATTTCTGGTGAAGCGACGTAGAGACGGCTGCCTCTCCAGATTGAATGAAAAAGCCACGCGCCCGCGTGGCTTTTTCATTTACTTCATCAGCAGCATTTGCCGCGCGCGCTTGATGGCGCAATTGAGCCGGCGCTGGTAATGGGCCGGCAAGCCGGTGTATTTCCGGGGCAGAATGCGCCCCTGGTCGGTCACAAACTGCCGCAGGAGGGTGACGTTCTTGTAGTCGAGCGTGTCAACCGTGAAGTCAATCTTGGGCTTGGGGCGCGGGGTGCGGATTTCACCATAGGAGGAGCGCCCGCGGGCGCCGCGCTTGTCCGGTTTTTCGGGGCGAGTCTTGCGAGGCATAAGTTGCAGCTACTTGATTTCGCGATGGACCGTGTGGCGGCGCAACGCGGGGTTGTACTTCTTGATTTCGAGCTTCTCCGTCTTGAGCTTCTTGTTCCGGGTGGTGGTATAGCGCGAAGGGGACTTGCCTTCCTTGCGCGCCTCGGTGCATTCGATGGTGATGATTTCGCGGGGCATTACTGTTCCTTTTCTTTTGGCTTCTCTTCGGCCTCTTCTTCTTCGGGCTCGGCTTCAGTCAGGCCGGCGGCGTCAATCGTGCCGAGCGAGCCCAGGCGGCGTTGCCGCAGGGCGCCCTCGCGCTCCAGTTGCGCCTGGGCCTGCACGGTGAAGCGCGTCCACGGGATCGCCTCGAGGCGCTTGCCGGGAATCGGCTTGCCCGTCAGTTCACAGATGCCGTAGGTCTTCCTTTCTATTCGCTTGAGCGCCGCGTCAATTTCGTAAAGCGCGTCCTGATCCGCCGAAAGCAGGCTCAGGGCGAAGTCGCGGTCGAAATTGTCAGTGCCGGAATCCGCCATGTGCAGGCTGTAGCCGGCGACCTCCTGGGCGGATTCCTTGGCCAGACCATCCCTTTGGCGGGTGAGCTGGTCGCGCAATTCCAGCAAGTGGGCATAATACCTCGCCCACTGGGGTTTGACCTTCACCCCCCCGCCCCTCTTCACATCCGCGAGCGGGCGCCCGAGGATGGTTGAAGCGGTCGCCGAGCCGTGCGGCTTGCGGCGCGCTTTCGCCTTCCTGATAATCTTCTTCTTTGTGCTCACATCTGAAACTACTCGGTTCTATCAGATTACTATTCTTCGCTGTGCCTCACCAGAGACGTTGTTGGTCCCTTGGAGGGCAGGGAAATATAGCAGCATGAAGCAGAAACGCTATGACAATCTTCAAGAATTTGAGGGCACCCATGCGGTGGAGTGACGCGCCGGGCCAGAACAGTTGCGCGAGTCCATCCTGGCCGGCGGCCCCTTCGGCCGGCCCACGGAGGATGTGCCGGCGCTGGCCGATCAATGCTTCTCCAGGCAGGCGTAAGCGTTATGGTTGTGGATGCTCTCCTGGTTCTCCGCCTCCACCTTGTACCAGGTCACGTCGGGATGGGCGTTGAGTTTGAGCGCCACGTTGCGCACCAGGTCCTCCACGAACACCGGGTTGTCGTAGGCGTGTTCCGTGACCGCCTTTTCGTCCTGCCGCTTGAGCAAGGCATACAGTTCCGAGCTGGCCGAGCTCTCGATAATGGCAATCAAGTCCTCAATCCACACCGCTTTGCGCGACCGAGCTTGCACCGTCACCTCGCTGCGCTGGTTATGGGCGCTATAGGCCGCAATGGCCTTCGAGCACGGGCAGAGAGTGGTCACGCCCGCCTTGACCGTCAGCAGAAACAGAATCTCCCCGTGGCAGACGGCGGCGTCGAACCGCGCCCGGTAGTCCATGAGGCTTTCCTTGCCGGTCACTGGGGCTCGCTTCACCATGAAGTAAGGGAACTCGATCTCCAGATGCGAGGTCTCCGCGTGAAACTTGGCCTGCAGCGCGTAAAGGATGTCGGCGATGTTCTCGACGTGAATGATATTGCCGTGCGCGTTGAGCACCTCGATAAACCGGCTCATGTGGGTGCCCTTAAACTCCTTGGGCAAGTCCACAAACATGCCGATGGTGGCGACGGTATTCTGCACCGAACGGGCCTTGTCCCGCACTTGGATGGGGAAGCGCAGTCCTCGCACGCCCACCTTGTCAATGCGCAATTCGCGGTGGTCCCGCTCGCTTTGCCTGTCCTGCAACGGGGCCGGCGGCGCCGCCGCCGGTCGGCTGCGCGCCAGTCCTCCGCGGCGCGGTTTGAGCGGCTGCCGGCTCGCCCCGGCCGTCGCGGGACGGCGGCGTGCGCGGGCAGGTCCATTCTCGCTCGGCTTGAACATGCAGGCAACGTAGCAGGTAACGGGTGCTTTGCAAAAGGATTCACCCCAAAATCCCCTTTGACTTGCGCCCCGCCGCCACTTATCACCCTTGTCCTGATTATGTTTGTACGCCTTTGCCGCTTTGCGATTCCCCTGCTGGCCTTGCTGTTGGGCGCCCCCGGCGCGGAAGCCGAGACCTTCCGGGTCGTCACCTACAACGTGGAAAACTACCTCGACGAAGCGACGGACACCCGCTTCGTCAAGGCCGCCGACGCCAGGGCCAAAGTCCGCGAGAGCATCCGCGTCCTCAAGCCCGATGTTCTCGCCCTGGAAGAAATGGGAAGCACCAACGCGCTGTTGGAACTGCGCGACTCCCTCAAGGCCGAAGGGCTCGATCTGCCTTATTGGGAACATGTCGCCGGGTTCGACACCAACATCTTCGTGGCCGTCCTGAGCCGGTTTCCGTTCGCCGCCCGCCGCCCGCACACGAAAGACAGCTTCCTGCTGAACGGGCGCCGCTACCGCGTCGGCCGCGGCTTCGCCGAAGTGGATATACAGGTCAACCCGAATTACTCCTTCACCCTCATCGCCGCGCACCTCAAGTCCAAGCGCACCGTCGCCGACGCCGACGAAGCGGAGCTGCGCCTGGAAGAAGCCAAGCTGCTGCGCGAGAAGATAGACGCCCGCTTCGCCGCTGATCCCGGCGCCAACCTCGTGGTTCTGGGGGATTTCAACGACACGAAGGATTCCCCTTCCACCAGGGCGGTGATCGGCCGGGGCAGGCATAAGCTGGTGGACACGCGCCCCGCCGAGCGCAACGGCGACAACACGCCCAGTTCAAACCCGGCGTGGGACCCGCGCAACGTCACCTGGACGCATTACTACGGCAAGGAAGACAGCTATAGCCGTATTGATTTCCTCCTCATCAGCCCCGGCCTCGCCCGCGAATGGGTCGCCAAAGAGACCTACATCCTCACCCTGCCCAACTGGGGCGTCGGCTCCGATCACAGGCCCATCATGGCCACCTTCGAGGCGGCCGACAGGTAGTGCGCGGGCCTCGGGGCGCCGCCTGCCAGTTGAGCCAGGCGGGGGCCACGTGGCGGCTCTCCTCTGGCGCTGCGGAGCCGCCCATGCAACAAACCCGTCCAGGAACGAACTTCGCGGCGGAGCCCGCTGTGCGTCGCCCCCAACCCTGGGGCCGCTCCGCAAGGCGACTGGCTGGGTGCTTGCATCCCGCAAGCCTTACCTGCTAGAGTGCCCGCTGCCGATGAGGCCGACCGGCAACAACTCAGATGAACATACATGAATAATTATATTGCAGAGGTCCTGGATGTGGTCGCGCGCCGCAACGCCGGCGAGCCGGAATTTCTTCAAGCGGTGCGGGAGGTGTTGGAGTCACTCGGGCCGGTGGTGGAACGGCATCCCAAGTATCGCGAAGCGCAGATCCTGGAGCGGATTGTCGAGCCGGAGCGACAGATCATCTTCCGCGTTCCCTGGCAGGATGACGCCGGCCGCATGCAGGTCAACCGCGGGTTCCGGGTGCAATACAACAGCGCCCTGGGACCGTACAAGGGCGGGCTGCGCTTTCACCCCAGCGTCAACCTCGGCATCCTCAAGTTCCTTGGCTTCGAGCAGATTTTCAAGAACTCGCTCACCACGCTGCCCATGGGCGGCGCCAAGGGCGGCTCCGACTTCAACCCCAAGGGCAAGTCGGCCAACGAGGTGATGCGCTTTTGCCAGAGCTTCATGAACGAACTGTTTCGGCATATCGGGCCGGACACGGACGTTCCCGCCGGCGACATCGGCGTGGGCGGGCGCGAGATTGGCTGCCTGTTTGGCCAGTACAAGCGGCTCAAGTGCCAGTTCACCGGCGTGCTCACAGGCAAGGGCCTGAACTGGGGGGGGTCGCTGGTCCGCCCGGAGGCCACCGGCTACGGCGCGGTCTATTTCGCCGAGGAAATGCTCAAGACCCGAAAGGAATCGCTCGCGGGCAAGGTCTGCACTGTTTCCGGCTCGGGCAACGTCGCGCAGTACACAGTCGAGAAGCTCCTCCAATGCGGCGCCAAGCCGGTCACGCTGTCCGACTCGGACGGCTCCATTCACGACCCGGCGGGGATCAACACGGAGAAGCTGGCCTGGGTGCTGGACCTCAAGAACGTCCGCCGCGGCCGCATCAAGGAATACGCGCAGAAGTTCGGCGCCAGGTTCATGCCCGGGGAGCGGCCCTGGGCGGTCCCCTGCGACTGCGCCTTCCCGAGCGCGACCGAGAATGAGATCACCGGCGAGGACGCCAAGACCCTGCTCAAGAACGGCTGCAAGCTCGTGTCCGAGGGCGCGAATATGCCCTCCGCGCCCGACGCCATTGACGTTTATCTGCAGGCCGGCATTCTTTACGGCCCGGGCAAGGCCGCCAACGCGGGCGGCGTCGCCACCTCCGGCCTGGAGATGACGCAGAACTCCATGCGGCTGGGCTGGAACCGCGAGGAAGTGGACCAGCGCCTGCATCGCATCATGGTGGACATCCATAACAACTGCCGCACGACGGCCGAGGATTACGGCGTGCCCGGCAACTACGTCATGGGCGCCAACATCGCCGGCTTCGTCAAGGTCGCCGACGCGATGCTGGACCAGGGATTGGTTTAGCGCCGCGCCGGCCTCCGCCCGGAAGGCCGGCCGCCGACTATGCACCATCAACCGCCAGCCACGACCGGCCTGCCGGGGCTGGACGCGGTGCTGAGCGGCATCGAGCCGGGCGACAACATCGTCTGGGAGGTGGACGCGATCGGCGATTACCAGGAATTCGTGTCGCCGTACGCGGCGGCGGCGCAGGCGGCGGGCCGCCGGCTGGTCTATTTCCGGTTTGCCGATCACCCCCCGCTGCTGGCGCCGGGAGCCGGCGTCGAGCAGCACGACCTGGACCCCGCGCGCGGCTTCGAGGCGTTTGTGCGCGGCGTCCATGCCGCGATCGAAGCCGCCGGGCGGGGCACGCTGTATGTGTTCGACTGCCTGTCGCACCTGGCCGAGAAGTGGGGCTCGGACCAGAGCCTGGGCAACTTCTTTCAGCTCACCTGCCCGCGGCTGGCGGTCCTGGAGACGGTGACCTACTTTGGCATCTACCGCGACCGGCACTCGGCCTACGCGGTCGAGCCGATCCGCGGCACGACGCAGTTCATGCTTGATGTGTTCCGCCTGGAGGGGCGCCTTTACATCCGGCCGGTCAAGGTCCAATACCGGTCGCTCAACGTCATGAACACGCTGCACGTGCGCAGCGCCGACCAGTTCCGGCCGGTCAAGGAGAGCGCCGTGCTGGCGCCCATCCTCTCGCACACACAATGGCCGCGCCTCCAGGGCGACCAGCGGGTGGGCCATTGGCGGCAGCTTTTCCGCGAGGCGGAAATGGTGGCCGAGGACTGCCGCGCGAGCCGCTGCGCCCCGGAGCGGCTGGCGGACACGCTGCGGCGGGTGCGCTGGGCGCTGCGCGTGCATCGCTCCGGCATCGCCGGGCTGGTGGAGCGCTTCCTGAAGCTGGAGGACTTCCTGGCGCTCCGCGACCGCATGATTGGCATCGGCTCGGTGGGCGGCAAAACCCTCGGGATGCTCGTGGCCCGCGCGATTATCCGCGAGCGCGATCCGGACCTGGCCAGCCGGCTGGAGGCGCACGACTCGTTCTTTGTGGGGGCCGAGGTGTTTATTACCTACCTGGTGCAGAACGACGTGTGGTGGCTGCGCGAGCAGCAGAAGAAGCCCGAGTCTTTCCTCAAGGGGCTGGAGGAAGGCCGCCGGCGCATCCTGGACGGACAGTTCCCGGTGGGCATCCTTGAGCAGTTTCAGGGCATGTTGGATTACTTTGGCGAATCGCCCTACATCGTGCGCTCCAGCTCCATTCTTGAAGATGCCCGCGGCAACGCGTTCTCCGGCAAGTACGAGAGCGTGTTCGTCGCCAACCGGGGCTCGCGGGAACAGCGCCGGCAGGGGTTGCTGGATGCCGTGCGCCGCGTTTACGCGAGCGTGCTCGATGAAGAGGCGCTGCTCTACCGCCAGCGCCGGGGGCTTATGGAGAGCGAAGAGCGCATGGCCCTGCTGATCATGCGCGTGAGCGGCGCGCCCAACGGCCGCTACTACTACCCCCAAGCCGCCGGCGTCGGCCTCTCCTTCAACCCGTTTGCCTGGCACAAGGATATTGATCCGCAGGCCGGCGTCTTGCGGCTGGTGTTCGGCCTGGGCACCCGGGCGGTGGACCGCAGCGACGACGATTACACGCGGCTGGTGGCGCTCAACGCGCCCGCGCGCCGGCCGGAGGCCGACTTTGACGACGTGCGCGAGCACTCGCAGCGCCGCATGGATTGCCTGGACTTGCAGGCGGACAAGTTTGTGTCGCTACCGTTCGAGGATGTGATCGAAGAGGGGGCGGATTTCCCTCTGGACCTTTACCTGACCCGCGCCGCGCGAGATTACCCGCTCATCACGTTCGACCGCCTGCTCCGGGAAACGCCCGTGGCGCGCGACCTGCGCCGGATGCTGGAGATTCTGGAGTCGGTCTATGAGCACCCGGTGGACATCGAGTTCACGCTGAACTTCCTCGGCGACGGCTCGTATCGGATTCACCTGCTGCAATGCCGCACGTTTCAGATCCGGCGCCAAGCCAGCGCCAGGGCGCCCCACGTGCAGGCGGCGCATGCCCCCCTGCTGGCCGCGCATGGCGCGGTCATCGGCGTGTCCCGCGAGCAGCCTCTCAGCCGGATTGTCTATATTGTCACCGACAAATACGCGGCCCTGCCCGAGCGGGACCGCTATGCGGTCGCCCGCCTCATCGGCCGGCTCACCCGGCTGCATCCGGCCGGGGACCGCGGTTTGATGCTGATCGGGCCCGGCCGCTGGGGCACGCACAGCCCGTCGCTGGGCATCCCGGTCTCGTTCACCGAAATCAGCCGCGCCTCCGTCGTGTGCGAGGTCGTGGCGATGCACGAAAGCCTCATCCCGGACGTGTCGCTCGGCACGCACTTCTTCAACGACGTGGTCGAGCACGACATGCTTTACGTGGCCTACTTCCCAAAGAAGGCTGGCAACAGCATTGACGACGTATGGTTTCGCTCGGCGCCCAACCGGCTGCCGGAGCTCGACAGCGGCGCGACCCGCCTGGCCGAGGTGGTCAGGGTGATTGACTGCGGCGACGCCGCCCAACGTGTCTGGCTCTGGGCCGACACAACCGAGCAGGAAGCGCTGGTGTTCATCAGGCCCTGACCACCTCACGTCGTTTCCAACGCCTCAGGATGTCTGTGCCTGCTCGCTGCCGAATTGGAAGGAAGGCGAGGTGAGGCCCTTTCGAGCGGGTGTCGAGCGTGTCGGTTGCCGCTAATCACACGGCGGCAGCAGCGCCGCGGCGGCCAGGGGCGCATCTCGGTTTTGGAGCGGTGTTTGCCAGGAAAACACCGCTCAAGAACTGAGATGCGCCCAAACGCAGCCCCGTTTTGGCCGCAATGCCGGCCGCCGCGTCGCGCGGGTGCCTGGGAGGCAGTTCTTGCAGGCTGTGGTGGGCGAAAAGGGAGAGTGCCCGCGCGGGCTTTGGCTGCGGCGAGCTTGACGTGACCTTCGGGCGAGTCGAATCTGCCTGCATGGAAATGTCCCGCCGCCACAGGGGTGCCGATTCTGGGCCAGGCGAGCTGG
This sequence comes from Verrucomicrobiota bacterium, assembly GCA_035358715.1. Taxonomy (GTDB): domain Bacteria; phylum Verrucomicrobiota; class Verrucomicrobiia; order Limisphaerales; family UBA8199; genus UBA8199. The sequence continues at coordinate 25,790 of DAOPPX010000006.1, forward strand.
GATCTGTGCTGGCTGCTGGATCGCGGTTACGGCATCTGTTCGGCGACGGAGCTGGTTGGCGGCCGTTGCCATCTGGGCCGGCGGTGGTGAGACTTTTTGTGTAAGGGAGCCGTGGCTCCGGCTACCAATACCAGTGGAACGGAATATTTGAGATGCCGGACGAGAATTTAGAGGCTCTGTTCAAGAGCTGGCTGCAGGCGTATGGCGGCGCGGTGCTGAAGGTGGCGCGCGCCTACACGCTGACGGCGGAGGAGTGCGAGGACCTGGCGCAGGAAATCCTGCTTCAGCTCTGGCGCTCGCTGCCGCGGTTTGCGGGGCGGGCCGGCGCGTCTACGTGGGTTTATCGCGTGGCGCTCAACACCGCGCTGGGGTGGCATCGCAAGGAGGGCCGCCGCCGGGCGCGTCAGCAACCACTTGTCGAACCGGAGGAAGCGCCCTTGCCCGGGCCTGACAGCGCCGAGCAACTTCACCAGCGCGAGGTGGTTGAACGGCTGTATGCGGCGATCCGCCAGTTGCCGAAGGCCGAGGCGGCGCTGGTGCTGCTTTATCTAGAGGATCTGAGCTATCGCGAGATCGCGTCGGTGCTGGGCATTTCCGAAAACAACGTGGGGGTGAAGTTGACACGCGCGAGAAGAGCTTTGGGCGAACTTATGAAAGAGGTGGCGCATGAATTCTGACGACTTGAAAGAGACGTGGCGGGCGCAGACGCCGCAATCCCGGCTGACGGTTGGCGCGGATCTGTTGCTCAAGGAAGTGCGGCGGAACCAGAAGTGGTTCGCCGCCCGGCTCTTCTGGCGGGATGCGCGCGAAGTCGGCGTGTGTCTGCTAATGGTGCCTCTCTGGTTCTACCTGGGAGCCAGCCATGCGCTGCCCTGGACGTGGTATTTGGGGGTGCCGGCCCTCGTGTGGATTGCCGGCTTCATGTTGCTCGACCGGGCGCGCCATAAGCCGCGCGCGCCGGAGCCGGGCGAACCGCTCAGCCGAAGCGTGGAGCGTTCGCTCGCCCAGGTCGAGCATCAGATATGGCTGCTGCGCAATGTGTTTTGGTGGTACCTGTTACCGCCTGGCCTGGCGCTGCTGGCCTTCTTTGGCCAGGTTACCTGGGAGGCGCGGGACGGCGGGTGGTGGATGGCTCTCGTTGCTGTGGGAGTGCTCGCAGTGGAAGCGCTCTTCTTCGCCGGCGTTTACTGGTTGAACCAGCACGCCATTCGTTCCGAGCTCGAGCCGCGGCGCCGGGAGTTGCAGGAATTGCTGGCGGAGCTCAAGGATACAACTGAGCCCGCCGTTGCCCCGCAGGGGCCGGATTCGGGCATCGCCAGTCCCCGCAAAGCAGGGTGGAAGGGCTTGTTGACCATCCTGGGGCTTTTCGTCGTTACCGCGGTTGTTTCAGTCTGGGCGCATCGCGCGGCGCGCCCGTCTTTCAATGCCGACTGCCTCCCGGCCGCCGGCGACCAGGCGGTGACCAACCTGCTGGCGCCAATCCGGCAAAAGCACGAGGTGCCGGCAATTGCCGCCGCGCTCGTCACGAGCAAGGGTCTCGTTGCTGTCGGCGTGGCTGGCACGCGCAAACGCGGGATGGCGATTCCGGCAACCCTCGACGACCAGTGGCATCTCGGCTCGGACACCAAAGCCATGACGGCCACCCTGGTGGCCAGGCTTGTCGAGCAGGGGCGTCTCAAATGGGAGAGCACCGTGGCGGAGACATTCCCCGACCTGGCCGCGGATTTTCACCCCGAGGCGCGCACGATCAACGTTCTCCAGCTCTTGTCCCATCGGTCCGGCCTCAGGCCCAACCCAGACCTTGCCGCGTATGGTGGAGCTGACGGCGTCAGGGAGCGATTGCGATTGGTGAAGGAGACGCTGAGAAAGGCACCGTCGCACAAGCCGGGCACGCATTACGAATACTCCAATCTCGGATACAGCGTTGCGGGCGCGATCACCGAACGGGTGATGGGCAAGTCCTGGGAGCAGGCCATGCGGGATGAAGTGTTCGGTCCGCTGGGCATGACCAGCGCAGGCTTCGGCGGCACGGGCACGCCAGGGCAGGTGGACCAGCCGTGGGGACACTACCAGAACGGGCGGCCGGCGGCTGGCAATGGGCCCGCCATGGACAACCCGCCGGTGCTGAGTCCGGCCGGGCGGGTTCATTGCACGATTCAGGACTGGGCCCGGTTTGTTGCCGACCAACTGCGGGGGGCGCGGGGCGAACCCGCACTGCTCCAGCCAGCCACGTATCAGAAGCTCCACACCCAACCGTTTGGGGGCGAATACGCCCTGGGCTGGCTGGTGGTGGAGCGTGCCTGGGCCGGCGGCAAGGCGTTGAACCACGGCGGCGACAATACGATGAACTGCGCCAACGTGTGGGTAGCCCCGGCCCGCGATTTCGCCGTGCTGGTCTGCGTTAACCAGAGCGGTGACACGGCCTTTCAGGCCAGCGACGAGGCCGTGGGCGCGCTCATTACGCTTCACGCCGCGGGAACTGAATCTGCCGGTGCCGCGGAGCGGAAGGAAAAGTGACCAGGCGGCCTATATCCCAGTTCACATGGACAACCGCCTGTCGCCGCCGTCGCCGATTGGGGCTTGAAATGAGACCGGCGGTCTGGTAGAATGGTATCATTCGCCGGGATGAAGTTGGGGTGCCGGTCATGAAAACTCTGAGAGAGGTCAGCCTACCGTTCGGTTCGACGGTCGCGCCGGAAGGGGAGAATCGCCTTGTCCCGCGCGCAACAGAGCATCAACTATGAACAGGACCATGAGGAACAAATTGCCAGGAATCAGCCTTGGCCTGTGCGCGTTGGCACTGTGGGCGGGCGCGGCGAATTCTGTGAAGGCAGACCAGGTTGCAGACATCGTGATGGCCCCCCGGTTAACGATTCAGGGCACCATTGGGGTTACCAACCAGATTCAGTATGCCGACCAAGTGAGCGCGGGTAATTGGGCGGTGCTGACCAATGTGGTAGTGACGGAAAGCCCCTACTACTTCGTGGATGTGACGGCGCTGCCGTTTCCCAGGAGGTTCTACCAAGTGGTCGTGCTGGCGCCGCCGGGCATGGTGCTGATTCCGGCCGGCAATTTCACGATGGGGGCGACAACGAATGCGGGGCACGAGACTTACAGCGACGAGGTTCCGCAACACGCCGTGTATGTGAGCGCGTTCTACATGGACCAGTATGAGGTGACCACGGCGTTGTGGGACGAGGTGAAGGGGTGGAATGGCGGCAACGGTTACGTGTATGAGAATGTCGGTTTCGGGAAGGCGGCCGATCATCCGGTGCAGACGGTGAACTGGCGGGACTGTGTGAAGTGGTGTAATGCGCGGAGCCAGAAGGAGGGGCTGGTGCCGTGCTACTACAACGAGGAGGGACTGGCGACGGTGTATAAGAGCGGGACCGGAACACCTTACCCGAAGTGGGACGCGAACGGGTATCGGTTGCCGACGGAGGCGGAGTGGGAGAAGGCGGCGCGGGGCGGGGAGAGCGGGCATCGGTTTTCCTGGAGCGACACAGACAACATAACCCACAGCCAGGCGAACTACTACGCGGGGGCCAGCTATCCTTACAACAAGAGTTACCCGGCAACTTATCATCCGACCTTTGCGACTGGGAACTATCCCTATACGAGCCCGGTGGGGCATTTTGGGGCGAACGGGTATGGGTTATATGAGATGACCGGAAATGTGTGGGAGTGGTGCTGGGACTGGTATGGCCCTTATTCGAGCGCCCCGCAGACCGACCCGCGAGGGCCCGCCTCGGGTTCATCCCGTGTGTTGCGCGGCGGGAGTTGGTACGACTTCGCGGCCTACTGCCGGACAGCGTACCGCTACTACGGCACGCCTTACTACCGGAACGGCGCCATGGGGTTCCGCTCTGTCCGCTGCCCAGGCCAATGAGTTCGAGGGCCGGCACAGGCGGCGAGGAAACGGCAAGCGTGCGCGGCTGGAAGAAAGAACAATCCGCGCAGCGGTCGGGCTTCCTGGAATAATCGAGCGCCCGGTGTCGGCACCGGGCCTGCACAGGTTGGCGCGTTTCCTTGTGGAACGGGGCGCCTGACGCGGCACCCTTCGGGTTGGCTAAACGTATGCAGCAAGGAGTGACGGCATTCCTGTTGGCCTGCCAAGCCAGGGCCTGCCCAAGGCCGACAGAAACGTCAGCACGCCGGGCTAGAGCTTGAACTGCGGTATTTTCAGCAGCTCGCCGCCCTTGAGGGCCGACTGGTGGGCAAGGATGCCGCTGACGGTCATGTTCAGGGCTTGGGCAATGTCCACCAGCGGTTTGCGGTTCTGGAGAATGGCCGTGACGAACTCGTTCATCAGGTAGCCATGAGAGCCGCCGTGGCTGCCTGCGGCCACCCCGGGGGGCAGGGGCGGACGCTTGATGTCGGGCAGGTTTTTCTCCAGGCCCTCGTACTTGCCGTAGTAGGACCCCTTCTGCCCGCGGATCCGGCCCATCTCGCCGCCCACGCCGGGCGAATCCCAACTGACCGCCATTCGGGATGTTCCCCCTTCGCTGGTGCGGAACAAGGCGATTTCCGTGCCGAAGGGATTCTCGTAAATGTTGTTGGCCGGCCGCAGATGCTCGATCACACTCGGCATGCCCATGCAGGACACTTCGGTGAAGCTTCCCCCGGTCACGCCGATATAATAGGCGTTGGAGTGGGTCGGGTACCATTGCGGCGGCAGGCCGATGCGCCAGCCTTTGTAGGAGTCAATGGGGGTATCCATGTAATGGTAGTATTCGCCCTCGGAATACAGCAGCTTGCCCAGCCCGCCGGCCTCATAAATCTGGCGCATGCCGTAGAGATCTTCGTGGAAGCAGGATGTCTCGAACATCATGTACTTGAGCCCGCTGGTCTTGACGGCGTCGAACAGCTTGTAGGCCTCAACTATCGAGCCGAACACCGCCGGGACGGCTGAGGCGACGTGTTTGCCGTGTTTGAGCACCTCGATGCAGTGCCGCGCGTGGCTGGGGGCGTCGGTCGCCACGAATACCGCCTCGATCCGGTCGTCCTTAACCAGTTCTTCGAGCGAGGGATAGGTTTTGGCGCAGCGGGCGGCCTTGGCCAGCCCGGCGCACCGGTCCGGAATCAGGTCGCTGACCGCCACCACCTCGACGTTTGGGTGATCCTGAAAACCGAAGGCGGCCCCGAACTGGCAAACGCCGTAGCCGACCAGCCCAACGCGAATCTTCCGGTCGGAAACGGGCTTCCAATTCCTGGAGGCATCCGGGGCGGTGGGCTCTTTCTCAAAGCCCTGAATTACTTTCTCCTGCGCGTGGGCTTTTGACGTGATTGCCAAGGCGGCCGAGCTGAGCCCGAGCGCATGCAGAAAGGATCGGCGCGTGACAGAACCGAGGGGGGAGGTTGTCTCGGGTGTCGCGGGTGATGCCGAGCCGGGCTGATTGTTGTGTTGCATGATGCTCAGCATGTATTTCGCCCAATCCGCGTCAAGCCCGAATCCGCGGGATGGGGTGCGGCGGGCGGCGGAATCGCAGGCCGTCGCCGGGCCGAAGTTCAGCGCCGTTGTGGTTTCGCGGGGGCCGGCTGCTTCCCGCCCGAGGTCCAGCTCGCGCCCACCGTCCGGCCGCTCGCGTCTCGCGCGCTCACACTCGACCCGGCGGGCTGCAGGGTGCTGGTCGTGCGGCCGGCGGCATCGCGGAAAGTGACGCCGCTGCCGGATTTTGAAGAGGTTCGCTGGATGCGCCCGGCGGCGTCACGATAAGTGACGGTATTCCCATTGCCGGATGTCGTGCCCGTCCAGACCGTGCGCCCCGCGGCATCACGAAATACCGTCTGGCTGCCTTGAACGACCGCCGTGCCCGCGGTTCTGCCGCTGCTGTCGCGGAAGACGGTCGTGCTGCTGCCGAGCGTGCTTGCCGTGCCCAGGGTGCGGCCAGAGGCGTCCCGCAGCGTGGTCCGAGCTCCGGGCTTTGCTTTGACGGCCACGTAACGGCTCAAGTCATCCGTGCCGGGCGCCGGCGCGTTGCGGGTATCGGCTGCGAACAACAAGCCGGTCATGACTGTAAGGGACAATACCGCGACGATGTAATATTTCATGGCGTGCGCAAGTGTCTTATACGAGCGGACGAAACAGGGCGCACGTCTATTCATCTGTTGACCGGATTCATCCTTGAAGCAGCATTGCCTTGCCCGCCCTACTGAGCGGCTGCGATCAAGGTAGCAACGCTCGCATTGGGAGGTTGCAGAACCTCGGTCTGGGCGGGCGGGCACTGACCAACCCGTTTCGCCAGGAATTCGCCCAGCGAGAAGGCGACTCCGACCATTCCAACGAGGGCCAAACAGATTGCGACGCTTCGGATTCTCAGAATCCTGCGCGCTGAGTGGTTTGTTTTCATGCCTCGACCTTAGTCCTCCACCGGCGTGGGGTGTTAATCGAAAGAATTTCAACGGATATTGATACGAGTGATGACGGGAATTCCTGGCCTGTCCTTCTGCCGGGCCAGCCCGCATCCCAACCGGAGGAAAAGGAACGGCATCCGCGAGGACCGACCGCAGACGGTCCGGCTCCCGCTCCGGCTCGCCGTTGACGACCTTGCCGGCCGTGTTAGATTACGATCCAGGATGCCGGCGCTCGACGCCGTTCTCCTCTGAAACCTCGATCTGTTGAGAACATTGAGATCAATATGAAGACCAGTCACCTGAGCCGCCGCCGGTTTCTTGAACGCTCCGCTACCCTGGCCGGCGCACTGCTGCTGAGCTCCTGTTCCTCGACAGGGCCAAGGGCCGCAGCCAGGCGCACGGCGGCTGACCAGGTGGTCCTGGGCAACACCCGGCTCAAACTAAGCCGGCTGGGCTTCGGCACCGGCTCCAACGGCGGCAATGTCCAGTACGCTTTGGGCCAGGAAGCATTCAACACGCTCGTCCATTACGCCTACGACCAGGGGATTACCTACCTCGACTGCGCCCAAAACTACCGCACCTTCGATTGGATCAAGGGCGCGATCAAGGGCCTGCCCCGAGAGAAACTGTTCCTCCAGTCCAAGATACCGGGCAAACCCGACCAGGTGCTGGCCGCCATTGACCGCCACCGCAAGGTATTCGACACCGACTACGTGGACAGCATGCTAATCCATTGCATGGTCAGGGACCGCTGGACTGATGAGTGGAAGCTCATCATGGACGCCTTTGACGAGGCCAGGGAGAAGAAGTGGATTCGAGCCAAGGGCGTCTCGTGCCACAGCCTGCCCGCCCTGTGCGCAGCCGCCGCCTCCAGTTGGCCCGAAGTCCACTTGGTGCGCGTGAATCCGCAAGCCCGGTACATTGACGGCCCGGATGAGAAGTGGACCGGACCAGACCGCCACCTGGCGCCCGTGATGACAGAACTCCAGGCCATGCACGCCAAAGGCCGCGGCGTCATCGGCATGAAGATCATCGGCAACGGCGATTTCACCAATCCCGACGACCGGGAGAAGTCCATCCGCTTCGCCATGAGCCGGCCGGAGTTGAACGCCGTCGTGATCGGCTTCAAGAGCCGGGCCGAGATTGACGAGGCCATCCAGCGCATGAACCGGGCGCTGGCGGAGACGGCTTGAGCTGCGCATTGCCTTCCCCCAGCCAGGAACGGCATGGCGGGCACAGCCCGTCTCCCGCCAAAAAAACCGGCTTGACGGCTTGCTCCCAGCGCCTACCATCTCATCATGCACTCCCATTCGGGCAGGAGCGGAAGACGGCATCGGTCCCACCGGAAACGCAGGTTCTTCATCCTGATGGCGTTGCTCACGCTCGTGGTGGTGGCCGTGGTTGCTGTCATGATGTATTCACTCACAAGCATGAACTGGCGCGCCCGTTTCTAGCGCCGGGCCGAGGCTCCTTTCCGTATGCTGTGCGTCGTTACCGCCGGACCCACGTTTGAACCGCTGGACGCGGTGCGGCGCCTGACCAACTTTTCCACTGGCCGCCTTGGCTCGGAGCTGGCTGGTTTCCTCGCGGCGCGCGGGCACGACGTAATACTGCTGCTTGGCGAGCAGGCCACGTGGCGCGGAGACCACGGCGCGCGGCGAGTGCAGCCCTTCACCACCACCGCCGACCTGCGTGAGCGTTTGCGGGCCCTGGCCGGCTCGGCAGTGCAGGCGGTTTTTCACACGGCAGCCGTAAGCGATTTCGCCTTCGGCAAAGTCTGGCGCCCGCCGTCGCAAGGGGCGCTGGTGGAGCTGAGTGCCGGCAAACTCTCGAGCCGCGAAGGACCGCTGCTGGCCGAGTTGGTGCCGACGCCCAAAATCATCGCGGACCTGCGCTCATGGTTTCCCCGGGCGCGGCTGGCAGGCTGGAAGTACGAAGTGGAGGGAGACCGCTCCGGCATGATTCGCCGGGCCGAAGAGCAACTCGCTGAATGCCGCACGGACGCCTGCGTCGCCAACGGCCCGGCTTATGGCGCGGGCTTCGGCCTGGTCCAGGCCGGGGGCTCATGCATTCATGTGGCAGACGCGCCGGCGCTTTTCGCGGCGCTGGAGGCATTCCTGCGCCAAACGTCAGCAGGCGGGTGTTGACCCGCCCGGGTTGCTCGTGTTAACGGCCAGCGTGAGCTTTCGGCGGCACGCTCGGTGATCCGCCATGGATTTCGGGCTTCGGTTTGAGCGGCGGCCTGATATGGTGCGCGAGGATGACCGCCGCGACCGCCAATGAACCGCTCCCGCCCCTGGACAACGCGGTGACGGCTTTGTTCGGCGTCGGCCCGGAACGCGCCTCGCAGCTCGCCCGGCTGGAGATTCGCACGATCGGGGACTTGCTGCTGCATCGGCCGGCCCGCCACGAAGACCGCCGCCATTTCTACCCCATAGCCCGATTGCAGCTCGGCGAGCCGGCCACGACGCGGGGCCGGGTTGTTGCCCAGGGCGTCAAGTGGTACAAGCACCGCACCAAGTCCATCTTCGAGCTGGTTCTCGACGACGGCACCGCGCGGCTGCATTGCCGCTGGTGGAACCTGCCGTTCATGGAGAAGCACTTCGCGGTCGGGCAGGAAGTGATCGCGTTCGGAAAGCCGATTCACCTCAAACCGCGGACGATGGACCACCCGGAGACCGAAGTCCTGGAAAACGGCGAGGAGGACTTCATCCACTTCAATCGCCTCACCCCGATTTACCCGCTGACTGAGGGCGTGCCGCAACGCTGGCTCCGCGCGTTGATCTGGCGGACGCTCGGGCAGTTCGAAGGCCGGATTTGCGAGCCCTGGCCGGAACTGGCGCTGGCCGCCGAAGTCCCGACTCTCCCATCGCGCGCCAGGGCCATCCGCTTGCTGCACTTCCCGGACACCCCGGCTGAACCGGACCTCGCCCGGCGGCGGCTGGCGCTGGACGAGTTCATCGCGCTGCAACGGCAAATCCAGCTCCGCCGGCGGAACTTCACCGCCAAAGCCTGCGGCCTGCCGTGCCGGGGCGACAACCGGCTTATCAAGCCATTTCTGGCGCGGCTCGGCTTCAAGCTGACTGGCGCGCAGACCAAAGTCCTGCGCGAACTGCGCCGGGATATGTCCGGCGCCCATCCCATGCGGCGGCTGCTCCAGGGCGACGTCGGCTCCGGCAAGACGGTTGTGGCGGCCTGCTGCGGGCTGATCGCGCTCGAAAGCGGCTATCACGTCGCGCTCATGGCCCCGACGGAGGTGCTGGCGGAGCAGCACTTCGAGAATTTCACCCGCTGGCTGGAGCCGCTGAGCGTCGCGGTGGAACTCCGAACGGGCAGCCGGAAGACGGCGGGGAAGCAAGAAGGCAGAGGGAAGAATGATGAAGGAGGAAACCCGCGGCCGCCGGCGCTGACCATCGGCACGCATGCGCTGTTGACGGAGGGGTTTGACTTGCCCGACCTGGGACTGGTGATCATTGACGAGCAGCACAAGTTCGGCGTGGCGCAGCGCGAGCAGCTCGTGCGCAAAGGCTCCTACCCGCACCTGCTCGTGATGACCGCCACACCCATTCCCCGCACGCTGGGCCTGACGCTCTATGGCGACCTGGACGTTTCGGTCATTGACGAGCAGCCGCCCGGGCGCGGTCGCATCCAGACGTTCGTGCGCGCGGCGGACAAACTCCCGCAGGTCTGGAGCTTCATCCGCGGCAAGCTGGCCGCAGGCCGGCAGGCTTACATCGTCTATCCGCGCGTCGAAGACGCCGGCCCCGGCGGCCTCAAGGCCGTCACCAGGGAATTCGAGGCCCTGCAGCAAACATTGGCGCCGTATCAGGTGGGGCTGTTGCACGGGCGGCTGCCGCCCAAAGAAAAGGAAGCGGTCATGGCCGCCTTTCGCGCGCGGCAGATCCACACGCTGCTGGCGACCTCGCTCATCGAGGTCGGCGTGGATGTGCCCAACGCCACGATCATGCTCATCGAAAATGCCGAGCACTTCGGCCTGGCCCAACTGCACCAATTGCGCGGCCGGATTGGCCGGGGCGCGCACGATTCCTATTGCATCCTTGTCGCCGCGGCAAAAAGCCCGGAGGCGCGCACGCGCTTGCGTGTGCTGGAGGAAACCACGGACGGCTTCCGCATCGCCGAGGCCGACCTCCGTCTGCGCGGGCCGGGCGAACTGCTTGGCCTGCAGCAAAGCGGCTTGCCGCGGTTCCGCTTCGGCGACCTGGCCGCCGACTTCGATCTTATTCAGCAGGCCCGCCTGCTGGCGGCGCGACTGCCGGGCGCGTAAGCGGCATCCTTGCGGGCGCGAACCACCAATGAACACAGGTGAAAACAGCGGCAGGGACTTATGAGCAGGGACCCACGCTTCGTGGCGGTCCACCGCGGCGGGCTGCTTGATGCGGCCCGCCATCGGCTGCTTGCGAAATGGGCGGCGGATTGCGCGGAGCATGTCCTGCCGCTGTTCACCGCCGGGCATCCGGCGGACGATCGGCCCCGCCGGGCGATCGAGGCGGCGCGGGCGTGGTCGCGCGGCAAAGCCACCGTCGGCGAGGCGCGCGCGGCGGCGGTGGCGGCCCATGCGGCGGCAAGGGGCGCGTCCGACGCTGCCGCTTGCGAAGCGGCCCGCGCGGCCGGCCATGCAGCCGGGGTCGCGCACATGGCGGACCACGAGCTGGGGGCCGCCGCTTACGCCATCAAGGCCGTGCGTTCGGCATCGCCGGCGCCCGCGGCGAGGCTGGCCGGCGAGCGCGAATGCCGATGGCAGCGCAAGCGTCTCCCGGCGGCGGTCCGGCAACTGGTGCTCTCGGACCAGGAGCAGCGGAACACGAAGCTCTGGTCGGTCTTCACCTGAGTCGCCGCCCGGCAGGGAACAGCGGGTCTTGCGCTCTGCCTGGACTATTCGCCCCGCCGGATTTCCGCCACCTGGGCCGACCACGGCGGCATTGCACAGGCGACACGGAGTTGGCCATTCTCGACGGTGGCCCAACTGCTGGTGCTGCGGCAGGGCTTCTTCGGGTTGAGGCCCAACCGTGCCAGCGGACAGCTCGCGCTGAGGGTGCGGGTTTGGTCGAAGAGGTTGAAGAGGTTGACGACGAAGGCATCTTCACCGGGCAGGACGTGGAGGTGTATTTCTTCGCTGAGACCGTAGAACTCGCCGCGCTTGTAGAAGGCTTCGATCTGGCGGTAGCGGCGCATGGCCTGCTGTTGGGCCTGGACCACCGCGGGGTTGGGGCTGGTGCCGCCGATGCCCAGGTGCCGGCAGGTCGAGGCATACCACCACAGGACCAGGCAGCTTTCGTTGTCCTTGCGCACGTCCACATGGAGGTAGAGGGGAACATTGCATCCCAGGTTGTAGTAGTAGAGAGAGCGGGCGCGGGTCTCCTTCAAGTCCGCCAGCGGGTCCCACATCAACTCGAAGCCCCAGTTTTCATCGTAGCTGCCCGGCAGGCCATGCTTGTAATAGACGGGCGTCAACCGGGGCATGCTCCCGCCCGCGATGGGGTCGTGCATCTCGATCAGGACCTTCGGGTAGCGGGCATGGACGCGCTGGGCAAGGTCGAGGCAGGCGCGGATGTGGTCTTCGACGCGGTAGGGAACGGGGTGGCCGTGGGCGGGGTTGACGCAGCCGCCGTTCCACCAATTGCCGTCAAACATGAGGAACACCGCGCCATCGGCGCAATTGGCCAGCAGCCGGCGTTCGGCCTCGTCGCGATACTGCCGCGAGCCGAGGCACAGCAACGGCCCGGTCATCTGGCGGGCGGGCGGCGGCGCGGGGCCTCGCCGGGCGTCGCGGGCGAAGGCGTCCGCTTCCTCCCTTGAAACCGGCGCGGCCTCATAGACCTCGATTTCGTCCAACCGCGGCATGTCCTGGCCGCCCCGGAGCAGTTCCACGCGCACCCAGCGCGCGGCGACCGGCGCGAAGGCAAATACCTTCTCTTCGAACAGGGGCTCGCCTTGCTGCTCGGCAACGCTGCGCCAGGTTGCGGCTTGCGAATCCGCGTTGTAGTCGGTGGCGGTGAGCAGACGCAGATGGGTGGCGGCGCGGTCGGTGTATTGCCGGGCATGGTCGTTGCCGAGGCGGATTGAGCCGATGGTATGGACCGCGCCGAGGTCAACCTCAGCCCAGGCGGGCATCTGGTCGGCAATCCAGCTTGCCTGGTTCCCGTGCCAGCCGTCATTCAGGTGAGCAACCTGGTGGATGGGCATGGCTCCGCCTTGTAAGACCGAGGATGCCGCTGCTCTGGCAGCGGGCAGCAGCGCCAGATTGCGCCGGCCTTCGCGCACCGCCGGGACACGCAATGCTTCGACGGCGCGGGCCGACTCCGGCGGGGCCGTGCGCGCGGCTGCTTCGGGCCAGCTCTTCACCGCGTCCAGCCCCCAGCTATACTGGTGGGAAACCCAGGTTGCCAGCGGGCAGTGCAAGGCCAGTTTCAGCCCGAACCCGGACTGCATGTCCCGCACAAACGCGGCGCGGGGGCCCAGCCAATCCTCGCCCCACAGGAATGTGCCGAACCCGGTGTCCCAACCCGGATCAAGATAAAGCGCTTCGCAACTGTAAGCTTTGCCCTTCGCCGCCTCCTTTTCCACGATGGCCCTGGTGTAGCGGTGCGGGCGGTCTTCCCAGGCATTGGGCATGTCATAAAGTTGCTCCCAATGCACCGGCGGATTGTAGTCGGCTGGGAAACGGCAGCCCTTCTCGTCGAGCAGCGCGCGGAAGGCATACGCGGCCTCGGTGTAGCCGCCCTTCAGCGAGTGGTAGCGGACAGTGCCCAGGTCAACCGTTTCGCCCGGGGCAATCCGGGTCAGCGCCGCCGGCTCGCCCGAGATCATGCACGCGCCCCCGAACCGCAGCGCGGCGCCCTGGACGTCCTTTTGGACGGAGACGACGCTGAAGAGCATGTTCTGCTGGTTGAAGACGAAGATGCCGAGCGTGCCCTCCCCGTGCGTCCACGCCCAGCCCTCGGAAGCGCGATGCCGCGATGGCACCTGCGAATACTGCAGGTCCTTGTTCATGCGGGGCTCATAGCCCGGTTTGGCAAGCAGGTCGTGGATGGAGAAGTCATTCACGTGCCCCTTGGGATCGGTCGCCCGCGCCCGCAGCGGCACTGCCACCCAGCGATCGTGCGCAATCTCGGCGGATACCTGCCCCCCCGTGTCTGCAACCCGCCGGACGAAGCCGGCTTCGAAGTCTGCCAGCGAGATGCGCCTGGCCGTCCGGTTGCGCAAGGTGATGCGTTCCTCCAGGTAAGGACGATTACGCGGCAGCTCGAACCGATGCTCAAGTTCGAGCCCGGCCAACTCACCCCGGACCACGAGTTGGCCGGAGGAGGCCGCGACATGCGCGCCTCGCAGCCCCTGGCAGGACTCGAAGGTCTGGCCCCGGTCCAGCTCGGCGCGATAAGAGTAAGGGCCGTCGGCCAGGCAGAAACGGAGCTGCTTATTCTGGAACCGAACGCGCACCTGGTCTTCGCCCGTGCTCACGCGCAACTGCCAGTGGCGACTGGCCAGTTCGGCAGTTCGCGCGGCTGGCGGGGCGGCTCGGGCGGCTGGAGAGCAGCAAAGCGTCATCGGCCAGGCAATCAGGGCGCACGCGACAAAGGGGCTGAGTTGGAATGACATCATAAGCTCATCGGATAACCGGGGCCATTACTAGCAGGGGGGGAATTCGCTGGCAAGCGGACGCGGCCTGGCGCCGCCATCATCGCCGGTGCGGCGCCTTGCCAGCCGCCTGCGCAGAACACATCCTTCCCGCATGAACACGATTGGCACGGAGCACGAATATGATCTTGCCGTCATAGGCGCCGGCAGCGCGGGGTATGCCGCGGGGCGGACCGCCGCGAGCGCGGGGCTCAGGACGGCGCTGATCGAAGGCGGGGAGGAGGTCGGCGGGCTTTGCATCCTGCGCGGCTGCATGCCGACCAAAGCGCTGCTCTACGCCGCGGAAGTTCTGCACCTGGCCGGCCACGCCGCGCCGTGGGGCATCCGCGCCGGGCATGTCGGCTTCGACTTCGCGCAGGTCATGGCGCGCAAGAATGCCCTGATTCAGAACTTCGCAGATTACCGCCGGCAGCAGCTTGCGGGCGGCAAGTTCAAGTTCCTGCGCGCGCGCGCCCGCTTTGCCGGACCGCACACGCTGGAGCTCAGCACGGGCGAACGGCTCGCTGCCGCGCACTTCGTCATCGCCACCGGCTCGGTGGTGTCGGCGCCTCCACTGCCGCAGCTCGGCCAACTGGGCTGTCTCACCAGCGACACCGCCCTGGAGCTTGAGCGGCTGCCGGAGTCGCTCATCGTGCTGGGCGGCGGCGCGGTGGCGGTTGAGTTCGCGCAGTTCTTCGCGCGCTTCGGGGTCCGGGTGACGCAGATTCAGCGCAGCGCCCACCTGCTGCGTTCGTTCGACGAGGATGCCGCCGGGGAACTGGAGAAGGCCTTTCGCCGCGAGGGCATCAACCTCTACACTGGAACGAAGCTGCTCGAGGCCCGCCGCGTCGGGAACGAGAAGGAAGTCGCCTTCGAGCAGAACGGCCAGGTCGTTCGCGTGCGCGCCGAACAGATTCTCCTGGCGCTGGGCCGGGAGCCGGACATCACCGCGCTCGGCCTGGAACAGATCGGCGTGCGCGTCGAAAACCGCCGCATCGCCACCAACGACCGGATGCAGACCAGCCTGCCGCACATTTACGCCGCCGGGGATTGCACCGGGCAGCACGAGATCGTGCACATCGCCATCCAGCAGGGAGAAACCGCCGCCCACAACCTCATGCATCCCAGCCGGATGAGGACGGTGGACTACCGCCTGCTGACGGAAGTTGTCTTCACCGAGCCCCAGGTGGCCGTCGTCGGGCTTACCGAGAAGCGCGCGCGGGCGGCGAACCGTCCCTGCCTGGCGGCCAGTTACCCCTTCAACGATCACGGCAAGTCCATCATTATGGACGCCAAGGAAGGCTTCGTGAAACTACTGGCCGATCCGGCAAGCGGCGAGATCATCGGCGGCTGTTGCGTCGGGCCCGCCGGCGGGGAGCTGATTCACGAAATCATCGCCGCCATGCACAAGCGCATGACGGTGCATGAGCTGGCCGCGATGCCGCACTACCACCCGACGCTGGCCGAGATCTGGACCTACCCGGCGGAAGAACTGGCCGCACAGGTGCCGGCAACGGATTGTGGTGCTCTCAGCGCAACCGGAAGCCGCCCTGAAACACGACCTCGGCGAGGGTGACAATCAGAAAGACGGCGCTGACCACGACGTTGAGGCGGAAAAAGGCGAGGTTGATCCAGTTGAGGCTGCGCCGGCGGGCGATCCAGTGTTCCAGGACGAGGCAGGCGACGATGAGCATCCAGCCAATGATATACGCGATGCGAAACCGGCAGAGCAGTCCAAAGACAAACAGCAGGCCGCACATCAGCAAGTGCGCGAGGAAGGCGGCCCGCAGGGCGTTCCCGGGGCCCCAGGCGACGACGAGGGAGTGCAGGCCATGCGTGCGGTCGAACTCGTAGTCCTGCAGGGCATAGATGATGTCGAAGCCGACCAGCCAAAGGACCACGACGGCGGCCAGCACAAGCATCTGGACGACTTCCCAGCGGGAGACATCCATGCCTTTGACAGCCAGCCACGCACCTATCGGCGCCAGTGCCAGGGAAATTCCCAGAAAGACGTGGGTGTAGTCAGTGAAGCGCTTGGTCAGCGAGTAAAAGCAGATGACCACGAGCGCCACGGGGCAGAGGTAGAAACAGAGCGGATTGAGCAGATAACTCGCGCCCACCAACCCGGCGGCTGACAGCACGCAGAGGGCCACGGCGCTGGCCAGGGTGATCTCTCCCGCGGGCAGATGGCGCCTGGCGGTGCGGGGGTTGAGGGCGTCGAACTTGCGGTCCACGATGCGGTTGAAGGCCATTGCGCAAGTGCGGGCACAGACCATCGCGCCGACAATCAGGCCGAATGTGCGCCAGCCGGGCCAGCCGCGGTTGTCGCGGGCGGCCACCGCCATGGCCGCGAAGGCAAAAGGCAGCGCAAAGGCCGTGTGGGGGAACCGCACGAACGAAAGCCATTTGTTAAGGGTCGAAAACATCCAACATCCAAAGCCCAATCGTCAGCCGGCTCCGCCGGAGCAATGATGACTGGGTTCTGAAGACGAACGTCTCTCCGCCAGTGCATTTCGCCGCGCAGTTTGAATGCTCGCGAAGAAGATACGGACCAACTCGTCAGCCTCGCTCAAAACAAAAACGAGCGTTGGCTCCTCCGTGGCCCAGCCCTTGCGCCTGACGAGGCGCGCCCAGCGTCGCGTCTCGCGCAGTTCCTTGAGACATATCTTAAGCTTATGGATAAAATCATCCCGCGATTCGGCGTCCTCGGCCTCCCCGTGGTTCGGGTACGGCGATGTGCCACAGCGCAGAATCTGGCCGGCAATATGATTTCCGGCCCGCGTGTTTGGCAGCTTCTCCGACAGGTCAATCACCGCCGACGCAAATTCCAGCAAGCGTTCCTCAAGGTCAAACCTCCGTTTTCCGCCTTCACCCTCCCGGAACTCCCACGCGTCGCCCCCCGCTTCGCCAAGCGTTGGGTGTTGGATGTCGGATGTTGGATGTTGGATGTTGAGTAACTGGCCTTTGCGTTTCTTCATTCTCTTTCCTCCGCCCACCGCGCCGCCAGCTTATGCGCCACGCCAAGGTGATCCAGCACCCGCGCGACCACCGTGTCCGCGACCTGCTCGACGCACTGCGGGCGGGAGTAAAAGGAGGGATTGGCAGGGAGGATCGTCGCGCCGGCCTGGAGGAGGAGCTCGAAGTTCTTCACGTGGATCAGGTTCAGCGGCGTTTCGCGGGGAACGAGGAGCAGCTTCTTCTTCTCCTTCAGCACGACATCTGCGGCGCGCAGGAGAAGATTCTCGCTGTAACCGTGCGCGATGCGCCCCAGCGTGCCCATGCTGCACGGAATGATGACCATCGCGTCCGGAGCATTGGAGCCGCTGGCAAAGGGGGCGGTCATGCTGTTCAAGTCGTGGGCGACGGCGCCGGGAGGCAGGCGCAGGCCGCCCGGCAATTCCTGCGCGATCACCGACGGGGCGTACTGGCTGAGCACCACGTGAACCTCGTGCCGGGCGGGCTCGAGGTTGTCGAGCAGGCGCTGGGCGTAGAGCGACCCGCTGGCGCCCGTGATGGCGACAAGTATTCTCAAGGGTGTCGAATGGTTGAGTTGCAGTCGGACAGAATATGGCCACGCGCCGCAAATTGGGCAAGCGGGTTTCCCCGCCGGAGCGCCGAAACGGCTTGAGTCGTCGTGGCGCGCCCGCACAATGCCCGGGTGCCAGACCTGGCCAGAGTCTTTGACCGCCGGTCCCGCCCGGCTGGATGCGCCGAACGGCGGCTGGGGAGTGCGGCCCGCGCGCGCCCGAGCGCGTCCGGCTTGAGTGCCGTCGCCCCGGCCTGTCTGCTGCTGGCGGTTGTGCTGGCGGGATGCGCGGCCCACCCGCACAAACACGGGGCGCGGGTGCCGGATTGGGAGAGTGATTACCTCACGCCCGCGCCGGTGGCGCCGGTTGTCCCGCCGGCGCCCGCGCCTGCGCCGCCGCTGGTTGCCACCAATCAGCCGGCTGAGACCTGGATTCCGCTGCATCGCTGGTGCAAGGCAAACGACCTGGCCGCCCCCTGTTCCCTGGGGACCGCGCCCTCCGCCCGCTGCGCGCTAAGCACGCCGGACGGGGTCCTTGTCCTTTGGGCGGGCAGCCAATCTGTGTATTGGGACGGTCTGGAAGTCCGGCTGGGATTCGCGCCGAAAGTGCTGGGCGGGCAGACGTGCGTTCACGCGATTGACCTGGAGAAGACCATCGAGCCGCTGGTCCGCGGCGCCTGCGCGGGCCTCCTGAAGACCAACGCGATCATTGTCATTGATCCCGGCCACGGCGGCACAGATTCGGGCGCCAGGAGCGTTTGGGGCTCCCGCTGCGAGAAGGAGTTCACGCTCGACTGGGCACGGCGGCTGGAGCCGCTGCTGGCCGCCAACGGATGGCGGGTGTTCCTGACCCGGAGCAGCGACGCGGACCTGTCGCTCTCCAATCGGATTGCCTTTGCCGAGGCGCGCCAGGCGGACGTGTTCCTGAGCCTGCATTTCAATTCCGCCGCGCCGGACCAGCGTGAGGCGGGCCTGGAGACTTATTGCCTCACGCCGACCGGCATGCCGTCGAGCGTCACCCGCGGTTACGGCGACGACGCGGCGCTGGCGTTTCCGAACAACGCGTTTGACGCCGAGAATCTGCAGCTCGCCTCGCGGGTGCATCGGGCGGTCTTGCAGGTCAATGGCCGGCTGGATCGAGGCGTGCGGCGAGCCCGCTACCTGGGGGTGCTGCGCGGGCAGAACCGCCCGGCGATCCTGGTCGAGGGCGGTTACCTGTCCAATCCCCGCGAAGCCCGGCGCATCGCCGACCCGGCGTATCGGCAGAGACTGGCCGAAGCGGTGGCGCAGGCCCTCGTCCCGGCCTTCCAGGTGCCGGCTTCCAAAGCCGAGGTGGGGGGACGCGATCCGGAGGCCGCCAGCCGGAGATCGGAGGTTTCAGCCCCGGAAGCCAGGTTGCCTTGAACGCGCAACCCGCCGTCGGCAGAGCGGGCCGATGAATGCGGAGAATAGCTGGCGGGGAGCCAAAAAAGCAGAAAAGGCATCCTTGCGGATGCCTTTTCGCTTTGCTCTGTTGAGTTAAATTACCAGGTCGAATTACGGGAGGAGGATGCGGTTGCAGCCTGCGCCGCCAGACACGCCATCGGCCTGCGGGTATTTGGTCGAGCTGTGGCCGAGGTCGCCCGAATTCTTCAGGGCTTCCTGCAGGCGCGAGCGGCTGAACCCCTGCACGCTGCCATCGGCCATTCCGACGTTGCCCTGCTTGGAGTGCATGTTGTCCATCCAGGCCGGCCCCGCGTTGGCGGTGAAGTTGGTGCCGAGGGAGACCTTCGGCGTTCCCGTGCTCGGCGCGGCCAAGTACGCTGTCGTCGGCGGATTCGCATTGCCGCCCAGGTTGTGGTCACCGGTCAGGAACATTTGCGGCTGGGTTTCCGACGCGTCAACTCCCACAAAGTAGCTGATGTTCAGGTCATTGGTGTAGGGAATCTGGCTGACCGTGGTCGAGCTGCTGCCGGTTGAATCGGCGAAGCTGGTTGCCGCCTGGCGGACCGAGGTCTCGTACTCGGACGGGCAGAAGAGGACCTTCGGCGTGCTCAGCTCATTGGAGCAAGCCAGGAACATCTTGGAGGCGCCGTGACTCCCGGACTGAGTGGTGCCGAGGAATCTGGCGTAGGTTTCCACGTCTTCCGAAGCGCCGCCCATCGCGCCGGAGAGGGCCATCGGCATGGCACCGTCGTTGTCAATCGCGAAGGTGCGCATGGCCAAGCCAACCTGCTTCAGGTTGTTGGTGCAACTGATGCGTTGCGCCTTGGCTTTAGCGCGAGCCAGCGCGGGCAGCAACAGGGCCGCCAGGATGGCGATGATGGCAATAACGACTAACAACTCAATGAGAGTGAAAGCCCCGATCTTTTTGCGTAGGTTCTTCATAAACTATATTGTATTCTTTTGTTAATTCTTTGGCAAACAGACCGCGAACTCTACCGTTCTTGTCCACGCTGTCAACCCGGTTCTGCTTTCTTCTTAGCAACCGCGGTGCCAGCCCCCTTTTTCTTCAAAAACCTAAGGAATTCACATGGTGCCCTGCCGCAATGCGCGAGGTTTTCACGCATTATGCGTGAGGCTCACGCCGCCTTCGTGGCCTTGTTGTGGCCTCAATGGGGCCTGCCAGGGCCTCTTTGACCCATCGCTGGTGCGCTGTTGAATCCCAGGTCAATCACGTGGTTGACAGTCCGCAGCCTTGCCTTCTAACTAAGGGCTGGCGCCACCGCATGACGTATGGAAAGCAACCAGACTCGCCAATCCTTTCCCTGGGCCACGGCTATCCTGGCCGCCGCGGTGGTCATCCTGGCCGTCCTGGCGCTGGTCGCCTATCTCAAGACCGCGCGGGGCGTGAAGGAGACCGTGGACAAAGTGATCAGCACCGCGCCCGAGGTGGCGCGCAACTTCATTACCGGCCGGATCACGCAGACCTTTCGCGAGAGCATTCCCCGGATCAGCTCCACCGAGGGCGACGTTCTCGAACTCGCCGTGTTTCGCTGCGACGAGACCTTCAAGCGCACCGATGAGAAGTGGGCGGGCTGGGGCTGGGTGTATTTGGGGACGACCGTTGCCGAGATTCGTGTGCCGGTGTCCTTCCGCTATCACCTGCGGCTGTCCGATCCTTGGCGGCTGGCGGCGCGCGGGCAGGTCTGCATGGTTCTTGCGCCGCCCATCCGCCCCAGCCTGCCGCCCGCGATCCATACCGCCGAGATGGAACGGCGGGCGGAAAGCGGCTGGGCCCGCTTCGACAAGAACGAGCAACTGGACGCGCTGCAGCGGAGCATGGAGCCCTCCCTGGCGCAACGGGCCGCAGACCCCGCTCACCTGGAGCTCGTCCGCGAGGCCTGCCGCCACTCGGTCGCCGTGTTTGTGCAGAAATGGCTCATGCGCGAAGGGCAATGGAAGAAAGGCCGGTTCACCTCGATTGTGGTCGTGTTCCCCGATGAGGCAAAAGTGAACTCGGACGAGGACCTGCTGCGCTTCCGCCACGAGCCGTCCCTCCGGCTGGAGTAGCGGCGGCGCGGCCCGCGCCCGCGCTTGCGCCTACAAGCCCAGCTCCGCCTGCGCCGTCTGCATTTGTTTCACCATGCCCCGAATCACCTCGACCGGCCTGGCCGTGAAGCGCTGCGCGTCGCCGGGCCTGCGCACTGTCTCCTCCCAACCGGGCAGCGCCGCCGCCGCTTGCTCCAGGCCGTCCGCGTACATCGTGAAGTATCGCCTGGCATCCTCGCGGCGGGCCGGTGGCACGGGGTTCTCCGGCTTGATGATCTGGCGCAGCTCGTAGAGCGCCTTGAGCGACCGAATGTAGCCTTGCACCACGAGGCTCTCCTGCAGAATGGCCGCATCGTTCATTTCCCTGGCCAACTGCATCGCCTGCTCCGCCCGGGCCACGTCCGCGTCGAGTTGCGCGAGGTTCTTGATGTCTCCCCACGGCGAGCGATACACGCCCCAGAGATTCGCGCCCAGTCCGCCGAACTCGCCCTGGCGCAGCCGCTTCGCCACCGGCGGCGGATGGTTCCTCAACTCGCCGCACGGCCAGTCCGATCCATACACATCCCAGGCCACCGGGCCGAGCGTCTCGGACCAGGCGGCGAACTTCGCGGGGTCCCGCATCCCGCGCCGCACGGCCCAGGACAGCGCGAACTCGCGCGGCGTGCGGCCGCTGGCGTTCCAGCTCCATTCCGCCGCGGCCTCGACGTTGAACAGCGAATAATGCAGGCGGGGTGTGGCGTAGCCGATCAGCCCCGACATGCCCTTGTCCACAAACTCATTCAGGCGGTAGTGGACAAAGTCCGCCCCCGTAAACGGATGGGCAAAGTTCACGAACGCCGTTAAACTCGGGCATACCCCCACCCAACGCCCCGCCTTCGCCGCGTCCGCCAGGTAGTTGCGCAGCATCGGCGTCTCGGAGGTGTTGTAGGTGAGCAGGCTGTGGTAGTACCAGAGCTTCACCTCCGGCGGCAGCTCTCGCAGCAGCCGCGGGTTGCTCTTCTCGGTTTCCTCGCTGGTCAGCACGAAGATCGTGAGCTTGGGCAGCGTCTCGCGCGCCTTGTGCCAGGCGGCCAGGATCGTCCGCAGCTCCAGGATGTTGCGATCCTCCTTGCGGCAGTCGGCGCATTGGCAGCCGCCCTGTTGGTGCAAGTTCTCGGCCATCCAGACGTCCACCTCGCTCACGCCCGGCAGGCTGCCCAACTGGACGAGCCATTCGGCGAGAATCTCCGCAAAGCCGGGTTTCGAGTAACAAATGGCCCCTTCCTGGCCGCCCCGGGCCTTGAGTTCCGGATACGCCCGAAACAGCCCCTTGCCTGCAACTTGCTCCAGGTGCAGCACGACAGGAACCGGCTCGACTGCGTAGCGCGGCCCCTCTTCCACCATCGGCTCCTGCCCGCCCTTGAGCCGCGCGTAGGGCTTGCCCTGCGCATCCACGCCGCGGTCGGCAATCTGCTCGGCGATGTTCAGCTTGCGGTCAGCCATCCAACGCAGGTGCGCGCAGCAATCCGATCCCCACAGGCCGCGCTTCTCCATATCCGGCCAATCCGTCACGCGGGCCAGCGGAATCTCCACCTGCCCGTCCGCCTGCACGCGGAGCAACTGCTGCATCGTCTTGGCCGCGTAGTACAGGCCGCGAGGAGTCAGCGCCACCAACCGCAGCGACGTCGCGGCTCCGTCCGGAATGATCTGGTAAGCCTGATCGGCATTCTTGAGTGCCGCCAATGCGGCCACCTTCACCTCGGGAATCTCCAGCAACACGCTGAAGGCGGCATCCCCGGTTTGACCGCCGGTCTGCCGGGTTCCGATCCGCTCGCGCAATTCCTCCACGGCCTGTTTCCCCAGCACGCCGGCCTTTGCCGCCCCCAAAATCTGAATCCGCGCGGCAGGCACGGTCACCTTCGACTCGATCTCGATCTGCTTCGGCAGGGGAACCGTTTGGCGAATCCACGCCTGGGCGTCCTGCGCCGACACCGGCACCGGCACCGCTGCCGGTTCCGCGGCAGGAACGGGAACAGCCGGGAGCGGTTGGAGGAGGGCGGCCAGCACTAGGCGGAGCGTGGTTCTTCTTGCGCTGATCATAGGTGATCCCGGTTCTCGCGGCCGCCCCGATTGGCAGCCAGGCGCCTCAAGGGCGGGCGGGCCGAAAACGGCAAGATGCCAGTCCGCTGCTACCTGCCGGCGATGATGAGGTCCAGCCGACGGCTGTGTTCCTGGGCGGAGAGGTCGCCGCCTTCAATGGTCAGCCAGCCGTTGTAGCGGGTCTTTTCGAGCGCGGCGCGGACGGCCGGCCAGCGGACGCTGCCGTCGCGGATGTTGACGAAATTCCCGGCGCCCGGATCGTCGGCGGCGAGCTTGAAATCCTTGACGTGGCACTTGGCGATCAGGCTGCCGAGCGCGAGAATCCATTCCTCGGACGGCGCGTACTTCACGTGGTTGCCGAGGTCGAGGTAGGCCTTCACCCAGGGGCTTTTGAAGGAAGCGACGAAGTTCCGGAAGACCTTGGGCTGCACCCAGAGGTTGTTCCAGACGTTCTCGAGCGCGATGACCACGCGGCATTTCTCGGCGAGGGGGATGAGCCGCTTGATGGCCTCGCGCGACGTGTCTGTGGCGTGATTATGGGCTTTGATGTAATCGGCGTAGGGCGCGTTGTCGCCGGCCACAACGCGCGTGAGGTGGCCGGTCTTTGACTTGAACTTGATGGCGAACTGCCGCGGGGCGGGGATCTTCATCCCGCCGATGCGGCACGGCACCAGCAGCACCGCATCCGCGCCATACGCCTGCGCCGCCCGCAGGGCGTCCTCGGTGACCGCGAAGGTCTGCGCCACTTTGGCGGGGTCGTCGCTGTTGAACTCCGCCCATCCGCGCAGCACGGAGTGGATGCGGAGGCCGCACTTCTCGGCAACCTTGCGGCAGCCTTCCGCCTCCTGCGGCGGTAGAATACCCGCCTCAAGGCCGTCGAAGCCCGCAGCCTTGAGCCGCTTCAACTCGTCCTCGGCCGGTTTGTTGACAATGAGGGCCTTGAGGAGCTTCGTTTTGAACGCGGGGTCGGCAGCCCGCGCCCCGCAGGGAACGGCTCCCAGGCCAAAGCCGAGCCCGGCGGCGAAAACGGTTGAGGCGGCGAGAAACTCGCGGCGGCTGAGATTCGGTTTCATATACACGGCAATCTTGGACTAAACCCGGCGTTTGGCAACCAGTCAAACCCGCCGGGTCAATTTCCACGGGCAGGGATGCATCCTCCGGCAATACAAGCGCCCGGGCGAGTGTGAACAACCCGTGCCACTGCACAGACACGGCTTAGAACAGGCGAGGTGGCAAGCCGATTGCCCGCGCCAGATCGCCCGCGCCAGGGCTACGACAGGTCCAGCGGGTCAATGTCCACCGCCAGCAAGACGCCTTTCGGCAGCGCCAGGGACTGCGTGATTCCCGCCAGCCGCCGGCTCAGCGCGGACATGCGCTGGGCGCGCAGCATGATCTGGTAGCGGTAATAGGTCTCGGCCCGCAGCAACGGCGCCGGCGCCGGGCCGGCGAGCACCAGGTCCTGCATGCCGCCCGCCGCCTTTTCCAGCTCGCGCTTCAGGTGGTCGGCGGAGAACTTCACCTTCTCCTCGTTCCGGCCCTTGAGGGTCAGCAAAGCGATGCGGCTGACAGGCGGGTATTTAAGCTCCTCGCGGAATTCGAGTTCCTGCTGGTAGAAGCCCTCGAAGTCATGCCGGCGGGCGAACTGGATGGCGGGGTGAAAGGGCGTGAACGCCTGGACGAAGACCTCGCCCTCGACGTCGCCGCGGCCCGCGCGCCCGGCCACTTGCGTCAACAGTTGAAAGGTCCGCTCGCCGGCGCGGAAGTCCGGCTGATGCAGGGCGAGGTCGGCGTAGATGATGCCGACCAGTGTGACGTTGGGGAAATGCAGGCCCTTGGCGATCATTTGCGTGCCGACGAGAATGTCAATCTTGCCGGTGCGGAAATCGCCCAGGATGCGGCGGTAATCCTCCTTGCGTTTCAGCGCGTCGGAATCCATGCGCACGGTGCGCGCCTGCGGAAAGAGTTTAGCCAGCGTGGCCTCGACTTTCTGCGTGCCCAGGCCGGAGTAGCGGATTGCCGGGTTCCGGCAGCTCGCATTCGGGCAGGCGGCCGGCACGGGCTCGACATGGGCGCAGACGTGGCAGCAGAGTTTCTGCTCATGGCGGTGGTAAGTCAGCGAGACGCTGCAGTTGGGGCATTGGGCGACGAAGCCACACAGGGGGCACTGCAGGGAGCTGGAGTAGCCCCGGCGGTTCAGGAACAGGATGACCTGCTCCTTCCGCTCGATCCGCCTGGTGATCGCTTCCTTGAGCTGCGGCGAGAAGATGGGAATCCCTTTCTCCGCGCGCGCGCTCTGCCGCATGTCCACCACGCGCACATAAGGCATCTTCCGGTCGTCGGCTCGCTCCGGCAACTTCAGCAGCCGGTACTTGCCCCGGGCGCAGTTGTAGTAGCTCTCCAGCGAGGGCGTCGCCGAGCCGAGCACCACGACCGCCCCTTCCATCTGGCCGCGCACAATCGCGACATCGCGCGCATTGTAGCGGGGCGCCTCTTCCTGCTTGTAGGTGTGTTCGTGCTCCTCGTCCACGATGATCAGCCCCAGCGGCTCCACCGGCGCGAAGATCGCCGAGCGCGCGCCGATCGCGATCCGCGCCCGCCCCTGCCGGATCTTGTGCCACTCGTCATGCCGTTCGCCGGCTGAGAGGTGGCTGTGCAACACCGCTACCAGCGTTTGCAGCGGCCCCGAGCTGAACCGCGCCTTGAAACGCTCGACCGTCTGCGGGGTCAGCGAGATCTCCGGCACCAGCACGACCGCCCCTTTGCCCTGTTCAAGGGCATGCGCGATCGCCTGCAAATACACTTCCGTCTTGCCGCTGCCGGTGACGCCGTGCAGCAGAAACGTCGCCGCCCGGGGCGTGGCCGGAGCCGCCGGGGCGCCGGGGGCGGATGATGGTTCGGCGGGTCCGCCGCCCACGCCTCCAGCGCCCGAGTCCGCCTTTGGACTTCCCCGCATCGCTTCTTTGATGGCGGCCAGCGCGTCGGCCTGCGCCGGGTTAAGCGCCAGCGGTTGCGTCGGCAGAATATGCTCGAAGGCATAGGGGTCTCGCTCCGCGATTTCGGCGGTGATCCTGACCAGGCCCCGGTCTTCGAGCCGGCGCACCGTTCCCGCCGTGGTTTTGCCCAGCACCAGCAATTCCCGCAGGGGCAGCTCGCGCCGCTCCTGCACGATCTGCCACACCTCCTGCTGCCGGCGCGGCAGCCTGGGCAATTCACCGGCGGGCGGCACCGCGCGCACATGCAGCCGCTCGCGCCAGTTGGCCTGCTCGCGGCGGACGGCCACCGGCAGCACGCTCTTCAACGCCGTCTCCGCCGCACAGCAGTAATAATCCCCCATCCACCGCGCCAGCTTCAGAATCCTGGGCGTCACCAGCGACTGCGCCCCGATCACCTTCAGGATGGCCCGGAGCCGGGGCTGCGCCGATTCCTCGGCCAACCCGGTCACGCACCCCATCACCTTGCGCGGCCCGAACGGCACCTGCACCCGGGTTCCGACCTCCACCAGGCCCGCCAGTTCGGGCGGGATGGCGTAGTCGAACTCCTTGCGGAGGGCGATTTCCAGGGTTACGCGGGCAATCATGTTCGTTGGTTCCAGAGCGGCGGCCGGCGTTTGGCCACCGGCTGCCGGACCATCTCTACCGATTCGCGCGCGGGTTTCCAATCCCCAAAATCAGCTTTGACCGGCTGCCAATGCCAATCGTACGCTGTCGGCGTGGAAAACGGAAACGCCAGTCCCCTCCGCGCCGCCCGCGCGCGCCTGTGGCTGCTGCGCCTGCCGCTGCCGCGGTCGCTGACCCGGTACTTGGGCCGGATGCTGTTCCGCTTTTTGCTGACGCTCCAGGGCATCGGCTCGTTTGCCTTGATCACGCTGGGCGTAATGATCAGCCGCTCCCGCGTCGCGCGCCGGGTGATCCGTCCGCTCGTCTTCCAGGAAGCCTCCCGCGCCGGGCTGCGGCTGATGCCCATGTTCCTCTTTATGGCGGCGGCGCTGGGGCTGGTGGTTATCGGCCAGACCGTTTCCTGGCTGACGCGCGTGGGCGCCATCAATTTCCTGGGCACGGTTATGGTCGTGGTGGTGGTGCGTGAGCTTGGGCCGCTGGTGACGGCGCTGCTGGTGCTGGCGCGCGTGGGCACGGCCAACGTGATTGAGTTGGGCACCGCCCGGGCGATGGGGGAAGTCGAGGCGCTGGAGGCGCTGGGCATTGACCCGGTGCATTACCTGGTGGTGCCGCGCGTGCTGGGCATGGCCCTGGGCGTCTTTGCGCTGACGGTCTATTTGATTCTCGGCGCTCTATTCAGCGGTTATCTCTGGGCCTTCGTGCAGGATGTGCCGCTGCGCCCCGGCGATTATGTCCGCCAACTGGCCGGCGCCCTCAGCGGGTTGGATTTCGCCCTGCTGGCGATCAAGACCTTCTGCTTCGGCAGCATCATCGCTCTGGTGACCTGCTACCACGGCCTGGCTCAGCCCTTGCGCCTGGAGGAGGTCTCCCGCGCCACCGTCGCCGCCGTGGCTCAAAGCGTCATCGCGTGCGTCCTGCTCGACGCCCTGTTCATCATCATCTACCTCGTGACATGACGCAGCCACTCCCAGCCCAGGCCGCAGCGCCGGCAATCGAGATGACCAACGTGGCGGTCGGTACCCTGCATGACCCGGCGATCCTGGTCGCCGAGAACGTCAACTGGACGGTCCGCGCCGGCGATTACTGGGTCGTCGGGGGGCTGCAAGGCGCGGGCAAGAGCGATTTCCTCATGCTGGCCGGCGGCGTGATGCCTCCGCAGCGGGGGCAATACCGTTTCTTCGGAGAGCCGATGCCCATCTTCGAGGACGCCCGCCTGAAGACACGGCTGCGCCTCGGCCTTGTGTTCGACGGGGGCCAGTTGTTCAATCACCTTACCGTCGCGGAGAACGTCGCGCTGCCGCTGCGCTACCACCGCAACCTGGGCCCGGCCGAGACCGGCGCGGCGGTGGGCGAGCTGCTGGCGTGCCTGGAACTGGAGCCCTGTGCAGAGAGTCTTCCGGGCGCGGTGGGCTACAGTTGGCGCAAACGCGCCGGCCTGGCCCGCGCGCTGGCGCTCCAGCCCGAAGTGTTGCTGGCGGACAACCCGCTCGGCGGCGTGGACCCGCGGCAGGCCAATTGGTGGCTCGCCTTTCTGGATCAACTCTCCCGGGGCCATCCCCTCATGCAGCACCGGCCCGTGACGCTGGTCGTCACCACCGCCGATTTCCGGCGCTGGAAAGGCCACGCGCGGCAATTCGCGCTCCTGCGCGACCGCAGCCTCCGGGTGCTGGGCGACTGGGCCCAACTGGCCGCCGCCAACAGGGACCTCGTGCGGGAGTTATTGACGGATGGAACACAAACCGAGTAATCAAAGGCCGGAATGGCGCTCCAGGACCTAACACCGCAGTTGCGCACACGCCTCAGCCGCATGGAGCGGCTGGTGGGCTGGTTTGTGGCCCTGGCGATGGCGCTGCTGGCCTTTGGCTTCGTCTATTACGTCTATCACACCGCCGAGCGCAAGGGGTGGTTCCTCACCAAGGCTCCTTACTACACCTTCACCGACCGCGCCACCGGCCTCAAAGTCGGCGACCCCGTGATGCTCATGGGGCTGGCCGTCGGCCAGATTACCCGCATGGACCCCATGCCGCCCGACGAGTTCTACCACAACATCTACGTCGAGTTCGAGATCAAGGATCCCTACTACGGCTACCTCTGGACCCAGGGGTCGCGCGCCAAGATCACCACCGCCGACCTGCTCGGCAAACGCATTCTGGAAGTCACCAAAGGCTCCGGCGGTTATCCCACCTACGTCTTTTACGAGCTGAGCGAAATCAGCCCGGAGGAGGCGCGCGCCCTGCCGGACCTCGCCCAATGGCTCCTGGGGCAGGAAATCTGGGATGAGAGCGGCACCAACCTGCTGGCCGCAGCCAAGACGCCGCTCGCCGATGTGCCGCCCTCCGCTCTGAACGCCTGCACCAACCTGGTCATCATGAACACCTCCGAGGAGCGAAAGCTCATGACCGGCATCTGGAACGACCGCGAGGGCCGCTACGACCCCTACACCCGCAAATCCAAGCCCTACCCCCTGGTGCCGGATGAATCCGCCGCTGTCACCGAACGGCTCGAGAAGCTCATGGAAGAAGTCGAGCGCGCGCTGCCCAATATCCTGCGGCTGACCAACCAGCTCGCCGCCGTGCTCTCCAACAGCGCCAGCCTCACCTCGAACCTCAACGCCGTCACCCTCGACGCGCGGCCCGCCGTCAGCAACCTTACCGCCATCACGGCCCGCCTCGATCAGCCCGGCGCGCTGGGCGAGTGGCTCTTCTCCACCAACATCAACCGCCAGATCGAGGACGCGCTCGCAACCACCGATGCCGCCATCGCCCGCGCCGACACCAACCTCACCGCCCTGGCCGAAAACCTGGGCCGCTCCCTCGACAACCTCGCCGACCTCACCAGCAGCCTCAGCGGACAAGTCCAGGCCAATACCAACATCCTCAGTGAAATCTCCCGCGCCATTGTGGATGCCGACACCTTCATCCAGGGCCTCAAACGCCACTGGCTCCTCCGCTCCGCATTCCGCGCCAGGGAAACCAACGCCCCGGCCCCGCCGGGCCCGGCCATGCCAGTCCGCTCGCCCAAGGACTCGGGCCAACGCTAGCCCTTCTCTGGCAGGCTCAAACCGCCGCCCCGCTCAACCCAGGCTCAGCAGGCAGACCAGCCCGCCAACGCAAAGCAGCAGAAAACTGAGCACCACCCCATCCACCATGCCGAAGTGAGGCTCTTCCGAGTGGTTGGACGGAACCACCACCCTCTTGACGTAATCGCCACTCTTCCGCCTCGCTCGATAAACGATCGCGCTCATGCCTGTTGGCAAGCATTCCGTGGGCCACATGTTGCATCGCCTAGCCTCCCCCCAAAGCCGCGCCTAACACCACCCATCTCAGAACATTACAGAAGCAGCCTCAGCGGCAACGATGCAGATATCGGTCCGCCTCCCGCCCGCCAGACCCCACCCTTCCTCCGTCCCTCCTCCGTTGCTCCTCCGTCCCTCCTCCGTTCCACCTCCCACTCCCTGTCGGAGGTGGAACGGAGGTGGAACGGAGGTGGGACGGAGGAGGGACGGAGGAAGCAGCCTGCCGCTACGGTATTGGCAGCTTCCTGCCAAGCCGGGAACTCCTGGCACGGAGGAATCAACTCAGGTTGTTCCAGGTGCCACGAAGCGCGCCTTTACGAGAGAACACCCGGGATTTTGAAGTAGACAGCCCTGTGGTGGCATCAGGGAGATTCCTCGCAGCCTCAGAATCCGTGCAGGGGGGAGTTCTGAGGATAGGGGGCGCGGGAGACCAGGAGCATGGCGGTGGTCGGCTGACGGGCTCAATCCATCCGGCCTGGCGGTTCGGTGTCAGGGGCGCGGGGGCGTCTTCGGAGCCCGGAGGGGGGCAGTCAAATCCTGGCATGGTCCCAAGCTGAATTGGACTCAGACCAGGCCGCCCAATCTTACCAGCCGCAGCACCGGCTCGGCAGCCTCGCGCGAGCGGGCCAGGTCCACCTCGAACTCTGCCACCCAATCGTTGTGCTCTTGCGGGTCCACCAGCATCTGCTGGACGCGCCAGGTGCGCTTGTCCTCGGCGGGGAGCACGTAGGTATGGCGCAGATTCCGAGCGTTCGGGTCCAGGCAAATGCGCTCGTGCTCGGTGTGGTAGAGGTCGAGCGCCTGCTGCAGCCGCGCGGCGGTCCACGGTTGGCCGTCGGGGTCCTGCGGGGAGGAGAGATGGGCAAGCGCCTGCTCGAAGTCGGCGTTCACTAGGCCGCGCAGGAAGCTGAAGATGCGGTTGCGGAGGGCGGCGGTGAAGGCCCGGGTGTCGCGGGTGATGTCGGCGGCGGCTTCTTCGGCGCCGGGGGGGCGGGCTTCTTTGGTCTCGGCGCGCTGGTAGCTTGGGTCGCGCATCTTCTCCCACTCGTCCAGCAGGCTGGAGTCCACCTGGCGGATCATGGTGCCGAGATAGAGCTCCATTTCGCGGACCACGTCGTTCTTGGCGGCGTCGGGGACCGTCTGGGCGAGGACCTTGTACACGCCGTTCAAGTGCCGCAGCAGGATCCCCTCCGCCCGCTGCAGCTCGTAGTCGCGGATGTAGTCGGAAAAGGAGCGGAACGACTCGAACATCTCGCGGGCGATGGACTTGGGCTTGATATTCTCCTGTCCCACCCACGGGTGTTTGTCGGCAAAGGCATTGAAGGTCGAGTAAATGAACTCGCGGTTCGGTTTGGGGTATTCCAGTTTCTCCAGCTCCTCGATGCGCTCGTCGTATTCAATCCCGGCCATCTTCATCTCCGCCATCTTCTGGCTCTTGAGCTTGTCCAGTTGCTTGCGGAGGATGATGTCCGGGTCTTCGAGGATGGATTCGACCAGCGTCAGCAGCACTAGCGGGTAATCGGGCTGCTGCGGGTCCACCAGCGGCAGCGTGTCCAGCAGGTAGAGCGACAGCGCCTGGTCCATCGAGAAGTCGTCCTGCAGCTCGACGTTGACGCGGAGTTTGCTCTCGGTGTCGGGAGGGCGAGCGTCCCCGCGAGCCCTGACTTCCGATAGCTGGCCGGATGAATTGGGGCTCGCGGGGACGCTCGCCCTCCCGGGGTGGGTGAACTCGATGATCCGGCGGTCCACGAGCGAGCGGAACAGTTGCCAGGCGCGCCGGGTGTGATCCTTCTTGGCCTTGGGCGTTTCGTGGCAGTCGCGGATCAGCCGCTGCATGGCGCGGCAGCCGTCGCCGTTGCGGCTCAGGACGTTAAGCAGCATGCCGTGGGAGACCTGGAACCGGGAGGTCAGGCGCTCGGGCTGGGCGGCCCTGAGCCGGGCGAAGGTCTTCTGGTCCCAGTTGACGAAGTTCTTCTCGGGCGGCTTGCGCTTGACGATCTTCTTGCCGTCCCGGGCGGCTTTCCCTTCGAGCTTGAGGTTCTCGACGACATGCTCCGGCGCCTGGGCGACCACCCAGCCCCGGTCGTCGAAGCCTTTGCGCCCGGCGCGCCCGCCGATCTGGTGGAAGTCGCGCGCGCTGAGGATGCCGGTCTTCTGGCCGTCGTATTTGCAGAGGCGCGAGAAGAGCACCGTGCGGATGGGCACGTTGATGCCCACGCCGAGCGTGTCGGTGCCGCAGATGATCTTGAGCAGGCCTTTCTGGGCCAACTGCTCGACCAGCACCCGGTACTTGGGCAGCAGCCCGGCGTGGTGCAGCCCGATGCCGTGCTTGAGCCACTTCCGGATCTCGGGGCCGTAGGGGCTGGTGAACTTGAAGCCTTCGAGCGTCGTGCCGATGG
The DNA here is from genome assembly GCA_035358715.1 of Verrucomicrobiota bacterium. Classification (GTDB taxonomy): domain Bacteria; phylum Verrucomicrobiota; class Verrucomicrobiia; order Limisphaerales; family UBA8199; genus UBA8199. Next base: position 58,166 of record DAOPPX010000006.1, read on the forward strand.
CATTCTTCTCCTCGCGCGTGCACACGTTGATGCTGGTAAAATCCTGGGCGCTCTGGGCGGCTTCGAGCTGGGTGAAGTGAACGACATACACCGGGGCCTTGCCTTGCGCGACCAGGCTTTCGAGCGTCGTGGCCAGCGGCAGCTCGGAGTAGGCGTATTCCAGCGGCACCGGCCGGTCTTGGGAGGCAACGGCGGCGGTGGGGCGCCCGTTGAGGCGGGTCAGCGCCTCCTCGAAGAACGCCGTATCGCCGAGCGTAGCAGACATCAGGAGGAACCTCGCCTGGGGCAGCGTCAGCAGCGGCACCTGCCAGGCCACGCCGCGCTCGCGGTCGGCGTAGTAGTGAAACTCGTCCATGATAACCTCTTGCACGCCGGCATCCGCGCCCTGGCGCAGCGCGATGTTGGCGAGGATTTCGGCGGTGCAGCAGAGGATGGGGGCGTCGCGGTTGACCGAGGCGTCGCCGGTGCTCAGGCCGACGTTGTCCGGGCCGAACTCGCGGCACAGCCCGAGCCACTTCTCGTTGACCAGCGCCTTGATGGGGCAGGTATAGACGGAGCGTTTGCCCTGCGCGATGGACTTGAAATGCACCGCCGCCGCCACCAGCGATTTGCCCGAGCCGGTGGGCGTGTTGAGGATGACGTTCTTGTCCTCGAACAGCTCCAGGATGGCCGCTTCCTGCGCCGGGTAAAGCCGGAGCCGCTTGCTCTCGGTGTATTCGAGAAAGCGCCCGAGCAAGACGTCGTTGGCCGGGCGCTCGTCCCGGGGCAGCAGGTCGTAGAGGGTGAGTGACACGCGACTTAAAGTGAAGGCTTTACGAGCCGAAAGAAGGCGTTGGAGACGCTGGTGCCAGGCGTCCGCGCCTGGAACCGGCCCTGGCTCAGAGTGTAGGGACCGCCGAGCGTCTGCCAGGCGCCCGGCGCAGACAGCGCGGCGGCGGTCTCGACATGGAACCCGGCAAAATCACTTCCCCAGGAGAGCACCGCCGCATCGGCGTCCATGCGGATGCCCAGCCTCGGAGGGGTGGCGGGCAGGCCGAGGTAGAAGAGCTGGTAGAAGGTGCTGGGGGCAGACAGGAGCAGGGGCTCTTGGTACTCGTAGAATCCCCCGGCGAGAATGCACGGGCCGCCCACGGGGAGCCACGAGGCGGGCTGGAGGAGGTAGCCCCCGGAAAACAGGGCGAACCCCGCGTTACTGGCAGCCGGCCAGCGCAGGCGCACGTCCGTTCCATCCCGAGCAATGAAGAGTGGCGGCGCGGGCGGGGCGTAATCCCCTGAGCCGAACAACTCGAGGTCGAAGCTGAGGCTGGGCGCGGACGCGGCGAACTTGTGGATTTCAACCGCCAAGACGTTGGTTCCCGGGGGCAGGAACGAGACTGGGATATTGGTTTGGTAGTAGGTATGAACGGCTTCGTTGGTCACAACCGTCGTGGCCCGGGCCAGGCACGAGAGCGGCTGATGGGCGGGCAGGTTCATTCGGAACATCTCCCGCCCATTGAGCCAGACCGCAGCTCCGTCGGCGCGGTTAAGACGGAAATTGAGATTGGTGTAGTGGACGGCGGCGGGCGCGACGAAGCGGCGGCGGAAGTAAGTCGTAATGTGCCTGTTGGTGGAGACGGGGCCGTAGCCGAGCGTGCTGGCGATTCCGGGCGCTCCATAGCCCAGGGGCCCCGGGCCTCGGCTCCAGGCGGAATCATTATATCGAGGCAAGGCCCAGTTGGTGCCCAGGTCCAGGCCCTGGTCTGAATACGCCCAATCCGAGCACCCGGGAACCAGGCAAGTGACCGCGCGGTTGGTGCGAAGGGTCAGGACTTCAATGCGGGAGAGGAACTCTCTGGCAATGGCGTTCAGGCCGACGGGGTTGGGATGCAGGCGGTCACCCTGGAGCCCCGTCGTGGGGTCCACCGCGGAGAACATATCGGCCACGAACACGTTCTGGCCCAGGGCCCGCCGCGCGTTGACCATCGTTTGGACGGCCGTGTTGAACACAGCAATGTTAGTGCTGTAGGTCTTATAAGGCGGCGAGCCGATCCTGGCGGTGCGCAGGGTGGTGACTTTGGTGAGAATGACGTTGGCCGCGGGCGCCCGTGCAAAGATGCTGTCCAGCAGAGCCGGCAAGTGATTGGTCGCCACCGTGTAAGGGTCGCGCCCGCGGCCGATGTCGTTGACCCCGATATACACCAGCAGGAGGTCCGGGATGACGTTGGTGAGGGCGTCTATTAAGGTCAACTGCAGGTAGGTGTCGGGCCCGGAATAGTTCTGGACGGGCGAGGGCATCAGGCCCGGCGCGGCGACGACCGCGCCGCAGATTCCCTCGTGCTTGACCTTGTTAAACTTGCCGGAAGCGTAGGAACTATAGCGGCCAACAAATGTGAAGGGATAGCCATTGGTCTCCAGCAAAGGCTGGAGATACTGGCGCCAGGCGCCATTGACGGAACAGTCGTCGGTGATCGAGTCGCCCGCCGCCATGACCTTCAGTAGGTTGGTCGCGCTGAAGTTCGTCAGCGCCAAATCGCCCCGGGCCGCAAAGCCGGCGCACAACGCTGCCAGCCAGACCAGGAGCCGAAGACCCGCACGCCATTCTGAGCGACCTGTTGAACCCAGCGCAGGGGAGGCGAAGCGTTCGCCCGCCGCCCCGAAAGACCGGAAGACGGATGAGTTCCGTGTCGGCCGGAGCACGCTGGAACGAGCGGGCTGAGTCATGCTAGCGAATGTTCGCAAAGCCGGCGCGGTTGGCAATGCTGAATTGCCGTCGCGCCTCAGCGCAATGACCGCCTTTGGGAAACCGTCGTTCGGCCGGCGGCGACCCCGGCGCGGCGGGATAATCGTGCTGCGGCCCCGCCGGATTTGCGCGAGACGACGAGCGCGTTCACCGCTCCAAGGCGACTTCGGCCATGCCCTCCGCCACCAGGGCCTCGGCGCGGCCAGCGAACGGGCGCGCCGCAGGGGGCCGTGGGTGGGCCGGCCAAGGGCAGGCCATTTATTCTGCCGATGCCGCCGGGCTCTCGAGCTCCTTCTCGAAGGACTGGAGGGCCAGGTAGTTCAGGCCGAAGCGCTTGATATTCTCCAACTGCTTGTCGAACTGATCGTAGTGGCTTTCCTCCTCGTTCACCAGCGACTCAAAAACCTGCTTCGTGGCAGCGTCGGCGTTTTGCCCGGCTTGCAGAGCGAACTGGTTGTAGACGCCGACCGCCTCTTGTTCCATCGCCGCGGCCTTGAGCAGAATTTGCCTGGCCTCTGTTATCTTCTCCACCGGACCGGCCGGAACCATCAGCACGTCGCCCTTGAGGAAGAGGATGCGCTCCGCCAGGCGCTCGACGTGGACCATTTCCTGGATGGCGATCCGCCGGAACATCGAGGACAGCGGGGCGAAACCCTGGTCGTCCAGGTGGAAGTGCCAATACATGTATTGGTGGACGGCCTGGAGCTCGTCCGCCACGCCTTTGTTCAGCAGGTCAATGCTCTTCTTGGTATTCATGAGTTGTTTCGATTGTTGCATAGGGGTTTCTACACCGCGAGCGTGGCGGTGTGCAAGGTTAACCCGATGACGGCCGGGGGCATGCTCGGAGGGATCGGGCCCCGCGCTGGGCGCTGGGAAGTGACCAGGGTTCGGTGTTTGAAATTGATCGGGACCGGCGGATTCGCATACTGTGCGCCGCACTGTTTAAGCCATGATCTCGATCAATAAGCATTTTCAGCCACGCCGCGCGCACGCGTATCCCGGAAATTCCTTTCATATGGGCCGGGGCGGCGGCGTCCTGCTCGCGGTGATATGCCTCTGCGCGTGGGTCAGCCCGTCCGAGGCGGGGCTGAAAATCTACTACCTCCGCCATGCCGAAGGGGGACACAACGTGGTGAAGGAGTGGGCCAGGGTGCCCAAGGCGCAGCGGCCGGATTACGTGGGCGACGCCAATGTGTTTACGCCCAAGGGCAAGACCCAGGTGGCGGCGGCGACCAGGAAGCTCCAGAATTACCAGTTCGACTTCATTGGGGTGAGCTCCATGTGGCGGACGCGCAACACGGTCCTGCCCTACCTCAAGGCAGTGAACGCCAAAGGCGAAATCTGGCCCGAGCTTCGCGAGTTTGGCGGCGGAGCCGGAATTCTCGCCACCAACCTTCCCGCCGTTACCAGGCCGGTGCTGGGAGCCGGGCCGCGAATCGAGTTGCCGGCCGATGAAGCGGCCTATTTTACCTTCCGGGCGGATGCCAGGAACGATTTCAAGCTGCCCTCGAGAGACGACAACGAGCGCGAGGCCGCGACACAACTGGTGGTGCAGCGGGTGGTGGATCTCACGCGCGAACGCTTCGGCGGCACGGACAAAACCATCCTGCTGGTGGGGCACGGCAACGCCGGCCGGGCCCTGCTCCGAAGGCTCACGAAGCAGGCGCTGCCGGAGATTCCTTCGATGGAGAACGCGAAGCTCTGGATGGTCGAGGAGCAGCCCAACGGCCAATTCGAGATCAAGATGTACAACGACGCCCCGTATGGAAAGAACGGGGCGCCGCCCCGCTGAGGCCTGGCTGGGTGTTCTCAGGCTCGGCCGAGTCGTCGCGCCACGACGACCGCGTTCATCGCCTCGTCGGCGCGCGCCACGGCGGCCTGCACAAAGCCCTCCGCCTCCAGGTCTTCCCGCAATTCAGCGAACGTGAAGGTGCCGCCGCCCTCGGTGGCCACGAGCATGTTCACCGCAAACAACGCGCCGACTGCCGGCTGAGTGCGATCTGGCTCCATCAGGATGTCGCGGATGGCGATGCGCCCGCCGGGTGTTAGAGCCGCAAAGACCTTGGCGAACAAAGCGCGGTTCTGCGCGCGGGAATTCTGGTGCACGATAGCGCTGACCCACGCGAGGTCCGCGCCCGGAGGAAGCGCGTCGCGCGTGAAGTCGCCGGCAACAAGCTGGACGCGCTGGTCCAGCCCGGCGGCCGCCAGGCGGCGCTGCGCCATGGGGATGACGTGCGGCAGATCGAAGAGCGTGGCCCGGGCCGGGGGACAGGCGCGCAGAAAGGCCATAGTCCACGTGCCGGAAGCCCCGCCGATATCGAGCAGACGCCGGAACTGGAGCGGTTGCACGGCCCGGATGACCGCGTCGGCGTTGGGAGCGGAGATGTTGTGCATCGCGCCGATGAAGGCTTCCTGGGCGCCCTCCTCGCCGCGTACTCCCGGAGTGCGCTCAGCGGGCCGGCCGGTCTTGACAACCCGCGCCAACTGCGCCCAGTTGCGGAGGCAGTGCCCCTGGTGCTGCGCCATGGCCAGCACGCTCTGCGCGCCGCCCGGGGTCAGGAGCGCATCCAGCCCGGGCGCCACGGTGTAGTTGTCCCCGGCCTTATTGAGCAGCCGCAGGGCGGCAAGGGCGTCCAGCAGAATGGTCAGGGCGCGCAGATCGCACGCGAGCTTGCGCGCAAGCTGCGCGGCGGACAGCGGCATGGAAACCAGCGCGCTGAAAAGGTCCAGGTCAGCGGCGGCCGCCAGGACGGCAGCGTCCTGGTAACTGCGCCCGAGTGCGAGGATCTTCTCGCTGGTCCACCGTTGAGGCGGTTGAGTCTTCATAGTCTTCTTAGAATGGGGCCTGCCTGCGGCCGGAGGAAAGCGCCTTGCGGCCTTTGCGGTAGCTTACCTGCCTGGCTGTGCCTGCTTTGGCCGGAGCCTCCGGCGGGCCGCCCGAGATGGCCCGCTTGAGCTCGCGAATCTGGTCGCGCAGGAGGGCGGCCTTTTCAAACTCCAGGTTGTTCGCCGCCGCGAGCATCTCCTCCTCCAGCTCGCGGATCGTGTCGTTGAGGTCAATGTCCACGCCCGCTTCGGCCAGCACGGAATGCGCCTCCCTGGTGGTTTCCTGGTGAGACGAGAGGCTCTCCTCGACGGCCCGCTTGACGCTGCGGGGCGTGATCTTGTGCTCGGCGTTGTAGGCCAGTTGTTTGTTCCGCCGGTAGTCCGAGACGGCCAGGAACCGCTGGATGCTCTGCGTCCGCGCGTCGGCGTAGAGAATCACCTCGCCGTTGAGGTGGCGCGCCGCGCGGCCCGCCGTCTGGATCAGGCTCGTCTCGCTGCGGAGAAAGCCCTCCTTGTCGGCATCGAGGATGGCCACCAGTGACACCTCCGGCAGGTCGAGCCCCTCGCGCAGGAGGTTGATGCCGATCAGCACATCGAACTCCCCCTTGCGCAACGCGCGCAGAATCTCCACGCGCTCGATGGCGTCAATCTCGCTGTGCAGGTACTGCACATTGATGCCGATCTCACGCAGGTAATCGGTCAACTCCTCGGCGGTCCGCTTGGTGAGCGTGGTCACCAGCACGCGTTCTTTGGCTTCGGCTCGCTTCCGACACTCATTGATGAGATCGTCAATCTGCCCTGTCAGCGGCTTGACCGTCACTTTGGGGTCCACCAGGCCCGTGGGGCGGACAACCAGCTCGACGACGCCTTCCGAGTGCGGAATGCGGAGTGCGGAGTGCGGAATCCCGCCCCCTCCACTCCGCACTCCGCACTCCGCACTCCGCACTTGTCGGGCCCACTCCAGTTCCTGGGCGCCGGGGGTGGCGCTGGCGTAAATCACTTGGTTCTGCAAGGCCTGAAACTCCTCGAAGTTCAGGGGCCGATTGTCCAGCGCGCTGGGCAACCGAAAGCCGTAGTCCACCAGCACCGTCTTGCGCGACCGGTCGCCGTTATACATCCCGCCAATCTGCGGCACCGTGGCGTGCGACTCGTCAATCACCAGCAGGTAGTCCTTCGGGAAGAAGTCAAACAGCGTGCACGGGCGTGAGCCGGGCGGGCGTCCGGCAATGTGCCGCGAGTAATTCTCGATGCCCGAGCAGAACCCCATCTCCTCCATCATCTCCAGGTCGTATTCGGTGCGCATCTTGATCCGCTGCGCTTCCAGCAGCTTGCCCTGCTGCTCGAACCATGCGATGCGCTCGCCCAGCTCCTCCCGGATGGCCAGCACGGCGGGCCGCAGCTTCGCGGCGGGCGTGACGAACTGTTTGCCCGGGTAAATCGTCACCGCCTCCAGCAGTTCCAGCTTGTGGCCCGTCAACGGCTCGAACCGGGTGATGCGCTCGATCTGGTCGCCGAAAAACTCGACGCGCAGGGCGTCTTCGCGGCCCGCGGGGCAGAGCTCGACCGTGTCCCCCCGCACCCGGAACTGGCCGCGCGTGAACTCGATGTCATTGCGCGTGTATTGCAGGTCCACCAGCCGGTGGAGGAACTGGTCGCGGGCCAGTTCGAGGCCGGTGCGAATGGGGATCACCATCGCCTCGTAGTCCTCCTTGCTGCCGATGCCGTAAATGCACGAGACGCTGGCCACCACCACCACATCCCGCCGGGCAAACAGGCTGCTCATGGCCGAGAGCCGCAGCCGCTCGATCTCGTCGTTGATGCTCGAGTCCTTCTCGATGAAGGTGTCGGTGCGGGGGATGTAGGCCTCGGGCTGGTAGTAATCGAAGTAGCTGACGAAATACTCGACGGCATTGCGCGGGAAGAAGCCCTTGAACTCGGCATAGAGCTGCGCGGCCAGCGTCTTGTTGTGCGAGATGACCAGCGTCGGGCGGTCAACATTGCGGATGACATTGGCGATGGTGAAGGTCTTGCCTGAGCCGGTGACGCCCAGCAGCACCTGGTGCTTCGCGCCGGCCAATAACCCCTCCGTCAGCTTCGCAATGGCTTGCGGCTGATCTCCGGCAGGCTGGTAAGGCGCGATGAGCTCGAACATCCACAGCCAAACTACGTGCGGCGCCGGGCCGAGTCAACGCACCGGGATTGAGTCTGCCGTGACCTGCGATTGACAGCGGCAACGCGGCAAGGGCAGACTGTTTGCCGATGCTAACGACTCCCGGCGTAGTGCACTGGTTGTTGGCCCTGGCGGTGGCGCTTCTACCAGCCACGGCTACGGCCGATCAACGTGATCGTTTATGATCCACCGGCGTTTTATGCGGTCAGACTCTCAGCGGCCCTTTGCTGCGTTTACCCTGATTGAACTGCTGGTGGTCATCGCCATCATCGCGATTCTGGCCGCCCTGTTGCTGCCGGCTTTGGGCAAGGCCAAACAGGCTTCGCAGCGTTCCGCCTGCTTGTCGAACCTGCACCAGGTTGCCCTGGCGACCTCCATGTACCTGGCTGACTACGCGCAAAAGATGCCCTATGTGCCGGACTCCGACCTGCAGTTTACCCCGCCAGTGAATTCCAGCGGCAAGCGCTACAACTCCATGGGCTCCTTCATGCCGCTGCTGCACGCTTATGCCCCCAACGTGAAAATCTGGCTCAGCCCCCCGGTGCCCCTGGCCCTCTCCAACCAATGGCAAAGCCACTTCCTCAGCCCGTGGCGTCAGGACGGCACCAACGCCCCGGAACGCGGCTGGGCCAACTACATCAGCGACAAGCTCGCCGAGCGCGACCCCACCGCCCCCCGCTACCTCCGCGGTCGCACCCCCGAGAGCGTCGCTGCGGCCAGGCGCGCCAGCGTCTCCGATGAAGAATGGTTGATGAGCCCCTTCTTCGAGAAACCCTGGTGGGCTGGTTTTAAAGACCAATGGAGCGTCGGCGCCAGCGCGCCTCCTCCCAGCGGGTGGTCGGCGCACAACGGCGGTCGCAACCAGGTTTATCTCGACATGCACGCTCATTGGGTGCGCAGGGACATTGACCGCTGACCCGCCCCCTCCCGGTCTTTCCTTTCCGTGCGGAGCCGGGACCAGGCAGAGACGGCGCGTCAGTTCGGCTCGGGGCAGATCAGTCCGAGTTGCGCCTCCTCCACCCACCCCAGGGTGCGGTTGGTGCGGATGAGCACATAGTGGCCGCGGGTGCGAATGCGGCGGGCGGGTTCGCCTGCGGCCAGGCGTGTCACCGCCTGGGCTTCGAGGGTGGGCGTTAGCCGGAGCGGGGTGTCGTGTTGCAGCACGAAACCAAGCCGGGAGCGGGTCTGGACGCCTATATACGCCGGGACGCTCAGCAGAAAGACCATGAGACAGAAGGCGGCGACGGCCTGGTGCCAGGTTGCTTTTCGGCGTCTTAGAATGCCGGGCAGCGTCGCCACACCGACCGCCAGCCAAAAGCTGGCTCCGGCAATCCAGGCCCACCAGTCCACAGGCAGCCAGGTGGAAATGACCTCATACCACGCCAACTCGGGGGCTTCGAGCTGGGCAACCTTGCGCGCGAATCGGAGGTTCTGGCGCGCTGCCGGGTTGAAGGGATGCAGCCACAGGGATTGTTCCCAGGCAAGGATGGCCGCGCCGGTGCGACGGCACTGCCACTCGGCGTTGCCGAGGTTTTGCAGCGCGCCAGCCGCCGGTTGCCAGGCGGCGGATTGGCGAAACGCCTCCGCCGCCCGCGCATAGTCGGCCGCGCGGTAAGCATTGGCCCCGTCCTGGAAAAGCGTGTGCGGCGAAGCGGCGGACAGCGTGACCAAAGAAAGCAGCAGACTCAGGAGGCAGACCGAAAGGGAGGCAAATCCGAGAACCATGGCCCGGCGGCCGAAGGAAAGCCCAACGCGTGAAGAACAGAGAGCGAGGTTCGAGGAATGATGGGGAGAGAGCGAGTGAGTCATAGTCTCGCCTCAAGCTGTTCGAGGACTTGCTCCAGTTCGGGCTGCAAGGGAAGCAACTCGGCGGCATTCGCGGCCGTTGGACCGAAGAGGGCGGAGTCGGTGACCGCAAAGAAACGGCGCACCACCTCGCCCGCGCGGCCGGAACGCTCCGCCGCGGGCAGCAGCGGCAGCACGTCGCCGCCAACGAGCGCCCGCGGTTCCGCCGGGTAATGCGGCGCGCAGGCCACCCGCATGGCACTGACCGCCGCGGCGGCAAAGCGGGGCGCATCCGCCGCCTGCGCCGCCCGTTGCAGGATGCGCCGCTCGCGGCGCAGCGCCCGCCGGGCGCGACGACGCAGCACAACGTCCGGGTGCGCTTCCAGGTAACGGCGGCGGCGGTCCCAGGCCCATATTCCGAGGAAGGCAACGCCTGGCGCGAGTTGGACCAACGGGAACCATGCCCGCTGCTGCGGCGGGACCAGGCTCGCCGCTGGCCGACCGCGCGAAGCGGCCAGGCTGCTCAGCACAAGCTCCTTCTCCGGTTCAGCCTCCACCGACCCGGCCTGTAACAGACTGCCAAGATCGCCCGGGGTCGCGCCGGGGCTGACCGTAACGGAGACCGGCGGGATCGTTAGGTCGGCGTAGGCCCCGGCCCTGGGATCGTAACAACTGAACGGAATGGGCGGGGTGGCGGTCGTCGCTTCCGTCAGGGCAACCAGCGTGTAGTTGAATGTCAACACGCCCTGGAACCCCGCAGGCTGAGGCGGCGGGCTGACTGGAGACGCGGGAGGAGGAGGCGGACTGACGGGTTGGGCGGGGGCGAAGTCGGCGGCGGCGAAGACCTGCCAGTCCCGGGTCTTTGGCGGTGGCGGCGGCGCAATGCGCGCGAGCGGGCCGTCGCCGCGGTTGGTGATGGTCACCGTGAGTCTAACGGGTTCGCCGACGCGCAGCTCGTTGGTGCTTAGTTGCGGGGGGCCGACGGCAAAGCTGCCGATCGCGCCGGTGAATCCCGGCAGTTCACCCTCGCGCGGCAGGGGCCGGACGTTGAGCTCCACTGGTTCCGATTCGAGCAGCGTGTATTGGGGTGGGCCGCCGGGAATGGTGGCCTGACCGGCGATCACGACCGGGCCGGAGAAACGGTTGCCCGCCATGAAACCTTGCGCCACGACAGTGAGCCGGCCCGTCGTCAGCGGCGTGAGAGTGGTTTCGTAGATGAACGATAATACATTCGTCCCACCGCGATGCACCGCTTCGACGCGCTGGCGGGCCACAGCCACGTCCACCAGGAAGCCCTGGCCGCTCAACTGCGGGTAGGCCAGGCCCTGGACGATGCCCCCCGCCAACCCTGGCAACACCACTTGCGCCCGGATAGCCTGGCCGACGAACAAATTGGTGACGGGCAGATCGAGCGCGAGTTGCGGCACCGCCGGCACCGAGGCGGGCGGCGTGGAGACCACCTCGAGCCGCGCGGACGGCACGGCAACCGGCTTGCCGTCAACGCGAACCACAAACTCCGGCACGATGAACGAGCCGAGGCTTGAGGCGCGCGCACGGGTATTGAAGGCGCTGTGCGGCTCGAAGTTGGTGCCGGTCATCTTCAGCATTTGGCCGTGGGCGCCAGGGCGCAGCTCCAGTTCCGGCGGGCCAACAAGGTTGGTGGGCCACTCGATCGCATCCTCGAGAGCGTTGAAGGTGACGCGAAGGAACGATTGTTCGCCCGGGCGGACCACCGGCGGGTCGAAAGCAGCAGTGGCGACGGTCAGCGCTGGGATCTGCAGCTTGGGCTGCGAGATCATGAGAGACATGAGAGGGTCTCGGGGCGGGGCGTTGGTGGCCTGGGCAAGCAGCGAAGCCGCGGCGCCCAGGAACAGGCACGCAACCAGTGGGAAAATGCGGGAGCAACCGCGCGGCAAGTGCATAGGCGCGGCGGCAATCACCAGGTGGGCCGGGAACGGTCCCGCGGCTCGCCGGCAGGCCCTTGTCCCATAGGCAGCCGGCGCTCGGTGTCGAGCTTGTAAGTTTCGAGGAGCCAGCCCGCCTGTTCCGGAGATAGTTGCATTTCCTCACCGTCCCTTGAAGGGCCTTCCTCCATGCCGGGTTGGGGTCCCATCGGTTGCTCTTCCTCGTCTCCATCCTCGCAGGCTGCGCCGGGCGGCATTTCGGAGGCAGGGATGCGGCCTTTGAGCTTCTTCATGGCATCGCCCAGTTGCTGCTGCTTTCCGCACATGCCGTTGGAGCATTGCTGCATCTCGCGCAGGCTGTCCACCAGCTTGGCAATGCGGTGGTCCACCGCCTCGGCATTGAGCCGGGCGTCGGTGTCCGCGCGGTCCAGATCGAACGCGCTCTTGAAATCGCCCGAGGCGCGCTCCCATCGGCCCAGAACCGCGCCAAACACTTTGAGCGCGCGTTGCACGGCCTCGGTCGCGGCCTTCAACTCCTTGCGCGCGCCCCGGCCACGCAGGTAAGCGGCGACCATTCGCTGCACATCGTTGCCGCCCAGCGCCTCGTCCGCCTGGCGGATGGCAAGGTCCGCCTGCTGAGCCGCGGTTTGACCGCGCGTGACTGTTGGCTGGGGCGACGGACCTTTCTTGAGCTGCTCGACGCCTTGCGCGAACCGGACGAGGCCGAGGTTGTAGAGGGCCGGCGGCTGAAGGGAATCCTTCTGGCTGGCGAGAGCGGTCTCCAGGAAAGCCTCCGCCTCGCGGAGTTTGCCGTCGCGAAGCTGCCGTGTGCCGGCGTTGAAGAACTCGCGCGGGGTGACGGGCGGGGGAGGCTCGGGGGCGGGCGTCTCCTTTTCGGGCTGTTTGGGAGGCAAAAGTGCGGGGGGAGGGTTGGATTCGGAGAGGCCAACGGCGGCCAGGGCGAACGCGACGAGAAGGAGCGGGGTCGCTGGTCCGAAGGCTTTGGTCAAGGGCCGCATCATATTCTATTCAGGAGACAATGTCGCGCAGACGGCGCCGGGTGCCAATCAGAGATTCGACCACCAGCAGGGCCAGCACTCCCGCCACGGGCCAGTGGAAGCGGTCCACCCCCAGTTTGCGTGCCGGAGCCGCAGCCGACCCGGCTCGGGTGTCCTCGAGCGCAAGCCGGACCTTGGCCAGGCCCTCGCCCAGCGGGCCGAGGGGAAAGTAAGCGCCGCCGGTAGCCTGTGCGATGGCGCGCAAGGTTGCCTCGTCGAGCCGGCTGCGCACAACCTCGCCGCGATTATCCCGCAGCACCTCCAGTTTGCCTTGTTCGTTCAGGAACTGAATCTCCGCGCCGGCGGGCGTGCCGACGCCTACCGTGAAGACCGTCAGCCCTTGCTTCGCCAGCGTCCGGGCGGCGCGGACGCCGCCTTGCTGGAGGTCTTCGCCGTCGGTTAGCAGCACGCACAGTTTGGGCCGCTGGGCCTTGTCCATCGCGCGGCAGGCCTCGTCGAGCGCGCGGCCGATGTCGGTGCCGGGAACCGGGATGGTCTTGTCGTCAATGGCCAGCAGCGCGTCGCGGAAGGCGCCGTAGTCGAACGTCAGCGGGCATTGGAGGAAGGCCTGGCCAGCGCAGGCGACGAGGCCGACGCGGCCATGCCAGCGGTGTTGCACATAATCGAGGATGGCCAGCTTGGCGCGCTGCAACCGGCTGGGCGCCATGTCGCTCGCCAGCATGCTGCGCGAGCAATCGAGAATAAACAAGGTGTCCTGGCCGTAGAGGTGGCTGACCTCCGCCTGTTCGCCCCATTGGGGCCGGGCCAGGGCGAACCCGATTCCCGCCACCGCCAGGAGGAGCAGGGCGTTCTTGAGCACGCGGCGGGCTGGGCTGTGGGAACGAGTCAGTTCGGCGACAAATTCCGGGGCTGCAATCTGCGAGAGTTGCCTTCGCCGCGCCCAGCCGGAATAGCGCTGCAGGACGGCCAGCAGCAGGGGGCCCGCCAGGGCCAGCCAGAGCCACTGCGGTTCGGCGAAGTGGGGGTTGCTGAAGTCCATCATGGCACCCTCCGCAGGCGAGTGTTGGCGAGAATCAGCTCCAGGGCCAGCAGGCCGAAGGCGGCCAGCAGCGGCCATTGGTAGAGCGGCCGGTAGGTGGTGAAGCGGCGGAGCTTGATTTCGGTCTTCTCAAGCTGGTCAATCTCGTCGTAGATGCGCTGCAGTTCGCGGCGGTTGGTGGCGCGGTAGAACTTGGCGCGTGAGAGAGCCGACATCTTGCCCAGCACGTCGTAGTTGGCGGGCTGCAGAGTCATCCCCGGCCTGAGGTTGCCGTTCGGGTCAAGCTCCAGCTTGCCGGTGGACGGGTCGAACAGCGGCAGCAGGCAGGGCTGCTCGATGCCGATGCCGATGGTATAGACCTTCACGCCCAGGGCGGCGGCAAGCTGCGCCGCCGGCACGGGATCAATCTCGCCCTTGTTGTTATCGCCATCGGTCAACAAGATAATAATGCGGCTCTTGGTGTCCTTGAGGTTCTTAAGCCGCTTCACGCCCGCGGCGGTGGCGTCGCCGATGGCGGTGCCCAGGTCGCGAATGAGGCCCACGTGCAGGCGATGGAGATTCTCGATGAGCCAGTCGTGGTTCAGCGTGAGGGGGCTGGCGAGGTAGGGCACCGCGGAGAATACGATCAGCCCGAGCCGGTCGCTGGTGCGTTTGCGGATGAAGTCCTCGATAACCTCGGAGGCGATGTCGAAGCGCGAAATCCGCTCGCTGGGGGCGCCCATGTCCAGCGCCATCATGGACCACGACAGGTCGAGCACGAGCACGATGTCCACCCCGCTGGCCTGCATCTCGGTGTGGTCGTTGGCAAAGCGCGGCCCGGCTAGCGCCACGATGCACAAAGCCGCCGTGAGGAGGCGCAAGAAGAGCAGCAGTCGGCCGGTGGCGGAACGGGCGGCGCCGCCGGCGGCGCGGGCGATGTCGGCGCTGGGAAAGCGCAGGGCGGCGAGCTTGCCAACGCGCCCCCGCAGAAAGGCGTAGATCGGCAGCAAGGCCAGCAACCCAAGCAGCCACGGATATTGGAATTCCAGGTTGCCGCTCATGGGGCTCAAGCCGCGGGCTTGTCTGGGGCTGCCTGGCGCAATTGGGCGCGGCGGGCTTCCGCCTGCTCGATAAGCTGCAGGGCCCGGGACACTGCGCCGAGCGACGGCACGGGAGCCGGCGGGGAGAACTTGTGCCGGTCGCAAGCGCGGAGAAACTCACCGAGCGCGGTCGAAAGCTCGGGGCCGATGGCCCCGTGGCCGGCCACGGCTCGGCAGAACTCGGTCGTCGTCAACTCCCCCGGCGGCAGATCGAAGGCCGCATGGACATAATGCCGCAGCGTTTGGGAGACGCGGCTCAACAGCGCGCCGTCCTCCGGTTGGTGGCGGAGGGCTTCCAGTGTTTGGCGGGCCTGAACCTCGGGCGGCACAGCCGCCGGCGGATGGGGACGGGTCAGAAGCCAGGCCGCCGCGCCAGCCAGCCCCAGGAGGAATATCCCGGCCACGATAACCCAGAGGCTGTGTTGTTCCCAGAAGGTGGGCGGCAGCTCAGCGTGCGGCGGGCGCAGGGGAGGGAGGTCGTCGGCGCTGGGAGGGCTGGTAGCGGCCGCGAGGACGAGGAATGATGAGCAAAGAATGAGCAATGCAGAACAGAGAGGCGCCAGGGACCAAAGACCGGGCAGAGAAAGGCGGCGGGGCGCCCGCAGCCCCTTCTTCCTTCTTCCTTCTTCCTTCTTCATTCCCTTCCTCACCCCCTTCTTCTCCCGCGGCGGGTTTCGAAGAACGCCTGGAGGGTCTGCGCAAAGGGCTCAGCCGTGCTGAAGCTCAAAGTGTCCACCCCCGCGCGGCGCAGGGCGCGGTCCAACTCCGCGAGGCGCTCGGCGTTGGTGTGGGCGAACCTCTCGCGGACGGCGGCGCGGCTCGAGTCCACTTCCAGCAGTTCGCCGGTCTCGGCGTCTTCAATGGTCAGCAAACCCGCGGCCGGGAGCATGCTCTCCCGCGGGTCGTGCAAGTGCACACAGACCAAATCGTGCCGGGCGTTGGTGAGGCCGATTTCCTGCACGGCATCGCGGCTGGCGCCCGGCTGGGTGGCGGCGGGAGTGAAGCTGTGCAGGAAATCGGTCAGCAGGAAGATAATCGAACGCCGGTGCAGGACGCGATTCAGGAAGGCGAGCGCGCTGGGGATATTGGTGCTGCGATGCCTGGGTTCAAAGTGCAGCATTTCGCGGATGAGGCGCAGGATGTGGCGGCGCCCTTTGCGGGGAGGCAGGTAGAGCTCCACCTGGTCGGTGAACAGCAGCAAGGCCACCTTGTCGCTGCTGCGTGTGGCCGAGATGGCCAGCGTGCCGGCGATCTCGGCGGCAAACTGTCGTTTGGTGCGGCGCACGGATCCGAACGCCGAGGAGCCCGAGACATCCACGGCCAGCACCATCGCCAGCTCGCGCTCCTCGCGGTAGCGCTTCACGAATGGCCGCCCCATCCGGTAGGTGACATTCCAGTCAATGTCGCGGACCTCGTCGCCGGGGATATACTCGCGCAGCTCCTCGAAATCCATGCCGCGGCCCTTGAAGTGGCTGAGATAGGCGCCCACCATCGTGTCGTTGACGAGGCGGTTGGTGCGCACCTCGACGCGGCGGACGTTTTCGAGCAACTCAGAGATGGTCACGGCACCGGCACCGCGTTGAAGATCTTCTTGATGATGGCATCGGTCGTCACGGCCTGCGCCTCGGCTTCGTAGGTGAGGATGATCCGATGCCGCAGCACATCGGGGCCGATGCTCTTGACGTCCTCGGGGGTGACATAGGCCCGGCCTTGCAGCAGCGCCCAGGCTTTCGCGGCCAGCGTCAGGTAAATGGTGGCCCGCGGCGAAGCGCCGAACTGGATGAAATGCTTCAGGTCCAGCTTGTATTGCTCCGGCTTGCGGGTGGCGAACACCAGGTGCACCACGTAATCCCGCACCTTATCGTCCACGTGAATCTGGTCCACCAGCTTGCGGGTCTGGAGAATCTCCTCCAGCGGGATAACCGGCTGGACCTGGGTTTCCGGCGCGGTGAAGGCCATGCGGTCGAGAATCTTCCTTTCCTCGGCGAACGACGGGTAATCCAGCAACACCTTGAACATGAAGCGGTCCACCTGCGCTTCGGGCAGCGGGTAGGTGCCCTCCTGATCAATCGGGTTCTCGGTGGCCAGCACCAGGAACGGCGAGGGCAGCGGCATCGTTTCCCCGCCCAGGGTCACCTGCCGCTCCTGCATGGTCTCCAGCAAGGCCGATTGCACCTTGGCGGGGGCGCGGTTGATCTCGTCAGCGAGGACGAAATTGGCGAAGACCGGGCCTTTGGTGGCCCGATACTTGCCGTCGTGCGGATTGTAGATCAGGGTGCCGATGATGTCCGCCGGCAGCAGATCGGGCGTGAACTGGATGCGATGGAAGGTGGCGTGGATGGCGGAAGCCAGGGTGCGGACGCACATGGTCTTGGCCAGGCCGGGCACGCCTTCGAGCAGGACGTGGCCGTTGGCCAGCAAGCCGACCAGCAACCGGTCCACCAGTTGCTCCTGGCCGACAATCACGCGCGCAACTTCCGCGCGCAACCGGCCAATCCAGCCGGTGACGGCCTGCACCTGGTCGTTCAAAGGTGTGTTCATCATTCGATCACTCTAGGCGAGTGAGCGCGCTGACTCAAGTTATCTGCGCGCGGTTGGACGCCGGCGGCACAGGGGCAGTGACAAAGTCGGCAGCGCGCGGGCGTCCTCCCCCGCTTTGGGCCTGGCAACGTCCCGAAGCTGTGGCCAGGCGGTAAGGGTTCTAGACCCTCGGAAGCGGGTTGCGACCTGGACTTCTGGTCGCGGGAGCCTTTCCCCGGCCCAGGCTGGAACCCACCTGAGCCAACTTGTCCCACACCTCGGCAACCGCCCGTCCGCACGGCACTTCCGCCCACTCTCTTCACTCGCCTCCCCTCTCCTCCCCGTCCCAACCCCGTCCCAATACCGTAGTACCTCTAACCCCGGGTTAGAG
>DAOPPX010000007.1:0-74793 GCA_035358715.1 Verrucomicrobiota bacterium
CAGGTTCTATGTCATCCAGGGCCGTGAGTCCAGCAGAAAATGTCCAAACTCCAGACCTCTAACCCCGGGTTAGAGGTACTACGGTAGCGGGACGGGGGGCGGACGATGAGCGGAGGGTGGGGCGCGGGGGTAGAGAATGGGCGGAAGTGCCGTGCGGACAGGCGGTTACCGCGGTTCGGGGCGCAGGGGCGCGGATAGGTTCCCCGCGGGGCCTGGCTGGCTTGGGCTGGGGGGAGGCGTCCGGGCCCAGGAGTCCGGGCCGCAGCCCGCTTTCGAGGTGCCGGGAACCGTTGCCGCAGGCCCCCCAAGCCTTGGGAAGTTGCCAGAAACTGAGATGCCCATTCCCGAAAATAGTTGAAGATTTTTCTTGCATCCTTCGGCAGTTTCCGTCAAACTCGTGCATAGTTTGAACTAACCCGTTAGTTTAGCATTTACGTAACGATATGAAAAGACTGCTCATCGGAACCATAACAACCTTGGCGTTCGCCCAGTTTTCGTGGGCGAGCATTATCTTCGATAACTTCAACGTAGACGAGGGACACTTCGGATTTGACCCGAATTTCTCGTCCACATCGGTCGGTGACGACGACGCCTCTATCGCAGACTATATGACGACTGGTGGCCCCTTTGAAGGCGCCGGCTATCAGCAATTGACCCTCATTCACGACGCGGGCACTACTCCTCTCCGGATTCGCCACCTTTCCGGCGGGCCTCCATATAACTCGACGACTGGTGGGGCCCCCACAGGCAACGCAGGATTTTCCTTTACGACTAGCGGAGGAACGGACGGCTGGATCGGATTCTATCTGAGAACCACCGCCACTGGTTGGCAGACGTCGCTGAACCTGGATCAACCAGGGAATACGGGTGCTTTAATGAAGGGTTCTACAAGCGTGCCAATAATAGCCGACGGTCAGTGGCACCTTTATGAGTGGGACTTGGATAACACCGCTGCGTGGGGGTCAGTCCCTGGGATCGGTGGAGCTTCCACCCTTGTAGACGCAACGTACACGATTGATTCCGTTTATTTTCGAGATATGGATGGCACCCCTGGTCCCACCGCCGTCATTGATTTCGACTTCGTCGCCAAGAGCGACACGGGCTCAATCGCCGCTTTGGTGCCTGAGCCGTCCACGTTTGCGCTCAGTCTGCTCGGTGGCTTCGGCCTTCTGATCGCCTCACGCCGCCGCCACACTGCCTAGCCAGCGCGCTTCCGATACGACAAGGGCCGCCAGCGATGGCGGCCCTTGCGCCGTACAGGCGAGGACTCCGGGAACCACGAAGGCGCCAGGATTGGTCCCCTGCCAGTTACACCGCATCGGTGGTTTTCAAAGCCCGGCGCGGGGCCCTTACTCGGCAAACTGCGCTAACAACCACCGGCATGCGATCACCTTCTCGACCAGGTCCAATGGCAGGTAGAAGTACTGGCACGAGGGTTCAAAGCCGATCCGCGAATCCTGCCGTGCAAGGGTGAAGAGCTGGCGTGCCAAACCGATCTCGGACTCGAGGCAGCGCACGGCTTCAACCCGCAGGCGGCGGCGCTCTTCAGCCGGCATGGCTGCCGGGGCGCGGGCGAGCGCGTCGCGGGCGAGAATGAAGCGCGCCTGGTTGGCAACGGACTCGAAATGAATGGCCGCGGCCTGAGCCAGTCTAAGATCCGCCTGGGCTTCGCCGCGCCGGCCTGCGGGCGACTTCTCCACCGCCAGCCGCAGTTCGGCAATGCCAGGCTGCCAGCCCGCAACGATCTTCTCGAACTGCGCCGCGAACACCTCCGGAGGGTAAGGCCCGCGCCAGCCATCCAGATCGTCGTAGGGAATCCCCCACATAGTCGCCTTGTAGCCGGTCTTTGCGGGATAAAGCGCGTTCGCGGGACCGCACTGGACCGGAGAGGTGTAAACCACGCTGACATGAAATGGATACTGGCGAAAGGCATCGCTCATCAGGGTCCACGCCTTGCGGGCATGAGGGGCGCCGGCGGCGCCAAACCGCTCCCGCGCCAGCGCATCCAAGACCGTATCGGGTTCTGGGGCATCGGCGGGGGTCAACCGCTCCGCAAGCCGCAGGTTGGGCGAAGGATACCCGCCCATGGTCCAGCCGATCAGCATGGCATCCAGCCTCGTCGCTGAGGTCAGCTTGTGGCAATGCTCCGCCACAAGGTCCATCACCGGGAGGTAGGGCAGGCTGGCGATTTCGCATGTGTTGTTGAATTGAATCTCCGTCCCCGTCTTCAGCCCGGCTTGTTGAGCCGCCTGCCAGTGCGCAAGCGCGCGAGGACCCGGACCGACCGACGAGATGGAGTACTCCCCCACCGTGCTTTTGACGCCGCCGCGCTCGATTGGCAGGCTCCATTCACTAACCGACATCAGCCAGACCGATTTCGGCAGGCGCGCAATGATGTCCGGCGCGCTGCCATGCCCCCTCCAACCCCAGTCAGACAGGAGCACGGCGGCCCCCGCGTTGCCGCGATGAACTCCCGCTTCGATCACCGCCGCGACCTCGGAGATAATGTCCGCGTCGCTGCGTGCCTTGCAGCGTTCGCACGACCGCCAGTCGCCGTGCGAAGCGCAACTGGTCAGGTTCTCCGACGCCGTGATCGCGTAAACGCCCCCCAGGCCGGGCACCTGCTCGAAGATGAAAGCCAGCGCGTCCTCCATCCACTGGCGCACCGCCGGCTGCGACGTGCATAGCGCGATGGATTCGCCTTCCCGCACGCCGGCCAGCGCGGGACGAGTCTTGAAGAACGCCGCGGGCATCGCCCGGGGCTCATTCAGGTAGAGATAGACACCCATTCCGTGCCTCCGCGCCCGTTTCACCAGGGCCCGGAGGTTGGACAAGCGCCGTTCGTGGCCGGCGCCAAACTCGAGAAACGTCTTGCCGCCGGGCGCAAGGTCGCGCAGGACGACGTGCAGCCAGACGCCGTTGATCCCGGCCGCGGACAGGCGCTCCAACAACCCGTCCGGATAGGGGTCCAGCCTCGGGTTCAACAGCGGATCGCCATACAAGGCGACGTAGGAATAGACCAACCGCAAGGAGCCCCGCCCATCGGCCACAGGCTTCCGCGAGGATGAGCGCGCCGGCGTGCTAAGCTGCCGGACGAAGTCGAAACGGGGTTCAGCCGGGCGTCGAATCTCCTCGCCAAAATCTGCCTCAACCACGCGGCGAATCTCGGCAGCGCGGCGCCGTGCCGCTTCGTCCGGCGGACGGTAGCGAAGGGGTTCACACCTGGGTTTCAGCCGGCCCAGCTTGATCCACAAGAAATCCTCCTCGCGCAGCATGAAGGCCAGACGCTCCGGCGTCATCTCCAGAAGCTCCAGCAGTTGTTCGTATGGCAGGAGATGCCAGTTTCGCCGTATGAGGGTGATGTAGCCTCTCTCCCTCAGCTCGCGGGGCACTTTGGCGCCGGGCGGCAGTCCCATGGACGCTGCCAGCGCTGTGATTTCCCGCTCCGAAGCCCCCGCGATCTTCGCCAGCTTTGCCGGCTCGACGGCTTGCCAGTTCCGCCATACGAACTCGTGGACGCGGTCGGGGAAATGGCCGCTCCCAAGCGCGGCCGGCGCGTCTCCTTCCGGGAGCACCCCATCCGCGCCAAAGGCGCTGCTCGCACAACACAGAACCACAAGGAACGTCCGGGCGAGTGAATAGAGGAAGTCGCTGGGTGAAAGGGAGAATCGTGCTTCGTCAATAAACACGCGGACAGACTGCACCGAATCGTTTGGCGCATCAAGCCGCGATCCTCGGGCCTGTGTCGGCGCCATGAAACCCCAGGCGTTGTCCGGTTGGCCCGAGTAGAACGGCGTCGCGTCGGAGCAGTGGTGCAGAAGGGTCACGCTGCAGGCGATGCCGCAGCGGCTCCTAGGGCTTCATTTCCTGGAAAAGCTTCAGCCATGCCGCCATGAAGGCCTCGCCCATGCCGGTTGAACGGGCAAGTTCCGCCGGCGTCTGGCCCCAGTAGAAACCGATCCAGCCGGCAGCATGTTCCCGGGATCTCTCCAGGAATTGCCGCAGGTCCGCGCTGCTGCAGTGCAGCAGGAAAGTCTCTTCGATGACCACCGGCTTGCCGGCCTGGAAGCCCTGCAACAGCGTCAGTTCCTCCTCGATCTGGCCCGCCTTGGGATACAGGTGCACGCAGATGAAGTCCAGGTGCGGGGCGATTGTCCGGGGCACGAAGCCCGACGCCCCCGCGGAGCCTTCCAGGCTGTTGGGCAGCAAGCCCACGGTAATCAGGTGCTTCGGGTCGTGTTTGCGAATGGCGTCGGCGAGTCGGGCAACCCAGCGACGCGCAATCTCGGGCCGCGGGCGGCCGGCCTGATCCAGCGAGATGAACTGGCAATAGGTGAACCCGCCCAGCTCGCCGGTGAGCCAGTCGCCGGGCGTTCGTGTTCCCGCAGGCACGATTGGCTCGTTCATCAGGTCGTAACAGAAGATGGCCGGACTTTTCGCGCACCGCCTGGCCACCGCTTCCCAGAAGCGCGCCTGGGCTTGCCAGCGGCCGGCTTCCGGCAGGGAATTATACCAGGCAGGAACGTCCTGCTTGCGGTAGCATGCCAGCCCCGTAAGGTCGAGATAGAGTCCGGTGTCCCCCGCCAGCTTGACAAGCCGGCCAAGGCGTTCGAGCGACTTCTTATTGGGCCGGTCCGGCGCCTCCATGAACCGGGCGAATTGAAGGTGAACTCGCACCACGTTGGCGCCGAGTTGCTTCATCTCGCGGAAATCCTCCTCCACGGTCGGCCATTCAGTCTCCCAGTAGTCCTCCAGAAGCCGCATCTTGTAATCGCGGTCGTAGTTGAACCCCCACGGGATGAACTTCCGACCCGAGGCTTCCGACACGAAGCCACGCTTATCCCTGGAAACCTTGATCCACTCCAGAGTGATCGGCGCGTCGCCATTCGGCAGGACGAGGGATTCGAATTTGCGCGCCGGGTCGGGCGCAGCCGGAGGCTTGGCCTGCGCCCCCAGGCCGGCACACTGCGCCAGCAGAAAGACCCCCGCCAAGACAATTGTAACTCTGTTGAGCACGCTCGCTTAGTGCGCTCAGCCCGGAGGCTGCGCGGCAAACAACTCGGCAATGGTCAGTTGGAACTCCGGCAGCAACCGCTCCGTCAGGAGTTCACGCCCCGCCAGAATGCCTTTGAGCACCAGGCCATATTCGTTGCAGTGATAGACCTCCACGTTATCGTAGCGCGGGTCAATCATCCAGAGACGCGGCAACTTCATTTCCTCGTAGATTTGCTTCTTGGTGACGGTATCAGGCTGGTGGTCGTCCGAGCTGACAATCTCGGCGGCGAGCCACAGTTTGCCTGTGGCGGTGGCCACCAGGGCCAGGTCGGGGCACACAGTGTGTCTGGGGGAAAGCCGCACGCCGGCGCGGGGCGCCAGCAGCCGCGTGCCGGCGAAGTTTGCCACGCTGGCGCGCACCCATTGGTGCAGGCGGGCACAGATGATCTCGTGCCGCGCGCCGGGCGCCCGCCGCGCCAGGGGCGAGCCGTTGAGTATTTCGGCATACGTCGCGCTCATGCCTGGGCGAGCACCCTACGCAGAAACCAGCCGGTATGCGAGCGTTTGTTGCGAGCCACCTGTTCCGGCGTGCCGGTCGCAACGACGCGCCCGCCGCCCTCCCCGCCTTCGGGCCCGAGATCAATCACCCAATCGGCTTCGGCGATGAGGTCGAGGTTATGCTCGATGACAATGACTGAATGGCCGGCATCCACCAAACGCTGCAACACCTCCACCAACCGCTGCACGTCAGCCATGTGCAAGCCGATGGTCGGCTCCTCCAGAATGAACAGGTTCCGCGGGCGCCGGCGTTCAAGCGCCCCGGGCTCCTTCAGGCCTGACAGCAAATGGCTGACCAGTTTGACACGTTGCGCCTCGCCGCCGCTGAGGGTGGGGCTGGTCTGGCCCAGCTTGAGATACCCCAGCCCCGTATCGCACAGCGCCTGCAAGGGGCGCTTGATCCTGGGCAGGCTCGCGAAGAACTCCAGCGCCTCTTCCACGGACAGCTCCAGCGCCGCGGCAACATTCTTGCCATGGTATTCAATGTCGAGCGTCTCGCGATTGAAGCGTGTCCCGCCGCAGACCTCGCAGCGCACGAACGCGGGCGGCAGGAAGTTCATCTCCAGCTTGATCGTTCCCGCTCCTTCGCATTCCGGGCAGCGGCCCTGCGCGCTGTTGAAGGAGAACCGGCTCGGCGAATAGCCCCGCAGGCGTGCTTCGGGCACCTGCGCGAACAACTGGCGGATGTCGTCAAAGAAGCCCACATAGGTGGCCGGGATCGAGCGTGGGGTGCGGCCGATGGGCGACTGGTCAACTTCATAGACGGCCTGCAGAGATTGTCCGCCGCTGATCCTGGCAGGCGGAGGCGTGTGGCGGGATTGCAGTGCGGGAAGCAGGCATTCGCGGACCAGCGTGCTCTTGCCCGAGCCGCTCACCCCGGTCACCACCACCAGCCGCCCCAGGGGAAACCGCACTGCCAGATTCTTGAGGTTATTTCGGCTCGCACCACTCAGCACCAGCCACTCCCCCGTGTCCTCCGCCGTAGCCGCCGACGTCAGTCGGCGCTGTTTCTCCGCCACCACCCTCCGCTTCCCGCGCGCCGGAAACTTCTTAAGCGCCCGCAAACACTTGCCGGTAACCGATTCCGGGTGCCGCATCAACTCGGCCAGTGTGCCCGCGGCCACCACTTCACCGCCGTGCACGCCCGGGCCGGGCCCCAGGTCAATGATGTAGTCCGCCCGCCGCATGGTGGCCTCGTCATGCTCCACCACCAGCACCGAATTGCCGCGGGCCTTGAGCCTGTCCAGCGCCGCCAGCAGTTGCTCGTTATCGCGCGCGTGCAGGCCAATGGTGGGCTCATCAAGGATATAGAGCACGCCGCTCAGGTTGGATCCCAATTGCGCCGCCAGCCGGATGCGCTGCGCCTCGCCGCCCGAAAGCGTCGGCACGCCCCGCCCAAGCTGCAAGTAGTCCAGCCCCACCTCCCGGAGAAACCTCAACCGCTCCCGGATCTCCGGCAGGATGTCCCGCGCAATCAACGCGGCGCGCGAGGCAAACCTGATGTGCCGGAAGAAATAATCCGCCTCCGCCACCGACATCTGTCCGAACGTGTCAATCGTGGGTGCCCTCTTCCACTCCGCACTCCCCAATGCCGGCGCGCTTTTCCACTCCGCACTCCGCACTCCGCACTCCGCACTCCCCAGTCTCACCGCCCGCGCCAGCGGATTGAGCCGCGCCCCGCCGCACTCGGGGCAGATCTCCCGTTGTCCCTCCTGCCAACCGTACCACGATTCCTCGATGGCGTCCGCCCGCGCGCCGCGGTCCACCTCCGGCAGGTAGAACAGCTCCCCAAAGCCCCGGCAGCGCGGGCACCAGCCCTGCGATGAGTTGTAGCTGAAGTTCTTTGGATCGAGCGCCTCGAAGGAACGGCCGCATTGCGGGCAGGCGCGCTCGGTCGAATGAACGGTGAGGCGCTGATGATTATCCAGCGCGAACAGCATTCCCTGTCCCAGTTTGAGTGTTTCGTCAATAAGCGGCTGCCCCCCCAGGTCGGGAGGGCGAGCGTCCTCGCGAGCCCCATTTGCCGGAGAGACATGTGCTCGCGGGCACGCTCGCCCCCCCGGGGGCAGCCGCTTAGCCGCCAGCACCCCGACGACAATCTCCACGTCGTGCTCGCGAAAGCGGTCCAGGCGCAGTCGCTGGCTGGTGGGATAGCGCCTCCCATCGGCCCGGACCTCGGCGTAGCCGTGGCTGGCTGCCCATTCGCCTACGTCCGTGTGGAAACCCTTGCGGTTCCTCACCACCGGCGCCAGCAACACCAGGTCGCCCCGCTGGCGCAGCTCCCGCTGCAGGCGCCGGCCCAGCTCGTCGCGGGTCTGAGCCTCGACCGGCACGCGGCACTCCGGGCAGAACTGTGTGCCCAGCCGCGCAAAGAGCAGGCGGATGAAGTGATGAACCTCCGTGACCGTGGCCACCGTGCTTTTGCCCCCGCCGCGGCTGATGCGCTGCTCGATGCTCACCGTGGGCGGGATGCCGGCAATCAGGTCCACGTCCGGACGCGACAACTGCTCCACGAATTGCCGGGCATAGACATTCATCGAGTCGAGGAACCGCCGTTGCCCCTCCGCAAACAGCAGGTCAAACGCCAGCGTGCTCTTGCCGGAGCCGCTCACGCCGGTGATGACGACAAACCGTCCCCGGGGCACGGTAAGCGACACATTCTTCAAATTGTGCTCCCGCGCCCCGTGAATCGCGATGGCCGGCTCGCGCCCGCCGAACGGTTCCCGATTATCAAACACCGCTACTTCTTATCACACACGCGGCCCGGCGCAAAAAGCCAAAAGCTGAACGCTCTGGGGTCACCTGGCCTTGAAATGGCGCGCCCGCCGCGACTCGAACGCGGGACCCTCTGCTTAGAAGGCTCTTAAGCCGTACCAAGAGTGCGATTTGCTCAGGAAAATACTGGTTTTTTGGAGCAAGTCAATGCCGCGTATCCAAGCGTATCGGTGCATTGGCGAAGCAGTGGTATAATGGTGGTATAACGCAGCTTCATTTCTACGTCACTCGGAAACGCAACGGATGTGACGTGAGATTTTGCGGCCGCTGCTGCTTCCTTGGCCATCGTCGTGAGGTCCCAAGGCCTGCGATCCGAACTGCTGACAAAGCGTTGGAGTAGCCGTCGGTCCTCAGGCCGTGACTTGAGTTTGAGCGAGTCGCTCTGCCCGCCTACCCAAAACGCGCCGGGTTCGTCGCAGTAAAGTCCCGCGCTCACTGCCTGCACTTCCGGGTGTTCTGCTTGGATGTACTCCAGCACGTCCTCGTGCTTCACATTGAACGGAAACACCAGCGCTTGCTCCCGGCCGCTCCAAACCAGGATGATGTATTTGGCAAATTCCGGCTGCGCGCGAACAACAGTCTTGTGCATACGCCGAGATTTCTGTTTGGCCACCTTCTCAACCCCGGACAGCCCACCCAAGTCGGAGAATCAAACCAAGCGGACAATCAAAAGACGGGCTTCGCCGCTCTGTTTCAGAAGAGATCCCCGCGAAAATCTGCCATCAGCCGCCGCGATCCGCGCAAGGCCTTTATGATCAGATCGACACGTCGCCGCGTTTGCCACCACCGAGCCCGCGATGTTTGCGGTTCAAATGCGATCGTTGCTTTCATCCTCCATCTCAGGATGAATAATTCCGAGCGGAATTTCGATTAAGGCCACTTGCTCTGTCCGAAAGAAGGCCTGTTCACCATCAAGGTCCACAAAATCAATCACCGGATCGGCTTGTGGATATTCGTCCATCGCCTCCAAATCATGCAGTAGATTCCTGAAGGGGCCCTCGTCTTCCAAATCATCCGTTGGCGGCTCCGGGTCTGGCGCCACGTCGAACTCCAGTGGCTTTGCAGAATTTGCCAGATACACCGAAACCTCTTCCTTCTGTTCTACATCCTTCTCCGCAACTTCGTTAAAGCCGAACCGCAGATGGAAGAAGCTCAGATGGCGCAGATTCACCGCAAATGCAGTCATCCTGGATTGGCTGCAAAAGAAAACGTTCTCCTGAAACTGGGCGCGACGTACGAGCCGGTCCACTTCCTTGGAACTCAAACACCACATCCCTTCCAAACCGTTTCTCAATCGGAATTGCACGATCCAATCCGCTGGATCAACGTCAATACCGGCCTCCCCCATCAAGCGGTCGGCTTCGGGATGGGGTTTGCAATTCTTGCCCGATCCGTTCTTTTGAAGAATTGCGATCGCCTTTTTGGTCGGTGGGAAGACATCTTCGATCGGGCGTTTGAGAGCCGCGCAGATCCGGAAGGCCAAGTCCAGTTTCACAAATTCGTCCACTTCGATCCTTTGAACATGCTGGCGCGTGGTGCCCAAAAGGTCAGCAAGATCCTTCTGGGTGAGTTTGAGTGTCCGCCGATGCTCTCGAATCCTATTTGGCATGCTTTTTCGTTTCGCGCCGTACCATCCACTTACTGTATGGCTGCATCAGTTGATCGACCGAAAACAGAGAGACGCAACCGTCCAAGCACCCCGGAAGACAACGCCAATCCCTGCTTCCGACACACGAAACGCGTCGCCCACTGCCTTGCCTCCTTCATAAAAACCCGCGCAGCCCGCCCGCGACTTCGAGACCGCCGTTTGCGAAATGGCCGCCCTCATCACGGCCCCTTGCTGGCTTGTCCCCATCCCCGACAGCACCGGCAGCACCGGCAGCACCCGCGCGAATACTATATTGGCGGCCCACATCGGCCGGCACGTGAACGCAAATGCCGCTGGCTTCGGCGCTCAGGTTGCGAAAGCAATCCGCCGGACCCACCCGATTGAATCCCAATGCAGCCGCCACCGGCCCTCCCGGCACCGAAAGCCTAAGGTGCAGAAGGTCTCTTACCCGCCAGCCCCCAGGTTTTCCATATTTGTGCGTAAGGGCACAATTCTGGCAGCCCGACCCTCTCCCAAGGGCCGGTTAGGCAGTGCTCGTTCGTCACCTTTCTATCAGTTCGTGCCTCACAGAATGGGTGCAACACACACTCCCTGCGGCCCCGATATGTCGCGCCAATGGCTTGAAACACCTTAGGGTAGTATGGATAAATGCTCAGCGCCTTTAATTTTTCAGGAGGCCGAAAATATCCTTTAGACTCGAGATTTGTCATGAAAGGAATGCCCAGCCTGTTAAAGATCTGGTAAAAAAGCGCAGAAAACTTCCCCGGTGCCTCTACAAGCCTCGTGATGAACCCGCGATGTTCACCCCTCAGAGCCACGGCCTCCTGTACGACCGTTTCGAACCATCGCACATTATCCTTGAAGATGTCCGCCTTCAGACAGTCAGCAAATTGCCCAACGGCCGACCCGGCCGTTTTCTTGTACAAGGAGTCAGGGATTTCCGTTTGATTGTCCCCGGATAACGTCACTCCATCAAACGCGAAAGCATAGACCGAATCGACATCGCCAGGAACCCATCGAGCATCCTGCATGCTTTTCAGCGTGTGAAAAAATAACTGTGCCGGGTGATAATGCATCAAAGCAGCGTCGCAAAGCGCCACAACGAGTGAAGTGTCTTCGGCGAGCCGCGGATACTCCTTTCTAACTATAAGCTCGGCAAGTACGTACGGAATATCGAAATGGCTTGTGCCTGGAGCAAACCGATTTTGTATCGCGTGCGCCATGTACTCCTTCAGATGCCGCGACCCGAACCGGCATACCATGCTCGTTTGGGCACCGTTGTCATAGTACCGAACTTTGTACTGGGGAACAGTGATAACCTTGCCCGCACCTGTGGTAACGCTCTGATTCTCCGCAAAGTATTCTCGGTACGTGACGCTCTCGGCTGAGGTCTGGCTATCACCATAATAAACACGTTTTAGCGCATCATTGGTCTGCGAGTTGAACGCGTTGGTGATTTTCAAAGGTATCTTGAATTCAGCCTGCTGACTCTCCAGCACCTGTTTGTTCGCGTTTTTCAGGTATTCGACAGCCAGGATGAAGTTCACCAGGCCGTGCGTTGTGCTTACGTCCTGCAGAAAATGAATGTACTCGTGAAAAAAAGTGGATACCCATCTTGCAGTCGCTGCGTTCCCTCCCAGCCTGTTGAGGTCATTCAGCTCCTCGGTGGTATTAACCCGCAGATGAATGAAGCCCGGTTCGTAATATCCGAGCGTTTCGGCTTCGGCGTCGCATTCCATTTGGACAGCCTGAGTTGTATGAGTCGGTTAGTCCAGAAAATTCAAAGTGCTGCTCACCCTCATCCACCCCGCAGCACCATCGGCCCGCCATACCGTTGCCACAGCTCCTCTGTCGTCGCGAACAACCGTTCAGCACCAGCCCGCCGTCTAACCCCCCCCCAATTTCCGCATTCGCAGTTGGCATTTTGGCTGAGGTAGCGTTCCTATCGTCAGTGGACGCACCGCATGGTGCGCCGGGTCCGGCAACATCACCCTCGAACCAGAAGAGCTTCCAGGTCGTCTTCGCAGTACCGGCGGTCCTGGCGTGTGTCCCCGCTCCAAATGTGGGCACCAGACCTTTTCCCTCCTTCCAACCGAGGCTCCTCGCCTTTTGTTCGGTTGCTCAGGGTGGTCTCGTGGTCGGGTGAGTTTATCAAAACACGAAAAAATCTGCATCCATTGCAACGAACCGTTCTTCCCGGAATTACGTAATCGCACGCGCCAGCAATTCTGCTACAAACCGCAGTGTCGCAAGGCGAGGAAAGCCAGGAGCCATAAACTGTGGCTGGTCAAAAATCCCGACCATTACAAGGGGGCAGCCAACGTCTTACGGGTGCAGCGGTGGCGTGAGGCTCACCCAGGGTATTGGCGGCGGGCCAAGCCCAAGGCGAAGGCGGAGGAGCTACCTGCCGTGCCGCCCGAGGCTCCGCCCAATAATGACCAGCCCCAGTCAGTGCCAGCGTTACAAGACGGCGTCTTACCGTTACAAGATTCCATCCGGCGCAACCCATTGATAGTTGGCCTCGTAGCCCATGTCTTCGGCTGTACGTTACAAGATTCCGTCGAAAAAGTAATCGGCGAGCTAATAATCAGGGGCATGGAACTCCGTACCCCGGTGCACGGAACCCAAAAGAACCGTAAAAAGTCAGTAAAGCATGATGCACGAAACACTTTCGCCTCCCGTCCTCCGCCGCCAGCCACCCGCGCTCGCCCTCACCTGCCGTCGCGCCAAAGCAGCCGATAATCCGCCAATCACCCGCCTTCATTGGAGCACGCAGTCCCGCCGGTGATCGCCGCCGCACCACGTCAGTCCGCACTATCTGTATATGACGCCAGGCGAAACACCCCCAGACCCGGTCCCTGCGGCGGCGTACGTGCGCATGTCCACCGAGCACCAGCAATACTCGACCAGCAACCAGATGGACGTCATCCGGGATTACGCGAAGCGCCGGGGGATGCAGATCACCACGGAATACTCCGACGAAGGCAAAAGTGGCCTGAACATCCAGGGGCGCGACTCCCTCGCCCAGATGATCAAAGACGTTCAAAACGGCACGGTACCGTTCACCAACATCCTGGTGTACGACGTAAGCCGGTGGGGCCGCTTTCAGGATGCCGACGAAAGCGCCTACTATGAATACATCTGCCGCCAGGCCGGTGTGGCGGTTCACTATTGTGCCGAGCAGTTCGAAAACGACGGCAGCCCTGTTTCCACCATCGTCAAGGGCGTCAAGCGGGCCATGGCCGGCGAATACAGCCGTGAGCTTTCCTCCAAAGTCTTCCAGGGCGCTTGCCGCCTCATCCAACTCGGCTACAAACAGGGCGGCACGGCCGGTTTCGGCCTTCGGCGCATGCTGGTGGACCAGTCCGGCGAGCGGAAGGCCGTGCTCAAGATCGGAGAGCAGAAGAGTATTCAGACCGACCGGGTGATTCTGGTGGCGGGGCCCGCGGAGGAGGTTGCGATCGTGCGCGGGATTTACCGGGATTTCCTCGGCGGCAAATTGGAGTCTGAAATCGCGGCCAGCCTGAACGCGCGGGGGATTCTGACGGACTTCGGTCGAGCCTGGACACGCGGCACGGTGCATGAGCTGCTGACGAATGAGAAGTATATCGGGAACAACGTTTATCACCGGACGTCGTTCAAACTGAAACAGAAGCACGTGGTGAACCCGCCAGACCGGTGGATTCGAGCGGACGGGGTTTTCGAGGGAATTGTTGAGCCGGAGTTGTTTTTCAAGGTGCGGGAAATCGTGCTGGCCCGGAGCCAACGGCTGACGGACGACGAAATGCTCGAGAAGCTACGCGGGGCGCTGAAACAGCATGGCCGGCTGAGCGGGATCATCATTGATGAGGCGGAGGACCTGCCGTCGAGCGCCGCGTTTCAGCACCGGTTCGGGAGCCTGGTGGCTGCGTATCGGCTGATCGGTTACAACCCCGGGATTGACTACAGCTTCATTGAAACGAACCGCAAGCTGCGGAAGCGGCATCCGGAGATCGTGGCGTCGGTGGTCCGGCGGGTGCAGGAGTTGGGCGGAGCGGCGACCTGGGATGAGAAGAAGGAGCTGCTGCACGTGAATGGCGAGTTGCGGGTGTCGATCGTTTTGTGCCGGCATATCAGCACGCCGGGGGGATTTTCGCGCTGGGTGGTGCGGCTGGACGCGGGGTTAAAGCCGGAAATTACGATTGCAGTGCGCATGGACGCCACCAATGAGGCCATTCGCGACTACTACCTCCTTCCCGGCCTGGACATGACGTGGGAGAACCTACGGATGGCCGAGGATAATGGCATCTACCTGGACGCTTACAGATTCGACACGCTGGATTACTTCATGGGGATGGCGGAGCGGGTGAAACTGGAGGCGGCATGAGATTTATGAAAGACGAAGTAACAATGGTACCGATAGAGCAGATTCGAATCATCAATCCCCGGCACCGGGAGAAAAAGAGGTTCGAGCTGATTGTTCAAAGCATACGCAACCTGGGGCTGAAGAAGCCGATCCAAGTCAGCCGGCGGGCGGCGGAGGAAGGGGCGGAGCCGGGCTATGACTTGGTGTGCGGCCAGGGGCGCCTCGAGGCGTTCATGGCGCTTGGGCACAAAGAGATTCCGGCAATCATCGTGGAGGTGACGAAGGAGGAGCGGTTGCTGCGGAGTTTGGTGGAGAACATGGCGCGGCGGGCGCCGCCGCCGCTGGCGCTGATGAATGAGATCGAGCGGCTAAAAGACCTGGGCTACACGAATCTTGAGATTGGGGCGAAGCTGGATGTCGCCGACCCAACGGTTGGGGGGTATCTGGCGCTGAAGAAGGCAGGCGAGGAGCGGTTGCTGGACGCCGCGATTAGCGGGCGGGTGCCACTGAGCATCGCGATGGAGATTGCGAAGGCCGACACGCCGGAGCTTCAGCGAGAGCTGCTCAAGGGCTACGAGAGTAAGCAGTTCAATTACTTGTCGATTCGGGTGATCAAGCGGGTGATGGACCAGCGACGATACTCCGGGAAACTGCGGGACCTGAACCCGCGTGCGCGAAGGAGTAGGACCAGCGTCGAGAGCCTGGTGAACACGTATAAGCGGGAGAGCCAACGACAAAGGCTGCTGGTGAAGAAAGCGCGAGTCTGTGAGGCCAAGTTGCTGTTTATTGTGACGGCATTCGGGAAGCTGCTGGGTGATGAGAATTTCGTGAACCTGCTCCGGGCGGAGGGGTTGGGCGAGATGCCGAAATACATGCATGACCGACTGATGGAGCAACGGAAGGAAGCGGCGTAAAACAAATGCGGAAATACTGAAAACTGAAAGCTGAAAGGACAATATATGAGCGACGCGAAGATTGGATTTGAGATGCGACGGATGCGGATTCCACTGTCGGACATTCTGCCAGTGCGGCAGGTGAAGGACCCGCAGAGCAACATTAAGCGGTATCGAACCATCCGGGCCTCGATAAAGGAGGTCGGACTGATTGAGCCGCTGTCGGTGTATCCGCAAAAGGGAGCGCCGGGGAAGTACCTGCTACTGGACGGGCACCTGCGGCATTTCGCCCTGAAGGACCTGGGGGAGACGGCGGCGGAGTGTATCGTCGCGCGTGACGACGAGTGCTTCACATACAACGCCCGAGTGAACCGGCTGAACCCGATTATGGAGCACAAAATGATCATGAAGGCGGTGCAGAGTGGTGTGAAGGTGGAAAAGATTGCAGCGGCGCTGAACCTGAGCGAGGCGGACGTGAAGGCCTCGATGACGCTGCTGGACGGCATAAACGAGGAGGCGGCGGACCTGCTGAAAGACAAGCCGGTGTCGCCGAAGGCGATCCGCCTGATGCGCAAAGTCAGCGGTGTGCGGCAGATTGAGATCGCGGAGCTGATGGTCAGCGCCAACAACTACACGAAGGGGTACGCCGAGGCGCTGGTCCTGGGGACGCCAAAGGACCAATTGGTCAAGCCGGATGAGGCGAAGGTGAAAAAGGGAATGACGCGGGAGGAGGTCGCCAAGCTGGAGGAGGAAATGGAGACCTTGGAGCGAGACCTGAAGGGCGTGGAGCGGAATTACGGCGACAACATGCTGAACCTGACCCTGGCGCGCGGCTACGTGAAGAAGTTGCTCGATAACGCGAAGGTGGTGCGGTTTCTGACCGGGTATTATGCAGACCTGATGGCGGAGTTTGAGAGGCTTGCCGCGGCGGAGGGGGTGTAGTCGATGCAGCACGTTCTTGCGGCGTGGATCGACGCGGAAACGGCGAAGGGCTACACGGCCGGGCTGATTATCCTGGCGGCGGCCCCCTGGACGGCCACGGTTTTCGTAAGGTCATATCTTCAGCCGAGTCGTCGCAAATCCAATGGGCTTAGCATAAGCATCCGCCTCCCTCGCGACGCGAAAATACCTTATCGGATTATCGATACCTCGATCCTGCCGTCGGCATCCTGGCACCATACGCACAAGGCCCCGGAAGTTCCGACAATAACGCCTATGAGGAACCGGATCTCGAGCCGGCTGGTGCGCAGCAGATCGGCGATCATTTTGCGGTCCTTCCCCGACGGTGTTGGTACTGGCTCGGGGTGGGTATGCCACTCTCCGATATAGTTCACAATTCCATCTGTTTCCCTGAATACCCTTTCCACAAATTTCTGGGCATCCCCGCGATGACGCTTCACCCAGAATCTGCCAGCTCGGTTGCGTGGGGATGGCGCCATGGGGTGGGATATGACCCAAATGTCGTCTTTCCGCAGGAAACCGGCTAGCCCGGATATTTCATAGGCTGCTAGGTTTTCGGCATGTCGGGCAGGGTTTGTAGGCTAAAGGGCGATAATTTTCCTTCGCGTTTTGGAGCGCCGCTTCAAAAGCTGGTGTTGTCAATCAAAAAGGCCGTTTCGGTACACACCCCTCCCTTGTCAATCCATCCTGCAAGCCTGGGGGAGGTGATCCCTAGCCCGTCGGTATCGCCAGCCCCCTCAGTCGGCGGTGGCAAAGCCTGAAGATTTCCTGCAGCGGAAAAGCGCTGCTCATCTGCACATAAACCCGGCGCACGCTCACTCGCACCTGGGCGGCGATTTTCAAGAGCTTCAAACGCAAGCTGCCGGCGGTGGCCCGCTCTAGCTCCGTTCCCGTTAGTCCCTGCGTGCGCAGACGCTCCAATAAGAGATACGCAAACATGGCTTCCCACAGCCGGAACTGGTTGCTGGCCAGGTAGTGCGTGCTCATCCGGTCGGCCTGTAAATCCAGCACTTGCTGCTTGAGCTTGTTTTCCATGTCGCCGCGTGCGCAGTAGAGTTCTTCATAAAGCCGGGCCGGGCGGAAACGGTCCTTGTCCTTTTGATCCTTAAACCCTTGCGCCGGCAGATTGGTCACCACAAAGCGGGGATTTTCCCCTTGGCTCATGATCTCGGCCTTGCCAATGACCCGGCGCTCCCGGCTCCAAGTCTTGTGCGTCCGATACATGAACTCTGTGAACTCGCGCACGCCGGAGGCGCCCGTCAGACAGTGGCGCGCCCGGGCCTGGGCCAGCGCCGGACCCAGCTTGTCGATCAGCACCGAGTTCTTAGCCAGCCCCAGACAGTAGTAAACCTCGCTCTGGCCCTCGCACCAGGCCATGATCTGCTCACGGCCAAAACCACTGTCGCCGCGCACGATAATCCGCACCTTGAGGCAGCGCTGGCGAATCGCCGCCACTATCTTCTCCAGCGCCGGCACCACCCCATGAGCCGCCTCCTGGTCGGCGGTGCGCAACTGCGCCCACAGGGGAAAGTCTCCGACAAAGGCGTAGAGCGGCAGATAGCAATAATCGTCATAGTAGGCATTGAAGTGCCGCCCCTGCTGAAAGCCGTGCAGCCGATGGCCCATGGCGTCCCAATCCACCACCACCTCCTGGGCGTGCTTGGGCAGGCAACGCGCCCCCATCTTCAGCAGGCAGGCTTCGATCTTGAGCGGGTCGTGCGGCAGCTTGTGGCAGCGGCTCTGCCTGTTGTTGGACAACTCCAGGCGATTGAGAGTGGAGGGCGCCGCCAGCGCGGCGCCTCGGAACTGAGGCAGCACCCGCCGCTCTCCCAACGGATCGGTTTTGCCGCAGGCCACCGCCAGCAGCGGGTCCAGGCGCAGACGCTGGTGATCATTGATGTCCTCGTAGCCCAGAGCCGTGCCAAAGAGGCGCTGGCGCAGCAGTTCCTGCACCGAGTGGTCCACCCAGTCCTGGTCGCGAGTGTCGTAAAAACACAACGCCAGTTCGGCCATCAGCCCGAGGTTGGTGTCCACCTGCCGCAGCAGCAGCGCGCCCGCATCGGTGGAAAGGGTGCCGCCGGAAAAATCGGCCATGACTTTTCGGCAGCCCAGGTCTTGAAACAATACCGGCTGCTGATTACAGTCTGTAGTAGAAGAAACGGTGAGTGGTGCTTTCATTTGGCTTAGTGATATCAAGCCTTCTGACGCCTTCGCCGCTTCTTTGTTCAATCCCTTTATGAAATATCCGGGCTAGGGCGCCACCTGTTTCGAGGGCGATGGCTGATTGGCGATAGCCCCGTAGGAATTGGATTGTACTCTCGGGAATGTCGATTGGCTGAGTAATCTTAAAGGAGAGCCTCATGGCGGTGGAAGAGCTTCCCAAGTCTCCCAGTTCCCAATCCGCCAGCGGAGGACTTCGATTTGTCGCGGCGGAAGCTCGACCCACTTGATCACCTTCCGGACCACTGCCGCTACGAAAAGGAGCATATCGGCGGCGGAATATGGGGTAAAGCTGAATTGGCACGCGTGATCCTGGCATTGGGCGTCATCCGGATTCGCGATGATTCGGTTTTGGTAGAGAAAACGTCCGTCTGCCCCTTGACCGTGAAGGTCAACAAGCGTCTTGCTGCATCGGCGAGGTTGATAAACCAGGTGCCCGGCTTGAAGATTGGCCTCAACCCAAATGAAGCAGCAACTGCCGATCCCTCCACTGGCGCATATACGGGAAAGCGTCATATCCGTGTTAGTGTCACCCGTGGCGATGATGTTAAATGCCGCAGCGTACTGGGATATCCTCGCGATTACTTCGGGATGTCTGGCATCTCTGCCATCATCGTCAATGGAGCTTTCTGGGAATCGGCGGACGATGTGACCGCGCAAGGCTGCGGCTTTTGGCATCAACAGGGACGCCGTATCGAGGATATGTCGGGCGAGGTTCGTGGATTCGAAAACTTCCTTATCCACGAGCAGAAGCCGACGAATGCCAGACCGAGCGAGCATATCGGCAACGAAACTACCGACCGAACCGCAGCCGACAATGGCAACCGGGTAGTCCATAAGGTGTTTCCTCGCACCGCTGCCCTCGGCTCTGCTGACCAGCCGCTCTGTGCGCAGGTCGTCCACCGCGCGTTTTTGAAACGGAGATTGGTTCAATAAGGTGTTCAACCCTTCTTGTATTTGCTGGGCGCCCTTCCTAACTCGGAGAGGGTTTTGAAAGAGCCCACCCAGCCACACCACGCCTTGTGACGTTTGACAACGGGCCAGGACAAACAGGGTTATAAACTTGCCGTCTTGATTGCGCTCCGCTAGAAGCGCGGCAAGGACTGAACTACTCTGCTTCCAGGACTCCAGCCCGGCGAGGCATTCCACCGGACTCTCAACAAATCTTATCAGACGCTCCCGAGGAACATCCACAACCAGCCCCACTTGGTTCGGGATCTTTGCGGGCATCTGAGTGACAAGCTGTGACTTTCTGCCGCGGACCTCCGGCACAACATCCAGGTTTTCGACCGCGACAACGCAGCGTGTGTCCACGGTATTGTCTTTTAAGAACAGTGCGGGGTGGCTGAGAGTCGTCCAGTAAGCCTTCAGCTCGGTTTCGATCTCCGCTAGAGCCTGATCCACGGAGTATTCGCTCTCAAAGACCTTCTGCGCGATCTGCGCCACCGCCTCGATTTGTTCCTTGGGCCTGTATGGATTTATGATACAACCCACAGGCAAAGTACAGATTTGTCCATCGCTGTTGACATGGGGGATCACGTGCGTGGGAATATTACCCGCAGTTAAGAATACCAACGGCGGTGCATCAGGGAATTCTTCGGGGAGATGAACGATTACCTCTTTGACAGACTTCCATCCGACTGGGAGCAGGTAGTGGTTTCCAGCACGCCTACGCAATGGATCGGGCAGTTCGGCAGCGTCGAGCGGAAGCAGTCTGGCTCCGCTTTGTTCTAGGAAGTGGGTGGCGTCATCCGTTTGGTAGAGCACTCCCATTTATGCCGCCTTGTCTGACTTGCCGATAATGGCGGGTGCGGTCCAGATTTTCTGGCCCTCGGATATGTCGCTGGGATCTGGTGCTGTGAACCGGTCCCCGAACAGTTCGCGCCAGATGCGTTGGGCAACCGCGACATCGGGTTCAGCGAGGGCTTTCCTCCCTTGGACAGAAACCTCGTTGAGCTTGCCTATCAGATGGTTCAATCTCAAGGAGGCGTAGCTACCAAAGATGTCCTCGTGCGGGACCACAGGCCGAAGAATTGGCGCACCTGTTCGGCCCTGGTACGCCAGCACGCGATCTCGAATCGCCTCGGCTGTGTAAACGAACGCCCTGTCGTGGCGGTCCTCGACTTTTCTCGAGCATTCCAGGATGGAAACGGTGAAATGAAACCCGCTCGGCATTTTCTGGCCTCCTTTGGTCCCCTGGTAATCCGACCAGCCCTTGAAGAGGCGCACAAGCGCGCGCACCTGTTCGTCTGTGTTAGCGTTGTAGTAATCGATGAAGCCCGCTTGGTCACTTTGCTTCCAACCCTCAACGCGGTGGGCGTATAACCTGCTCCCGTCACTCTTTTTGCGGTAAATGGCGAGGTCGATGTGATGAGCAGGGGTCCCTTCCGCTGCCTTATACCGCACCCGAACGCAAGTGTCCTTATGGGGCAGTGGAATTGTCGTCTGGCCCTCAACGGCCTGAGTAATCAAGTCGAACGCGTCGGAAACCGGAATATCCTGGTAATCCGGCCAATGAACAAGGTAAACGCCATGGTCCAAGTCGTAGTCCTCGGAAATCGGCCGGTTCTGAGTGTTAATCGCATAGGAGCCTTGCGACTCGTATTGCGAGATCTTCCTTCCATCCCTTTTGAATTGGTTGCTGATTCGGTTGAGCAACGCGTCCCGGGATGTGCGGAGTTTGGCTTCTTGGGTGTCCACGAGGGCGATCGCGCCCAGGTAATCGAGAAATGATTGATGACAGTCGGCCATAGTTTTTCAATTATGGAGTGTAATTTTCTTGCGGACAGTTTCGAAAAAAGCACGGATGACCGGGTCGGTGGCCGCGGACTGTCCATCCTGCATGCCGTATCCCTCCAACGCCTTTAATTGGTGGGGGCGAGCATCTGCAAGGTTGAACGAAAGGAGTTCACTGTCCGGCGTGGAGTGGCTCTTACATGTTTTCGCATCGATTCGGCAGTAGTGCCGAAACGCCGGTGTGAATTCCTTAAAAATTGTCACCGCTCGTTCAGCGAGCGCAGTTTGTCCATCCATGAGGACGTTCAAAAGCGGGAGATTGTTCGCTTGCGGCATAGCCCATCCCCAAATGGAGCGGTCTAATTTCACGCTGTGGGAAAACCAGCCCTTACGAAACCCTTGGGGCGATCCGTAATTGCCGAGCGATAATACGGCCAGTTCGGCGAATTCGTTCCGCTTGCTTGCGGGGCCGACAAATACCCTGAATGCCTCGAAGACGCCCAGGAGTGTCGGGTTGTTGGCGACCATGCCTCCATCGGCGTACAGGCCGTTCTTGATGTCGGGTGCAGGGAGGATGGGGAAGAACGTCGGCGCTGCGGCCGAGGCCAAAGCGATGTCGGCCATCCGGGCGTTACCGTCATAATAATCCTTGGAATGTCTGGTTTTGAAAACGCGCGGCGTGTAATTGCCGAGGTTCGTAACCGGGATCAGAAGGTAGTTTTGGGATTCGGAGAACTTGCGGTCACCAAGCAGATCCTCGACCGCTGCACGGAGGGCTTGGTTGTCATATCGAGAGGATAGCAAGAATTGGCGGACGGTGAGCACTGCCTGGTATAGTCTGTTTTGATCCTTGAATATCTGTGGGCCTTTACCAGGTAGGTCTCGGCAATTTCGTCGCACGTGCGTCCGGCGGCAAGACCCAACGCAATAAGCGCGCCGGTTGATGTCCCGCAGATCAGATCGAAGTATTCGCCTAGCCGACTGTGCCCTTCAATCCTGGCGAGCGCGTGTTCAAGCTCGCGGAGCATCGCTGCGGTGTACACGCCCTTGATGCCACCGCCGTCGATAGAAAGGACCTTGAAAACGCTGGGACTCATGAGGCGACAGCGGTCCATTCAATCGTTTTAATTTCGGCATTCATCGTCATTCGAGTTCCTTTCGATCCAGGGATTACCCACTTCATCCTGATTTACTCCACCAACCCCTTCAAAACCGCGTCTTTCGGGTCCGCGTAAAACTCGATGCTGATTTTAGTCGCCAACTCGTCCGGCAACTCAAACAACTGCCGCCGGGCTGAAATCGGCATCAGCAGCGTCGCCGCCCCTTTCTCGACCGCCAATTCTGCCACCGCCACCGGGTTCGGAATCATCTCCACCGAGCCGCCCAGGTTCAGAGCGCCAACCACAATGAGCCCCCCTTTCACGCTTCGCTCTATCAGCGCCCCGC
This sequence comes from Verrucomicrobiota bacterium, assembly GCA_035358715.1. GTDB lineage: Bacteria > Verrucomicrobiota > Verrucomicrobiia > Limisphaerales > UBA8199 > UBA8199. The sequence goes on from DAOPPX010000007.1 coordinate 22,538, forward strand.
ACAAAGCCACCAACACCCCGAGCCCCAGCCCGTGGCCGGAGCTGTCCGCGTCCATAGCGCGCAGTTGCACAGAGAATTCGTGCGCTCGCGGGTCGCGATCTCCCACCAACTCCTTTGCCCGTGTGTAAATGTTCTGCTCCCCGTACCGCACGCTCTCGCGAAACGCTGGCGACACAGGTGCATTCAAGATTCTCACCCCATTGCCAGGTCCGACTGTTGCTTCCAACCGATACAACGCCGGCGCGGCCTCACCCCCGCCGGGGCTGATTGTCCACACCTGCCCGGGTGGCAGCGGGTCGCTCTCAATCCGATTTTCGCTGTGCAGCTCAGGCGTCGAGACGAACTGCTCCACCCCGTCTACGCCAAGGTGATAGCTGAAGTGCGTATTCCGAAATTCCGTCCGCAGAATCCGCTTTTGCTGCTCCTTCACCCGCCGCCGGGACTCCAGCGCCAGCCGCACAACCACTTCCAGCTCTGCATCCGGTATCTGCATCGCCGGGTCCGGATACAGCAGCTTGATCAACCCGCTCACCGTTTTGTTCACCGCCTCGATGTCGCGCCCGCTCAGCGCACCGCCCCAGTTCACGCGGCTTTGCAGGGCTGAGACGCGGCTCCCCAGGCGCAGCCGGTCCCAGCACTCCGCCAGGAAATCGCTCACCAAGCCAAAGTGCCCAGTCAGGTGCTCGCGCGCGCTCACCTTCGGAAAATCCCACCCCGGCACATAGCAGTGCAGGCGGTCCATGAAGGCCGTGTCGGCCCGCATCTCTGGCGGCAGCGGGCTCAGCAAATGCCCGATCCGTTGCTGCTGCTCCACGTCCACCTCGAAGTTCCCCACCATCACCAGGCTCCCAAACGCCCGGATGCTCTCCTTCCCCCGCGAGAATTCGCCCGAGGCCATGTACCCTTTCATGATGTTCACCCCGTCCTTTTGGTCGAACGAGATGCCCGACACTTCATCGAAGCACACCACGTCGTAATGGCACACCAGGCCCCGCTGGCCGCTCGCGTTATTCACGAACATCTTCGCCACCGTCGCCTTCCCCCCCGAAATAAGGTGCGAGTACGGCGAAATCTGCTGATACAGATGGCTCTTGCCGGTCCCGCGCGGCCCCAACTCCACCATGTTGAAGTTGCGCTCCACAAAAGGAATCATCCGCAACACGCTCACCCATTTCGCCCGCTCGGATAGCGACGCCGGCTCAAGGCCGATGGACCGCAGCAGAAAATCCATCCACTCCGTGAGGCTGAACTTTCGCCGCCCTTCCTCCAGAGTTTCCAGCACATCCGGCTTCGACAGTTGGATCGGCCGCAGGCTCTCAATCGCAAACGGCCGCCCGCTCTTTTCCTCTGCGATAGCCGCGTCATACGTCAGCGTGACTTCAGCGTAGAACCCATCCGTCAGCATCCGCTCGTTATCGTGGACCAGCTTGTCCTCGATCCGCACGTCCCTCAGTGCGAGGCTCGGCAGCTCCGCCAGGAAGCAATCGTTCTTCGCATCCAGGCGCGCCTTGATGATGTCAATCAGCTTCACCGACCCCTTTTCCCGCGCCCGCGCCTTGAACAGTTCCTCCTCCCCCGTCCGCACCGTGCGGTCCTTCAACTGCCGCTCGACAATCTGCAAGCCCTCCTCGATCTCCTTTTCCTCAGTCGTTGCGCAGTAGCGCCCCAGGAGGAACTCCACCACGTAGGTCGGCACCGGATATTGCCGGCTGTACTTTCGCACCAGGTCCTTGCGCACCAGGTAACCCTGAAATGCCGCCGAACCCAGTTTGTCCAAATGGTCCATCGTCATGCTCATGCTTCGCCTCCAATAATCGTTGCCTTCTTGCAAAGAATCCGCCCGGTCGCATCAAACACCACCAGGCTCGTCGCCGTGCCCGCGAGGTTCTCATCCTCCACCAGCAACCCCGCCTTTCCTTCCGCGTCGAACGCCCTGGCTTCCGTCACCGTCGTCTTTGGGTCGTTCGGCTTTGACCGCAAATCCGCAAACACGCCTTCCGCCGCCGGCTTGATCACCACGCGGCACCGCAGCCCAAACCACTGCACATGGTCAATCATCACCACGACCTGTTTGCCCTGCGTCCCGCTGCTGAATGTCAGGTCCGGCACCACGCATTCCTGCGGGCTAAGACCCCCATGCGTGTACTCTGTCCCTGCAGCAAAGCAGTAAGCGCCCGGAGCATAGGCCACCGCCTGCCGTGCATCCCAAAACCAGCCCGCTGCCGGCACGTCTGCCTGCGCACCCTCCCGGATGACCGCGCACCGTGCCCAGCGGCACTCCGTCATGTACTTCTTCAGCGGCAGGGCCGGCAAACCGCCCGGTGCCAGCAACCAACCGTGGTCCGTCACCACCCGCACCTTGCGCCATCCGGCCTCCAGCAGATGCAGAACGCGGTCCAGCACCAGGTTGAGCTGCTCGTCAATCTGGCCGGCCAGCTTCCCTTGCAGCTTGTGCCCCAACGAATCAAACTCGCCGTACTCCGACCACGCCCGCGCGTCCTCACCCACCGGCAGGCCCGCGTCGAGCCCGTGCAAAATCTGGTAGCCTTTGCCGGCTATCGCCTCCCGCAGCCGTTCCGCCGTCACCGGCCTGCGCGCCTCTTCCAATACCGGGCAGAAATACTCCCCCGCTTGCTCTCCCAGTATCATCCCCGCCGCCGGCGTGACCGCCGGCTTCGCCGTCGGCGTCACTGTCGGCAGCGCCGCCCACCGATAGCCCTCTTCAGCGCTCAACTGCCGCTCGTGCGCCTTTGCCAACAGCCGCTGCGCCACATCGAACCGCAGGCCATCCACAAACAGCAGGCACTCGCCCGGCTCCGCTGCCACCATTTGGTCCTTCAACGCCTCGCTGCTCGGCAATGGCGATTTCTTCGCCGCCGCCTGGAAATTGCGCGCCGTGTCATCCAGCCAGCCCAAATACAAGGTCCTCACCGCGGCCTGGACCGCTGCCAAATCATCCTCACTCTTGACCGCCGCCAGCGCCCGCAACACGGCGTCGTCAGCCCGGTAGCCGCTCTTCACGTAGCCGTTGGCAATCGCATCCGGCGAATCCCCCGTCAACGGTGCCCCCGTTTGCTCCGCCAGGGTCTTCAGCGGTTCCAAAGCCAGCGCCAAAGGACTTAGCCCCATCCGTGCCCACACCCAGCCGCGTCGCTCCCCGTGCTGCCGGTCCAAATCCAGCACCGCCGCCCGGCCTTCCGCCGGCGTAAGCCGCTCCAGTCCCCGCAGCGCCCGGCGCAGCGCACCTTCATCCTTCTCGTTCTCATCCGGCCACGAATCCCGCTGTACGAACAAGTCCCCCGGCCTTGCCCGGCGCAGCGCTGCAGGAATACCCGGATACAAAGCCGGTGATTCCGTGAATCGGCGCCACACGTCCACCCAGGGCCCTTTCCGCAGCCCCAGCCGCTCCGCCGCAACCAGGTCCCCGTCGGCCACTGGGTCCAGCCGAAACTCGTCACGGCACCGCGAACAGAACGCCGACCAATGCGCCGTGTCCCAGCCGGCCCGCGTGCCCGCCGCGTCACTAATCCACACCAACAGGTCCCGGACCGTGTCCCCGACCATTAGCCGGTCGAAATCCTCCGCCTCCAATTTGTGCCCGCGCAACGTCGCAATAGGTGTTGTAGCCAATGCCTCCAACGCGCCCAACAACGCGCTCCGCGTCTTCTGGTCTCGCCCCAACTCCAAACCGAGCCCGCCGTTCTCCGACATCAGGAACGCCTCCAGCGTCCAGTCCTTCCCGTTCACCTGTGTCCAGACCACCCCGCGGTACTGCAGCTCGACCAGCGGCTTCAGCTCGTCCGGACACTCTTCCGGCGAACGGAGTAACTGCCTGCTCATTCCCGGCAAATATAAGACCGGCACCGCTGCCTTCTTTTCCCCTCGCCCATCTGGTGGGAGAGGGGCCGGGGGTGAGGGAATCGGCAACGCTCCATCCACAATGCACCGCATCCAAATCGCCGGCCCGGTCCGCTCTTCAGGGATGTAATCACCCAGCGTCAGCAACTCCGGCACCAGCCCGCGCAGCCGCTTCGCGACGGGCCGCCACTCCCCCTCCGCATCGGTCCACAGAACGGCCGCCGGCGCCACCGAGTCGCCCGAATTATAGCGCGTCGCCCCGGCCAGGCTCTCTTTGACCGCCTCAATAAACGTCACTGCTCTTTCCACCGCGTCACTCATCTTAGTCACACTTCCTCCCGCCCCGTGCCGGGGCGGCGCTCGCGTCGCACCCCCAAGGTTTCCTTCGCCATTTTCTCCAGGCGCCCAGCCGTCTTGGCCACCAGGTCCAGCGACACGGTTTTCGGCATCGGATCGTTGCCTAGATGACGCGACACGTAACGGGCGCTTGCCCCCTTCAGGCCAAATCGTGAAGACGCGATGAACGCCGTCGCCTCGGCCTCGATCTCCACCGTCCGGTGGTTCAATTCTTTGCGACTGGGCCACCAGTGATCCTTGTCGCTGCCAAGATGACCAAGGTAAATGTGCGCCAGTTCATGACACAGCACTCCGAACCGGCTCGGCTCATCCAGTTGGTCATGAATGGCGATACGCATCTTCCATCCGCCCTCTCCGGCCGCGATCGTCGCGAACCCCGCGTTGCTGCTGGACAACATCTTGAAGTCCACCCGGATCCTGTCATGAACCCTGGCGTTTTCCACCATTCGCCCCAGCCACTCCGGCTTCCACGCGCCCTCGAACTTCGCGAACTCGGTCACTTCCTTCGGAAGCGGCTTGCCCTCCGTCTGGTCCAGGTCATACACCAGCATCACCGGGTGCCTCGTCGCGAGAATCAGCATCGGACGCGCGTCTTCCTTCAGCCGCCGCTCAAACCGCCTGTGCCAATCCGGTTCGGTCGCATAAAAACTGCACGTCGGATTTTGCAGCCGCACCAGCATGTTATTGAACGGCGCATAGTCCCGGAACGACCCCATGAAGTTGACCATGTCCTGAAACTCCGCGCTGCCCCGGTAGGCCTTGCTCTGCTGCAGCAACGAATCAATGGTGGATGCAATTTCCTTCTCCGGTGCCCCCGCGCCACGCAAAGCCGCGGCCAGGTCCTCCGACGCCCGCACGGAACCGCAATACGACCGCCAGGAACCCACCATGTCTTTGTCCTGCGCCAGACCCTCCAGGACAGCCAGCAAGTCCCAACGGGCCTTCAGGCCAACCTTCGTTTCCACTTCCGACACCAGCTCCCACGCTGACGGCTGCCGGCCCGCCCCAAGCAGCGCCAACACCACAGCTTTCACTGCCCCGTCTTGGCTCGACTGGAGCGGAAGTTGCTCCTGCTTTGGTCGTTCGTCGCTCATCGCTCAATCCGTGACATCCCCGCTCACCCCTCTCTCGCCCTCCGCTTCCCCTCAATCGTCAGATGAACATCATTCACCCGCTCGCCGGTGAACCCGCTCCCATTCCAAAACCACGGGTAATCTTCTTTCGCTCGGTGCGGCTCTTTGCCGCGGTCCTTCTCCCACCTGATGTTCGGCTTGACGCGCAGTACGCCGGCCCCTTTCTTCCCATTCGGCAAGTCGCTCGCCAGAAACGGCCGGATGTTCATCCGCACGCCGTCATTGACGTCCGGCTCCCATCCGATGGCCTGCTGCGAAAGGGGCTTCCACCGGACGAAAATGTCGACCCCGGTGCCCTGGGCCGGAGCGCCCTCGCCGGCCAGAATGGCTTCCAACCGCTCCTTCAGCGCCAGGGCCGCAGCCAACCGCTCTTCCGCTCCCTCTTCCCCGCGCTTTAGGCCGTCTTTCTGTCGCGTAATCCAGTCACCGAGGTAACTGTGCGTCAAATTCTCCAATGTCCGCCGGCCACTTTCACCAGCCGCGAGCCGGTGGTAGTTCACCAGCGCGTGAAAACCATCCCGCTTCCGTCCGTCCCAAATGTGCCAGATGAAAGGTCGGTGATGGAACAGGTCGCAATGCTGTTCGAAGAAGTCATTCCGCAGCCACTGCTCCAGGTCACCCGCGTCTGAACCGCTGGCGCGGATTAGCTCCAGCTCTTTGCCGCCCTTCCAGTCGTTCCCGTAGGCCACTGCCAGCAGCTTGCGCAGTCGCTCTGCCGCCGGCTCCTCGCCCCGGACCGGCGGAATACAAACGATGCCGTCATCGTCCGCCAGCTTCTCCAGGCCATCTGGCCCCAGCGCAGCACAATCAGGAAGACTCGAACCCGTCTGCCGCGGCCACCCATACCCGACCAATCGCGCCACAGCTACCTGTAACGGTTGGTCCGCACCCTTCGGGTTTCCATTGAATAGCCACTGGGTCGCATCGCTCGAGAACGGCTTCGGCAATCCATTCGGATACCTCTCCGCCGCTACCCCTTGCCAGTGCACGAGGTCGAAGGGCACCTTGCCCAAGTAGCCATTATCTATACTAAGTCCTTGGTTGGCCGCCCTCGCCGCAGCAACAAACTCATCGGATAAGCAAAAAGCCGCAACAGTATTAAAATCTCGTTCATTGTAAGGGACAACTACAGGCACGAGGCTGTGAAATAGCTGTCCGTCATACACCGCGCGGGCAAGACTGCCAACGCGATCGATGGCAATGCCACGTTTTCCCCAAGCTTCCCGTCCACGAATGACGCCGGTGTGGTCGTCAGTATCTATGAGCAGGCGGGACACAAGATCCTCGCGACCCGAATACAACCCGCGCTCCTGCGATGGTGCCTGAAGGAACCGCCACGAATCGCCGACACGCGGCACCTCCCAAAAATGGCGTCGCCATCTCCCATCGTCGGCCGTCGTCAACCCTTGGTAGCAGCCAGCCCACTTCACCAAGTACGTCTTGATCCCCCCTGGCGCAAAGCTGACGCTCGCGTCTGGATTGCTCAGTTGCTCCGCCTGCCCAATAAACACCGGTCCGGCCGGTGCTTCCGCCCTGAGCATTTCCGACTTGTCGCCGGGTACTCTCGCGCTTGAAGCATCAATGGCGAATACTTGGTGTTCCTGATGGGGCGCGGCTCTCGTGAACCCGATTAGAATGACGTTAACCACCTCGCCGCTGATGGTCTCAAACGCCCGCGGACCCAGTCTGGCCACGGTGTTCCACCTCGCCTGGCGCAGGAGCATGGCTCGAAGGTGCTTATACGAGCCCTGGAACAGCCAACCTTGGGGGGTCACCAAAGCTGTGCTCCCATTTGCCGAACAAAAATCCAGGCAGCGCTCAACAAAGCAGGTCGCAAGATCAGCCTTGGCTTCAGGGTGTACTCGCTCACACCAATCTTTGAGCATGTCACTTTGCTTTCCACGCCCAAGGTACGGCACGTTGGTAGCGACAAGAGTAAACTGGCCACCGAGTATTTCAGCCGCCTTCGTGATTCCTTGCGCCGTGACCGCCATTTCGTGAGCCACGTCGTCCCGACCCTCCTGCGCCAGCGCCTTCGTCAGCAGCGGCCGCAACTCCTGAAAGCCCGCCTCGAGCAAATCGCCCCCGCCCGCGCGCGGGTTGATGAGGCTGCCTAGCACGGGAGCATTCTGGAACAACCGGTAAAGCCGTGCCATGCCGCGCTGGAGCTTGTCGCTGTCGCCGGCCAACTTCAGCCAATCAGCTTCCCGGGCGTTCGGTGCGAGGCCCGCACACGCAATGTGCATCGGCGGCAGCGCGCAATGCCCGACCCGCCGCCATGCCGCCAGCGCCACGCTAAACGCCCCGATCTGCGTGCAACGCGCATCAAGCTCCAGCCCGAACAGATTGTCGCCGATGACCGTCGCCACCGCCGCCTTCTCATCCGCTTTTTCCTCCGCCATCCGTAGGGCCACCAGGCGCTCGAACATCGCCACGATGAAATGGCCCGACCCGCAACACGGGTCCAGGCACTTCAATTCCTTCGCAGTCTTAGGCCAGCCCTCAAAAGTGCCCGCGGCGGGCGCCCATCTGCCGTCCTTGCCTTTGACGAACCGCAGGTACTTCCAGGGCACCCCGGGCAGGGCGACCGCCTTGCGTAGTTCCTCCTCAGTCTTGGCGCCGTTAGCCAGACCCGGGTTGGCCGCCAGGACCTTCCCGGCCCACCATGCGCCGAGCGTGTTATCCAGCAAAAAGTCCACCATGTAATCCTCGGTGAACAGTTGCGTCACGGACGGCAGTTCATCGGCGCCGATCTTGTCGCCCGACGCGTTCACCTGGTCCTTGCGCTCCGTCTGCCAGAACTGGTAGCACCAGCCCAACGCATCGCTGGCGGTAAAGACGGCCGCCGGCAATTCGTCCAGCAGTTCCTCCAAATCAATCTGGTCCTCCTTCGCCAGCGCTACCTGCAGCACGGGATCGTCCGCGCGGAAAATCTCCGGCAGCATCACCTGCGCATACCGCCCGGCCAGCGCCCACAAATTCGTCTTCGCCTCTTTCGCCAGCTCCTTGCACTCTTCCAAGCTCACCGCCACGCCCATCTCCGGCTCAATGAGCAAATGGTTCTCGGCCAAAAACCGAGCGAACAACATCCGGTGCCAATGCTCGTAAGCGCACTCCTGCGCCAGGTGCTTGATGGCCAACTGTCCCCTGGCATCCTGAACATCCCCAAGCTGCCGCGCCCGCGCGCGCAGTTTGTTGCGCAAATCCTTCTGCCCCTTCCCCATGTGCCCGTAAGCCTCATGGTGATGCACGGCCAGCGCTTCCAGCGCCGCCTTCGCCGCCTTTTCGCCCAGGTTGCGCGAGGCCACCGAGGTCCGCTCCAATTTGTTCCGCAGCTCTGTTGCCAATGTTGCCATACGTCAGTTTTCCCATCCCTCCCACATCTGCATCAGCGCCAGCAAAAACGCCTCGCACTTCGCCTTCGTCCACTGAACGTTGGCGTTGCCCAACAACCTGTACTGTTTATTAGCGCACACCAGCTTGCTCCGGTCGGTATCCTTCAGCCAGTTGACGCAATTGCAGAAGGTGTCCTGGTAGCTCTCGCCAAACTTCTCATCCGGCACATTCCACACCATCCCCTCGATGTAATAGGACGGCGCAGTGTCCTTCCCAATCTTCCCGTCATCCACCAGCTTGGTCCTCATGTTCTTCATAATCCGCACCATCGGCTTGAACCAACCGTCGGTCGCCTGGTGCTTCGCGGTGCAGTTCTCCGAATGGAGCTTCGGGTAGTTGATGACCTCACCGCTGGAATCCGTCGGGAAAATAATCCCGCTCACGTACTCCTGGTCGTCCTCATCAATGAACCGGATGTATCGGCGGTACTGATAGCAGGCAACAACGTCCGCGCTCCGCCGCGAGTCATTGGCCTTGATTTTAACAGCCTTGTTGCCCGGCTTAACGTCGCCTTCCCCAAACGCCTTCGACAGCCTCAGAACCACCCCCCTCTTAAACTCGTCGAAAGTGTAAGTCGCCTTGCCGTACGCCTGGTGATAAGCCTGCTGCTGCTCCGGCGGTAACGGGCTCAAGTCACTCCGCCAAATCGAATCCAGCCGCATGACCGTGTCCACGTCGCTCTCCGCGTAGATGTTCGTGTCATTGCCGTAAGAGCCTTGGAGGAAGACCTCGAAGGTCTTATCCTTGTACACGGACTTCTGGCTCTCCAGCGCCGCCCGCACCGCGTTATAGGTGTCGCACGACCCCTGCATCGCCCCCTGATGGGACCATGTATCCAATTGCTCTTCTGGAATGGGCATATTGCTCTTCGTTTCCTTCTGTTCAGGTCAGTTCACCACCACTGGCCCGTCCTTGAGCTTCGCCAACAGTTCCTTCTCCGCTTCCGCCAGCCACGCCCTCACGTCTTCGGGGGTCTTGAGCGTGCCGCTGCTCAGGCGCACACTTTGCGCCTTCGGCTCCAACAACCGCGCCGCCGCCATCGCCACTTGCCGGAATCGCTCGGGCAGTGCGTCCGCTAAGGCTTTCCACTCTGCCAAAGACCGCGCCGACAGCTCTCTCAGTAAGGCGCTATCATCCCCAATCGAAAGCTCCGCCGGCGCCACCAGCCCGGCCTCAGCCAACAGCCGGCTCTGGTCGCCGCTGCTCAGCTTTTGCCAGTTGTCGCTGGCGGCCAAGGCCCCCATTTCCCGACCGAAGGCTTCCTTCACTGCCGCGTGCGCCTTCTTCAGCGCGCCACGCAGCAAACCTGTCGCCTGCCCGTGAATGGCCGGCACCGGGTCGCTCGTGTCCAGCAACCGCCGCTCACGACACACCGCATCAGCCTCGGCCTGAACGCCGGCCGCCTCGGCAACGCCCTTGGCGTGGCCCAGCAATTCCGCAAGCGTCTGCCACCCGGGCAGCCGCTTCTCCGCCAGTTTCCCGCGCTCCTGCCATTGCTCCCGCAGCTTCTTGAGCTCGTCATGCTCGCGCAGCAGCGCCGCCAGCATTTCGTTGCCGCTCAGCGTCCGAATGCTATCCAAAACCGTCGTCTTCGGGCATTCCGGCAGCGGCGCCGCGCCGCCGGCCTTCGCCGCCAGCTTGTCCATCAGTTCGATGAACCGCTCCGCCACCACGCCTTCTTCTTCCGGTTTGCAGCTCAGGCCAGCTTCCTGGAACAGCTTGCGCAGCTTAATCCGCCCCTTCACGTCTATCGCAACGGTCTCGGTGCGGAAGTCGGTGACCGAGATTTTGGCCTGGTCGAGTTGGCCGAGCACCATCACCGTCCCCTTGTGCACGGCGCGCAGATGCCCGGTGGTGTGCAGCGTGATAAGCGCGGCGTCCACGGCGTCCCGCGGCCAGCCATACGGCGCGCCTTCAAACTGGTCCCGAATTTCCTTCCCCTTCTTGCCGGAACCCACCGCCGCCAATATCGCCGCGCACACGGCATGCTTCTCCGGGCTCTCCGACCAACTCACCGCCTGCAGGGCGTTGGTGTCTTTCGCCTTGGCCCGGTTGATGACGCTGGGCCAGTGCGCATCGTCGCCCTCCCGGAATTGCGGAAACAGCCGGTCCAAAGAGTCCTCGGCTGCCGAACGCACCTTCTCAATCAGATCCAGGCCCATCACTTCCGTACCGCCGCCCTTGAACACCTTGGCCGAGCCTATCAGTTCCCGCACGATGCGGTCCCGGTTGCTCTCCGCTGTTGCCCGCCGGGTCTCCATCGCCGACCGCGCTTCATTACCCTCCATCGTCGTCGGCACGCCCTTGAACTCCAGCGTCGCCTTCGCGGCCTCAAATTCCACGATCGCATTCTTGAGGTCCTCAGCACTGGCCCTTGAAATGTGGACAAACACCGTGGCGCTGTCGGTTCCAGCCGCTTGCGCATCGGTCAGCACCGTCTTTTCCGAATCACCCCAGCCGTCCCGAATCCACACCGGCACCTCCGTGCCCTCAACCGCCGGCGCGTCGCTGCCGTAATGAATCTTCAAAGTGCGCGCGGTCTTGCTCAGGCCATGCACCATCCGGATGCCAGTCAGCGCCTTGGTGCATTCCGCATTCAACAGCGCGGCCCGCTTGCTGTTGATGCCGGCCAAGTCGCTGTTCTGCGTTGTGGACCGCCGCCGAAACTCGTTCTCCCACTCGCTGCTCTCCCGCGTTTGCAGGCTGTACTCGTCGTCAATCTTGATGAGCTTCGCCTCGCCCACCAGCCTGTCTAGGATGCGCGGGATGTCCCGCCGCAGCCGCGCCCCATCTTTCTCCAGGTCCTCAACCAGCAGGTCCGCCAGCATCTCCGGCGTCGCCCGCACCCCAATGTCCGCCACCTTGTCGCGCGACATTTTCCGAATCAGGAAAATCAAGCCGCACACCCGGCTGGCCAGCTCCCCGTCCGGCTTCTCGCTCCGCAGGTTGCGAATCGTCTCATCAATTTCCCGCGGCAGCACCTGTGACCGCAGCAGGTCCGCCTGGAGTTGGTCGAAAATGCAGTCCGCCGCCAACACCGTGCCGAGCGGCTGCTCCGCCAGCGCCCGAACCGCGTCATACACAATCCGCAGTTGCGTGCGAAGCTGGGCCGTCGTCCCTTGCCGGTCAATGTCCCGCAGCACCCGCTCCCAGAACCGCCGCCGCACCGGCAGCAGCGGGTAATCATCCACCCGCACCCGCTTGTCCTCTTCGCGCGGGCCAATCTTCGTGGACGCCAGGTGCCGGTCCACTTCCCCGGCGTTCGCCTCCAGCATGTCCTCGACCGCCTTTTTCTTGTCGGCCTTCTTGGCCAGCACCACCCGGCGCGTCACGGTCTCCACATCCGAATCCGAAAGCTCCACGCTGATCTTGAACCGGTCGCGCAGGCGTTGCAGCAGTGGGTCCGAGCCGGCCAGCGCCGTCTGCCCGGCCCCGAGCAGCATTACCCGGCTGTCCAGTTGCTTGCAGACGGCCTCCGCGACCATTTGCACGTCATACGACCGCTGCTGGTCGCCACCGATGTAAAGCTGCACTTCGTCCAGCACCAGCAGCGTGCAGGGCAGCTTCCCGTTTTCCTCGAGCACCTCCCGTATCAGCCGGATGAACTCGTCGTCGCTCACCGTGTCCCGCCGCGGAAATTGCGCCCGCAACGCCTCCCGTGCCTTCCTCTCATCCGCAGCAAAGTTCGCGTCGGCCGCCAGCAGGGCCTTCGCAATCAGCGGGCTTACATACAGGTCGTTCAGCTCCTTGAGAAAATTCTTCCCCGCCGCCTCCACCGACTTGCGCACCTTGTCGTAAATCCCCGCCTTCCTCAGCCAAAGACAAAACTGCGCTTGCGGCAGCGACTCCGGCAGCCCCTTGGATTTGAAGATGATCCCCAGCACCGCCAGGCGCACGTTCAGACCGCCACCAGCCGGCAGCGCCCCGGCGGCCGCATGCAGGCCGCCAAACCGTTTCCCCAGCGTGTCCAGTTCCTTCAGCAGCTCTTTGACCTCCGCCGGCAGGTTCGCCAGCCCGCGCGCCGTCTCCCCTGTGTCTGGAAATTTCGTGTCCACCCAGAGATGCCGCGCAATCTTCTCCAGCGTGGATTTGCCGCTCCCGAAAAACCCGCTAACCCACCCCGCCGGCTGCGACGCCGAATTGATGTTGGCGATATACGATTCCAGAATCCGGATCAGCCCCTCTTTGTACTGCCCCTCGCACACGAAATGCGACAGCTCAAACCTCAGCGTTTCCAATTCTTGCGTCGTGACCGCGTCTTTCACGGCCGCCACGCCATCGTTTAACAGCTTCGTCTTGGTCGGGTCGCGTTGGAACAGTTCCTTGTTTCGTATCATACTTGTCCTCCAGTGTGCAGGGTGATGGGCACGGCCAGGTAATTCCACCCGTCCCGGGCATCCAGCAGCCGATAGTTGTTGTTCTCGAATTCTCCCGGGAAGAAAAGCACCAGGCGCCCACGAATGTTCTGCTCCAGCTCCTTCAACACGAGCGACACCCGCGAAAAGCCGAAGAGGCTTGCCACCCCGCAGGCCGCCACCACGCAATTTTCGTCCGCCCGCGCGTCCGTCAGAACCTGCCGCAATTGCTCCGCCGCATAGTGCAGGAAATCGGTCTCCAGCTTTATGTTCAGGTCCGCTGGCGTCTCGAAATATTGCTCGCGGTATTCCGTCGCCGCCATCCACTTGGCGAAAACCGACGTGAAATCGAACTGAAGCCAGCCGTGCCCCGCGCCCGTCGTGGCCATCTCGAACAGCTCCAGCCGCGCCCGCAGCCGGCGCTCCTCGGTCTTCGGATAAACCACGAAAACAGTTTTTTGCGCGCCGGCCAGGTTCCGCTGCCACGGCGCTCCTATGTGCGCTTTATAGCTCGCTACCAGTTCTTCAATGTGACCCATGGATTACCTTCTTCTCTTGTTCAGTGAGGATCCCGTCGAACGAAACCACCGTCATCCCGCCCGATGCCTTCATCTCCAGAAAACCCAGCCGCCTGGCATCCATCGCCAGGAAAGTCAGTGCCCCTTCATCGCGATCCAGCGCGCGCGCAAACAGGGAATTGAACAAGGCCGGTCCCCGGGCGCCGAGCATGTAGCCCAGCGCCAGCGCGAAAGCCACCGCCCCGGCCGTCGGCTCAATCTTCCGCCGGCGCTTCCGGCCGCGCCCCTCCAAATGCCCGGATTGCGTCCAAGACGACGCCGTGTTCCGCACCACCTTGTCCAACGTCGCCTCATTCAAACGCCCCTCGACCGCCTGGCGAATCGCCTCGGTCACCCGCTGACGCGCAATTTCTTCCCCCTCCGACATGCCCAGAATCACCGGCGCTGTGGCACGCAACAGCGGGTCACGAGCCATCGCCGCCAGCAAGGCAAGCTGAGCGTGAGCGCGGTCCTCATTTCCCCAGAACAACCGCAGCAGCCGGAAGAGCGGCACGGCCGGGTCCAACGCATACAATTCCGTCAGGCGCTGTAGCGACAGCTTGCGCGTGGACGCGGTATGCTTCCCCAGGCAGTTCTCTTCCACCACCGCTTTGGCGTAATCCAGCCTCGTCGCCGACGCCGACCGGTGCAGCACCGTCGAAAGCTCGGCCAACATGATGGTCCGGCTCGTGTGCGTTCCCTTGTCGCCAAACTTGAAGCCAAGCTCCAGCCAGGCCGGCTTTACCTCACCAGCCTGCTGGCCACTCGTAAATATCGGGTCTCGATACATTCTTCTTCGCCTTCCGCAACGTTAAAAATTCGCCGGCAAACTAGCCGGCCAAAGTATGAGGATACATTTACGCCCATTTCCGAGAGCTGTCAAGCATTCCATCTAATCTTTTTTCTGGCGGGAGCTGACAGGTAATGGAAAACTTCTCTGAAAGCATATATATAATCATTTGCTAAACCCTATAATAGAAAACTCCGGCCGCTCCGGTTTTCTAATATATAAATGTTTTCTCTTGAAAACGTCGATTTATAACAATAAACTAAGCTCCGTAACAATTTTCTAAAAGAAATGCCAAATGGTAAATACGAAGGTTCCACCCCGGCTGGATACGACGCCCTGGTTGCCAGGTTCAACCTCCAGGTAATCCCAAACTGGCACCACTCGCGCACCAGCCAGTCAAACGTTCGCCAGACCCACACCGAGGACGGCCAGGTAATCGAGATCTATCCGCCATACCTCACACCAGAAGACTCCTTGGGTGGCCACCTGGAATTTGCCCTCAAATACGACGGCACGAACCTCGAAATCCTCTCGGCAATTTTTGACAAGGCCCCGGAAGAAGAACTGCTCGCCTATATCCGCTCAACGCCCACTGGCAAGTACGCCCGGCGTGTCTGGTACCTCTTTGAGTTGCTCATCGGCAGGCGCCTTCCGATCGAGGACCTCACCACCGCCAATTACGTTGACCTGCTCGAAGCGGATGAATACTACACCGCCGACCCCGTTCAGGTCCGCCGCCAGCGCGTCAACGACAACCTCCTCGGCGATGCCCGTTTTTCCCCCACTGTCCGTCGCACTGGAAAGCTTGCCGAGTTTGAGAAAAAGGACCTGTCGGCCAGGTGCCGGCAGCTTCTCGAGGGTTACCCCCGCGACATCTTGCGTCGCGCCCTGAGCTACCTCTACACCAAGGAGACCAAATCCTCCTTCGAAATTGAGAATGTCACCCTCGATGCCTCACGCACCGAGCGCTTCATCGCCCTCCTCGCCTCCGCCGAGAAGAAGGACTTTTTCGCCAAACCCGAACTGATTGATCTCCAAAATCGCATCGCGGACGAACGTTTTCGAGAGCCGGACTATCGCAAGACCCAGAATTATGTCGGCGAGTCCCTCGCCCGGAGAGAGAAAGTTCACTTCGTCTCACCCAAACCGGCCGACCTCGCCGCCCTCATGGAAGGAATGTTTGCGGCACACCGCCGAATGGAGGCCGGCAAAATCCAGGCCGTCGTCCATGCCGCCACCATCGCCTTCGGCTTCGTTTACATGCACCCCTTCGAGGACGGCAACGGTCGCATCCACCGCTTCCTCATCCACAACATCCTGGCCAGAGCGGGGTTCACACCCACGGGCGCCATATTCCCCGTTTCCGCCGCCATGCTGCAGGACAAGGAAGCTTACGACGCGGCCCTTGAGAATTTCTCCGTCCCGCTCCTCCCCCTCGTCGAATACACGCTCGACTACCAGGGACGCATGACGGTCCACAATGAGACCGCCCTGCGCTACCGCTTCATCGACCTGACGGCGCAAACCGAGGCCCTGTTTCTCTTCGTCGAACGCGTCATTGAAACCGACCTCGTCCAGGAGCTCGATTTCCTCCGTAACTACGACGCCGCCAAGTCCGCCATTCAGTCCATCGTGGATATGCCGGACCGCCTCATTGACCTGTTCATCCGCGTTTGCGTCCAAAACAAAGGCGTGCTCTCTGCCTCCAAACGCAAAAATCACTTCGACATGCTCACCGATGACGAGGTGGCGCAAATGCAGGAGGCGATCAAAGAATCGCATCTGGTCGAGTAGCTCGCATGTCCAACTCGACCCAAAGCGCCCTTGCCGGCCACGCCCACGCCGTCCAGCAGTACATCGCCTCCAGCCAGCCGCGTTACGCAACCCTCTCGGACCCATCGTCTGAATGCCATCCCATTCCTTGCTTCGGCAATCCGGGCTCGGCGCTCGCCGTCACTGTCGGACTGAATCCATCGGCCACCGAGTTCAAAGCCGGCAGGTGTTGGGCGGGCCCACTAACAGGCCCAGCCTTGGCCGACCGATGCACCGGCTACTTCTCCAAGACCGCGGCCAACCAATTGCACCCATGGTTCGCCCCGTGGTCCGATGGACTGGCCTCTCTTGGTCTTAGCTACGAGGCCGGCTCCGCCGTCCACCTCGACCTCTCGCCGCGAGCTACTCGCTCGGTCTCCAGCTTGCGAAAAGCCGGCGATCGCTCCCTCTTCCTGACCATGGTGGAAAGCGACCTCTGGGTTTTCTTCGCCACACTCCAACTCTGCCAGGGGGCGAAGCTCGTCCTCCTCGCCGGCTCTGTCACCGGCAAATACTACCTGAATGAATTTCTGCAACCCTTTGCCCCGGCTCACGGCCACTCCCTCGACCGCCCATTCAACCGCCGCAACCACCCGGGCAAAGGCAAGACCTCCTGGCACTGGCTCTCTGGCCCGAAGCGCCGGCTGCCGGTTTTCTTTTGCAGCAGTTCGCCATCTGATCGGCCCGCCACGCTGCTCCCTCAACGCATCAAAGCAAACGCGGCCACCTTGAAGGAACTCCTCAACGGCAGCAGCGAATCCGCCGCTCTGCCCGATTCCTGACTTCGGTAAGCAATCCACACAGGCGCGCAGTTGCCTTGAGAGTAAAACGCGCGCCTCCACCGCAAACCGACTCCCGATCAGTTCCAGAGCCAGTCCCGCTTCCCAGCCGCAAACGCCGCCACGCCTCTAGCTAGCCCTCCGGCCGGGCAGGCCCTCTTGGCCGCCTGCTAAGGCCGCCCGCGCCGCCAGGCCGTGTCGGATAGACAGCGTGGAAGCCCACCTCCGTAACAGTCGCTATTCCCCTCAATCCTTCAAATACTCATCCGATAGATTCGGATTCGGTTCAAACTTCTTGCGCTCATAGTAGATAGCTCTCTCCTCCTTCAAAATCTGCCTGTTTCGCTCCTCCAGGAGATTCCCTTTTTCACAAAGGGATGCCGACAGATAAAAGCGATGCCGATCCAGCCAGATCAGCACGCCAGCTGCCCGACTAAACGGATGCTTGGTCAACCCCAAAATCGCGTCCGCCTCGGTCTCCTTTGCTTTTAACTCCCGACGCGACACTCTCGGCATGAGTTCCGGAATCCACTCCGCCGTACCGTCCTCGGACACCACCACGACAAGACACGCCTTGCCGCGCTTCTCCATCTGCTTCCAGTACCGCAGGCTGGAATTATAACGAGCGCCCCGCGCCGGGTTACCGACTTCAACCGCCTCACCATCGAGGATCACGCCTATCGCGTGGCAGATTCCATCGGTGTCAATCATGACCGCTCCGTCGATGGCGGTAATACTTCCCAGCAATTCCGCCGTAACCTGCACAGGCACAATCCCGGTCGCTTGCGATGCTAAGCGCTTCGCCTCAGGCGCGGCCTCAGGCGTTATTACCAGCACCGTGCCATGCCGCTGCTGGCAGGCCGCTTCTGACAGTTTGAACAGCTTCTTCATCGAGTCCCGAGACTCGCCCTTGAATAGGCGTTCAGCGTCCTCGATGAACGAGGCTTCGCTCAGCGGCGGCAACGGTAACGCGGGATTGCCGTAAGCAACTCTCATCAGCTTATGCTCGGCATGCAGCAGTTCCCATTTATGGTGCCCGGTGAAACGCACCTTGAGTAAATCAGCTCCGGACTGGTCATAAGTTCCGCATAGTCTGCCAAACCCAGTGACCGCGTCCCCGTTGGTCAAAATCGCATCACCCGACCGGCTGATCTCCAGAAGTTTGCGGATGGCCCGATGCTCGTTCAAAGCGATCGGCCTCGCCAACGTAAGGGTCGGCTGAATGTTCTCGTGCCCGCTCCGCGCAATCAACATCTCTCCAAAGGAGGCGGCGCTTTCATATGTCAGCGACGCAATATAATTGCATGAATCGAACAACATATACAGGCCCCCAACTCCCCCGCCTGCCAAAACAGGAGCCTCCATTAATCGCGAACCAGATTTTCTCAGAATTTCGTCGGTCTCCGGACCATCCCATTCATCCACGAATTCAGGCTTCGGCACGTACAATGATGCTCGACACGCTCCTACTCCGGGCGACATTAAAAGGTGAAGTCTTTGTGGTACTTTGAGGCATGGGATATGAACGGTCGTCACTTCACGAATGGCGTCGGAGGAGAGCATTGCAGTTGAGCGAGGACTTGGGGCTGAGCCAGCGGGACATTGCCTTTGTGCTGGACGTAAGTGAAGCCATGGTCAGCGAGTGGATAACGGACGCGCGCCGTGAGAGCCATGAGCGACTTCGCTCCACGCCACATCTTGGTCGTCCCCCGAAACTGACTGAGGAGCAGCAACAGTTGATCCCGGACTTTCTCTGGCACGGTGCGGAGGCTTATGGCTTTCGTGGTGAGGTGTGGACAGGGCCGCGCGTGCGCAAGGTTTTGGCCGAGGAATTCGGTGTCTGGTATAGCCCGAGGCAAGTTGAACGGCTGCTGCAGAAACTGGGGTGGACGCCGCAGGTGCCGCTGGTGAAAGCCATTCAGGCCGACCCGGTGGCCATGGAGCAGTGGCGAGTAGAGGTCTGGCCAGAGGTCAAAGAGCGGGTCAGGAAGGAGCATCGAACCCTTGTCTTTATTGATGAATCTGGCTTCTACCTGCTGCCTGAAGTGGTCAGGACGTATGCCCCGAAGGGTTCGAGGCCGGTGCAGAAGGAGTGGCAGACGAATGACCACCTGTCGGTAATGGGGGCACTGACGCCCCAAGGCAGAATCTATTCGCTGGTGCGCCAGGAAGCGCTCAATGGTTTGGATACGATTGATTTCCTGATTCACTTGCTACGTGTGGCCGGAGAACGGTTGCTGGTGGTCTGGGATAATTCCCCTATTCATCGGCGCCGGGAGGTAAAAGAGTTCCTCGCTGCTGGAGCCGCCCGGCGCATTCACCTTGAGCCATTGCCTCCTTATGCCCCGGAACTCAATCCCGTCGAATGGCTTTGGGGTCATTGTAAAGGGGTCGAGTTGCGTAACCTGGCCTGCTTGGACCTGGAGGAACTGCACATGGAATTCCACCTTGCGTTGGGCCGGATACGCCAAAAACCTCATCTGGCAAAGTCTTTCTTCGCTGGTGCGAAGCTCATATTGTAAATCAAAAGCTTCAGCTATTTATGTCGCCCGGAGTAAAAATATACCCATTGCGGCTTCGAGCAGAGATGCAGGCACCCTGAACCTTTCATCGGCATGCACACCTGGCAACTCGTAGTAAGAGACGCCATGACGATGGGTGAGCCGAAGTACAACGCCGACATCGTAATCGGCCACAGGCATAAATCCCGAAAAGAAGAATTCGTTTTTTGCAGACGGTCGCCGCTCAGCAATTGCGCCCATCACTGCCCTTCTTTGAGCATCAGCCAATCTGCGCGCCTCTATAGACCGCTGATGCGACTCAGCCATCGCCATGACGTTCCGATCGGGCGAGATAGCCAGGAAGTGATTTGTGTCCTTGCGCACGGAAGCAAAAGCTTGCGGCTCGAATCCGCATTCCTCCGGCTCGAGACAAACCGGATGATTCTCTGGCTTCGCCGGCACATCCTCGCGAACCAATCCCAACAGGAACACGTCAACCTCCAAGTTGGGATCCAGGGCCTTGAAAAGGCGCTCCGCCGCTCGCTCGACACTGTGCTGAAAGTGCCGTTGATATCCCCACATGAATAATCTGATGCGTTCCATACAATTTGCCTCTCGGTCACCACCGGCTGCCCTCTTTACGCGGGCTTAACCCACACCCAAGTCGCGCAACGCTCTGGGAACCACCCGCTCCTCGCGGGCTCGGCCCCACTGCCACGCTCGATTCCGCCGTCGTCACCACCAATTGGTGCCAAAAATTCGAGCTTGGGGAAAGCCGCTTATGCTTTAGCAACGAATGCTTACAGCCGCCCCGGCCGCCTCCAACCGCGGCTATTGCTTAGGGCGAGCCGCCATCATCGTCTCTCTGCGACTGGTTGCAGTCTCTGGCCGAACCTGCGCGCCAACTTTTCGCGTCAAACTGCCGCCTCGCGCAGGAGTACGTCGGCTGGGAGTTTCTTCGGCAGCACGTAACGGTCATGCATCGAAGTGCACAGCCAGAATTACCGACCGCGCTAAGTTCAGTCTCCCCTTTCTATTTCAGATCGGGATATACAAGGGTCAATGCACCGTTGATGCACCCCCACTTCCTGATCGGCGATAATTGTGTCCGGAGGAAGCAGTTCGAGTTGCTCGGTCAACGGCATCCCACCAAAGCGGCCAACACCTCTCACGGGCGGGGGAGGATGCCACATGGCGCAAACAACTCGGCGACGACCGGCAGGAGATCCGGGACTGGGCCTGCCACGTCCATGCCCACCTCGCCATCCAGGCAAGATGACCCACCCCAGCGCCGCGCCGCCCGACCATTCACACCCCTGGTTGACAGCATGAACCCTCTCTAGGCAAGCAAACCTTCAAACCCTTCACCAGCGGATACGGGGAATATGAGGACATCTATGGGACGCTTGAGCTATTCCCTCGGAAACGCACCACAAATGCGCCAGACCCACCACGCCCGAAACCGACCATCAGAAGCCGTTACGTCGAAGGGGCCGTAAAGAGGCCAAACGGGCCCTCCTGCCCCGCACCTTTCATCACCTGGCACAAATCCCAAGTTGGGCTCAGGCCGCAGCGCGTCACCCGGCCAGCCCAACAGAGGACTCACAAATGCCTCAAATGGCTCGGCGCCTCGTCAGCCATTATTCCTGAGCCAAATCAACAAACCCGCAGTGTTGGGGTGCCAGTCCTTGCGCCTCTTGCACCTTGGCGGGCAAGCGTACTCACAGATCACCCAGCACTCCTGTCCGTTGGCAAATGTGATTTTGTAACAGGGCCATCCAGATGGGCCGTGTTCCCACTTCAGCCCTGCCGTTTCGACCGCCTGATGGAGTAATTGGTAATAGCGCCGAACCGCTGTGGTGGCGCTGGTCTCAGGCCAGAGTTCGATGCGCTTGATCAACCGGTGCAGTTCTTGTCGCAGACGCAATCGTGATGCGGTGTCCCCATTGCGAACCAGTTCTACAAAGCTAGAGCGATTCTTGCTGGGCTCCGTGTGACTATCTGCCGAAGGACTGCTGCCAGATTCCAAGTCGGTCAGTTCTTTCTGGAGCCGTTCTCGGCACGCTTCCAACGATTTGATTTCCGTCGCGAGTTGTGCCGAAGCATCGGCTTGCGTCAGTATCGTGTTGGCGGCCATGAGGAGCTTGAGCTCGATTTCGCGGATATTGGCTTCCAGCGACAAGCGGGCACTTGCCCGGCTGCCGTCGGAGGGTTCCGCCAACAGGGTATCCCAGTCAATGTGGGCCAAATTGGCCAAGAGGCTCTCTTCAAACGCGCGATATGCCCAGCGATGTCTGACCCCGCCGTAGTAGCAGCTGGCGTTCATCAGAAAATTGTTTCGAAGCACCATCTTTTCTTTTGTTTCGCCGTCCCACGCCAGACCGATGAACAGGTTGGTGTCACCATGCATCGCTCCGCCAAGCGTGGCAGAGGAACGGTTGGCAGCGTGGAATGTTTCCAAGGACACTATTGCTGGAAAATAGTTCCGGTGGGGCTCGCCTGCGGGTACACGTTTGCCCTCCTCCATCTTATGTGGCTGAAACTCACCGATGGCAGCGCGGTTTCTCAGCACATCCACGACCTTGGTCACCGTCCAAGTTGTGTCCTTGCCCCAGGCGGCCAGTCCAGCCTGATTGAGATCGTCCACGATCATCTGAGGCGCATATCCGACCCTGGCCAGCCGAAAAATGGCCCGCACAGCCGAAGCCCTGCTTTCATTGATCAGATAGCGAGTTCGATCTTGGCAGAGGGTCAGCCAGGGAGGACATCTTTTCGTGAGTTTATGGGTTTCAAGCCTTGAGCGCTTCATTGACCAGGCTGCGGCTATCCGACTCCCCTTCTTCCTGGATTCCTCTTGGGCGCGAATCATGATGGCCAGCGAGACGATGAGTTCCAAAGGATTCGCATTCACCGAGGCGACGGTGAAATGTTTCTGGTCAACCAAGGTCACGACTTCGACACCGGCTTTTATGATTCTCAACAGCAACGACATTTGTTCGAGCACCGTGTTGCGCGACAAGCGGTCGAGGGATTCCACGATCAGGACAGAGTCAGGCGCCACTTTACCATTGGTCACTTCATTGAAGAAACGGCCGAGACCGCCTTGGGCCAAATTCTTGCCGTGGTAGGCGGAAACGCCTTCATCAGCAATGATGTCCGCAATCGTCCATCCCTGCTCCTTGGCGTATGCTTCAGCGTTTTCGATTTGGCGGTGGAGCGAGGTCCCCTTAGCTTGAATTCCAGTCGAATACCGGGCGTATATGTGCGCAATCTTCACTTCGATAGCCTGTTTGGCCTGCTTCTAAGTTATTGGCGACTCGCCACTTATCCGAATATCGCACTCCCGATGCACCCATGAAGAAGGGAGTCGCAGCGATTATCGCCAGAGAGCTTCTCGCCTGCCCTTGGAGCCATGTCGCTCATGGGGTTTGGGAATCTTCCGCCTTCAATTGCCCTGGGGCTGGGGTTTCAGAGGCCGCGCCGCTCCCGGTTGCTTCCGGCAAATGGATGACAACACCCAAGGCGGCGGCTTTGTCCTGCTTTTTGGCGTCGCGCCGCTTGAGCCGGCTCCGCTCGCACAGCACCCAACGTTGTTGGTTGTTGGCAAAGGTTATTCGGTAGCAGGGCCACCGGCAGGGGTCCTTCTTCCAGGTCATCCCGGCCGCCTGTACTGCCTCTGCCAGGATTGGCTGGTACTCCTCGAGGCCAGGACAGCTCGAAGGTCTGGCCCAAAGGTCGATGCGTTTGATGAGCACCCTCAGTTCCTGGCGCAGCAATTGTCGAGAGCCAGGATCTCCGCTGGAAACCAGATTCAGGAATTCAGTGCGACTCTCCAGCATGGCCTTGCGGACTGCGGCGTGCTGGCTGTCTTCGGGTTCCAGAGCGGTTATTCGCCCTGTAAGCTCTGCCTCTTGCTGCTCAAGATTCCTCACCGCCTGTGCCAACGTCGAGGATGCTAGCGCGTTCGCAGTAATAAAGTCCACAGCGCGCTGGAGTTTGAGCTGCACATCCTTGAGCTGTGCCTCCAGCCGCCTCCGCTCGGCGGCCTGGCCCGTGTCTGATGGGTCCGCCAGCAGCGCTTCCCAATCCAGTTTCTCCAGATGCTGAAGCACCGAGGCCTCGAAGAGGGAGTAATTCCAAGAATTGGAGGCTCCTCCCTTTTCAATAGCCGCACTATACAGACGTGACAGAGCCGGGTCATAAGTGCCGCCATTCCACATTGCATGGAAGCGCATGGGGGCGCCGCTTTCGCCATCGTAGGCAAACCCCGTAAACAAGTTGGAAACTGAATTCCTCTTGTTGGGTCGGACCGGACGGGCGGTCGTCCCTTTGTTGATGCGGTAAAAGGTTTCGGCGCTGACTATGGCCGGGTAATAGCCCAATTGGGTGGGACCCTCGATGTGTCGCGTGTCTCTAGACGGCCTGGTTTTGGGCTGGAATTCACCAAGAACAGCACGATTACGGAGTATTCTCCGGACGTAATCGCGATTCCACCACTTCCCGCAACTCCATGACTTGATGCCTTGTTGGTTGAGTTGTTTGCAAATCGTGGCAGACCCCAGACCTTGTTCGGCCAGTTTGAAGATCAAAGTTACTACCTCGATACGCTCAGGGATGGGTTCAAAGTGCCTGCCGTCCGGGGCGGGCTTCAGCCAAAGAGGACACTTGGAGGTTAGCTTGCGGTTGCCGGCGGAATTGCGCTTTGCCTTCCAGGCTTCTTTGAGGCGGAATGACTTGGTCTCGGACTCTTCCCATCCCCGAATCATCAGGACGATGGAGATAATCAGTTCAGTCGGGTTGCCGTTGATGGACTCGCGAGTGTAGGACCGTTCATCCACCAGCGTGACGATTTCGATGCCCGCATTCAGAATGATCAAGAAGAGACTGAGCTGTTCCGTCACTTGATTCCTGGAGAGCCGATCGAGCGATTCAACCAGCAGCACCGATCCGGGCTTCACCTTCTTCATGTCGATGGCTTTAATGAAGGCTCCCAGGGCGCCCTGTTGAAGATTAGCCCCACGAAAGCCCGAAATGCCTTTGTCAGTTAAGGTGCGATTGATGCGGAGGTTGTGTTTCTTAGCGTAATCGTCGGACAAGTTTAACTGACGCCGCAGCGAGTCACCGGAGGCCTGAATGGCGGTTGAGAACCTGGAGTAACTGATAGCCTCTCGCGGCTGTCTTTCCGCCTCAGAACGCGGCTGGTTCTCTGACGCCGCGCTGGAGGGCGTGGAGGACCGATTTGGATGCGAGCCGTTCGTGTTCACTCTCTAAATGACCCCGGCCATCATGAGCGGACCGGCCAGTTAGCTTTTAATTTGACCAGGTTCTCCTAGTCTCATATCTGGCTGCTTCTCCAGCAGGTCCGCTGCAATTACCAGAACGATATCTGCACGAATAGACGGCTGTGCAGCATTCTCGATGGCCGTTTCGACATTCCGAAACCGACCCACGTGTGTAGTGCTAAACTGTTGCGGTCCGTCCGGCAGGGAGGATCGATGACAAAGGAAAAGATGAACCTCGCCAGAATCCATCGCGGCTCCCGAGTTGGCGCTTTGGCGGTGAGCCGCGAGTTTCCGCTCTTTTCGCGACGGGCGAGCTTGGGTTTCAATTGGCTGAGTTCCCAACGGGCTCATGCCCTGCATGGGGGGTTGTCGTTGCGATTCGGGTACCGGCCATGCTGTTGATCCGGTTTCAGGCGGATTACTGAGCGCCAGTCGGTCCGGAGAAGCTTTCGCATCTATGGTTTCATTCATGGTTCCTCCTTCTCTTGCGCCGCAGTGGTCGAATAACCTCTTCCGGGTTGTGAAGCGTGCGCCTGTCATTCCCCGTGATGAGGAGGAATATATTGGCGGACCGCGGGTTCCGCCCTCGGGGTGCGCGGTCGTGCTCTTGCGGCGCTTCTTGCCTTCTCCTGGCGCCTCGGATCCGGCGCCGTCGGTCACGTTCGGACTGCTTCATTCCTTATCCATTTTAAGACTGGGGAGGGTGCGTTTTCCGGGGAAAGTGGAGGCAAGGCAAGACTGCTTCTTGCCAAGGAACGCAGTCGGATCTCCAACCAGAGGCGTGCGATGAACGGGCACAAATGCCTCTTACAAACACTATGCGGCGCGGTTTACAGGAAAAGAGGACGAACGACCATGCGAACTGATAGTGGGCACTCGTTGTTGTGGCGCCAATTCCGGCGACGCTTGGACTCAGGCCAGTGCATCGCCCTGACGGAGGGAATCCATCTCACTGTCAGAGCATGGAACCAAATGGGGGAAGTGGTCTGGTACCGCGGAATCTACGTCTCAACCCATCGAGGAGTCGCCCCGACCGAGAGCAAATAGATTTGGTGTCTCCATCGCCTCCTCGGCCGATGGAACCAAACCATACCGGCGGTGGTGAAGGGCACCGGGTTTTGGACTGCGCAAACCACCGTGCAGATGGCAGAGGCGCCATCCTTGCCGGGGGGCGTCACTCGATATACGCCTCGGCTGACAGACAGACGTCCTCCAACCTGCCTTGGCGGAGTAAATCCAGTGGTCGCTTGCCTTTCAAGCCGCGCTGGGCTTGAAGGAAGAAAAGGATTTTCCCCCACGCATCCAAGCGCTGACCGCGATTGAGCGTTTTGAGCCCGCCTCCAAGCCCGCAAGTACACGGCTACGCCGGTCGAACTGCCAGCGTGGAAACCGCGCCGCTTGCCTGCTCCCTTCGCGCCACGCGAGTAGTTGGCGCGCTTCAAGCCGCTTCAACACCACCGTCTTGGAGATGCCGAGCAAGCTGGCCACCTCCCTCGCGGACAAACTTCCCCCTTTTGCTTCGGCAAGCTGCTGCCGGGCCGCTAGGCCACGGGCCAGTGCCAACGCGAGTTTGTCCTGGCGCGAGGGCTGCGGACCGGTTGAGAGCTCAAAGGCCACACGCGCCAACCGTGCAAGCACAGCCAGCCCGTGAGTCCTGTGCCGCGGATCACACTGGCAAACTCGTTCACTACAGCTTGCTCGTGTGCGGGCAGTTCCATCGTGCCACTACGGCTTACTCTCTTCTCCGGGGTCATTGACGCAAGCTGAGGTGCTCCGGGGAATTGAAAATGCTCATGGAACCAGCAGTGCCTCCGGGCATTGCTCCCAGTAGCCTCGGCCCCATCGCGTGCCTCCGTGGTTGAAACGTTTCTCTACTCATTAGCTCTGCGCCGGAGCGGGCACCAGTCGGGCTGTCGATGCTCAGGTCCGATGGGCCTTCCCTGCTGCTGTATCAAGGCATCAGTTTCAACGGCAAGCCGCGCCTCTTCGGGGTCGGATGGGTTGCACCAAGGTCATGGGCTTCCGGGTGCATACACTTGTATTCACCGCTAGCGAAGTCAGGACCGTAAACGGCATTAACGAAACGAAGGTGCTGGCACGGGTGGCAATAGCGCTCCGTGTGCTTGGCATGTATCATCCTCGCCTCGTCGTTGCCTGCGAAATGGCTTTTCACACCGCCTCAGATCGCCGATGGGTTCGTCAGTCCAAGCTGAATAATTCCCGTCGTAACGCGGGGCAGCGCTTCCACACATCCCATTCCTCATCTCGCGACAAGGTGTGCCAGAGGTTTGGCTGAAGGGCCAGATTCAAGACAAAACGCAGATCGTCCCAAACGGTCATGCGCCCGCTCGGACTGGAGATTTCATGGGCAAAGGCGGCGCAAAGGAGCCCTTGGTCAAAAGTGAGACTGGTGATCATGAAAGGCCCCATCTCTCTGTTCTCCAGGTGCCGTGGCAACTGCTGCAGCCATCGGGAAGGCAGTTCCTCCAGCCCATGCGGAATCATGCCCGCGCGTTGGGCGAAGAATTGGCGCGCCTCAACAAGGATGTCCTCTCGCCAGGAATCTGGCCCGAGCAGTTCAGCGGCAGCCGCCAGGACAGCGGGGGTGATCCTTTGTCTGAGGCCGCAGGCGAGCAAGAGTGCCTGGACGTGCCCGGCGGAACCCAAGCGGGCGATTTCTGCTGGTTTCATGGGCCAAGGCTATCGGCGGCGTTTCTTGGCGCGGCACGTTGCCGCGACGAAACCAGCGTAATTGTTCTGCCGACTGCCGACGGTGAAAGCCAATGACGCACTTTCATCGGCTGCTTGTTTGACGACATTTGATTTTCGTCCATGCTGACCGCAGCTTCGCTCGCTCTGCTTCCAACTTTGCCGCCAATCGGCGCAACTCGTCGGCCATGTGCTTGGCTTCACTTGGTGTCAGCCGGCACCGGACCTGTTCGGCGCGTTCATCCTGAAGCTGCACCAGGACAGATCCCTCACCTTTGAGTTTATTTGCCCTCCGCTTGCCGTGCTGCCTGATAATTTCGGGATTCTTCGAATAATCGTAAGGCGGGCTCATCCCGACACTGTAGTGGGCGCCTGTGTGACGCGGGTAGGAAGATAGATGGAAGTGCAGCATCTCTAGTCATTCAAATGCATTCACACGCATCAAGTCCCCCGTCCTCGGTCAGCGCTCCCCCAACTGAGGGAGCTCATCCGCCCGCCATTCCTGGTCCAACCGCAGCCACTCGGGATGCAGGTCGGGCCAGAAGGAAGCGCGCTTGAGTGGGCGTTGGAAATAATGGGAGTCAAACGCCAGATGCGGTTGCATCTGGTGCATCGCCAGGCCGGCAAATTCAAGTTGATCTTCCAGGTCGGTGCCCTTGCGGAACTCGACGTTGTTCCAGAGGTTGAACACGCCCATGAACCAGTCCAGTTGCTGGTGGTAATAGCTGCGCATGAACTGCGGGCCGAGAGTTTTCTCCGACCCGGACTGCTGATTGGAAAGGCAAAGGTTGCCGCCCAACCACGAATGCGTCAGGTGCGTGGCCAGCGGATAGACCTCGAAATCCGGACCTTGGGCCAGCTCGTGAACCAGCCGCATGAAGTTGGAGTAGTAAGGCTCAATCCGCTGGTAGAAGTTGTAGCCCCGAATCGCCGCGTGCCGGGTCTTCAGGGTGAAGCTGGTCAAATTGCCGGGATGGTCCATCTCCAACTCCCATGCCGTGAGCACGATGGCAAAGACGGCCGTTTGCATCTCGACCGGGAGTTGGAACGGCAATCCGTCATGAGTGACCACGCCGCGAGCGAGGCAATGGAGATCCTGGAAAGCTCCGCGGTCCATTTTGAGGGTGCGGTTTAATTCTGCGTCCAGCGTGGCATACGCACGGGTTTCGGAAACACGCGCCTGTGTCAGTTGGCCGTTGGGAAGTATCGTGCTGCCCAGAATCCGCTGCTGCAAGGTGATGTCCTCTACCGGATTGGTTAAGGCATTAAAGGGGTAGCCGTAGAAATAATCCGGTCCCTCAAACCTGGCAATCTTGCCCCAAGGGTCCGGCGTCCCATCAATGAGTGGGAAGCTGCTGCCTCCCACCCATGGAAGGAGATCGGAGAAGATCGGCGCCGGCGCGCGTTGCGCTGAACCGAGCGATGCATCTGGGTAAAGGTAATTGGCTGGGAACAACTGCACCGGCCCGGCCCATCGCGAGAGCGCCGCAAAATAGTGGAACGCCTCGTCCAATTTGATATGAGGCGCCAAGCTGTAGCCAAGCTGCGGGGTGACATAGACCAGCGCGGTATGGACGCCGCGCAGCGTTTTGGGCCGCAACTCATTCCAGAGTTGGTAATGGTAACGCAAGTGCCGGGCGTTGATGGCGATGCCGGTTGCTTGGGATGGGCTTTGGAACCAGGGAGATAGCGCCAAGAGGCTGTTCTCCGACGGCAAACTCTTGAAAAACGGGAGTTGGGGCACGGCCCGGATTTGTGGGGTGTATTCCCAGTTCTCCAGCTCCGGCCGGGCCTTACGGCCGACACTGGCGACAAGACACTTGTCGGCATGCCAGCCTGCCGGAAAGACTGTATCGGTGAGGCGTTTACGAAATCCCATTCGAGGTGGCCATGGGCTATGCGGAAAAGGCATACGACCTGCCATTTGCGACCACCAGGTTTCGGTTCGCCATCGAGTCCTGCGACAAGAGCCTCCTCCCGATCACATTCCGGGATTTTCCGTCCGGAAGCTGTGGAGATGCCGCATTGCTCCTGGGCTGCTACCTGCGGGAGCGAGGTCTGGGTGAATTCGAGCACGTCACCGGAGAGCGTGGCGTTGCCGCGGATGGGACCTGGCAATCGCACGCCTGGCTGGAGCGGAACGGCGTTTTCGTGGATATCACCTCGGACCAATTCAACGAACTTGCCGAATCGGTGCAAGTTGGCCATCAACGGCACCGCCAGAACACATTCGAGGTCACCGGCCGGCATCGCGCCGACTTCAGAGCCTACGACGAGCGGACCAGCTCGATCCTCGAAGGCGCCTACAAAAGCATCCTGGGCCAATTCCTGAGCCCGAAACCGGCCGCTGGCAAATAGGGGGGAGACGTGGGGAGGCGCCGAAACGACGATCTCGAGGGGCTCATCGGCCCAATAGCCGTCCTGCTGTTTCTATTCGGCGCCGCCATTAGCCTGTCAAGTGGGTCTGCGCAAGGCGGGTGGTCGTCGCGGCCCTCGCATACATGACCTGCGGCATTACTTTGCCATACGCACGCTTCTGAACTGGTATCAGTCTGACGTCGATGTGGAGGCGCACCTGCCCGAGTTGGCCACCTACCTGGGTCACGTGCATGTCCGTGACAGTTATTGGTACCTGTCGGCGGTGCCCCAACTCCTGAAACTGGCCACGCTGCGCTGGGAACGCGCGGAGAAAGGAGGTAAATGAGAACCCAGCTCACCTTTTGCGAACTGCTGCAAGCCTACTTTACCGAGCGGCTCATGCAGGAGCGGGGCGCCAGTCCCCGCACGATTGAGAGTTATCGGGACACTTTCCGTCTATTGATTGCCTTTGCCCACCGCTCCCTGAAAAAACCTCCGACGAAACTCACCTTTAACGATCTGGACGCGCCGTTTGTCCTTCAGTTCCTCGGCTACCTGGAAAAGGAGCGCGGCAACTCGCCGCGCAGTCGGAACGTCCGCCTGGCAGCGATCCATTCCTTCTTCCACTACGTCGCCCTTCAAGAACCGTCTGCCGCAGGCGTCGCGCAACGTGTCGTGGCAATCCAGAGCAAACGTTGCCCAAAGAAGCCCGTGGACTTTTTGACGCGGACCGAAAGCGACGCGCTGTTGGACGCGCCGGATCAAACTACCTGGTCAGGGCGACGTGACCGGACTTTGTTACTGGTCGCATTGCAGACCGGCTTGCGAGCCTCAGAGTTGATCGGGCTTCGGTGTCAGGATGTCGTGCTGGACCTCGGCGCTCACGTCCGCTGCACTGGCAAAGGACGCAAAACGCGCTGTATCCCATTACGCAACGAGGTTGTTGCCGCCTTGCGCCGCTGGTTGAAGGAACGCAGCGGACAGCCAACCGATGCGCTTTTTCCAAACGCGCGCGGTCAATCGCTCAGCCGTGATGGGATCGAATACATTCTGTCTCAGCACCTGAGCACCGCAAAGGTAAAGTGCCCGTCCCTGAAAACCAAGCGTGTCTCCGCCCATGTCCTGCGCCACAGCACCGCAATGAGTCTGCTCCAGAGCGGCGTTGATCGTTCCGTCATTGCCTTGTGGCTGGGGCACGAATCCATGGATACGACTCAGATTTACCTGCATGCGAACCTCGAACTGAAAGAATCCGCGCTGGCCAAGACGACGCCATTCAAAGGGCGCAACGGTCGTTATCGTCCACCGGAGCAGCTTCTGACCTTCCTCCAGAGCCTCTGATAATGCCGAGTTGTTGAAGACAAAAACTGGGTGATTCCTCAGAAAATCGAGAAATCACCCGGTCAACTCGGCATTATTCAGAGCCCGGCCCAATATCCCTGCTCGTTGAGGGCGTCGGCGATTATTTGTTCTGGCTTGGGCGGAGGTGGTGGCGTTTTGGACATAAATCACATGCCGCTTTCGAGCCCTAGCCACGCGCTGCACGCCGCGTCGGGTGTGGGCAGCACGTGAGCGAACGCCTCGCTCAGGAAGTTCTCCTTCGGGGCGTGGCCGTCCCTCGGATGAAAGCGGAAGAGCGCGTTGAACAGATTCGGCGTTGATTCATTCATCGTTTCGACGGCAACCATAGCAAGGAATGCAATTGGAGGCCACGGCAGATCGCGAGGAGATCCCCGATTCGGTTCCCCCAACTACCGCTTCAGGCTACGCCTTCCGCTTAGGATGCACGCCTTGAGGGCCAGGTCTGAGGCACATCCGTTTGATCTCACCAACGCCTTCACCGCTCCATCAGCGAGCGTCCACGTTTATCGGATCGGGCCAAACGAGCGGAATTCCCGTGGATCCGCTGGTCCGGGCAGCGAGGGCCTCCTAATTTGCCAGGCGGTGACTGTTCCCCGAGCAGCCGCGGCAAGCCACCTGGCCTGCTGTGGTCAGGTTTTCGCAAAGGGTCCCGGCAGGGGCTCGCCATCTTTCGAGCCACCATCAACTCTCCGGCTCGCGAAGTTGCTAAACCTCGAACCGGTGGTATCGTGAAACCTTGAAGGCTCTGGAGCAAATTGTTAACGATCTGCACCCAGGCACCCCCCTACGGGGGCGCCAGTTGCGCCCAGCGCCACCATCCACCCTCGACGAGATCCTGAGTCCCATCCCGTACACGGACTTCCTGAGCTGCTATCTGCGAAAGGAGTTTTGCCACATTCCGGGTGATAGAGGTCGCTTCAGGTTGCTTCTTCCATGGACGACCCTGAGCCAAATCCTTCACGAACACCGACTGGACTACCCCCGGCTTCGCCTAATTCGAAACGGCGAAACCTTACCCCCGCAGTCGTACATCGATTATCTGACCGATCGGCGTGGGGCACGGTACACACGCGTGCGAGCTGACGGCCTCGAAAACGAACTTGCGAGAGGCGCGATGCTCCACCTTGCGGCGGTTGACGAGTTGAATCCTGAGCTTGCCCGACTCGCTGAATCTATCTCCTCTAAACTTAAGACCACGGTGATGGTCAATGTCTGCGCGGGCACCCACAACTCCCGTGGATTTGCCACACATTGGGACGGTCATGACGTGCTCGTACTGCAGGTACACGGAAGAAAGCACTGGCGCATTTACGGGATTACCCAGCCCAGCCCCTTGCGCATAGGCGTTGGCATGGATGCAGGTCCCCAAACTGACAAGCCAACGGTTCCGGTCTGGGAAGGGACGATCGAAGAGGGAGACTTAATTTACCTCCCCAGAGGCTGTTGGCACTCGGCCGAAGGAACAGCCGACCCCACGCTGCACCTCACGGTAGGAATCATTAATCCAACCGGCCACGACTTCCTGACCTGGATCCGTGACACGCTCCTCGAGGAGGAAGTTTTCCGCGCGGATCTACCGGACCTCGATGCGCCCGCGGTGAAAGCCCAGCACGTTGAGGCCTTGCGCACCGCACTCGCATCCAAATGCACCGTTCAGGCCATGGAACAATTCCTTGCCCTAACCCACGAAAAGAGGACATCTCGTCGTCGGGTGACTTTTCCGACCAGTGACACCAACGCAGACGCTTCAGATCCAAAGATGGGCATCAAATTAACATGAACTCAATTCAGGCGATAGCAAAGCGCGTCGAAGAACTCGATCTTCGGCCGATCAAGGTCAAACTCATGGACCCGCACAGCGGCGAAGGATGGACCGAGGAATACACCGACAAGGTGGAGATTTGGTACCGTCGATTCCTGGCCCTTTCATTAAAATACCCCCAGAAACTGCTCGTCGTGAACGACGCGGTGGACACCTTTTGGCACTACCACATCTTGGACACTAGGAAATACGCTGACGACTGCCAGCAGGTGTTTGGCCATTTTCTTCACCACTTCCCGTACTTCGGCATGCGCGGCGAGGAAGACGCCCGAAACCTCCAAAAATCTTTCGACGACACGATGGACCTAATGAAGCAAGAGTTCCTCGAGTCACTGGAGGACGCATTCGGAAGCCGCTGGGAAAGCCAAAATCGTCCGACCCGCACCGAACAACCACGTTTCAAGGGCGCCAGCTGCTCCGACTGTACTGCGGGCCCCAGCCAAGCCGCAGCGGAGGACGGTGCTCATATTTTCCTGAGAGAGCGCCCGACCGAGCCGGTGAGAACCGCTTAATCAATCTCGAGGGCCATCGCCAGCATGCCCAATCGGCCCCGGCCGCATTGGAACAAGCAATGTCCAGCCGTGAACCTCGGAAACAGTATCCTCAGAAAACGCGCGGCAGCCAATTTCTCCCAACGAGGCCAAGGCCGCTTAAAGTGTTCCTTTTGGAGCTTCAGCAGTTCATCGCGACCGGTTGTGAGCACGCGCAGATCTTAAGCATTTAGACGCCTGCTCTCAAGCCACCGAGAGGAGCTGCTTCCGCCGCACCCAGGTTTGCTTGCCAGCGCGGATTGATGGAAGAAGACCGGGCACAACTTAATGACACCGGCAACGCGGCAATCGTCAAAGCCGACAGGGGACCTACCAATTTACGAAGCAATAATGCAAACAACTCCTGCGAATCGCTTTTTCGCCGAGGTCCTGAGAGAATCAGGCCGTATGAGCAAGACAGTTCTAATTACCGGTGCGTCCTCCGGGATCGGCTTGGCGACGGCCAAACTCTTTCTGGCCAAAGGCTGGAATGTTGTCGCAACCTTGCGCAAGCCCGCCATGGACTCCCAGGCCCGGCTGCCAGGGGCCTTGGTGAACCGCCTTGATGTGCAGGACCGGCTCAACTCGGCTGCGGTATTTCGTCGGCGAGGACGTTGGAGACTTCGTCCAGGCGAAACGCGAGAAATCCGACCAGGATTACTTCAAGTTCATGCGGGCACGTTTCTCATCGTGATCGCATGTGACGGGTGGTTCGAGGAACGTTCACACAAAACCCGGGTTCCAAGTTGCAAACGTCGCGAAACATGTTTACAGGCAGTGAACGCTGCTGTAAGCTTACACTATGCAAACGTTGGGCGAGTTCATCCGTAAGAAGCGAGACGAGGCAGACATTTCCCTGCGTGAGCTCGCTCGTCAGATTGGGATTACTCCACCCTTCCTTTCCGATATTGAGTTGGGACGGCGTAATCCGTCGGAAGCGGTTTTGGCCAAGATCGCTGAATTTTTCAAGGTCCCGCTCGAAGAACTTCGAAAATTCGATTACCGAGGCTCCCTTGCCGACCTCAAGCGGTTGATCGAAAAGGACCCGAATCTGGGTTTCGCGTTCCGGACTGCCATCGACGAGGTGAACCAGGGCAAAGTGACCACGGAGGAATTGGCGAAGAAACTATCGGAAAGCGGAGGGTAGATGCAGCGCTTCAGATCGTCGACTGGTCCATTTGAATACCAATTGAGGTTCTCCCCCGAGGAGATCGACGAGATGTGTTTGGAAGCGCTGACCAAAGCAGGCTGTCTGCCCAAGTCACTAGAGGCCGTCCGCATAGATCGGTTTCTGGAAAAACATTTCACCCAGAATCTTCTGTACGATGATCTCGGGCCGGGCGTCCTGGGTTACACCGCGTTCAATCCCGACGGCTCCATCCGTTGCGTGGCGGTCTCCTCCCAGCTGGAAGATGGTCGATCTTGCTCGGAACGGCGCCTCCGAAGCACCCTGGCCCATGAAGGCGGCCACTGTCTGCTCCATCCGTGCCTGTTCATCCAGACAGAAGGCCAGACCTCGTTCGGTGCCGACCAGGCAAACGTCTCGCTCAAGGAGAGGCGCTTCCTGTGCCGGGACAACGACGTAGACCCAGGCACAACCCGGCAGCAGACTCGCCGATATGACGGGCGCTGGTGGGAGTGGCAAGCGAATAGAGCCATAGGGGGCTTTCTCTTGCCCAAGCATCTGGTTCGCGCGGCGATCGAGCCGTTCGTAAAGAAAACGCTCGTGACCGGCAGCCCCATGCTTCCGGCCGCCAACCGGGAGAGTGCGGCGCGTGAATTGGCCACCATTTTCGAAGTCAATCCTGCCGTAGCCAGGATTCGATTGTCAGAGATGTTCCCCGAGCAAACTGGCAATCAAATAGAGTTCTAGCCCAATCTTCAAGAAATATTCTATTCTGTAAGTGGCTTATTACAAGCCACTTGTACTCATATATCGCAACGGCAGGCAGTTTTACACTTGCAGTGTATGCTTACAAAGCTTATATTGCCTAAATGACACTTGGGAAGTGCCAAAAGCAGAAAGGACATCGGTGAAAGACGCACTTGGAATGCGCGGCCTCCGCGGCCGCAGCGAAGACGGCAAACTCCGTGACAAGCGGGATGACACGCACATGGGAACGATCGAGCGCAAATACGGGCGGGACTTCGGAGTCCGGTCCGATACGCACCTCGGCAATTTTTTGAAGGAGCGGGGCATTGATTCCCTGCACCAGCTAATCGATCGCAACACCGGAAAGAAATAATAGCCATGCCAACCACTTTTTACAACGACCCAGTGACTCGCCCAGTGCAGCCTCCGCCATTCGGACCGGTCGGCCTGCGGGAACTTTTGACCAGCACACGGCAGGGCTACGCATGGACGCAGGGAATCCATTTGTACTCAGAGTTGAGGCCCGTCGAAGGGCTGCAGATGGCGGAATCGGAAGAGGAGGCGCAAAGCTTCCTGCAGGTAATCGAGGATTACACGCATGCCGGCGTTCAGGCCGCCGCACTGTTCGATTTGGAGTTGCTCGAGGTTCAGGGAACCGTACTACACTTCCATTTGGAAGGCGGACTTGACCGGGATGCGTTCAAGAAGGCGATGGCGTTCAGCTACAGCTTCACTCGCGTGCTGTATGAGACCCTCGCGGACGAGATGGATGACGAATGGCATGGCTTTGCCATCTGCATGGACCACGGCCCCGCGATCATCGTGCGCCGCGGCCACACGTCGAATTCGTCTGCGGTTTCCTTGAGCGAGGCGGCAAACAAGCCGGCAAAGCGCCTGCTGTATGGCCGCACTGAGGCCGGACACGCCGAGTATCCCAAGGCATGGGAAGGCAAACAGTCCGATGGCTGGTCCGCGGTTAACCTGCGCGACCGGGAGAAGGCGCCCTTGTTCGACGAGCGCCAGACTGCACCGCTGGAGACCAAGCTCCGCCAGCTCGTCAATGATTACCGCCAGAAGCGCCGTGCGTTGCCCCTCATGGCCGGCGTACCATTCATTCAGGCAAGCGCGATGGTGGACGCAGGCAGCTTCACCGTGGACAACCCGCTGCGGGTTCAGGCGCTCTGCATGCGCGCGGACCTCGATGGATTCAGCAAGCAGGTCAGGGCCGCCTTCCAGCAGGGCGAGGAAGCGGTGGAAGCGATCGCCAAAGGCTTCGTGAAGATCATGGAGTTCGGCGACTTCTTCGAAAAGCAACACCCGGGGTGCATTCGATTGCCCTGGGCAGGCGACTGCGCAACCTTCCTGTTCCCGGTCGGTGCTGACTCGCACTCGTTCCGCGGCAAGAACTGGATCGAGCTGGTCGAGCAGTGGCAATCATTTGCATCGGGAACGGACGAAGGCAGGCTGAACCGGTGGGGGAAGATTTTCGCCAACGTAGCGTGGGCGGTAGGAATGACCTACGCCGACACGGGCAACTGCCTGGTCGCCCCCATCCAGACACTGGAGCGCAGGTTCCTGACCGCCGCGGGGGCCCCGCTGAGTGTAGCGCTTGCCGGACAGAACCTGTGCAGGGCGAACGAAACCGTCATCCACAGTTGCGATCACCAGGCGCTGTATGCACCTGTCCGCAAGCTCTTCGACAAGCTGGAGGGGACCGAGTTTTGGCGTGGACACAAATTGACAATGGACAAGGTGGCCCAAGCAGTCATCGACGCAGGCCGGTCTGAAAACGTGCAGACGTTTGCGGAGAAGGCGGCGACAATCAGCGTCCCGACTCCGAAGCCGTACTGCAAATGAAGGGCTATCTCACGCGGGCATTTGCACTCACGCTCACGGCGACCATCTTCGAGAGATTGACGGCTCCCAAGGCGGTCGGCGTGGGCGTCCCAGGGCTGCCACTCACCCAGGCGCCGAATGCACCGGTGCTGTATCGCGCCGAGGGGTGCCTGCCATTAAAAACGCATCGCGAGGTGGGTGATACTATCGTGTCTGTTCGGATCCTTGTTCCGAACGAGTGGACCACCATCCCGCCGGTTGCTTATTCATCGGCACCCTTCATCCGAAAGGAACCCGATTGGCACGTTCAGGCGGATGGCAGCCTTTGCCACGTCCTCCCCGATCACTGGGCTTGGGAGATGAACCAATGTTGGGAGCAGACTTTGGACATTGGCTATGTGATTGAGACCGCCGCAGCGTGGTGCCTGCTGAACGTGGACAGCCTTGTCACGCGGCATCTGCATGGCCACCGGTTTGGATTAACGAAGTGGCCAAAACAATGGGAACAATGGGGACACGGGCCGCGCGGCGTGGCGGAATTTCAGACCTCGTTACAGAACCTAACCAAGGCAGCCGCATGAAGAGTTGCTCGACCCTAATTGACCGATTCAAGGGACCAGCGGGACCCAAAGCCGTCGCCCAGGAGCTGGCCAAGCAGGAGATTATCACTGGCCATACAAACGCGATGACCGAGCTGGCGGCGCGTGGAAGAATAAGGGCGATCCGGCCCGGGCAGGTGTTGGTCAGGCAAGGCGACCCGACCAATGACATCTTCTTTGTCCTGTGCGGCCGATTGGCCGTAAAACGGAACAACCGCGAGATAACAGATCGCGGGGCGGGCGATTGCCTGGGGGAAATGGCGCTCATCGACCGGAGCCAGCCCCGGAGCGCAACCCTGATTGCGACTGAGGAATCGGTACTGCTTCAGGTGAGTGAGCCGGATTTCGCTATGGTCGCTTCACAGCACCCCGAGCTCTGGCGCAATCTCGCAGTCAAGGAGGCCAAACGGCTCAGGGAACGGCTTGAAACCGTCCGCCAGAAAAACGACGTGCCCGTCGTGTTCATCGGATCCTCAAAGGAGTCGCTACCGATTGCCAAATTGGTGAAAAAGGCCTTGAGCAGCGTCGCCCAGGTCCGGATCTGGACAGAGGGCGTATTTGGATGCGACCAGTTTACGCTGGAGTCCCTGGAGAAACAGGCGCACGAGGTGGACTTCGCCGTGATGGTGTTTGCCGCCGATGACAAGGTCTTCAGCCGGGGGAGAGGGTCGGAGGCGCCCCGCGACAACGTCGTTTTTGAGCTTGGCCTGTTCACCGGTTCCCTGGGCCGAAAGCGGGCTTTCGTCTTAAAGCCCCGCGGGTTGCCGTTGAAAATCCCATCGGATCTTCTCGGCAAGAACCACATCGAGTACGAGGTTAAGTCCCGCGAAGAAGCCGCGATCAGGGAAGCGTGTACCGAGCTGGTCGAAATCATCAAACGCGAGGGCGCAATCTAACTACAATCTCCTATGAGCCGGAACGGAAAATTCATAACCCGTAACCAGGTGACGGGCCAGAAGGGCATCAACCTGATTGAGCGAATCGTTCTGGAGATGGGCTACAGCTGGAACCCGACCAGCGGCGCCATGGATGCCGGCGTAGACGGCGTGATCGAGATACGTGATCCGTCAACCGGCGAGGCGTCCAGCCTCATCCTCCAGGTCCAAAGCAAGGCCACCGAAGGGGAATTCGAATCAGAAACCCCGGCTTCTTTCGTGTACCGCGTGAAGGAACGCGATTTGAACTACTGGCTGCAGGGAAACGCTCCCGTCCTTCTGGTCGTGTCCCGACCCGCCACAAACGAGGGCTATTGGATTTCGGTTAAAGATTACTTCAACACGCCGGAGCGGCGCGCGGCGCGGAAGGTCGAGTTTGACAGAAACAAGAACCGCTTCGACAAGGCGGCTGGGGCGGCGATCGCCAGCCTGGCCATGCCGACTGACAAGGGCATATACCTTCACCCCCCGCCGAAAGACGAAACCCTTTCAACAAACCTGCTGGAAGTTGCGCATTACGCCGCCAAACTGTTCGTGGCGCAAACCGCGCATTCCACCACCGAGAAGGTGGAACAGGTGTTCCACGAACTCGAGGAACGACCGGGGCGCTTATGGTTCGTGAAGGAAGGGAAGATATACTCATTCCACGACCTGAATGAATACCCGTGGACGAAGGTCTGCGACGCCGGCTCCGTTGAACCGTTCAACACCTCAGAGTGGGCAAACTCAACCGACCATGACCGCAGGAGTGAATTCGTTAGGCTCCTGAACCTCGCCTTGAGGACTCTCGCCAGCAGAAAGGACATCGGGGCCTTTGTGCAGCCGAAACGCCCCAACGTCTATTACTTCCGGCCGCGCGTCTATCGCAATCGGGAGACGGACGTGGACGAGCTGGTCGAGCGTGATGAAACCTGGAAATTGCAGAAGCAAAGCACGCGGAGGGTTGTCGAAAGGTACTACACCAAGTCGGAACCGGTCCGCCTGATGTATTACAAGCACCACGCTTTCACGGGGCGCTTCCGCCGGTTTGAGAACCGATGGTTCCTCGAGATCACACCGACATACCACTACACCGGCGACGGGCGGAAGGAGTCGCGTTTCCGGGAAGAGAACCTCGCCGGCATGAAACGCCAGGAGGGCCACGGCGCCATCGCCAATAACGTGAGGTTCCTGGCCTACTTCCTCGCCCACCACGACATGTTCGACCGCGAGTATCCGTACCTACGGTTTGGCCGGCTGTTGGAGTTTGAGACCGATTTCGGAATACCTGACACCGACTGGGCAAACCGCGCGGACCCGGAAGAAGTCGCTGAGAGCGTCGCACCTGAAGAGCACCCACAGCTCCTACTATCATGAAAATCGAACTCCTCGACGAACCAGAACTTGAATTCGGCCGGCGGGGCCGGCACATCGACATTCGCTTTGGCATCAAGGCGCACGGTCCCGTGAGCGTCGATGAAAGCGACGCGCCGCGAGACATAAAGGTCGGGATGGTGGGAACGCCTGCCTCACTTGAGAAGCTGAACAGCTGGATGAGCGCCTGCCGGAATCCAATCTCGGCCAAGCCCAGCAAAAAGCCGAACCTGTTTCCTTCGTTCCCCGGTTTTGCGCTAGATCGGTGCTTTTACTCTGATTGGAGCACGTCCGACAAATTGCAGAAGGCGCTCACGCCTCGAGAGATCAGGGATGTCCTTGACGGGTGCCCGCGGAATGAGGCTGTTCAGAAGACGGCCGACATGTTTATCGCGGCCTGCAAATACCTGACCGAATACGCCAATCCAGACGTCCTGGTCTGCGCCCCTCCGCTCGAGCTGTTTCAAAAATTCGATATCCCCGTTGGGCTGGGTGACGAAGACGAAGGGCCGGAGTCTGAAGTGCCCGATTACAAAGTCGACTTCCACGATTACCTCAAGGCAAGAGGGCTGAAACTCGCAAAGCCGGTCCAGTTTGTGAGGCCACCAACCTACGACGTCGACGCAAAACAGGTCAGGAGTACCGGCAATCCGAGAAGCCTGCAGGACCCGGCCACACGTGCCTGGAATTTCTTCACCGCCCTATATTACAAAGCGAAGGGGATTCCTTGGCGCCTGTTGCGCAGGCCTTCTGAAATCGATTCGGCATATATCGGCATCAGCTTCTATTTGAGCCCGGACAAGGAGAAGACCCATACGAGCGTGGCCCAGGTATTCAACGAGCGGGGCGAAGGAATGATCGTGCGCGGCGGGGAGGCCAAGCGCTCCGAGGAAGACCGCCAGGTTCACCTGACTGCGGACGCCATCGCCAAATTGGTGATCAACGTGCTGGCCGAATACAAGCGGGTGCACAAAAACCTGCCTGCCCGCGTCGTGGTCCACAAAACGTCGGGCTTCAACGACGAGGAGAAGCAGGGGTGTAATGACGCACTGAAACCCATGGGCGTGGACTGCCACGATTACCTG
Organism: Verrucomicrobiota bacterium; assembly: GCA_035358715.1. Lineage (GTDB taxonomy): Bacteria > Verrucomicrobiota > Verrucomicrobiia > Limisphaerales > UBA8199 > UBA8199. Next base: position 63,820 of record DAOPPX010000007.1, read on the forward strand.
GCGATCGGCGACTCGCTGTTCCGACTGTATCGCCACGGTGAATACCCCCCACTGCGGGGCACGTTCGTGCAAATGGACACTGACAACTGGTACCTCTACACCCGGGGGAGCATCGACTTTTACATGGCGTATCCAGGGATGTACGTGCCGAGGTCCCTGGAGATAATTGCGGCGGAGGCCGACCAGGCGCCGAGGAAGCTGGCGGAGGAGACACTCGCGCTGACCAAGATGAACTGGAACAATACGCAGTTCGACAACGGCCTGCCCATCACGATCAAAGCGGCCAGACAAGTGGGCGGCATCCTCAAGTACGCCGGAGACCTCCCGGAGATCGAGGCTTCGTACGCTTATTACATGTAAGGCTTATACGAGGTGTTATAGGCCGCTACGAGAGGAGGGACTCCTGCTCGAGCGCCTTCCGGGTCCTCCGTAATGCGCGGCAGACCCGGATCAGGGGCGGGTGCATAAACTTCTCAACAAAATCGAGGCAATCTCCCTGCTTCAAAAAGAGGCCTCGGTCTCCACGCGCCTCCAGGAGCTGTTCAAAGTCCTGCGGAACGAGAAGCTCGGCCTGCGGTCTCTCCGGAAGAACCTCTGCGGCGAAGATCCTCAGCCCGGCCGGGTCATAATCGGGAAGATACAGCACTTGCCCAGACCAGCCCTTCAGCCATTGGCGCCACACCCCACCCCAATGCCATCTCAAAACGACGGCAAATTGCATTTGGGCCACCTCGGGAAAGAACTTCAACAGGTTTTCAAAGTTCCAGAGGCATTCGGCGTTTTCGGTGGCGATCAATGTGCCGGCCGTCACCCGCAGTCCTGGCAAATTGCCCAGCGACACCAACACCGCACTGCCCTGGGGGGTGAGGCCAAGGGGCCGATCGCCTAGGAAACAGTTGTTGAACGAGCGAAAGAAGAGGCCATCCAGGGGCCCGTTGGGAAGCGCTTTGGAATCGCCGGCGAGAGCCGCCATCATGCTGCGACTTCGGGTGTCTGGGGTCGCCCGTGCATACCGCTCCAGATCCCGGATCCCCCAGTGATAAGCTGCAAATTCGGCCAGCCTGCCCGGCAGCCCGCGGACGAGGTAGCTGGAGCCCGATTTCTCAAGCTGCACGACGCCACCGGCCTGGAGTGCCTGAAGCACGTTCTTCGGCAGTTCGCTCCGAGGAAACGCTTCCCCTAAATTCAGGCGCACGAGCCTTGCGGCTTGAGCGCAGCTCAATTGCTGACGTCGCATTTTAGCACCTTGCGCAGGACAAGCTGACCCGCAAACCGAGCCCCCTGTTTGCGAACTCTAAGCCAATTCTCGAAACCCACTGTCTGCTGGGAGTGCCCGGCGGTGATCAGGACGATGCCGCGCTCCTTTGCATATTCGAGAATTCGTCGAACGTACTTCGGCGCCAGCACCCCGGTCTCATCCAATACGCAGTGGACGGTCGAGCTGGCCTTGGCGTCAACGGCGCGCTCGCGGTAAACCTCGATGAGAGACAAGTAGATCAGCATCTTCACCAGGTAATCTGTTCCGGTCGAGCCGATGTGGTCCAGGGATCGGCGCCAGTGCAGATCGCGCCCGTTTTCCTGCACGCGAATTTGAAAATCAAAGTAATCGGTTAATCGGAGCTGCTTGTCGCGGTGGTTCTCAATCTCGCGCACGAGGCGCGCAAACGTTTCGATGGCCTTATCGATCTGAGCTTTGTTCGCGCGCTCCTGCCACAGGTCCGCTCCCGGCCCAAAGGTCAGCCCGGCAAAGGACTCGACCTCTGCAAGCGTCTCCGTCAGCCGGCTATCGACTCGATCAACCCGCAACTCAATCGAGTCCAACACATCAACGAAGTTGTTCTTTTTCAGATTGGCCTCCACCAGCGTGGCGGTCTGCCGAACTTGTCTAATGCCCTCGAGAAACTCGGCGTTCTTCGAGGAAATGTTCCGGATCAGTTGATCGAACTCCTGGGTTTGAATCTGCCGCATCCCGTCGATGCCACGACCATTCACGAAGGGACGGAGCTCCGCGCCCACAAAAAAGTACCAGTTGAACTGATCGTGGATCGGCGAAAAGCCCAACACCTTTTTTTCAAGCGTCTCGGCGTCGAACTTGTTCAGGTACGACTTTGCGGCCTTGCTGCCCTGGGAATCAATGTCGACCTGGCGCTGGTGTGCGGCCTCGGCGACCGTAAGGCTTTCACGCGCGACGCCGGCCCGGTAAAACGGCGACGCCTCAAGCTCCGCCAATTCAAAGAGTGCCCACTCAAGCATGAAACGGACGTCTTGACGAAACCGTGCCACAGCGTCCTCGTCCGCTTTCAGATCATTTTGGTGCCGCGCGAGATCAGCGCCACGCTTCTCAAAACCAGACAGCGCCGTTTCATGTGCTTTTTGAGCGGCAGCCAGGCGATGGTTCTCATTGGCCAGTGCGCCGCTGAGCGTCTCCCGCCTGAGCCTCCAGGTCGGCAATGGCTCAATGAGCTGTTGCCTCAAGCCTTGGAAGCGGTGTACCTCCTCTTGGTAGCCCTCGATGCGAACGACCTCCTTCTTCAGTGAATCGGCGTCGCTCCTTGCCTTTGCGATTACCTTGGGGTTGGCCCCCTTGGCGGCAAGTGCTGCTTGGAACTGGGCCTCGATTTCTTTTGTGTCCGTCTCGACTTTGGTTTTGGATTCGTTTTCCTCGGCGTTGATTTTGGACAGCACCTGATCTCGTCCGGTTGTGAGCTGGTCTTGTCGATCCGAAAACTCCGAATCGAGCTTTTCTCTCCGAGACTGAAAGCCGCCCTCGAGGTTCTTCAGATCTGCGCGATATTGCGCTTCGGTGTCCCGCAGTTCCTTGTCCCGGCTGTCCAACTTGGACCGCAGTTCTTTTCGATGAGCCTCCACCTGAGCTTGCAACGTGATGAGGCGATTCTCGAGATCCTCGGCTTGCGAAGCCAAGGAACGGCACAGCTGGTCACAATTACCGATATCGTTCTGCAGGGTCGAGTTTGCCGCGCTTGCCTTCTTCTCGAACTCGTCCACTGAGGCCAGGTATCGCTGGTGCGCCGCATCCATTTGCGCATGATCGTCTGCAACCGCCTTCTGCAGCCCCTTGAATGCGGCATCCAATTCCTTGCGGCTCAATCCGTCCGCCGTTAATGGAAGTTTCTCAGTCGAGATCTCCACGCCCCAGACCGATTTGCTGCCTTCCTCTGCCGCCCGCGCCTGCAGCTCTTTCGCATCGTGAAAGAGCGCGTCACGGGACAGCGTCTTCGCGGCGTCCGCCCAGGTTCCTGGAGATTTGAGTTGGAAGAAATTGGCCAAGGATTGATCAAACTTCATCAATTCGTCGGCTGCGACATCCCGCCTTGCTTTCCCGGCGGCGATTTTGGCTTCCCACTGCTGGCGCTCAGCCTGTGCCTTTTCGTTGATTTTCTCCCGCTCTCGCTCATTCTGAGCCTTTTGGAATACCTGGTCGGACCGCAGCTTTTGCAAACGTAAGCCCTCTGCATGTTGCTTGCGCCTGGTCTCCTCCAGACTCTGCCCCAGCCGCCGTAATTCGGGGGGATCTTGGATGTCGGCCAGGGATTTGTATTCATCGGTGAGTTTTGTGCGGGAGTACGCCAGGCCGGCCTGGGTAGCCTTGAGGGGCGCCAATGATCGCTGATATTCTTCATCCAGGGCGGAGAGCCCCTCTTTGCGCTCAGCCCCCAGCTTCTCGACTGCCAGCGTGAGGGCCCGCTCAGCCTCACCCCGCCGTTGCTCAAACTGCAAACATTGTTGAGACCACGCGCGTTGGACGTTTGCCAGCATTTGGGCTTTTCGCTGATTTTCGTCATCGAACTTCTCGGTCAACGCCTTGTATTGCTCTTCGGCAGAATTGTAGGCATGGCGCACCTGGGGCAGGCGCTCCAGGTCGGCCGCCTTCTTATCGATCTGGAGCGATTTGTATTCCCGCTCCGTCTGCTCCCCGCGCTCAATATCGGCGATTAGCACCGCGAGCTTCTCACCCGAGTCCTTGATCGCTTTCTCCAGCTCGGCCTTCTGCTCCTCGAAGCCGGCGACCGCCTCCTTCTTCTCGCCGTCCAGGGCATTCTGCAAATCAGCGAGTTCTTGCCTTCGCGCTGGAAGCCGCTTACCCATACGGACCAGTTCGTCGATCGCTTTCTTCCGCTCGTTTTTCGCCGATTCAAAATTCTCCGCCACCGTCAGCAGCGCGTCGGATTCCTTTTCATGCCGAAGGAAGGTGTCCACGGCGCGGTGGACTCGCCTGAAATTCTCCAGCTGGCCCTTCAGGGCGACCAGATCCAGCTCGGCCCCCATGGCATCCTCGCGGACCCCGCACGTGAGGGCTGCTTTGAGCTTGTCCGCGTCAAGCTGGTTGACGGTGAAAATTCCGCTGATGATCCGAGGCAGGATGAATACCTGAGAGGAGGCGCCGCGGATGGGACGGAATACCGCATAAGGGGAGCCTACCAGACCATACACGCGGCGCTGGAAATCTTCGTATGCGGTAACGGAGTCATACGAGCAGCGCGCCTCGCGCAGTCGCTCCAGCACGTTTTCAAGGGGCTGCACGAAGTTGCCGCGCACGTAGTAATCCTTGGCGTAGGGCGCGTCGACAAACAGGAACTGGATGCGGTTGGAGGGGCGGGTTACCACGATGTGGTACGGAGGCTGGTTATCTCCTCGCGAAATCTCGTAAATCAGATAGGCGGGTGGATCTCCCAGGTAATAGCTGACAAAATCCAACTTGTTTTCATGCAGAGCATAGAAGGGCTTTTCATTCGAACCGAGGTAGAAGAACAGGATGGTGCGCAGCAGCGTCGATTTGCCGTGGCCGTTGATGCCGATAACCTGGCCATGGCCACCCACGGGGAACTCCAGGTAATCAAAGCGGGCCGAGTTTATGAGAATGACGCGGTCAAGCTTGGCCATTGGGCTCCTTCGGTTCGGCTGATTCCTCCGGGATCTCGATCCGGTCAGCAAATTCCAGAATGTAGTTTATCGCGGAAAGCACGCGGTACTCCTGCCGCGCGGCATCAAACTCCGACAGATATCCGCGCCGCACGAGCCATTGCAACAGGCTATCCAAACGGTCAGCGTTGGTCTGGGCTTTGGGCGACGCGAACATGAGGAAGCGCTCAGCCTTGGGATCATTGTTGCACCGAGCCACCAGGCCTGGCGCGGAGAAGATCTGCCCCTCGGCAAAAGCCTCGATGTGGGTGGAGAGGAAGTCCAGAATTTTGACGAGTCGGATCATCTGCTCAAGCTTGGCTTCGAGGTTCGCCTGGGGCTCTTCGTCCATCGTGAAGTAGTAGCAGTTGTCGCCCCTCTGGAGCTGAAAGCCCAGCATCTCAAAGAAGGTGCGGCAGGGGTCTTCATCTCCTGCCTCAAGGCGCTTGAACAGGTCCGCATCCTCCCCAGGCCCATTTCGGGAAAGGAAGTGGTTTTCTCCCCGGCAGAGGCGCGTGAAAAGACGGCGAGCGATAGCTGGAGCTTCAATATTCATTTGCTGGACAGAGCTGGTGGCTGAACGACGGCGTATTCCCAAACGCCGTCTGTGGCCATTTCGAAGGGACGATCCTCCCAGGTCCCCGACCAGTCTTCGTTGGTGAGGATGGCGCAATACCCGTCGATGCGCTCCTCCTCGGTCAACGGGCGCCCCTCCACCCGGATTTTCCCAAGAAAAACGAACAGATCATCCTTCTGGCGGCTGAATGTGTCGTACACATCCTGCCAATCGATCACCGCCGGGATGTCATCAGCCTCACCTTCATCCGAGGATATTTTCCTGGGCTTATTCGCCGCGGGCCCTATCCCCTCCCGGGCCAGCACGCGCAAGAGCAGTTCTGGTCGGGTATCAATTATCGTCGGATCCAGCGAGGTGCGGATCCGGAACTCGTGAAACCATGGACCGGTCGCCTTGGCCGCCACGTCCGCGATGTTCGTGGCGGTGAGGTGCTCGTGGCGGTCGATGAGGCCACACAGCCGAATGAGTTTGCGGGTCCTGGCGTAATCCCGCTGGACCCTGTTCAAGTAATCCTCGATGCACTGATAGATATCGATCAAAGCATCCCCGACCTTCGAGCAGGAATGGAGGACCTGCCGGCGCAGCGAAACAATTTCCAGCTCCTGATGGACTTGGAAAAAGGTGTCGTGGCGAAGCAGGGTGCTCAGCTCGTCGATGGCTTTTCCGTAGCTCCTCGTCCTTTCCAGGTGCCATTTCAGCCTGAGGAGCTTGACCTCATAATCCGAGCCGGCCCGATAATCATAATCAACGGCCGCCTTAACCTCCTCGAGGTGCCTCTGGCTGCGCGTCTTACAGGCATGCAACAAACGACAGATGCGCCGAAGCAGACCTGCCCCTTTGTGGGGATCGGACAGCCGTTGGTACCCGTCGATGTTGCGCCGTATCTCCTCCAGCAAACCGACGAGCCAATCGGCCTGGGCTACTTCCGAGGCGCCAAGCATTTCCTCCAGGAATCGTTCCGCCCGATCATCCAACCGGTATTCACCGGCGGCCACATCGATTTCAACGAGTTCGAGCGCGGAAAGCCGGTTCAAGGTGCCCGAGTCCGTCCAGTCGGCAGCCATTTCGATCGTGACCCTCGTACGACGGTTCTCGAAGAACCGCTGGAGCACCGGCCGCAGTTCTGATTGAAAAATCCTGAAAAACCCTTCCTTAGAAAACGCCATGGACCAGCCGAGGTAGAAACCGGCAGCTGGGGGCCTTGCAGTCTCCACCCGGGACAGCGGTTATTGTACATGGTTTTCGAGCCAACATTGCAGCCAAGGGTGAACCTTTTGCGGTACGCGGACAAGGAAAACGTACCTCCTCGGTTAGTCCATCGGCTGCGTCAGGGTCGGGGTGCGTGCGAATCGTGCGAAATCGATGCTGTAAATGCGCGGGCATTTCCTCTAAGCTGAGCTCCGCAAGATGGTCGAGAATCTGACGGAAGGCCGATCATTGGGATTTTTCAGAGGACCACGTGGTCGGAGCGACAAGAACGATGCGGCGCCTGCTGATCGCTCGACTTCGTGCATTACTGGATTGGAGGCAACATGATCGAACCCGTTTTCGCCCCTATCGCCGATAAGGCGCACTTCCCACTCCTCACGAGCGGCGACGAACTCCCTTGTGGGCACCTGGTCGGTTGCATGGATCTCGTATTTTTTGCCCCAGCCGACTTGGTGGCCACATACCCGTTCATTGCTCAGGAAGGGCGTCAATGGCATCAGTACGGCGATGCGCGCTGGCCGGCCCGGGCTGCGTGGGTTGAATTCGATACCAGCAAGATTGGCTATCCCGGCGGGGGAGGTGTCCTTGTTTTGACAGTTGAGATCCCGGAGGACGAAATAGTTCCGACCGACTGGGTGGCCCAGAACGCCCCGCTCATGGAGATATTTCCGCAGGAGCGCAGCGAGCAGGCGATCAGCCAACGAATGGACATGCTCAGCCAGCAGGCCGACTCCCTGGAGGAAGTGCCGGGGCCAGAGGACGAAGAACCTCGATACGCCCAGAGCTACTGCATTTATCGGAAGGAGGGTCATGTGCGATTCGTCGCCAGCTACACCGACTTGCTCAACGCTGACGGAATCCCGCTCCCGCGATACAGAATGGCAAACGTCCACCCGAAGGATATCGATTTCTGCCGGTTCTCGCTGCACTCGTTGTTCCAGCTGAACGCCGCGAGGCAGGATGGGATGGGTTTCATTGCGGTCCCGCAGCTTGAGGAGGTGGTGCCCGTGAACCTGGCCAAGGAACAGAAGCATCCGAGATGGGCTGCCTTCCACCCCTCGAGGGCCCTCAAGACACGCCCTTCGCTTCGCGCGCTGCCCAACCCAAAAAAGCTCGTGGAGGGCATCATTTGCAAGGATGACTTTGAGCGCGTGGTCGAGACCTGCCGCTTGGCGTCGAGCCTCGAACTGCTGGCTTACTCGATCCCGGCTCGCCACGCCCGCAAGGAGCGCGGGCCCACGCCTTTCCAGAACGACTCTGACGCCTGCCTGGCGGCTTATATCCACCGGGCCAACGGAGGGGCCATCTATGTCTTGCCGGAGAGGCTGGTCGAGGAATTCCACCACACCGATTGCGACGAAGTCCGGACGAGCGACCTCAAGCTTCCGTTCCACAACCTGTACCTCAAGTTCACTCCACCTGATCCGCTGTTTTTGGCGGAAGGGGCCGCGGTCGACGGCTGTTACATTGTTCACCAGCAGGACGAGTATTTTATTTCGCTCACGGCCCGCTGGGAAGGAGTCGATTACGTGCGATCACTGCCGATGACCTGCCTGGATCCGCGATTCAATATCCACCTTCCGGCCAAGGACCCGGAAATGACCGTTCCGCAGGCGGTTGACGCAGGCATCAAATCGTTTCTGGAGGAGAATGCTTCTCCGACGGATAACTTCAGCCAGACAATCACCAGGCCGGATGGTACGACTTGCCACGTCGAAGATGTCAGGGCCAAGAGCCGGAAGCATCGCATTGAGGTTTTCCGGTCCCAGGAGCCGGTCTTTCGAGCGTGCCTGAATATCATCATCAACGCTGCGTGCTTTATCTCCTTCCGGCCGGAGGACATCACCGATGAATGGGATGGCGAGATCCCCGAATGGGTAATCGAAGCCCTGAAAGCGCAGGAGGGCGGCCGCCGGGCTCGGGATCGGAAGCGCGATGCGCATCGGCATATCGCCAACAACGACTGCACGCGCATCAAGGTCTGCGGCAAGAAGCTCTTTGATGACCTCCTGCCTCATAAAGCCACCGGGACTGGCATTTCCCCGCGGGCACACTGGCGCCGCGGGCATTGGCGCCGCCAACGCTACGGTGCGGCGCTGGCCTTCGTAAAACATCTTTGGATCCGCCCGACAATCGTCAACCGGGACAACGGCCCGCTGGTAGAAACCCGGGTGTACGATGTGCAGGACGAAAAGTCCGGAAAATGATCGACTGGTAACCAACCCCCCGCTGACACCATTTCCCATTGTGATAAATCCCCCCCGAATTCGAAGCCCTGAGCCGTTGACGGCAATGGACGCATCGCCCGAATCGGGAAGAACGCGGAGTTGGTGGCACGGCGAGGGAGCGGTTGAGCGCGCCCGCGTGTGCAACGGGGAAGCGGAGCGGCACTGCCGCGTAGCCGCGTTCTGGATTTTGACAGGGATCTTCTCAACGCCTGAAACTATGCTGCCCTATAATTGTGTATGATCGCGAACACGGTGTGGGTGAGCTTGGCAAAGGCTGCAGAATATCTGGACGTCTCGAAGGATACCGTGCTCCGCAGGGCGATAGCGTGGGCTGACGAGCCGGTATCCGGGAAAGTCCGAACGAAGTATCTGGTCCTTGGCGCCGACACCCGACGGGACCGGAGGTATTATGTGCCGGACCTGGAAAAATGGCTTTCGGCGAGTTCTCAGAGAAATTGCGGACTGACCAGGGTCGGATGCGCGGCCGTGTAACCGCAGCAACCGAGCAGTCGGCCCCATGTTCGGAAGCAATTTTCGAGAAAATACAAGGTTAGTTGCAGAGTCCGTCGTCAGGATTCTGGTTGCTTCATCGAGCCCGCACAATCTCTTCCAGAGTATCCCCGTCGGTTTTTGCATCGCGTTCGCGCTTCTTGCTGACGCGGTTTCCAGGCATCTCCTTCGCCTCGAAATTCCAACCGTTCACCTGGGGTTTGGACCACGCCAGGCTGCCTGTGGGGAGCCAACTCATGTTCGGCCCGCCGCCGTTTCTCCAACTCTCCGGCACCCCGCCGTAGGTCGAGCGAATACACGCCCCGTTGCTCGAGTGCCCCAACTCGAATGCGATTTGTTCATCCGATGCTCCTTGGCTTCTGCGGACCAACACGTAAAAAGCCCGCAGTCCGTGCGGGCGGACCCTCCGTGGGAGCTTTTTCTCAACCCTGCGCAGCGCATGAGCCAACGCTCCCTGCCCAACGGGTCCGCCGCAGTGAGAAGGAAAGAAGCAACGAGACCTCGGGAAGGTGGCCGCTCGCCATTCAGCGTGGGCTTTGAGAAGTTCCTGAAGGCCTGCGTGGTTGTTGCAGTATGGATTGATGGCGTGCTGATTCTTGCACCGCCAAACTTTCAGGAATCTTCCGTCTTCGGTCGTCTTTCCAAAATCGTCCTCGCCGAAACGCAAGACCTCTGATGTTCGCAGACCGGTGTACGCCTCAAAAAGCATCTGGAACCCCAACACCACGCTATTTCTGTGCTCGAACAAAATCGCTGCCGCCGCATGAAGTTCGTTAGCGTTTTGGGGCATGAACTCCCGGCAATGCTTGATTTCCGAAGAGCACTGGTACTTGGGACGCTGGGCAAGCGGGTTGAGCTTGATCAACTCGGAGCGAGCAGCCCACCTGCAAGCGTTGTTTAGCGTGTTCAATTCGCGGTCCACTTGCCTGTTTCCCAAACCATGCCGAAAGCCCTGATCGTTTCTCCACGAGTGATAACGATCGCAAGCCGCAGGCCCGGCAGAATCAACCGGAATGCCATCCCAGAATTGAAGCAGCGTTTTACAATGTTTCTTTTCGTCTTCCAGGGTCGGCCCGATTCGGTGCGCTTTGTGCTTATCCGGGTAGCCGTCCTCCTCGTACTTTCGAATGACTTGGCCCGTCGTTGGCCCCGCCGGGATCGGCGACGCGGAAGCGACTCTCTCGGCTCCCCTAGCAGACACACCCACAACTCGCTTGTGGTAAGTCTCCTTTGCCAGTTTAAGGTTTTCGGTTCCCAGGCATTCCCACGTGCGCTTTCCGTCAATCCAAGGTCTCCAATACAGTTTGTTGGTGCGGAGGTGGCGATAGATGCCGTCCGCTTCTCGCTTCCATTTCTTCGTGCCCATTTTAATTCCATTATAGGCACTCCCGGCCGGCTTTGGGCCGCCTACTGGTATAACAACTGGTATAATGCAGTTGTGCGCATTGAGGAGGGAAAGTGCGCCAAGTCCTTGTGGGACAATGGCGCGCCCGCCGCGACTCGAACGCGGGACCCTCTGCTTAGAAGGCA
>DAOPPX010000008.1:0-72556 GCA_035358715.1 Verrucomicrobiota bacterium
CTCTCGGAAATCAATCGGTTCACCCCTGCTTTTCCCAAGCTATGGGAACGGAGTGGAAAAGAACTGCTCTTGTGACCGGCGCAAATCGCGGCATCGGCCTGGCCGTTGCGCGCCAACTGGCGGAGCGTGGAAACTCGGTAATCCTCGGAGCACGTGACCGCAAAGCCGGCGAGGATGCCGCTGAATCTCTTCGCCAACGTGGCCTCGATGTCGCGTCGGTTCACCTGGATCTCTCTGTTCCGGCGACAATTGATGCTGCCATCGCCGACCTCACCACACTTGGCCGCCAGATTGATGTGCTGGTCAACAACGCCGGCGTGTTCAGCGACAAACCATTGCTTGAACTCACGGATGTCCAGATCGCCGAGTCGCTGGCCGTGCATTTGACCGGTCCACTCCGACTCATCCGCGCGCTCGTGCCGGGCATGATTGCGCGTGGATACGGACGAATCGTCAACGTATCGTCCGGCTGGGGTTCATTCGCTGAAGGCCTCGGCGGAGCGGGCGCATACGGCGTGACGAAAGCAGCGCTCAATGCCCTGACCGTGCGGCTCGCAAAAGAACTGCCGTCGACGGTCAAGGTGAATGTGATGTGCCCCGGCTGGGTTCGGACGCGCATGGGCGGGGAAAGCGCCCCGCGAACGCCGGACGAGGGAGCGGATACAGCCGCATGGCTTGCAACGCTGCCCGACGATGCTCCTACCGGCGGTTTTTTCCGCGACCGAAAGCGCGTCGAATGGTGAAGGAATCAACTATGCCCCATGTCATTGTCAAACTCTGGCCGGGAAAATCTGAACAGGAACAAACCCGGCTTGCCGAAGCCATCACCACAAATGTCACAGACGTTTTAGGTTACGGGCCGGAAGCCGTCTCGGTGGCGATGGAAGAAATCACGTCGCAAAACTGGAAGCAGAGAGTTTTCCTGCCGGACATCGTCGCCAAGGCAGAACAGCTTTACAAGAAACCGGGCTACACGATGTGAATCACTTTTATCGTCCTCACTCTTCGATACGGAGGAGTTTTGTGGATGGCTGGAACGTTACCCCGTCAATGCGCTGTTCCGGCAATTGCACGGGGTAGAGCCGGACGCTGTTGACCTGGTTGCGCTGCTTTTGCATCGAGACGTAGAGCCAATACTGCTGCTTCACGGCGTCACTTGTACCCTTGTCGTAGCCGGTTGCGTAAGCCTTCTCGGCCTGCTTCTTCGCGGCGTAATGGAGGGTTTCGCTGACGATGACTCCGCCCGCTGCGCCTGCGGCGGTCATGAGCGGATCGCCATCGGAGAGCTCGTGGCCAAGGTAAGCGCCGCCCGCGCCGAGAGCCACGTCACTGATGGGGCGTGTGGCGGAGCAACCGGCCATCAAGCCGGCGACAAGGACGAGCAGGATGAGTTTGGATGCGTTGGTGATGAGTTTCGTGTTCATATCGGTCAGTGGTTTTTGGTGTTGCCGTCTTTGCGGCGGTGGGCGTGGAGAATGATTCCCTCGACGACACTGGGGCTCTGGCGGAGTTCGCGGGCGCGGCGGTCGAAGTGCTCACCGCTCGAACTGGAGCAGTAGAGCATCTCCGGCGAGGCGACGTTGTGAACCGTGCCGCAGATGTTGCGTGCCGAGTCGGTGTGCAGGTAGGTGAACGGCGAATACTTCTCGCCCGGCTGATGGTCGGGCAGCGGGTAGTTCATGATCGCGTGCTGCGTCACCTCGGGCAGCGCGATGTCCTTGCCCATGTCGTCCAGGTCGGCGCGGTCGTTCTGCCGCATGATGAAGAACTGGCGGCTGTTCCCGAACACGGCGGAGCGGATGCGCGACTGCTTGAACCGCGCGTATTGCTGCACGATGGAGATGTTCCAGCAGTTGAACTTCCGAAGCTGGGCGTAGCTCTCCTGCACGATTTCCTGCCCGCCGGGGATGTCGAGGAAGCGGGCGACTTCCTCGTAGATGTTTCGTTTCCGAATCGCGCGCGGCAGCGTCATGATGTGCTTGCGCGCGTGGTTGGTGATCAGAAAACCGGCGGCGGCTTTCAACTCCTTGGCCGACTCCGGGATATAGCCCAGCTCGAAGTGCGCGATCTTGCCCGTGAGCGACAAGTTGCTCGTGCCGTCAAACAGGCAGCCGTAATTGCCGTCACGACACCACGGCAGGATGAGCGTCGCAATCTCCATGATCTGGTCACGCTCCGCTCCCATCGGATCGAGCATCATTAACTCTTGAAGCATCCGATGTGTGGGGAACTCCTCCGGCGTGAAGTAGGCGAACGCCAAGTTGCGGACTTCCTTGCTGGTCTTAGGCTCTTTCATGAACTTCAACGCCTCGGCTTCGTCGAACTGTGCCAGGTAGGCTTCCGCCTCGGCGGGGTTGACGGCTCGCCAATCGCGGAAATCGGCGAAGGTTTCGAGGCTGGTTGCGCCGGGCGGCATCCGCTCGGCCCGAAACTGCTGGAGTGCCAGCGCGTGCCGGGCAATGACCAGCAACTGGTCGTGCCGCTTCTTCTGCCAGTCCTGGAAGGAATCCTCGTAAAGCAGATTCAGATACTTGGCGATCTGCGCCTGGCGGAGCATCTGTTTGTCCTCCTGGGCACTCGTGCCGATCATCCGGGCGACAAGTGCGGTTGAGGCGGAGAGATGATCTGGCGTGACTGGCAGCCCCTTCGTGTCGAGGTAGTTGATGGTCAGGTCGCCGTCCGGGTGAATGATGATGGGTCGCGCGCCTTCTTCGACCGTCGCGGTGTAGATCCCGTAGCTGAGTCCCTCTTCGATGATGACGGTGTAACCGAAGTAGCCTTCCGTTTGGGTGAGCAGGTCACAGACTGTCACGGATTTGCCCGCACCGGACATGCCGAGCAACACCGCGTGCTGCGGCGAGGCGGCGTCTTTGCCCCCGGAGAAGGTCTGGATACCGACGAGATTGTTGGCCGGGCCGTCGTAGATCGCCTCGGCTGTCGCCAGGTGGCCGGTGAACGTGCTCGTGACCGGGAGCATGTCGGCGAGGAAACGATGCTCGGCGTAGAGCTTGCGGTGTTCGTAATGCCCCCACGTCCAGCCGGGCCAGGTCTGGAAGAACAGGTTCTTCGAGGTGCTGGGCAGATTGCTCTCGAAGTATTGCGCCGCGTTCATGGAGTTGATGGCGTTCTTGATCGCCCCGGCCTTGGCGTTGAGACCGTCGCGTGTCTTGTCCCAGACACGGATCGCAAACATGGCGTGAAAAGGAATGGTTTGGCCCTGCATCAGCGCATGAATCTTCTTCTGCTTCTTCTCCATCACCGTGAGCAGGGAGATCTTCTTCTCGCTGGCGTAGTCGCCGGCCACGCGGTCGTGCTCCTTCTCCTCTTTGCTGATCTCCTTGGTGATGGGCAACGGATCAATGTTCACCGTGATGGTGTAGTCCAGGAGGCGGAGATTCGTGAGGCGTTGGATGATGCCGGGATACGTCGTGCGCGGCCAACGGGTCAGGACGATGAGCGAGTGGTAATGGCCATCGAGGAAGAAGCCGAAGTCAGACTGCCCGCTGCCTTCGCTGTGCCAGCAGTTCTCCTGAATCGAAAGCTCGGGCGCGAAGCCGTCCGCCGGGTCATAGTCGAAGCGGTCGTTGAGCGACGGATTGAGAAACCGCTTGTAGTGCCGAAAGTGGTCGGCATCCGTCATGGCCAGCACGCGCGCTCCGGCTGAGCCGAAGATTTCGAGCAGCAGCCGATGAACGTGCTCGAACTCGGTCTGAAGCTGGTCGAGCAACGTAGTGTAGTAATCGCGCCGGGCAGCGGCGGTTTGGAACTTGGTCGGCACGTTCTCCAGTGCCCGGGAGATGTAGAAGATGACGCGCTGGCGGCGGAGTTTGCGTTCGGACATCGCCTGCCAGTAACGCGAGAAGCGCTCGTTGCGGACACGCTTGGTCCAGACGTTGGAAAAGCGCTCTGTCTCCTGCTGGTAACGCAGCAACTCCCCCTTGTAGTCGGAATCGCAGAAGTATTGCACTTGTAGCCGCTGGTTTTCGTGGAGGGACGCCAGCAGAAGACAGAGCTGGTCCTGGAAGTCGTTCAGGTCGGCAATTGGGCTGTTCGTCAGGTCGGGGGACTCGAAGATGAAGCCCTTCGACACGAAGCCGCCACGCCGCAGGTGGTTGAACACGATGAGGTCGTGGGTGAAGAAGCCGTTGGGTGCGCGCTCGAACATAGGTCAGACACGGATGGATTTATTGACGACGGCGGGACGTTCGCGGCGTCGGACCTTCGCCACGATGTGATTCACTTTCTCCAAGTCTCCCACGAGTCGCTGGACGGAGCGCGCCTTGCCGATTTCGTTCGTCGCGACGTAGGCTTCGCGGACGTGGGCCAAGGCGCGCTCCATGTGCTCGCGCGCGGTGGGGTCAAGGTCGTTCCGGTGGAGATTCTCACGCAGCGCCTGGTCGGCGGTGTTGAGTTGTTCAACGATGTAGCGGCTCATGGCAGGTCCTTTGCGAGTGGATGCGTGAGGCGCGGAGGTTCGGGGGCAAAACCGCCACCCGTGAACACGCGCTCGAAGATGTCGCGGTCGTAGCCGGGCGGTTTGCCCTGCCGTAGGCCGAAGATGTAGGCGAGGCAAAGCCCCACCGGGATGAGCGCCACGCCCAGGGCTGTGAGCAACGATGACTTCATTACCACGAGGAACACGAAGAACACCGTGATGCCCACGCCGATGCCGCCCACGAGCCACCAGAACAAACCGCCCTCCAACCCCCACGTCCGGCCTTTGGAGTCGGATGCGGCGTTGGCATCGGTGAGGCGGAGTTCGGCTTTCATGGTGGCTCGGGGCGGCGGGTGGTGGGTCGGTTGGTCAGTGGGTCAGAGTTTCGTCGGTTTAGAAGTTGCCCACGCCCACCGTGCTGTTGGTGTCGATGCCGAAGATCTTGAAGAAGGCGAAGATCACCGCCGGAGCGGCAGCGATGATTGCGCCGCCGATGATGGACATCTTGCCCTGATCCACGTCGCCGCGCCGGATGGCGAAGCCGCCGTAGATGACGCATGAGATGCCGAGCACGAAGCCGAACATCATGATCACGGCGAGGCTGTTGCTGATACCGGTTTTGAGTTCGGTGGAGTTGAACGCCTGCGCGTAAGCGGAGGTGCTGTTCAGGGCGAGGACCGCGGCAGCCAGGAGGAGCGAAGGCAGCCGCGAGCGGATTTTCTGACCGAGGGGTTTGATGTGTTTGATGAGCTTCATACGAGTCGTGTTTTTGTTTTTCTGTCGTTGAGCAGCGACTACCGCGCTGATCACGGGACGCAGCATGAAGCAAAGAGAAGGAAGCCGGGTGTAGGAGGGACACAAGGTGCGGGGATGTCCCTGCTAAAGGTAGGCGATGAACAAAACACCAGACTCGCACAAGCTTACCAACCTCCAGGAACTCGACGTGTTGTTGCCGCGCGAAATCCGCGGCCAGTCCCACACGATTCCACGAATCGTCTCCGCCATCCGTCGGGGCGAACTTGGGCTGACGAAGCCGTCCCGACCGCGCGGCAGCTTCCTGCTGCTCGGCCCTACCGGCGTCGGCAAAACCGAAACCGTGGTCGTGACGACGAATCACGTGTTCGGCGAGGGAAAGCTGTTCCGCTTCGACATGTCGGAGTTTCAAAATCAGGAAGCGCTCGGCCTGTTGCTCGGTGCGCGGCTCGGGGAAATCGGGTATCTCGGCGCAGTGCGCGACCGCGCGGCAGAAGGCTCGCTGTTGTTCGACGAAGCGGAGAAGGCGCACCCACGCGTGCTGGACATCCTGCTGCAACTGCTCGATGCCGCGCGGCTCACGGTCGCGACCGGCCAGACGCTCGACTTCAGCGGCTTCTACGTGTGGCTCACGTCAAACATTGGTTCGGCGGAACTGATGAGCCTCCAGCACTCGAACGAAGCCACGCTCGAACGCCACGTCCTCACCCGTGCGCAACAAGCCTTGCGCCCGGAGATCTTCGCGCGCGTGAATGAGAAGCTCGTGTTCCATCGCCTGAGCTACGAACACCAGTTGGAGATTGCGGAGAAGTTCTTGTCCCGCGAAATCGAATTCCTCGCCGCGCGCGGTCACAGGATCGAACTCGACAAGACGGCGTTGCCGTTTCTTGTGCGCAAGGGATTTCACCCGAAGCTCGGCGCTCGTCCGATGCGCGATGCCGTGGAGAAGCTCGTCGGCGACGCGGTGGCGGAATGCCTGCTCACTGGTCGTCCCGCCTGCGGTATCCTCGCGCACGACGAACTGCACGACCGCCTCGGCGTGTTTTGAGTCAGGCCAAGGAGAGGAACAGATGCGTCTCGCCGATGTCCACATCCGGCTGCACTGCGCCGAGTTTCCGCTTTTGAAGCTGGGCGCAGACTGTGCGGATCGCCTTCCGTTTGGCGGGAGACTTCGGCACGCGCACCAGCAAGGCATCCGCAAACTCGTCGCCCTTCTTACTGCGGTAAACGTCGGGCGCGATCACCTCGGTCGCGCCGGCGTCGTAGAGTGCGGCGATGAACTTCGCCGCGTCACTCTCGCGCTTGAATCGGCCCAGCGATCGGGCGGCCTTTTTGCCGCGCATGCCTTCAAGCCAGGAACGGGCCTCGAAACGATTGGGCTTGGCCAGCAGCCCGGCCAGGAAAACTCGGTGAATGTGTTTCTCCGACACCGGCTTCACCGCCTTCGCTACCCTTCCAAGCCTCGGCAACGACTTGTCCTTCGCTGCCGCCGCGCGGTATTCGTCGGCGCTGACCAGTTTCCCCCGGAGATAGATGTCGTCCGACAGGAGCGTTCCGTCACTCAACCAGCTTCGGCTGCGCCCGCAGAACCCGCCTTGTACGGTGGACAATTCCATCTGAGGCTTGCCGTTGTCATGCCATGCACGCTGCACACCCGTGCCCTGAATCATGCGGTATTTGCCGAGCAGTCGGCCCGTTTCACTCCATTGACGGCAGACGCCATGCAACAGTCCATCGGCGTAGCGTTCCTCGGAGGCGAGGCGTCCGTTCTTGTGCCAGACACGGGCAACGCCATGCCGGTGACCGTTTCGGAGAGGCATTTGTTCGCGGAGCAGACCGTTTCGATACCAGGACTTTTGAATCGTGGTTCTCACGTCACGTGTTTTGCACTTCGACCATTGAACGTGAATTCTGGCCCATTTAACACGAGTCCCGGGCAAAAGCATAGCAGGAGTTGCCCTGATTTCAGTGATTTTTTCACCTTCCGTCGCCCCGCGACGACACACTTCCGCGATGAAAACCTAAGCGCAAAACTTTCCGGCGGCGGCGGGCGGGTCAAGGTGGAGGCGGGGGCAGCCGGGGCGCACTACCTTGACGCGACCGACGCCGCCATACAATCGAGAGGGGTTTCATCGCGTTGTCCAAGCCCGAGCCGAATGGCTCGCCAATCCCATGCAAACCGATCATATTCAACCCGCAGTGACAGTTCCCATGAGCAAACCGAGCGCCAAAGCGAAAAACCGGAAAGCAGTCCCGGCGAAACCGAGCGACTACAACGAAGTCCTGACCAGCGTGGTCGAACTGCTCGACGCGGCCCGGCGTGCCTCCGCGCGCGTGGTGAACTCGTTGATGACGGCGACGTATTGGGAGATTGGTCGGCGGATTGTGGAGCATGAGCAAGCGGGCTCGAAGCGCGCGGGATACGGCGAGGCATTACTCGAAGGCTTGTCTCGCGACCTCACGCGAAGATTCGGGCGCGGATTCGGGATCATCCAACTTCGCACCATGCGGCAATTCTACGCGACGCATGCGCTTACGGATAAAATCCAATCGGAGATTGGAGAAGCTCCGATTCGTCAATCACTGATTGACGAATCTGCCAAGAGCCTGGTGATTGCCCCAATTGGCCAATCAGCGATTGACGAATTCAGCCATCCCCACTCGGCCACGGGGTCGTTCGTTCTTGAACGCCTCGGTCGGATTGCTCAGGCATTTCCGCTGCCGTGGACGCATTACGTCCGCCTCCTGCGCGTTCGCAACACGTTGGCTCGCGAATTCTACACACGTGAAGCCTTGGCGGGTGGCTGGTCGGTGCGTCAGCTTGACCGACAGATCAACGCGCAGTTTTACGAGCGCGCCGCACTGTCGAAGAACAAGTCGGCCATGCTGCTCAAGGGTGAAAAACCAAGGCCGGGCGATGCTGTCTCCGCCGACGAGGAAATCCGCAACCCGCTGGTCCTGGAATTCCTGAACCTGAAGGACGAATACTCCGAGAGCGACTTGGAGGCAGCCCTGATTCGACACCTCGAAGCATTCCTGCTCGAACTCGGTGATGATTTTGCGTTCGTCGCCCGGCAGCGCCGACTGCGCATCGGCCACGAATGGTTTCGCGTGGACCTCCTGTTCTTCCACCGCCGACTGCGCTGCCTGGTCATCATTGACCTGAAGATCGGCGGACTCGTTCATGCCGACGTGGGGCAAATGAACCTTTACTGCAATTACGCACGCGAACATTGGATAAAGCCCGGCGAACATCCGCCGGTGGGGTTGATTCTCTGCACGGACAAGGATGACGCGCTCGCCCGGTATGCGATGGACGGTTTGGGAAGCAAGATGCTCGTCAGAGAATATCTGACGGCATTGCCGAAGGAATCCGCCTTGGCGGCGGAACTCGCCCGGACACGCGATTTGCTGGAACGCCAGGCGGAACTCCGCCGCGCCACTCGTGGCAAATCAGCGTGAAGCTTCGGTCTGTGGTCGGTGAGCGGGGAAAGTGGAGCGGAGGGCGGAGAGCAGCGCCTAGCGAAACGCAGGTGCGTTGGGCATGGTGATGAACTAGAGGGTGAAAGACCCTTGTGGGGCCTTCGGAAGGCAACCACGAGTCGAAGGCAACTGCATGAGCCGTGAGGCCGTGTGGGGAGGAAGCCGGATGACGAAACGGAGTCCTGAACGAAAGTGAAGCCTCGTAAGGCAGGTCGGGTGGGCCAATGTGCCTGAGAACACGATGCCCGGTATTCCGAGCAGCCCGACACGTATTGAGGACAGGATGACGTGAAAGTTCATCGCCTTACCCCAAGAGATCTCTGCCGATCCTTGGTGACAGCTCCGCCTGCGCCACGCGACCTGGCGGAGGCGGCGGTGCTTCACATCTCTCTCGAGGCTGCCATTGCTAGTAGAGCAGTTTCAGGAACGTGTTCACGTAACGTCGCTCCGTCTGGAACTTCTGCGGCATCGTGGTGAGGATGATTCGGCCCTGGTCAATCGTGCTGAAGTGGAACGTGCTTTCGCCGGTGCAAAACACTTCGGCCACTTCGGGGGTGAGGAAGTATTGGAGGTAGTTGGCGATGGTTTCGCGGACACCGCCAAGCTGCTCGTCGGGTTGCGTCAGAAAACGGTTGGCGAAGTGGGCATAAACGGCTTCGCGGCGCGGCGTCTCCAGCAGCGATTCGAGGTTCTCCATTTCTTCTTCGAGCAACTCTCGGTCAGACAGAAGCTCGAATGCGCCTGCCAAGGTCACCGGGCGACTCAACTCGAATAGCATTTCCAGCGCATGGGCGATGTGCGTCTGCGCCTGGCTTTTGAAGAATCCCTTGTCGCCGCCCTGGCCGAGGCTGGTGGCGGTGTCCACAACGAACTTGGCGTAGGTCGTGAACGGGATGCTTCGGTCGCCGGTCAGGTTGTAGCGGTGCGGCGGCGTCCACTGGCCATCCGCGTCGTTGGCGCGGATTTGCAGATGGATTAGGTCGTGCTCCCGGCCGTAGTGCCGGGCCATAGCGGCGAGCGTTTCCCAATAGACCCCCTTTTCGTCAATGCACAGGCCGCCCCACGTCGGCTCATTCCGGAAGACCTGGTGGGCGAGTTGGTTGATTCCAGAGCTGGTTTTGCCTGAGCCGGTGTCGCCGGTGATAAGCCAGCCACGGCAAAACTGATTTCGCCGCCACGTCAACCCGCCCAGGCGCGCAACAAATCCCCGCTTCGCCGGTGCGAACAAGAGCCACGCGGCTACCAGTGCCAATCCAATCGCGCCAGCCAGCAGGAGGTATTGGGGATGCCGGAGCATCACTTCGAGGTCTGGCGGGAATGCAATCGGACTGATTGGCATGAAGTCCAGTTTCACGGCCACGCCCTCCCGATCAGGTACCCAGCCAGCAGGCTGGCGAGCGCGGCGAAGAATGCCGCCGTTTGGGTGATTCGGGCCGCGAGATGCGTCGAGGGCAGCTTCTTCAGGGCGTCCAGCAGGGCCGCTGACTGTGCCTGAAATGTCCGCGTCGTTTCCACGAGCTTGGCGATGTCGGCCCGCACGAGTTCAAACGATGGCAATTCACGCCGCCGCAAGTCATCCCAATGCCGTTGGTGGATGCGGAATAACTCGACCAGCAGCAGCACCGCATCGTCCTCGCGCAGTCGGTATCGCTCGCGCCAGTCGGCCACTGCCCTCTCGAAATCGTCGTCAAAGTCGGGTTCGATGTTCGGCATAGGCTACTTGGTCGGCAAAAGGAGTTCGGTGACCGATTCGATTTCGCCGTAGAGCTTGCGCTGCCACGTCTGAAGACGCTGCCGGTCGAGGAGGCTGAACGCAGCGTGCTTGACCGCGGCGGTGATGGTCACGTTCTCAGCATTGAGCATCTCCACGAGCCAATCCTGCAAACGGGCCATCGCGATTTCGCGCCCGCCAAGCTTGTCTTTGAGCTGTGCCCGCACCTCCGAGGATTCAAACAGCGCGAAGCTGTCGCTGTGCGCCGCGTTGCGCACCACAACGTAACCGGACTGCTTGCCGAACTGGTCGGCGAGCCGCTGCACCTGGTCCACGCTGTCGGCCTCGTGATTCACCGGCATGACGAGCGTGAGTTGCGCACCCATCGCGGCGAGAACTGCGGGCAGATCAATCTCGGCGAAGTATTCAATGAACAGGTCGGTGGAAGCCGCCCGGCAATCCATGACGACGAGTTGCGATTTCTCCAGCGCCGCAAAAATGCCGTCGAGTTCGCGGCGGTTGTCGAGGTCGAGAAACCGCGCGTCAGGGTGAAACCGCTTCAGGGTCGAGTTCTCGTTGTCGGAATCAATCGCCACGTGCGCGATGCCTTTGTCCTTGAGGAACTGGACGAAGTTCACGGCAAAGAAGCTTTTGCCGACACCACCTTTGCCGTTGAGGATCAAATCGAGTCGTTTCATGTGGTCTGGGGTTTGAGCATCCGGACTTGGGCGATTCGCGGCCCGCGCGGGCGCGGCTGTTGGGAGTCCTCGCTGCTGCCATTGGCCGGTGGTTCTGCGGCCGGGAGCGAGTCCGGTGGCGGCTGTAGTACGGCTTCAGGACTGGACAAGGCGGGGACGGCGGGTCGTTTGCGTCCGGGACGCCGGCGCGGACGAACGATTTCCCCCAGCACCTCATGACAAAACACGGCGACGGCCGTCTTGCTGGTCGGAAGGCAATGCTGGGTGAGCAATTCGGCAATCGCGCGATACGAGGCGCGCTTCTGCCGAAGCTCGGCGATGACTTCCTTGGCCGGGATCAGGTCCTGGAATTTCTCGGGACGGCGCGGCGTAAACTCCGCGACCGCCTGGCGGACACTGGCTGGATCAAATGAGGTCATACGCGGGAGCGTGGTGGATGTGGACGGGTAACTCCATTGTCGGCGCAGTAGCCACGCAAAGGCGATGAAGCGCCGGTGACCGGGTCGAGGATGATTCCCGGTCCACCCGCGGTTGCGGCGTGTTTGAGGATGCGGACGTTCCGGCATCCCGGACTGAACGGGGACAAAACGAAGACCTGGCTTTTGCCTGACCTTGGCCGCTCTGGCCCGTTGCTGGTTCGAGGACACGGACAATTCGTTGCCACGACTGCGGGCGCGGAGAGAACGCAACTGCGGACTGCTCGCGTTCTGGGCTCTTGCGCGACTGTGCCCTGACCGTGGCCGAATCGGGTTCGCGGACAGGCCACTGCCGTGGCTGCAACGCGCTGCTGTTGCACGGCTGTTCCGTGGCCGCTCCGCGACTCATTCGCGGACGCAGAATCCTTGTGGCAACAAGGGGTAAGGCTTGTCCTGTCTTAAACATGATGAGAAACACATTGCCTCCTTTGCTCTAGCAACCCGTCCCGCCAGTTCTTCAATTGCGCGGCGACAGTTTCAATGCGGGTGGTCTGTTCGATGGCGCTGACTTCGATGCGCCCAGCGTGGTGAGCACCGGCTGGCGATTCCGACAGTTGCATCACGGAGTGTTCAGCGTGGGTATTGAGCCGTTCACCGAGTTTGGTGAGGACTTCGATGGCGGTGCGGATTTGGGCGGTGGTGGGAGTTTGCATATTCAGATGCGGATGCCGCGTGATGGTTGGCGGGCGGGCTTCTGCCGCCGTTTGGGTATTGAAGGAGCAATCCAGAGTGCCTGGGGAATTTGTTCGGCCGTGACTGGATGTGCCCACGGAGACTCGAAGCCGAGTTTGCCGGCAGCTTCCTCCGCAGCACTCTTGGATGATGCTTCAACCACCGTGCGGAGAGGATCACCCAACAGTCGGGCATACTCGCGGTCGGTGTAATAAATGCCCCAGAGCTGTCCGTCGGCCTTACCAGTTGTGCTCGTGCTCACGTAGGCAGTTCAGCACAAGCAAGGAATGGGTGGATGTAGCAACTACACAACGTGCGCGTGGAGTCCTGTTAACGTCCGTAGTGTGGTCACGGCGAAGACGCAATACAATCTGACCAACGCGAAGGAATACTTCGAGGAACACCTCTGCGTTGGCGACTACTACGATGAGGGCCAGCGCGTGTCAGGGGAATGGCAGGGCATCGGCGCGGCGCGGCTCGGGCTGGTGGGCAAGGTGCGTGCCGATGACTTCATGCGGCTCTGCGAGAACCAGCATCCCGCAACCGGAGAGACGCTGACGCAGCGATTGAACAGCACGCGGTCTGAAGGCGGTGAGACTGCGGCCAATCGCCGGATATTCTTCGACTTCACGTTTTCGCCACCCAAGTCTGTTTCGCTCGCGGGTTTTCTTGGTGAGGACGTTCGCGTTCTTGAGGCCCATGCGCGGGCGGTGCGGACGGCGCTTGGCGAGTTCGAGGCGTTTACTTCCACTCGCATTCGCACTGGAGGAGCGCAGAACGACCGGCACACAGGTAACTTTGCCGCCGCCTTGTTCACGCATGACACGTCGCGTGCGCTTGATCCGCACTTGCACACACACTGTATCGTTTTCAACGCGACCTTTGATTCCGTGGAGAACCGTTGGAAGGCACTGCAAAACTACGAACTGCTGCGCGCACGGAAATTTGCCGAGAATGCCTATTACCACGAACTCGCCCGCGAGTTGCGCAGATTCGGCTACTGCATCCGCAACCTGCCGCGCGGTGATTTTCTCGTTGAGGGAATCCCGACCGAATTGTGCGACCGCTTCTCCAAGCGGGACGCGGAGATAGACAAGGCGTTGGCGAAGCTGCTGGCGGAAAAGCCCGAGCTGGCAGGAGGAAACATCGCGGACCTGCGCGCACGGCTTGCGACTGAAAAGCGAACTCGAAAGCAGAAGGATTTGAGCCACGATGAGCTACGGTCGCTGTGGGGCGCGCAATTGAGCCAGGCTGAACGCGAACTTCTGCGCGGGTTGACCAAGGCCGTGACCGAGGGTGAGAAACGACGCGCGTCCATTTCGGTTGTCGAGGCGGTTCAGTGGGCGGAGGAGCATCTGTTTGACCGCAACTCGGTCGTGCTAGAATGCCAGGTGTGGCAGGAAGCGTTGGGCCGGGCGCGCGGCGAGGATTTCTCCTTGGCTGAACTCAAGCAACTCACCGAGCGGCGTGGTTACATCCGTGACGCAAGTCGTCCCGGTGAATTGACCAAGCGCGACGTGCTGTTGCGGGAGTGGGAAATTGTTCGGACCGCCAAAGAAGGTGTTGGCGACTGCTGGCCGCTCGTGCCCAATCCCCAGCCCGCCAATCCAAAGCTGGATGACGAGCAGCGCAAGGCGCTTGATGGATTGCTCGGGTCGACGAATCTGGTTTCTGTCTTTCGAGGCGGCGCGGGCACAGGGAAGAGTTTTGTGCTGCATGAGTTGGCCCAACAAATCCAGCAATCGGGACGACCCGTGGCTGTTCTCGCACCGCAGCGTCAGCAAGTTGTGGATATGGAAAGGGCGGGGTTTCTGTCCCCGGCGACGGTCGCCAGCTTTCTCGCCAAGGCTGAATTGCCGGAGACGGCCGTAATCGTCGTGGATGAAGCCGGGCAGATTGGCGGGCGGCAAATGCTGGCTTTGCTCCGGCTCGCCAAGGAACGGAATGCGCGCGTCGTCCTTTCTGGCGACACCCGGCAGCACGGTGCGGTGGAAGCATCGGACGCGTTGCTCGCCATCGAGCGTCATGCGGGTGTGAAGCCGGTGGAATTGCATACAATTCGCCGCCAAGACCCTGGCCTTGGTCGCGACAACAGCGAACGCGCCAGCATCAAGCGGTATCGAAAAGCGGTTGAATTGGCGGCGGCGGGAAGATTGGCGGAATCATTCAAGCGTCTCGACCAGATGGGCACTGTCGTCGGCTGTAGCTTGGGCGAACAAGCCGACAAGCTCGCCGACGAATACATCCAGCTCGCGGAACAGAACGCCACGGCGGTCGTGGTGTCACAGACCTGGGGTGAAGTGCATCGCGTGAATATGCGCGTGCGCGAAGCACTCAAGGCAAAGGGATTGCTCGGCGCAATTGATGCCACGGTTCAAGCGCTCGAACGCGTGGACCTGACCAATGCGCAGAAGCGCGATGAACGATTCTATCCGCAAGATGCAGTGATCGTTTTCAACCAGAAGGTCAGGGAAGCCGCTGCGGGAGCGAAAGGTAAGCTGTCAGGAATTCTCAAAACCGGACTGCTCGTGGAAGTCGGCGGACGATTCGTCACCGTCTCGAACAAGATGCTCGACCGGATTTCGGTCTGTCAGGCGCGCGAGATCGCCGTTGCGTCCGGCGACCGCCTGCACCTGAAAGCCAATCGTAAGCTGACATCCGGTGGGCGCGTCACAAACGGAGAGTTGGTCGCGGTGAAGTCGGTTCGCGGCGATGGCTGCATTGAGCTCGCTGATGGCCGCGTCTTGGACGGAAGCTTTCGCGAATTCCTGCTAGGCTACGCAGCCACGTCCTACGGCTCACAAGGCAAGACAGTGGATTACGTTCTGTTCTCCGATTCGACCATCAAGGCCGCCACGAACGCGCAGCAATGGTATGTGAGCATATCGCGCGGACGGCGCGGCATCCGCATCTTCACGCCGGACAAGGAACAGTTGCGCGAGAACATTACGCGCTCCGGGCATCGTCCATTGGCGATGGAACTCGCGACTGGCTCAATCCCTCGTCGCGGCTTGCGCCTTTGGGATCGGCTGCACGGCTACATGCTGCGCTTTGGCCGGCGTGCCGCCGACAACTTCTGTCGCCTGAAACTTTCCCGTCGTCGTCATCAACCCATTGAAACCCATGAGCATAAAATCACCCGAATGTTGGGCGAGCGATCCGAACGCTCGCGCGGTCAAAATCGAAGTATCGGCTGAACAAAGCCTGCTTCTGCCTTTCGATCAGTTTGCCTTCGCTGAACTCAAGAACGAAGGGAAGGAGCAGCGTCTCCGATTGGTCTTCGCCACGCACGAAGTCTCGCTACGCGGCTACTCGCTGCGCCGCATCGAAACCGCCATACAGCGAATGGAACTGGCTTTGCTCACGGCGCTGCCAAGCAATCAGCGCACGCTCATTCCTGACGGACAGCCGATGGTCCGCGAAATTGCCATTTCCGAGATGGGTAAAGCCGAGTGATTCATTGCCGTCCGAAAACGGTGATCCGATAGCAGCTACGTGCAACGGACGAAGGCTCATCTTGAATTGGGCAGCGGGCGGAGAATGGTCAGCACCCCGAATCGTCCGAGCCGAAGGGCTTCTTCTTGGATTACGATGTCCTGCTGGCTTCCTTGATACACGCTATTGAACCAGAATGATGCCAGCGACACTGACGTTTTCGGTTCGCAAAAAGCGTTGGGATTATCGGCGATTGCCAAGGAGGTCGCACAGTCTGGCGGTAGCAAGTCCGAGCGCGTCATCAGATGATGCAGGCCGATGTTTCTGAACGCCATATTCACCTCTGTCCACGGCGGCTTTCCATTTCTCCAGTATGCCAGTGCAACGGGTTGGGTGCTGTGTTCCACGAATCGGATCGCCGCGCTCGCACAGGAAACGTTGAACTCCTTCACTATGCCCCGAATGCCTTCCAGCCCGGCCGGCTGCCTGGAAAAAACGGCGCTGAACCTCGCGGCGGGCATCAACAAGTGCGAAGCAAACAGGTCAGCTTCCTGTTCGACGACGCGCTCTGCGTCCGGTTGATCGGCAATCGAAAAGTGCGCTGGAGCGCCGGCCAGCAGAGCGTTGCGGTGCTCATCAATGAAATAGTGGCCAAGTTCGTGCCCCTGTGTGAACCGCGCTCTTGGCGCGGTCAAGTTCCCCAAGCGATCAAGGTTGCAAAAAATGTGAAATCTCCCCTTGCGGTGCTCAAGCATTCCGTCAAAGCCATCGCCGTAGTAATTTGCAGAGTGGGTGATGTGCTTGTTGCCCATGATGCAAATAGGATCAATGAACCGCGCCGGGCAGTGCGTCTCCGCAACCGCCTCGGCAAGCGCGATGATTTCTTGCTGCCGCGCTGGGACAATTTTGCTCCTGCTCATTTCTCGTCCGTTAAGCCCTTCTCGGCATTGGCGCGATCCTGCTCCATTTGCTTTCGGACTTCGTCCGTGATCTGGCCGCCGTTTCGCGCAGCCATTGCAACCAGCTCGTTTTCGACTTCGGGTGATGTTTTCCCGAACAGCGAAACGACATTGGAACTTTCCTCGGGCTTTTGATTCCTGACTCTGGCCAGCAGCCGGGCAGGATCAATGCTCTGAACCTCGCTGGGATCAATCTCGGCTTCGAGGTTGCGGATGTCTTCTTCAGACACGGGGAAGACTTTTCCGTCTTCTCGCAGAACCTGATGCAGCAGGCTTTCAAGCTCTTCGCCCCTGATGCCTTTCTTTGCCGGGTTCTCACCGTGGTTATTCATAATTCCTTTCGTTGTTGCGTCACTTGTGTTGTGGTCATGTTTTAGTTTCAAGATACTCTTCCAATTTTCGGAGGAGTCTTCCTCTCTTCGTCTTAATGCTTTCTGGTGTCGTCCCCATCGAATCGGCAAGCCGCGCCAGGATGTCGTCGGGAATGTGGGCTTTGCCCGTCTTGAAGTCGTAGAAATTCATCGAGATGACCAGCATCTCGCTGTCGGCCTCGGGCAGTGTTTCAAGAAAAGTCCTGACGGCTGCTTTTTTGCTTTGAAGGGCGCGAAGGTCGAACCGTTCGGGAGCTTTTTCTGGCAGTTGAGCTTGAGCCTCGGCTTCTTCCTGTTCCTTTTGGGTGGGAGCTTCCTTTTTCCTCTCCGGCTTACGGAACTCCATCAGGAACTCGTTTTTGGCGATCTGGAAAAGCCAAGCCTGGATTTTTAGCCGCAGTTTGTCGGGCGACAAACCAGAGGGGGCATTGAACGAACCGGCCTTCTCAAACGCCTTTTCAAAGGTGCGCAGGACGAAGTCGTCTGGACTCCAGCCCAACGCTCGGAAGCCGTTCTTTTCCGCAAAGCCGATGAGCGTCGTCTGGTATCGGCGGAAGAATTCCGCCAAGGCGGCTTCCGCATCCTCACGGTTCTCATCCTTGAAAGTCATCCGAAGCAGCAGATCCAAATCATCCGCCGCTTGGGTGGCCTGTTCTTCAGCTACAGTTGCGTTTTCTCGCATAGGACACCTTTCTCTACCTGTAAATGCAGCTTGGTAACACCGGCCAGGCTTTGCACGGATGTCGGCATCCGCAGCCCCGTCGTTACCTACCCGCATTTAGCTGGGTGGAGGCACAACCGCCTTCAGAAGGATAGAAATGCCTATGGAAAAAGAACATTCAAAAACAGGAAACAGCGGACAGCTTCCGGCCAACCCTGAAGCTGTCGAAGTGGAGGAACTCGACGTAGAGGAATTCTCCAAGATGCACGGCGGCAAGCCGCCCAAAGCCAAGCGATACATCATCCGCATTGACCGGGAAAAATACACCGTCAACGTGCCGGAAATGACGGGTCGCCAGATTTTGGAACTGGCGAAAAAGCTGCCGCCGGAGAACTGGCTCTTGAATCAAAAACTCAAGGGCGGTCGAGTCGTGGCCATCGGCCTCAACGATGTGGTGGACTTCAGCGCACCTGGCGTCGAACGATTCATTACTCTGCCGAAGGACCAAACGGAGGGACTCACGAATCCGAGACGTGAATTCCACCTCCCCGAGACGGATGTCGCCGGGCTTGATGACGGCGGCTTCCATTGGGAGACCGTGAAGGCCGGCAATGACGCAGGCTGGGTGTTGGTTCACGGGTATCGTGTGCCCAGCGGTTACAACGTCGAATCCGTTTCGGTAGCCGTCCAGATTCCTGGCGGCTACCCAACCGCTCAGTTGGACATGGCCTTTTTTCATCCGCCACTGAGCCGTAAAGATGGACGCGGTATTCCCAACACGGAGGCATCCGCTAACATTGACGGGAAACGTTGGCAACGATGGTCGCGCCATTACACACCAGCCAACCCATGGATTCCTGGCGAATACAACGTGCTGACCCATTTGGTGCTGGTGAAGCATTGGCTGGAGCGTGAATTCCAACGCAACTGAACGATGAAGTCGTATCATCTGCGATTCACCTCGCAACAGGTCGAGGAACTGCACCGACACTTGTTTCCCGGTGATGGCAAGGAAGCGGTGGCACTCGCGTTGTGTGGACGCCGAGACGACAAATGCAGCCATATCCTATGTGTTCACAAACTGCTGCTTATCCCCTACGACAAATGCCACGAGCGACATCCGTTGCGAGTGCAGTGGCCAACTGACATTGGCCGTCCGCTTTACGAGGAGGCGATGCAGAAGCACATGGCTGTGCTCAAGATTCACAGCCATCCAGGTTATTATCGCCAATTCTCCGAGGTTGACGACTGTTCGGATGCGGAACTTTTCAGTTCATTACACGGATGGACCGACGATGGTATGCCTCACGCCAGCGCCGTCATGCTCCCCAACAAGGAGATGTTTGCCCGAGTGATAACGGCGGATTTGCAGTTCGTGCCCGTGAATCGTATCGCGGTGGCAGGAGACGAAATCGCTTTTTTTGACTTTGCCCCATCACGCAAGGAAGTCGCCCCAAAAGACCTGAGAACTGCCCAGGCGTTCGGGGACAAAACCGTTGCGTTGCTCAATTCGCTTCGAGTGGGCGTGGTGGGGTGCTCCGGGACGGGAAGTTGGGTCGTCGAGCAACTCGCGCGGCTCGGTGTTGGGGAATTGGTTTTGGTTGATCCTGACATCATTGAGCACAAGAACCTCAATCGCATCGTTAACTCCACTCTGGAACAGGCCGAGAGCAAGACGCCCAAAGTCGAGGCTCTTGAATCGGCGATTAGCCGCATGGGAACATGCACGCAGGTCACACCCTTGGCCCAAAACGTCTTTAAGATGGACGTGCTCCAGAAGCTGGCGACGTGCGACGTGCTGTTTGGTTGCATGGATACCGTGGATGGTCGCGATGTTCTCAACCGACTGGCAACCTTCTACCTTATCCCCTATTGTGACTTAGGCGTTCGTCTGGACGCAGATGGAGAGGGTGGCGTGAATGTGGTTTGCGGTTCAGTGCATTATCTGCTTCCCGGCGGATCAAGTTTGCTGTCCCGCCGCGTTTATGGCCCTGAAGCTTTGCGAGCCGCTTCGCTCCGCAGGACCAACCCGGAACAGTTCGCTGCGGAGGTGGATGAAGGCTACATCAAAGGTGTAAAGGTTGAGAGCCCGGCAGTGATTAGCGTCAATGGGCTCAGCGCTACGCTTGCCGTTGACAATCTGCTGGCGCGTATTCACCCATTTCGCATTGATCCCAACACCGAAATCCGTCACCAGTGGTTTGACCTTATCAACGGCATCTTCGGAAATGGCGACGGTGGCGAGCCGTGCCGCGTTCTCCAGCGTTACGTCGGACGCGGCGACATGGAACCCTTCTTGGATTGCCTTTTCGGATGATCATCAAACGGGTCATCCTCCTGCTGAAAGCAGCGTGGGCAAGGTTGCCCCTTGGTCGGCGTTGGCATGTGGAGCGGGTCAGTGATGAGCCGGAGGTCGTGAAGCGGCGCACCGTGTATTTGGTTGGTGAATCCGAACTTTGGGTTGCAGTGTTCCAATGCCCGTGTGGGTGTGAGAAGAACATCTGGCTGAACTTGCTCAAGGAGCATCGGCCTCGATGGAGTGTCACCGTAAACCAGAATGGTCGCCCAACCGTATCGCCTTCAATCAATCGGCAAGTCGGATGCCGCAGCCACTTCCTGTTGATGAATGGAAGAATTAAGTGGTGTTCACGATGAGGGTTTCCATCTGATTGCCACGCGAATGATCCATCCCAGAGCGGGCCGAAGTCACGCCTCGCTTAGTAGAAATAGCCCAAACTGCGAAGACTGGTGTGGTTTGGGTTTCCAACGACGATGTGATCGAGAACTTCGATTTTGAGAAGCTGGCCCGCTCGAATGAGGTCACGGGTGATTTTGATGTCGGCCTCCGATGGAGTCGGCTCACCGCTCGGATGATTGTGCGCGATGATGATTGCGGCGGCGCTTGCCATGATGGCTAAACGGAATACCTCCCTTGGATGACAGAGAATGGTATCCATCGTACCAATGGACACCAAGTAGTGACCTTTGATGCGTCGGCGGGTGTTAAGGATGAAAACCACCAGACATTCACATTCAGAATTGAAGTAAGGATGGGTCGCGATGTGCGTTCGCCAGTAGGCGGCTGCCTGATCCGGCGTCTCGCACTGTTGCATGGTGTCGGGCGTGGGACATTCCCGAAGTGATACGATTTTCCATTCCTGTGGTTGTGGTGGAAATGTGATTGGTTTGACGATCTTGTTCTCCGGCTGCGGAGCGACTGCGGGGCATCCTGTTGCGATGAGGTTTTTCGTTGTGTTCATGTTTTGCGTTTCGTTCTGAAGGAGCGGGACTGCTCTCTTCACCTGCCCCGAGAGAGCAGCCCCGCTCCTGGCGAAACGCACCCGCCTGTGCCCGCGCCGCCGGGCGGCGGAGCATCAGCAACGGAGTGACAGAGGGCGGAAAAATGTTTCGACCGCTGGCGCGAGGTTGCGCGGAGCAACCAGAGGCGCGGGCACAGGCGGGATGAACACGACGGATTACCTCATCGGCGGATGCGTGGTATGCGCTGCATCCTCTTCGACGAATCTGACACTCTGACCATCACTGAAGCGATGTTGCGAGTTTGCGGACGCATCTTGCAGGCTTGCCCTGATCTCACGTGGTTTCGGAGTGTTTTAGCTCCCAGCAGAAGTGCCAGCAAAAGTGCCAGCAACGCTTCATTGAACGGGTTGTTGCCTGGTTATTGGCGAGTAATCCAGGAGTAATCGGCGACTTGACGAAACGCTTAAAAACAGGCCATTTTACAGGTGATTTCGCTGCCTGTCAGGCGATGGGTCTGAGATTGCGGGAGTTGCGATTGGGCGAGGTGCTGGGACCACCAACACCATTTTCTGTCCGATTCCGACCCTCGCCTCCATCATTCGCTTTGGCGGGGAGCTGCGGCGCGTCCTTCTTCCCCTGCGACGCCTCGGTCCGCTATTCCCCAAGCTCCAGCCTATGCGCGAGGCGCGCCGGGCCACCGAGTTCCGACGCGCTTGCCGCCGGCTCGACATCTCCGGCATCAGGTCCAGCAGGCGCCAGCTCTTGTTGCTCTTGCTCGTGCCGCCCAGGATCAGCTTGCACCCGCAGTGCACGATGCCCTCCACCACCTGCGGCGGCGCGGCTGAGGTGAGACCTTCCGAACTGCCGGCTCGCGCCTTGCCACCCCGAACCCCTCACCCGCCCCAAGGGCCCCCAGTGGCAAGCGGTGGGCACCGTAGCACCTGGCTGGCTCCTCCGTTGCTCCTCCGTTCCTCCTCCGTTCCACCTCCCACTGCCAGTCGGAGGAGGGACGGAGGTGGAACGGAGGAGGAACGGAGGAGCCAGCCAGGTGCTACGGGGGGTTGAGCGTGGGGGCTTGGCGCAGGCGCTGCACATTCGCCAAGCGCCAGCCGTTACAGAGCACGGCCAGGACAAAGCTGGTTAGCATGTCATACACCGGGGCGGCTGGCGCCGCTGGGTGACTGGTGCGCGGTTTTTGGAGGTCCGGCCTGGGAATTGGCCAATCAGAGCGGGGGCCGCTTTGAGGGGGGCTATCTTGCTTTGGGGGTATTGCCTCGCGCGTGGGCTGGGGGGTATTGGCTTTTGGCGCTGGCGCGGGGGCGAGGTACAGAAGAAGGGCCGGGTGGTTAGACCCGGCCCTTTGAAGTGTTCTTAGTTATTGAAGCCGCGGGCTACTTGCTCTCGACTTTGTAGAAGCCGGGACCCGGGACGGCGAACGTGCCAGGGGTGGCGGCGTTGGTGGCGACAGGCGACCACGAGGCGGGCACAATGGCGGCCGATTGGAGCAGCACGAACTCCGCGCCGGCACCACCGCTGTAAGCAATAGTGCTGGCGGTGATACTGTCAATCGTCACCGATTCAACCTGCGGCACATTAACCGTGAGCACAGCGGGCGAGCTTTCGATGGCTTCGCAAGCGGCGTTGTCAACCGTAACCGTGTAGGTTCCGGCATCGCTGGCTTGCACGGAGCCGATGGTGAAGCTGCTGCTGTCCGTGCCGACCGGGTTGCCGTCCTTCTTCCACTGGTAGGTGAAGGGGCCGACGCCGGTGGCGACGACGCTGAACGTGGCGCTCTCGCCCGGATCCTTGGTCTGGCTCGGCACGGCGCCGACGCCCAGCTTGCCAGCGGTTTCGCCCACCGGCAGGACCAGCAAGCGCACGGTTACCGGCTTGCTCATGTCCAGTTGCGGATAGGTCGCGCCGTTGGCACGGCTGGCCAGGACGCGCGCCCAGCGAATGGTGTCGGTGGTCTTCCACTGCCACCGGATGCGGCACGAATTGGTGCCTTCGTAGGCATTGGCCTGGCTGACCACAGCGGAATTGGGCGCGCCGAGGTAGGTGACTCCGGGACCGGGCATGGTGGCCACGTTGGGCGTGGTGAACATCACGCCGTCACCGGCATTCCAACCTTCGAAGTTCTCGATCACCGTGTCGCCATTCTTGATCAGGTCCACGTAGATCTCATAGGGGCCGGAATCGGGAGTGGTCGTGTTAATCGCGAACGAGAGGGCCTCGAGCAGACAATACGGATTGGCCGAGGTGTAATCGGTATTCGCCTGCCATTGGCGTTTCGGGTCGGTAGCGAAGTCGAATGTGATGGTCTGCCAGCATGAGCCGGGGACCAGCGCAGCGCCGCCGACGGGGGCCGTTGCAGAACTGCCCACCAGACCGGTGCATTTGACATGGAACTGTGCTGTGGCTGCGCCGGACGTATCCGCCCCGGCTGGGCCGGTCAGGGCGGACTGCTCACCGCACGACAGCACGACGGTGATCTCAGTATTGGCGCCGCTGCCCACGGGCGGGCCGTCCGTAGGCATCGGGGAGGTGCAGAATCCGGCGGGTGCAGCACTTGGCTTCTTCTGGGTCGCCTTGATGATGTTATCCTTGACGAGGGCGCTGTTCACCGGAACGTCCAGGGCGCCGGCAGCGAAGCCCGCGGCATAGTTCGTCTGGCCGATTTCAACGTCGTTGGCATAAATCGTGACGTTGGTCGCGCCCGCGGTGACTCCAGTCACAGGGACATACATATTGCCAGCCGCGAGCGGGCCGGTGACAACTACGTCGCCTACGACACCGTCGCACAGGTCAACATAGGTGAACTTGAAGGCGTCAATGTAGAGCCGGTTACCGGTGTTGTTGACGGTGCCGCCGGTCACGATGAAATAGATGAGCGGGTCACTGATGCCCGGCTGGTTGGTGATGTAGCCCATCGTCTGCCACGTATCGCCGCCGTAACCTCGCTGGAAAACCGGGGAGTTGGTGCAGGAGGCCGAGACCGTGCCCAGCTCGGACCAGGCGGTGACCGTGACGTCAGGGGTGCAACTGGAGGTAGCAGTATGGGCAACTTCAATGCGGTAAACGCCGCCAGCGTTCTCGATGGCCAGAGCGGGCAAAACGCTCCAGTTCACCGTGCCGGCCCAGCCGTAGGTGCATTTGGTGCGGGTGGGCACGCCGGGGGCGCCGCTGACCGAGGTAGAGCCGTAGGTCGAGACGGTGCAACCGAGCGCTAGAGGGTCGTAACAGACGGGGTCGCATGTGGTTAGAACGCTACCGGTATAGGTAGTGACATAGACGGTATCAGCGCGCAGGGGCATAACTGCCAGCGTGCCGAAGGCGAGAAGAGCCAGCGCTGCATGGCGCAACCCGGCCCAGCGTGGGGATTTGGATTTGTACATACTTGGAGTTGGTGTGTTGTTATTTATTGTTTTATTTGGTTTCAAGAGTCTGGTGACTCATATCACTATAGCCAATATGATTGGCAGGGTGCCCGGGGTCAACACTTTTCTTGCAAAAAGTGCAAATTTTGTGTGGGGGGCCAAGGCACTCTTTTTGGGCCAGGCGGGGAGGTTGGGCTGTGGGTTTGGGCAGTACTATGGTATTGGGACGGGGGGCGGACGGCGGGCCTGCCCATCCCTGGCGGGGGGGCCGTGCTTGGAAGATGGGGTCGGGAAAGGTCAATGCCACACTGTGGTTGCTCAGCCGCTGCGCTGGCGCCTTTGCCAGGAAAACACCGCTCGAAAACTGAGATGCCCCCCGGTTTGCCCCGAATCGTCGGGACCAGGCGGCGGGCGCGGGGTTGGACGGCCGCCGGAGGCGGTCCAGTTCCGGCTTGGGGTGCGGGGCAGGGCGCAGCCCGTATGCCTCAAACCCTGGCGGGACCGTAGGTGGCCGCTCCGCGCCGACCGGCCCGGCCATCCAGTGGCCGTTAGGTGGCCATCCAGTGGCCGGTCAGGTGCCGCTGCTCGCCATTTCAGGGAGTAATACCAACTCCAGCTTGCGGTTGCACCATTCGCTGCCGGCAACGCCCCTTTTCCCCTTCCGAAGGCTGAGCATTGCCCACATCTTTAGTCACTGTCGCAAGCCAATCCCGAAGGGATTCACGGGTTTGCTGTCGCGAGTTGCGGGTAATGCTGAGCTCCGAGGGGGAGAGGGACGGGTGAGGGGGCCGTTCGAACTGCCGAGGTTCATGGAAGGCGACTGCCCGGTCGTAGGATCATGCAGTTCCAATCTGGAAGTGGTATAACCTGTGCCAACACAGCGTGCGGGCGGCGCTGACAGGGTGCCAGGGCTCGTGTTACTGCAAACGGTGGGCGCGGTAGAAGCGGCGGGCGCGATTTGTAACCGGGTCGCTGAACAGAATCGTGCCGCTGGTGTTGGTGAGGTTGGTCACGGCAACCCAGTTCGCGAGGTTGGTCGAGGCCAGGATTTCAAGCTTCAGGCCCGGAACGCTGGAGACCGTGCACTGGAATTTGCCTCCCGCCGCGAGCCGGGGGGAAAGCAGGCGGATGGCCGCGACGACGTTGAAGGGGTTGCTCAAGCCGACGTGGCCCGCGCCGTCGTCGGCCTTGAGCAACACGTTGTTGGCGGCGGTTCCCACGGTGACGCTCCCGTTCCAGACGCCGCCGACAAAGCTGCCCGAAACGGTGGGGCTCATTGAGACCGAATTCGAGTAGGGAACGCTATAACGCAGGTCCAGAAAGACCCCCACATTCGTGCCCATTATGTCGTCGGGGAAGCCCTCGCCGTAAGCGTAGTAGCAGTTCTGGCCGATGGTCCCATTTGTGAACACCGTCGGCCAGTCACCGGCATAATAGGTGTAGTACTGTGGCGTCCTGGCCGGAAAATAAGCGGACAGCCGGTACGGTGTGCCGGCCGAAAGCGTCACGGGTGCGTCCAGCGCCGTCTCGGTCCAGGTGCCCGGCGGGCTTGTTACATTCTTGGATGCCACAAACGCACCCGCCCCCGTCCAAAGCGAGACCTTGGTTCCACTGTAGGTGCGCACGGAGAATGCCTGCAGGGTGGTGCTGGGAGTAAACTCGTAGCCTATGGTCCAGTCGTAGCTGGTGTCGGTTTGGGATTGCGAGGTTCCGAGGTTCCCGACGAGGGTGTTGGTCGAGAGTGCCCCTGTCGCGTAGGCGCTCAGCGCCACGGGGCCGGTGAAGCCGGCAATCACGCCGTTGTCGGCATTCAGCGCGGTCAGGGTGACGCCAAACGGCGTGCCCAAGCTCTGGGTAGCGCCGATGGGGCTCCACACAAGGCGGTCCAGCACCGTCGGGAGCATGTTCAGCGTGAAGTTGGCCCCCCAGCGATTGCCGCTGCTGGCGGCGAAATCCGAAGAGGCGCCCGTCGTGAAGTTGCCGCTGACGCTGCTGTAGTTGGCCTTGCTGACTGTGATCGAGTAGGAGGAGGAGGATGGAATTCTGGCCAGGGCGTAAATGCCGTTGGTGTCCGTCGTGGCGGTATAAGTGCCGCCACCGGTCCGCGTGGCCGTGACCGTCGCGCTGGCGACCGGCCTGGCGCGCTGGTCCAGCACCCGGCCGCTGATGATCTCGCCGGTGCCGTTCGTGTAGGCGTTGTAAACGCACTCGTCCACCACCGTGAAGGTGTAAACGCCGGTGTCAACCAGGGGCAGCGCATACCAGGCGTTGGCGGTGCCCGACCAGCCCAGGTTCAGGTGATGATAGAGTGTGGAGAGACTGTAGCCGTAGCCGTCCGCCACAACCCCATGTCCCCCGGCTGTGCCTTCTACCCCGAGCAGGACCGGACACCGGGCGTCCAGGTTTGGATTGATCATGCCCGGCAAACCGGGGCCGATATTGCCGGAGTTGTTCCAGCCCAGGACGGCATTGGCGAACTTGAACGTGCCCATCAGCGCGCCCTTGGCAGCGAGCAGCGGCGCTGCAGAACCACCGCTGGCATAATCTGTGTTCACGGTGGCGCCGGCATCCGCGACCAGTGCGCCAATCGCCTGGCACTGCGCCGAGCTCGGGTTGGCGGGAGGCGCCAGCGGCATGTTGCTCCACACGTAGGGCCCGCCCGCGCCATTGCCGCCCCGCAAGTAGTACGTCAGGGGGATGCTATCGTAAGTTATCGGGAAGCCAGCGGACCCGACGCCGGTGATGGGGAACTGATAGTAGCGCATGAGTTGCGCCATAGCCGTCGCGACGCAGCCCGCCGGATAGTTGTTGATGCTGCCGGGGCCGTAAGGCGGGGTGTAGTAGTTGTAGCAGGCGGCCACGCCGGCATCGGCGGCAGTCTGCTGGCTCCAAGTGCTTTGGAGCAGCGGCGCCACACGGAGGTCCGACACGGTGATTAGTCCTTTGGGCGAGGCCGCCGGCATGCCATCCCTGGGGCATAGCCGCTGCCACTTCGCCTGGGCCTGGGCGGCGGTCTTGTCCGGAACCGCGGCGCCTTTTTTCTGCGCCCACGCCATGCGGCCGGCCAGGTCCCGGCTTGCCAGCGCGCCCAACGGGTTGTCCTCCGACGGATCGAACTTGCCCGCGGCGGCAAACCCAATGATCGGCTCGACCAAATCATCGGCGGCCACGATGACAAAGCCGGCTGGCTCCAAATACACCACATGGTAAAGAGGGGTGCCGATCTTGTCGTTGACGGTGTCCACGCCCTGCACGGTTGGTCCCAGGGCCTCCCCCAGGGGCGTCGGGCACAGGCCCAGCCAGCTTGCGACCGCCGCCGCGGCTCGCTTCCCGTCAACCGGCGCGGCCAGCCCCGTCTGCCAGGGGACACTGAGCAAGACCGAAATCACAAAGGCCGACAGGGCCGAACGAAGGGGCGAGACGAGGGAGAGGATTCCCTGCACCCGTTCGAGCCTTACCCCCGTGAACCATCCCCTCTCTCGCCTTCGGCACCCTGCCCCTGAACCGGGGGAACATCCAACATCCAACATCGAACGCCCAACATCCAATAGCGGCCCAAAGCTCGGCCCTTGGACGTTCGATGTTGGATGTTGGATGTTGGATGTTCCCTCACGGTGGTTCAGGGGTTCAAAGCGCGAAAGGTTCTGTTCGGCAAATTCTCTCCCCCTTCGAGGGGCAGAGAGAAAGGGAGAGGGGGCCATGTCTTTCGTAGTGCGTTTCATGGAAAGGATGGATTTCACAGGGTGTCCTTTTCTGGGACGGTGGGTTTGACTAATTAACTGCATGCTTAACGGGCCGCGACAGCTTCATACGCGAAGCAGCATCTGAGCCAAAGCGCCAATACCATTGCCCCCCGCCGCCAAAGCCCGGAGCGTCCAACCCGGCTTTGTCCCAGCTAACAGCCTGTCTCTCTTATAGCAGACCCCGCGCCGCGGAGCAACCCCTGCTTTCGCAGCGGCTTTCGGTTGAACGCATTTTCTGGTTTTGCTGTCCATCGCACAGTAAGATTTCAAGACCAATGAATACCGGAATCAATGCCATTAACGAGGCAGTGCAGGAAGCGGGAGCATTCGTGCGCCCGCTGTTTAACGAGTTGGGCAAGGTAATCGTCGGGCAGACTTACCTCGTCGAGCGGCTGGTGGTCGGCTTGCTGGCCAACGGACACGTGCTGCTGGAGGGCGTGCCAGGCCTCGCCAAGACGCTCTCCGTCAAGTCGCTGGCCAGCTCCCTCAATGTGAAGTTCGCGCGCCTGCAGTTCACGCCCGACATGCTGCCGGCCGACGTCGTCGGCACGCAGATTTACAACCCGCAGTCGGGCGCGTTCACGACCCGCAAGGGGCCGATCTTCGCCAACCTCGTGCTGGCCGACGAAATCAACCGCGCGCCCGCCAAAGTGCAGAGCGCGCTGCTCGAAGCGATGCAGGAGAAGCAGGTCACCATCGGCGACCACACCTTCAAGCTCGAGGAACCCTTTCTGGTGCTGGCCACGCAGAACCCGATCGAGCAGGAGGGCACCTACCCGCTGCCCGAGGCGCAGGTTGACCGCTTCATGCTCAAGCTCAAGATCGGCTACCCCTCCCGCGCCGAAGAACGGCAAATCCTGGACCTGATGGCCCGCACCTCCGGCACCCCGGTCACCGGCCCGGTTGTCGAGCCCAAACAGATTCTCCACGCCCGCCAGGTCATCAACGACATCTACATGGATGACAAGGTCAAGGACTACATCGTGGACCTGGTCTGCGCCACCCGCGACCCGGAGGCGCACAAGATACAGGTCAAGGAATTCATCCAGCTTGGGGCTTCGCCGCGGGCGACGATTTATCTCACGCTGGCCTCCAAGGCCTACGCGTTCCTCAAGGGCCGGGGCTACGTCACGCCCCAGGACGTCAAGAGCATTGGGATGGATGTGCTGCGCCACCGGGTGGCGATCACCTACGAGGCCGAGGCGGAGGAGAAGACCAGCGAGACCATCATCCAGAAGATATTCGACGAGCTGCCGGTGCCATGATCCCGCGCGAGATCCTCAAGAAGATTCGCCAGATTGAGATTCGCACCAACCGCCTGGTGAGCGAGACCCTGGCGGGCCAATACCACAGCGTCTTCAAAGGGCAGGGGATGAACTTCGACGAAGTGCGCGAATATCAGCCCGGGGATGAGGTGCGCTCCATTGACTGGAACGTCACCGCGCGGATGAACCATCCATTCGTGAAGAAGTTCGTGGAGGAACGCGAGCTGACGCTCATGCTGGTCGTGGACGCCAGCGGCTCGGGCAGGTTCGGCTCCCACGCCCAGTCCAAACGCGAGCTGGCGGCGGAGATAGCTTCTGTGCTGGCCTTCTCGGCCATCCGCAACAACGACAAGGTGGGGCTGATCCTGTTTACGGACGAGGTGGAGAAGTTCATTCCGCCCCGCAAAGGCCGCCGCCACGTCCTGCGAGTCATTCGCGAGGTGCTTTTCTTCGAGCCGCGTCATCGCGGGACGGATTTGAACGGCGCGCTGGAATTCTTGCTGCGCGTGACGCCGCACCGGGCCATCGCGGTGCTGATTTCCGACTTCATCGGATCGCCGTCCGAGGTGACCGGCCGGCGCCGCCGCAAAATCCGTCCCCAGGTGATGCTGCTGGAATCGCTGGCCCAGGCCTCCCTCACGATGCTGCGGCAGGCCAACCGCCGCCATGACGTGGTCGCCGTCCAAATCACCGACCGTTACGAGCTGGAACTGCCGGCGCTTGGACGGCTGGTGCTCAACGACGCCGAAACGGGCGAAGTCGTCGAGATCAACACCAGCGACCAGCGCAAGCGCGCCGCCTTCGCCGAGCGGCAGGCCCGCGCGCAGGCGGACCTGGCGCGACTGTTCCGTTCCGCCGGCATAGACGCCATCCGCCTGCGGACCGACCAGCCCTACGCGGCGGAGTTGGGCCGGTTCTTCGAGACGAGGGAGAAGCGGAGGCTGAGAGGTTAGGCATGCGCGGATCAGCCCAAGTCCTGAAGACAGCGTGCTGCGTGCTGCGTGTTGCGTGGGAATTCTCATCGGATCATCCACCTTCCACCATGCGCCACGCACCACGCGCCCCCCGCCACGCATTGGACCGATGACCGCCACCAACCTCCAGCCAGGTTCGCTTGCTGCTGCCGCGGCCGGCGCCACGAACGCGCTGCGCGACATCAAGCCCCCGGTCGAGATCCCGAGCGGCTGGGCATGGGTTTTCTGGGCGCTGCTGGTGCTCGCGGTCGCCGCGCTGGCATTCTGGGCGTGGCGCTACTGGCAGAAACGGCGCGCGCAGGCCAAGGTGGTCTCGGTTGTGCCGCCCCATATCCGGGCCAAGCAAGCGCTGCGGGAGGCGCTGGCGTTGCTCGGCCAGCCTCGCGAATTCTGCATCCGCGTGTCCGATACTATCCGCTGGTATTTGGAGGAGAGGTTTGATTTCCATGCGCCGGAGCGCACCACCGAGGAGTTCCTTTACGAGCTGCAGGGGACCAACCTGCTAACGCCCGACCAGAAGGACAGCCTGGGCGAGTTTCTCAAACGCTGTGATCTGGTGAAGTTCGCCAAATACGAGCCCGGTCTGCCCGAGCTGGAAAACCTGCACTCGTCGGCCGTGCGGCTGGTGGAAGAAACCGAGCCCATCATGGCCGCATTGGAGGCCGTCAAGACGGGCGCGCAAGCATGACCTTTGGCCATCCATACCTCCTGCTGTTGCTGCTGCTGCTGCCGGTGCTGGGCTGGCTGAAGGGCAAGCAAGGCAAGCCGCCGGCCTTCGTGTATTCGTCGGTTCAACTGGTGCGCGGCATTCTCAATGTCACCCGCGCGCGCTCGGGGGCGTTCCTGGCGTCGCTCCGCTGGCTGATTCTCGCCCTGCTGATCATTGCGCTGGCCCAGCCGCGCCTGATCCGGAGCGAGACCAAGGTCACCGCCAGCGGCGTGGACATCGCGGTGGCGCTGGACATGTCGGGCAGCATGGCCTCGGAGGACTTCGAGGTGGGGCGCGAGCGCCTCAACCGGCTGGCCATGGCCAAGGAAGTGCTCAAGAAGTTCATTGATAAACGCCCGGCTGACCGCATCGGCATCGTGGCTTTCGCCACGCACGCCTATATCGCCTCGCCCCTGACTCTCGACCACGACTTTCTCCAGGAGAACCTCGCGCGGCTCGACCTGGGCACTATTGACGATACCCGCACGGCGATCGGCTCCGCCCTCAGCGCCGCTGTCAACCGCCTCCGCGAACTCAAGTCCAAGAGCAAGATCGTGATCCTCATGACCGACGGTCAGAACAACTCCGGCAAGGTCGCGCCCCTGACTGTCGCCGAGGCCGCGCAGAAGCTCGGCGTGAAGGTCTATACCATCGGCGTCGGCACGCGGGGCATGGCGCCCATGCCGGTCTTTTGGGGCGGGCGCAAGGTCGGCTACCGGCAGGAGCCGGTGAACATTGATGAGGATACTCTCCAGAAGATCGCCGACATGACGGGTGGCAAATACTACCGTGCGGACAACTCGCAGCGCTTCCAGGCGATTTACGCCGAGATTGACAAGCTGGAGAAGACCGAAGCCGAAGTGAAGAAGTATTCGCACTACGACGAGCTGCTGGCCTGGTTCATCCTGCCGGGCCTTGGCCTGCTGCTGCTGGAGGTTCTCCTGCGCCACACGGTTTGGAGGAGGCTGCCATGACGTTTGCCAACCCTCATGCGCTCTGGTTGTTGCTGGCGTTGCCGCCGGTCCTGCTGGCCTTCTTCTGGTGGGCCGGTCGCAAGCGGCAGCAGTTGCTCACGCAATTCATCCAGGCGCGCCTGTTGCCGGGGTTGACCGTTGGCATCTCCCCGGCGCGCGAGAAGATTCGCGCGGCCTGCCTCGTTTCGGCGGTGGCCTGTCTTCTCCTGGCCCTGGCTCGGCCGCAGTGGGGGTTCGACTGGGAGGAGGTCAAGCAGCGGGGGCTGGACATCGTTGTGGCGATTGACACCTCGAAAAGCATGCTGGCGACGGATGTCGCGCCGAACCGCCTCGCCCGGGCCAAGCTCGCCGCGCTCGATCTGATGAAGCGCGCCAAAACCGACCGCCTGGGCCTGGTCGCCTTCGCCGGCAGCGCCTTCCTGCAATGCCCGCTGACCATAGACGACTCGGCCTTCCGCCAGAGCGTCGAGGCGCTCGATGTGAACATTATTCCCCAGGGCGGCACGGCCCTGGTGGATGCGATTCAGACTGCGCTCACCGCCTACAAGGAGGGCGACAACTACAAGGTGCTGGTCCTCCTCACGGACGGTGAGGACCACGATTCCGGTGCGCTGGAGGCGGCGGAGAAGGCGGCGCAGGAAGGCTTGCGCATCTTCACGGTGGGCATTGGCACCAGCGACGGCGAGATTCTGCGCGTCCAGAACTCTCAGGGGGGAAGCGATTACGTCCGCGACGAACAGGGCAATGTCGTTAAGTCGCACCTGAATGAAGACTTGCTCAAGAGAATAGCCTTCACGAGCGAAGGGGGCGCATA
The DNA here is from genome assembly GCA_035358715.1 of Verrucomicrobiota bacterium. Taxonomy (GTDB): domain Bacteria; phylum Verrucomicrobiota; class Verrucomicrobiia; order Limisphaerales; family UBA8199; genus UBA8199. The sequence continues at coordinate 32,772 of DAOPPX010000008.1, forward strand.
CATCCCCTTGCGCGGGGCCAAAGCCATTGACTCGCTCTACGATGACCGGCTGGCCAGCCTGCCCAAGTCCCAACACCGGGAGAAGTTCATCCGCCGCTATCACGAGCGGTACTACTGGCCGCTGGCGGCGGCGATCGTGCTGTTGCTGGTCGAAATGCTATTCCCGGAACGAAAACGCGAGCGGCCCGCCAAACGCCCGGGAGCCGCTAGAGGAATGTGGCGCCGCTCGCCTGGCGCCAACCCGGCTCCCTCGGCAGGCCGTGAGACTGCCCCGGCATCCTCGATGCTCCGGGCTCAATCATCGCTCCCGGCCCTTTTGTCCCTGTTGCTCTGTGCTCCGGTCGCTGCTCTGGCCTCGCCCTCCAGCGCGCTGCGGGAATACAAAGCCGGGAACTTTGACCAGGCATTCAAGGAATACCAGCGCCTGCTCCGGCAGAACACCAACGATAGCCGCCTGCATTTCAACGCCGGCGCCGCCGCCTACCGCAACCGGCAATTCGAGGAGGCTGCCAGGCAATTCAACGCCGCGCTTTCCTCGCCTGACCTGAAGCTTCAGGGCTTGGCCTACTACAACGAGGGCAATTCCCTGTTCCACCTGGGCGAGCGCAGCCCCGATCCCAAACAGCGCAAGGAAGCCTGGGAAAATGCGCTCACGAACTACCAAAGCGCGATGAAGCTTAGCCCGCAGGACCCGGACGCGAAGTTCAACTATGAATTCGTCAAGAAGAAGCTGGAAGAACTTAAGCAGCAGCAGCAGCAGAACCAGCAGCAGAACAAGGACGAGCAGCAGAACGAGGACCAGCAGCAACAGGACCAGCAGCGACAGCAGCAAGACCAGCAAAAGCAGCAGGACCAACCAGACCAGAACCAGGATTCCTCCCAGCAGCAGGCTGAGCAGCAGCAGAAAGACCAGGAGCAGCAGCAGGCGGAGCAACAGAAGCAGGAACAACAGCAGGCACAGCAAGGCTCCGCCCAGCCCAAAGAGGAGTCCGGCGAGACGAACGAGCAAGACACTGCCGCTCAGGCGCTGGGCCAAATGACACAGGAGCAGGCCCAGCAGTTATTGGACGCGCAAAAGGAGGGTGAGAAGATGCTCCAACCCAAACCTACCGGCAAGCCGCGCGATTCGCGCCGGTCGTTGAAGGACTGGTAATCCGCTCCGGAAGGAAACGGGCAGGCAGCGAAGGACGGCCTGCCCGGCGTGAACTGACCGCAGCTCAATGCCCTGGCGACGAAATGTCCCGTGGCGCCCGGGAGTTACTCCGCCTTGGGCAGTTTGGCTGCAGACTTCTCGGCGTTAGGAGCCTTTTCAGCTTTAGGCGCGTTGTCCGGCTTGGTGGCCTTATCGGGCCGCCCATGCCGGTCAGGCCGCTGGCCGTGAAACCTCTTCTCGCCAGCTTCGCCTTTGGCGTGCGCTCCCTCGGGCTTGCGATGGCCGGTTTCGGGCCGCCGTCCGCGTTTCTCGGTCTTGGGATGCTCTTCTTTCGTTGCTCCGGCCGGCGCAGCCGCTTCCGGCGGCGGCAGCGGCGTGCTGCTTTCAACGCGGACTTTGAGCTTGGTGGTGACATCCGCGTGCAGCCGCAGCTCGACCTCGTGCTCGCCCAGGGCGCGGATGGGAGTTTCGAGGTGAATCTTCCTCTTATCCAGCGAGATGTCGAACTGGTTCTTGAGTTGGTCGGCGATCATGCCCGAGGTGACGGTGCCGAAGATCTTGCCATCCTCGCCCGTCTTGACGGTGATGAGGCAGAGAAGCTTCGAGACGCTCTTGGCCAGCTCGTTCATAGCGTTGAGCTCATGAGCCTCGCGCTCGGCGCGACGTCTGCGCAGAGCTTCAATACGGCGCTTGTTGGTGGAGCTTAAGGGCACAGCCAGGCCCTGCGGGAAGAGAAAATTGCGGGCGTAACCGGCGGCGACTTTGACTTGGTCGGACTCGGCGCCCAGGCCGACGATCTGGTGGGTAAGGATGACTTCAGTTTTTGCCATGGGAAATCGGGTGTTACGTGTTGAGTGTTGCGTGAACGGCAGGGTAGCCGGACACATGTCGGGGCTAGAACGGCACGTCGTCTTCCTCGGTCGGGCCGGGCTCGGGTGCCGCCGCAGGAGCCGATGCCGCCGGCACGGCTGCTGCCGCGCGCCGTGTCGGCTCAGAGCCAGCTTCAGCGCGGTTGCCACTGTCGAGGAACTGGAATGACTCCAGCACTACCCCCAACCGGCTGCGCTTCTGGCCCGTTTGTTTGTCGTCCCATTGATCCAGGCGAAGCCGGCCTTCGACGAGCATCGGACGCCCCTTTTTCAGATACTGGCCGATGGTCTCGGCCTGCTTGCCGAACGCGTCAATGTCCACAAACGTTACCTCTTCCTTGGCTTCGCCGGTCTCGGTTTTCCAATTCCGGTTCACCGCCAGCCCAATCTTGGCAATTGCCATGCCCTTGGGCGTGTAGCGCAATTCCGGATCGCGCGTCAGATTACCAACAAGGATGACCTTATTAAAGCTTGCCATATAGAGATCCTTTAAGTGGCGGCGGTGGCTGGTTTTGGCTCCGGAGCGTTGGTGAACAGCACCCGGAAGACTTCCTCATTGCCGGCGAACCGGCGTTTCAACTGGTCGAGCAGGGTTGGCGGGCCCTGGAAGATGATGTTCACATAGAAGCCGGCGCTCTTTTTCTTATCGGCCGCGCGGGCAAAGGTCTTCTTGTCCATCTTCTGCACCGTTTCCACCTTCCCGCCCAGTGTGGTGATCTCGGCGGAGATCTTATCAACGGCGTCTTTGACGCCTTCCTCTTTGCCTGCCACGTCCAGTATGAACAGGCCTTCGTATCGTTTTACTGCGCTTTTCATTGGTTCCCGGAGTCACCTACGACTCCGTTGAATTGACTCATTGCTTTCTGTATTCCGGCATCCAGCCAAGCTTCAGCCTGGTCGGACGCCACGGTTATCACTTTATCAACCAGTGCGGCTTCCGTCGAACTAAATCGGCCCAGCACGTGGCCTGTAATCTCGCGCGCCCCGCTCTGCCGGCCAATGCCGATCCGCTGACGCGCGTATTCGTTAGTCCCCAAGTGCCCTTCGATGGACTCCAGCCCGTGATGGCCGCCACTGCTCCCGCCCGGCCGCAGCCGGACTTCGCCCAGCGGCAAGTCCGCATCGTCCACCGCCACCAGCAACCGCGCAAGCGGCAGCCGATAGAACGCCACCACCGCCCCGACGGTTTCGCCGCTCGCATTCATGTACGTCTGCGGTTGGCACAAGAGCACCCGGAGGGCATTCCGTTGTGCCCAAGCCAGCCGCGCATTGAACTTCTTTTCGTAAGCCCAATCTGCGCGCCAGCGTTCGGCCAGCCGGTCGGCCACCCGGAAACCCGCATTGTGCCGGGTCCGCGCGTAATCCGCGCCGGGATTGCCCAGGCCCACAATGAGATACAGGTTCTCCATGCGGGGGGCTGGTCTGGCCGCCCGGCGCCCGCCGGGCAGCCACCCAAACTACTTCTTCTTTGGCGCCGCGGGCGCGGCCTTCTTCTCGGCCGCGGCGCTTGGAGCGGCCCTCTCGGCGCCCGGCGCAGCTTTCTCCGCGCCCTTGGCCGGGGCCTTTTCGGCGCCTTTGGCCGGAGCCTTTTCGGCGCCCTTGGCGGGCGGGGCTCCTTCTTCGCCCTCTTCTTTCTTCTCTTTGATCATCTCCACCTCGCCCAACACAGTCTCTGCCGCGGCGGCCGCCTCAGCCGCTTCCTCTTCCTCGGTGCGTGGCGCCGCCACGGCAATGACGGGTATCTGCTTATCGCCGAGGATTTCGGTATTCACCGGCGCCTGGATCGCACCCAGGTGAATCGCCTGGCCGATCTTGAGGTGGCTGACATCCACGGTGATTTGCTCCGGCAGATCCTTGGGCAAGCCGCGCACTCTGATCTTGAACAGCACGTGCTCCAGCACGCCGCCGTCAGTTTTCACGCCCTCGGCTTCGCCAACCGTTTCGACGGGCACCTGGATGGTAACCTTCTCGTTCTCCGCGACCTCGTGGAAATCCACGTGCAGCACTTTGCCGGTCAGAGGATGGTGCTGGATTTCCTGCACCAGCGCCAGCCGTTTGGGCCGGGCGTCATCCTGGACGGTCAGGTCCACCAGGAGATTCTCGGAGACAGAGCGGTGAATGAGGTCTTCCATGAACTTGGCATTGACCTCGAGGTTCTGTGGCGGCGCTTGCCGACCATAAATAACGGCCGGAATCCGCCCGCTCTCGCGCAGGGCTTTGGCTCCCGCGCGCCGGCTCAGCACGCGCGGGGTGGCGTTGAGTAATACTGATTTCATTGTCTTTAAACTGTGTTCTACGGCTGCTTCCCAGCCCCTAGCTGGTGCGCCCGCCCTTAAATGCAAATAGCGATGTAACCGACGAATTACTGTGAATTCGCTTGATGGCTTCGCCCAACAGCGCCGCCACCGACAGCGTGACAACCTTCACGCCGCTGATGGCAGGGCGCAAGACAGTATCAGTTGTGACTAATTCGTCAATAGCCGATTTGCGCAATCTTTCGATTCCCAGGTCATTGAGGATTGCGTGCGAAACGCAGGCCAGAATCTTCCTGGCCCCCTTGTGCTTGATCAGCTCCGCCGCCTTCACCAGCGTGCCGGCTGTTTCCGTCAGGTCGTCCACCAGCAAAGCGTCCTTTCCGCGGATCTCCCCGATCACGGCCATGCTCTCGACCTCGCTGGCGCTCTTGCGCCGCTTGGCTACGATCGCCAGCCCCGCCCCCAGCACCTGCGAATACGCGTAGGCCATCTTGAGCCCCCCGATGTCCGGGCTCACCACGACCAGATTGCGCAGCCGTTTCCGCTTCAAATACTCATACATCACCGGCGCGGCGTAGAGATGATCCACCGGAATGTCGAAGAAGCCCTGGATTTGCTGCGCGTGCAGGTCCATCGTCAGGATGCGGTTGGCGCCCGCCGCCACCAGGAGGTTCGCCACCAGCTTGGCCGTAATCGGCACCCGCGGCTGGTCTTTGCGGTCCTGGCGCGCATAACCGTAGAAAGGCAGCACGGTGGTGATGCGCGCCGCGCTCGCCCGCCGGAGCGCGTCTATCATGATGAACATCTCCATCAAGTGATGGTTCGTCGGCGGGCTGGTGGACTGGACCACATACACATCTTCCCCGCGCACGTTCTCCTCAATCTTCACGAACGTCTCGCCGTCCGGGAAGGGCTGGATATGGCACTTGCCCTGCGGGATGCCGATGTAATCGCAGATCGCCTTGGTCAAAGGCTGGTTTGAACTGCCGCTGAAAATCTTCACAGTGCGTCTATTCTTAGATTGATGCAAAAAACCACCATCCGGTGGGAAAAAGCAGGCCGGACTCTATCAGGCGCCCCGCCGCGTGCAAGCGGAATTCCCCCCGATTTCGCTTGATCTCCGCAAAAACCCTGGCATGCTAAACCGTAATGATGTGCCACATAAGTCGGTTCCCGCGCTCGTGGGGACGAAGAATTGGAGGGGCTGCCTTTGGTCTGTTGTTGGTGCTGGGGTGTCTGCCCTGCGAAGTCACGCTTGCCGGACCGCCAACAGTGCAGGAACTGGTGGACCAGTTCAGCATGACCAACTACTTCAACGTCGTCAGCAACAAGCTCTACTCCCGCCAGGGCATGAACCGTGCGCCCGTCCAGGTCGGGGGGGCTCACCACGACTTGTGTCGCGATGCCATTTACGATGAGTTCCAGCGGGTTGGACTAAATCCCTACAAAGATCCGTGGTCCTACGTGGATACCACCAACCGCACCACGGTGAATGTCTGTAACATCATCGCTGTGCAAGAGGGTGTTCAGAACCCGAACAACGAAATCTACGTCTTTGGAGCCCATTATGACTCCCGTGAGAACCCGGGCGCAGACGACAATGCCACCGGCGTCGGTTGCGCCCTGGAGACAGCCCGTATCTTCGCGAAATATCACTTCGCCAAGACTATCGTCTTCGCCATCTTCGACAGCGAAGAGCGCTGGGAATATGGCACCGGCAGGCATCGGTTGGGCAGCCTGCGTTATGTGGACCAGCACAGCACCGACAACATCAAAACCATGATTTCCGTGGACATGATTGGCTGGCAGGCGCCCAGCCCTAACAACAACAAGGCTTACATCTGCGGGCGAACCGCGTCTAACCCCCTCCGTTATGATTTGCAGTCAGCTCTTTCGACCTACGGCGACGGCCTCAACGGGGTGCTCTATGGCTCGGACAATATGAGCGATCACTACTCCTTCGCGCAGGCCGGCTTCACCGCGTGCTGTTTGATCGAATACGGCTGGTCGGGCAATACCAACTATCACAAAGCAGGCGATTACGTGGAGAAACCCGGCTACCTCGATTGGGGCTATCTGGAGAAGATGTGCAAGGGCGTTATTGGCTACTATGCCACCCAGCTTCAGCCGGTGGACGTGACCCCGCAAATTCTCTCCCTCGAATCCGGCCTGAGCGGCGGCGCCGTCATCAACGGCCATGGCTTGCCGCTCTGTCAATACGCCATTGACCTTTGCACCAACCTCATCGCCCCGGATTGGGTCGCGATTGGAACCAACGCCGCTGCACCCGCGGATGGGGCATTCGCCGTGCTTGACCCGGACGCGGACAACCGGCCCGCCGGATTCTACCGCGCGCGCTTCGTTGCGGGCTACACCGGCGGCCCGGGCAACCCTCCGCAAATCACCACGCAGCCGCTGCATCGCGTTGTGGACACCGGCGGGGCGACCAGCTTTGCCGTCTCGGCTTCGGGTGACCCGCCACTCAGCTACCAGTGGCGGCTCAATGGCAGCGCGATTCCCGGCGCCACCAGCAACCCCTGCGTGATTACCGACGCCGAGTCCGCAGATGCCGGCGACTATTCCGTGGTCGTTGCCAACTACTCCGGCAGCGTGACCAGCATTGTCGTCTCTCTCACGGTGTATCCGCCACAGACCCTGGCCTTTGCCGATGACCTCGACACCGACACCTCGGCCAACTGGACTGTCAGCAAGAGCTCCGCCGACACACGATGCACCTTCAACTACGATTACGCCGCCGACGGCATTCCCTCCGCCCCCAATTCGACCGGCGGCACGACGCGCGGGGTGAAGTTCGAGGCGAACATGGCCAATGGAGCCGTGGCCGCGCTGTCCATGTCGCCCATCGGGCAGAGCTTCGGGGGAGATTACCGCCTGCGCTTTGACATGTGGATTAACGCCAACGGGCCGTTCCCGCTGGGAGGCACGGGATCCACTGAATATATCACGGGTGGCCTTGGCACCAGCGGCGGACACGTGCAATGGATAAGGACTGGCAGCGAGGCCGATGGCTACTGGTTTGCGGTGGATGGCGAGGGACAGGCCGTTGACACTTCAACCACCTCTGACTACAGCGCTTATGCCGGCACTGAGTTGCAGGCGGCCACCAGCGGCGTTTACGCTGCCGGCAACGATTCGACCTCGCGCGGCAACCTCAATGTGTATTACACCACCGCTTTCCCCGCCGGCCAGACTCCGCCGCTGCTGCAGCAATCCACCTATCCCCAGCAAACCGGCGCGCTGGAAGGAGGCGCGGTCGGCTTCGCATGGCGTGAGGTCATCATCGCCAAACGCGGCAACATCGTGGAGTGGTCTATTGACGGTGTGAAGCTCGCCGCCTTCACCAGCGCCTCCGTGACCGACAGTAACATCTTTGTGGGATACTGGGATGCCTTCGCGTCCATATCCGACAACTCGGCGCTGAGCTTCGGCCTGGTGGACAACGTGCGGGTGGAAGGGGCCACCAACAGCACGCCGCCGGCGGACATCATCATAGACAACCCCGCGGCTACGGTGATGGGGACGTGGACCAATGGTGTCAGTTCTACGGATAAGTATGGCGCAGATTACTTTTACGCCTTCGCCGGGACCGGCGCTGGGTACGTCGAGTATCGGCCAAACCTTCAGGCCAGCGGCAACTACCAGGTGTACGAGTGGCACCCCCAGGGAACCAATCGCACGAAGGATGCTCCCATTGCCATCACCCATAACGGGGGCACGCAGACTGTGACGATCGACCAGCAGGTCGGCGGAGGCCAATGGAACCTGCTGGGCACCTTCAGTTTCTCGGCCGGCACAGCCGGTTACGTCCGCATCAAGGACAACTTCACCACTGGCATTGTCGTGATGGCGGACGCAATCAAGTTTGTCTATGTGCCTTGAGCGGCCGGGCGCACCCGGCCGGACGCAGGCTTACAGGCCTCCAAACCGCCGGTGCCGGCGGTGGTACTCTTCCAGTGCCTCATAGAACTGGGGCCGGCGAAAGTCCGGCCACAGGGTCGGCGTAACCACCAGCTCGGTGTAGGAAATCTGCCACAGCAGAAAGTTGCTGAGACGCATCTCGCCGCTCGTCCGAATCAGCAGGTCCGGGTCAGGCAGGTTGCTAGTATAAAGGTGCTGGGCGAAGACCTGTTCGGTGATGTCGGGCGGGTCCAGTTCGCCGGCCTTCACCTTCTGGGCGATGCTGCGCGCCGCGTCCACGATCTCGGTTCGCCCGCCGTAGCTCAAGGCCATGATCAGCGTGAGGCCGTTGTTTTTCGACAGGGTGGCGATGGATCTCTTCAGGTGTTCCTGCACGCGTTCCGGCAGCCGGTAAACCTGGCCGATGACTCGAAGCTGCACGTTGTTCTTGTTCAGCTCGGGGGTCTCGGTCTTGAGGTAGTGCACCAGGTACTTCATCAGCGCGTCCACCTCGTCCTTCGGCCGGTTCCAGTTCTCCACCGAGAACGCGTAGAGCGTCAGGTACTTGATACCGAGTTCCCCGGCTGTTCGGATGAGGATGCGGGCCGATTCCGCGCCCGCGCGATGACCCTCGATGCGCGGCAAGTGCCGCTGCCGGGCCCATCGGCCATTGCCGTCCATGATGACGGCCACATGCCGCGGCAGCGAGGCCTTGGCCTGGAGACTGAGCTGCGTCGGCTGGGTGTTCATTCCAACATTCAGCGCCCTCAAATCATAATCGTCTGCTCCCGCCCGGGCCCCACCGACGCGATGGCCAGTTGCGCGCCGCTTAAATCCGCCAGCACCTTGAGATAGGAGCGGGTCTTGCGGGGCAGGTCCTTCCACCGGCGGGCCTTGTCGGTCGGCGTGCGCCAGCCGGGGAAGTCGGCATAGATGGGGGTGCAGCGGGCCAGCACCTCAACGTCGTTCGGCACGTAATCATAGCACCGGGCGCCGTCACGATAGCCAATGCAGACTCTGATCGTCTCCAAGGAGTCCAGCCCGTCAATATTCGTCACCGCCAGCTCGTCAATGCCGTTTACCATGCAGGCGTGCCGCGTGGCGACCGAGTCGAACCAGCCGCAACGGCGCGGTCGTCCGGTCGTCGCGCCGAACTCGCGGCCCAACGCGTGGAGCAGGTCGGCTATCTCGGCGCTCTCGGTTGGCAGCGGACCCTCGCCAACTCGAGTGGTGTAAGCCTTCATCACCCCGACCACCCGATCCATGCGGTGCGGCGGGATGCCCGAGCCGGTGCAGGCGCCGCCCGCGGTGGTATTTGAGGAGGTCACAAACGGATAGGTGCCGTGGTCAAGGTCGAGAAATGTGCCTTGCGCGCCTTCGAAGAGGATGTTAGCGCCCCGCCGCGCCGCCTCATGCAGCAGGATGACCGTGTTGGCAACGAACGGTTTGAGATAATCGCCTGCCTTGCGATACTCGCGGTGGACCCGCTCAAACGAGAGTGGTTTGGCCCCGAAAGCCCGCAGCACTTCATTGTTTTCCTTGATCTTGAACTGGAGCCGCTGCCGAAAGCGCTCCGGGTTGACCAGGTCAATCACACGCAGCCCGGTTCGGGCCGCCTTATCGCCGTATGCCGGGCCGATGCCGCGCTTGGTGGTGCCTATCTTGTTCTCGCCCTTGAGAATCTCGCGCTGCACGTCCAGCTCGCGGTGGTAGGGAAGGACCAGGTGCGCCGTCTCGCTCAGGTAGAGGTTGTCGCTAACGCGGATGCCCAGCTTGCGCAGCCCCTCGATCTCCTCGACCAGGCTCACCGGGTCCACCACCACCCCGTTGCCAATCATGCAGACCTTCTTCCTGTGCAGAATCCCCGACGGCACCAAATGCAGGATGTACTTCTGCCCCTTAATGTGCACCGTGTGCCCGGCATTGTTGCCGCCCTGGGTGCGAACTACCACGTCCGCCTGGTCGGTCAGCACATCAATAATCTTGCCTTTGCCTTCGTCGCCCCATTGGGCCCCCACCAGAATCGTATTGGCCATAACTTCAACACACAAATAACCGTCCCGCCGCGGAAAGAGCCGCGCCCGGGTCAAGCGCACAACAAAAACCCCGAAACGCAAGTTCGGGGACAAGAACACTCGGCTCTTGCGCAAGGAGACTAGGAGTGGCGCGCGCTCGTGTCAATCCCCGATCGTGTCAATGCCGGATAGTGCCGCATTGCGTTTCCCGCGGCCCTGTGAAACACTGGCCCCCGGTGAAACAATGCATCGTAACCCTGGATATGGAGGGAGTGTTGACTCCCGAGATTTGGATTGCCGTCGCCGAAAAGACGGGCATTAAAGAGCTGCGCCGCACCACGCGCGACGAGCCGGACTACGATAAGCTCATGCGCGGGCGGCTCAACATCCTCGATCAGCATGGCCTGAAGCTCTCCGACATCCAGCGGGTCATCGGCACGCTGAGCCCGCTGCCCGGGGGGAGGGAGTTCCTCGACGAGCTCCGCTCCCTGGTTCAAGTCATCATCCTCTCCGACACGTTCGAGCAGTTCGCCGCGCCGCTGCTGCGCCAGCTCGGCTGGCCCACGCTGCTCTGCCACCGGCTGGTGGTCGAGCACGACCGTATTGTTGATTACAAGCTCCGCGTGCCCGAGCAGAAGCAAAAGGCCGTCGCCGCCTTCAAGCTGCTGAACTATTACGTGATCTCCGGCGGCGATTCCTTTAACGACACCGCCATGCTCAGCGAGGCCCACGTGGGTTTCCTGTTCCGCGCCCCGGACAACGTGAAGCAGCAGTTCCCCCAGTTCAAAGCTGTCGAGGCCTACGCTGATTTCCTGAAGCTGATCACGGGGGCGATGGGCTGAAGCCGGCTGGCCGCGGTGGCCGGCGCGGTTCAGGCTCCTGCTGCCGCGGCGGGGGGCGGCGTCTTCTTGCCGCCGATCTTGTTCTCCGTGCCGTTGAGCAGCCGCTGGATGTTCCCCTTGTGCTTGTAAATGGCCAGCACGGCCAGCGCCGCTATCACCGCCACCAGGGTCCTGCTTTCCCCGCGCAGCCACACAGTGAAGGGCAGGGAGGCGGCGGCTGAAATCGAGGCCAGCGACACATAGCGGCTGCACGCAAACACCACGATCCAGACGCCCAGCGCAATGAGCAAGGCCACCGGCACCAGCGCGAGCAGCACGCCCGCCGACGTCGCAATGCCCTTGCCGCCCTTGAACCGGAGCCAGCAGGTGAAGTTGTGGCCCAGGATTGACGCCACCCCCGCGCCGAGCCGGAACCACTCCAGTGCCTGCTCCCCGGCGTTTGGATAGCTCCAGGCGCAGAGCAGCTTCGCCGCGAAGAACACCGCCACCCACCCCTTGGCGGCATCGGCCAGCAGCACGAAAATGCCCGCCGGCGTGCCCAGGATGCGGAACACGTTCGTGGCTCCGATGTTGCCGCTGCCCACCTTGCGAATGTCCACCCCCCGCGCCTCGGCCACCAGATACCCCGTCGGGATCGAGCCCAGCAAGTAGGCGATCAGCAGCGTCAGGATGTAGCCAATGAGCGGCACCGCGGCACTCTATTGTCTCCGCCTCCGGACTTCAAAGCTCAAATGAGCCCTGGCCGGGCCACGCGAGGATTATATTCGCCGCCAATTGCGCCGCCAGTTGCCAGTTGTCACCAGCCCGTTGTCAATGGCACAATGGCGCGGATGAGTGCGGAACATGGGCTGCTGGATGCAGGCAAAGTGAAGGTCTCGGTGCTGGGGGTCGGCTCCCTCGGCAAAGAGCACGCGCGGATCTACGCGGAGCTCGCTGCGGCTGGGCAAGTCGAGTTCGTCGGGGTGTTTGACACAGCCCCCGAAACCGCGGAGCGGGTTGCCCGGAAGCACGGCGTGCGGGTGTTTGGGACCGTCGAGGAGGCTGCATCGGCCAGCGACGCCGTGAGCATCGTTACACCCACAACCACCCACTTCGACCTGGCCCAACCCCTCCTCCGGCAGGGCCGGCACGTGCTGCTGGAGAAGCCGATGACGGATAACGGCGCCCAGGCCGCCGAGTTGGTGCAGCTTGCGCAGCACAAGGGCTGCATCCTGCAGGTCGGCCACGTCGAGCGCTTCAATCCCGTCTTCAAGTACCTCGAAACGGTGGCCACCGAACCGCGCTTCATCGAAACCCACCGCCTCTCGCCTTACCCGGCCCGCAGCACCGACGTCGGGGTGGTGCTGGACCTCATGATCCACGATCTAGACGTGGTGCTGGCCTTCGTCAAATCACCGGTGCAGAGCGTGGATGCCGTCGGCATCCCGGTGCTCAGCCGGTCGGAGGATATCGCCAACGCGCGCCTGCGCTTCGCCAACGGCTGCGTCGCCAACCTCACCGCCAGCCGGGTCAGCCCGGAGCGGATGCGCAAGATCCGCGTCTTCAGCGGCGGCGCTCTCACCAGCTATATCTCGCTGGATTACCGCGCGCAGGAAGGTTTCATCTATCGCATTGCGCGGAACGACGAGGAGGAAAGCTCGCTCCTCAAGAAGCTGCTCCATGCTAAAGACTCCACGATCGTGAGCGAGTTTGGCGGCAAGAGAATCGTTCGCGAGCCGGTGCCCATCGCCAGGGAGGAACCCCTCCGGCTGGAGCTGCAGCACTTTATCCAGTGCGTGCGGGCGCATCGCACGCCACAGGTCAGCGGTGAATCGGCTAAACGGGCGCTGGATTTGGCGTTCGAGATCACCCGCCAAATCCAGGCCGCCGGCTTCAACGCCGAGCCGCAAAGGCGCTAGCATGGTGGCAAGTCAACTTGTTATGTCGGGCGTTCGGCTACGACGGCCAACCTATTCCCCCTCACCCCAACCCTCTCCCTCAGGGAGAGGGGGATCCGCCGTCAGCTTGTCCGCAAGTCTTCCGCGCCTCGATTTGCCAGTGCACTGTGGATGGGACTCCCTCTCCCTGAGGGAGAGGGTTGGGGTGAGGGGGAAGACGACGTCCGACCTGCTGCGACTCTCATAGGGCATGAAACCCAAGACCTTCATGGTGATCGCGGGGGAAGCCAGCGGGGACATGCTGGCTGCGGAACTGGTGCGGGCCCTCCGGCAGGAGTGCGCCGAGGCCGCAGCCGTCCCCACCGCCGATTACCAGCCGCTGCAAACGAACCTGGCGCCGCGCTTCTTCGGCTCGGGCGGCGCCCGGATGGCCGCCGCGGGCGTGGAGCTTGACTTCGATATGACGGCGCACTCGGTGATCGGCCTGTCCGATGCGCTCCGGCACTACCTCAAGTTCCGCCGGCTCTTCCGGCGGTTGCTCCGGCTTGCGCGCCAGCGCCAGCCCGACGTCATCATCTGCGTGGACTTCTCGGGCTTCAACCGCCGCTTTGCGCGGGCCGTCCGGCAGTGCACCCGGGCGCGCCCCGACTGGTTCCATAACTGGAGCCCGAAGATTATCCAATACGTGTCGCCCCAGGTTTGGGCCTCTCGCGCCCGCCGGGCCGACCAAATGGCGCGAGACTATGACCTCGTGCTGAGCATCTTCCCCTTCGAGAAAGACTGGTATGCAAAGCGCGTGCCGCAACTGCGGGTCGAGTTCGTCGGGCACCCCATCGTGGATCGTTACGGGCAGAACGCCGCGGCCAGGGACAAGGATCATAAGCAGGAAAAGAACCCGACGTTGCTGTTGCTGCCGGGGAGCCGCGCAGGAGAGATCAATCGCCATTTGCCGGTAATGCTTGGCGCCCTGGACTTGGTTCGCGCCAAGGTGGTAGGGGTCCGCGCGAGGATGGTCTTGCCCAACGAGACGTTGGCCCGGCAGGCGAAGTCGTTGGGGTTGCCGCGCGGCCTGGATGTGCGAATCGGCGGCTTGCCCGACGCCCTGGCGGAAGCCGACGTGGCGATTGCCTCGACCGGCACCGTCACGACCGAGTGCGCTTACTTCGGTGTGCCGACCGTGGCTCTCTACAAAACCTCCTGGAGCACGTGGCAAATCGGGCGGCGCATCGTGAAGGTGAAATACCTGGCAATGCCGAATCTCCTGGCGGCGGAGGGGGTCTTTCCCGAATTCATTCAGTCCGCGGCCAGCGCACGCAACCTTGCCGGAGCCGCGGTTGACCTGCTGCGCGATGAAGCCCGGCGTGCCAGGATCAAGGCCCGGCTGCGGGAAGTGGCCGCCTCGCTAGGCGCACCGGGAGCGGCCCGGCGCGCCGCCAGAGCCGTCCTGTCAACACTCCAGCCGCGCCCGTAGCCCAGGCGCCAACGCTGCCCCGGACATCGGTGGCCGCCACGCCGTAGCCCTCGGCACCGCCCCCAAAAACCCTGCTCATGACCAGCGTCATGCTGGGCGCCCCCAGCGATGTTTGCGCCGTCCGGCAGTCCCACCCCCTGCCAGGCTTGGCCATAGCCCCTAAACAGCTGTGTACAAGGGGTGTACAATGGGTGCTCACCGGGTGCACACGGAAAAGCCCCTTGTGCACCCGGTGAGCACCCGTTGTACACCCCTTGTACACGGCGCCACAGGCTGCCGGAAGCGTGTAAAGTGGCGCAAAAGCCGCCGCCGGCAGAGGGATCTTTGGTTGGATTCCCGCCCGGCCGCCCCGTTGGGGTTGAGTCTCTTGCCCGCCTTTGCGAGAGACCGCACTGCGCCCGGCATGCGCTTTCCGGTTGCGGCCTCCTGGCTCCCGGAATAGGATATTCCGTGTTCTTCATGGAAAACGCATGACGAAGCCTTCGAACTTTATGCAAACTCCCCACCATCAATGCTCCGGCTGCCTTTCGCGGAGGCACTGCCTTCAGCTCATTACCACCGCCGCCGCCGGCCTGGCATTTAGCGGCGAACTCTTTCCGGCCCTGGCCAAGGCGCGCAAGCCGGACCCGGGTTTCATTGACCCGGCCAAGCTGCGTCCGCATCCAAAGGTCCGCGTGGAGGCGGCGATTCTGCAACAACCCCGGCCCTATTGGCTGGGGTGGCCTGGCACCACTTACGATCTCGACCAGCATCAGAAGAGATACCGCGCGCAATTAGCCGGCTCGTGCCGGCGCCTCGCCATCGAGCTGCGCGAGGAGGCAAAACCGATTGAAGACGAAGCCGGCCTGACGGCTTTCAGCAAGGCCGTTCGCGAGCGCAAGCCCGACGGCCTCCTGGTGATCCTCCAGCACATGCATTGCTGGGGCTGGGTCAATCGCCTCGCCAACGAAGCCGGCGTCCCCCTCATCGTCTTCTCCCCCATCGGCACCGCTTTCACGGGCCACGTGGCGGGCATATCGCGGCAGCAGGGGGTCTACGTGGTTTCCTCGCTCGAATGGCCAGCCGTGGAGGACGGGCTGCGCATGATCCGGGCCAAGCGCCAGTTCGAGGAGACGCGGGTGCTTTGGATTCACGGCAACCAGCGCAACGAGACCGTGCTGGACCGCCTCGGCACCAAGGTGCGGGCCATCCCGCGCAACGCCTTCAATGAGCTGTTCGACAAGATGCCGGTCAACACCGAGGTCAAAGACGTAGCCAGCAGTTTCCGCAAGCACGCCAAGCGCGTCGTCGAGCCCACGTGGCAGGACAGCCTGAACTCCGCCCGGGTCTATACCGCCGCCAAGCGGATGCTCGCCGACGAGCAAGCCAACGCCATCTCGATGGATTGCCTCGGCATGGTCAGCGCCAAGCTGGTTCCTACGCCGCCCTGTGGCGCCTGGACAATTCTCCAGGACCTGGGCGTCACCTGCGGCTGCGAGGCCGACCTCCACGGAGCCACCTCGCTCATGCTGACCAGCTACCTGCTCGACCGTCCAGGTTACATGAATGACCCCGTCCCTGAAACCGCCAAGAACCTGTTCATCGCCTCGCATTGCGTTTCCGGCACGCGCCTCAATGGGTTTGATCAGAAACCGGCCCCTTACATCCTCCGCAACCACTCCGAGTCAGCCCTCGGCGTGTCAGTGCAGGTGCTCTGGCCGGTCGGCGCGCCCGTGTCGCTTGTGCGTTTCAAGGACACCAACGAACTCATCCTGGATACCGGCACGGTGGTCAGCAACGTTGACACCCCGCCCGCGGGCGGTTGCCGGACTTCCGTGGAGATCAAAATGGATAACATTGAGGACTGCCGTGATGTGCTGGGCTTCCACCAGGTGGTGGTGCTGGGCAACCAACGGCGGGCGGTGGAAGGCTTCTGCCAGCTCTACGGCATCAAGGTGGTCCATTCCCCCGCGCACGCCACATCAGGAGGCATGAAACGTGAAGCGTGAAACATGGAATGCAGCTAAGGATGATATGAGACAGGCATTTTCATCGCCGTGGTGCGCCAAGCCTGTTCCTGAAGGCTGGCGCGGTAACTGGCCGGGGTTGGTCGCTATCCTCCTCGTTACCCAACTGCACGCCGAGGTTACCTTCACCTCCCCGGGGCTGCCTCCCACGCGCATGGACGACCAAGGTTGTTTGGTCGAAGACTGGGGAAAGATCACGGTGAAGGTGGCCGGCGAGGGATTGCCCGCGACTGCGCCCGTCGGGGTCCAGGCCCTCAAGCTGGATGGATTTATTCCCGCCGCGCAGGCGCAATCCCGCTACGGCACGATCGCGCTCACGCTGACTGCCTTCCGCGCTCCCGTATGGCCGGCGGGACTCGATGTCCTGACGGTTCGCCTGGCGGAAACCGCCGGCCAGGAGACGCCGGTGCAGGTCTCGCTGGCGCTGCCGGAAACCGTTCGGCTCGGCCTCAAGACAGTAACCATTGGCGGTCGGGCGGTGCTGAGCTTGCCTGAGGGAACGCGAGTTTCCCAGGCTATGCGCGACTGGGGTTGGGCGGACGATGCGGTGGCGCTGCCTGGGTGGGCCAGGCCGGCGGTGGAGTGCGATCCCGCCTTCCGGAACATTCGCGCCGGCATGGGCGGGGTGCCGATCCATTATCACTTCAAGGTGGCGCCCGAGGCCCGGGTCAAGGTTGCGCTCGGTTTCTGCGAAAGCCACTGGTCGCAGGCCGGCCAGCGCCCGGTGATTTGCCGGGTCGAAGGCGCCTCCCCGCAGGAAGTTGACCCGCTGGCGCGCTGGGGACGGCACCAGCCGGGAGCCGTCGCATTCGCCGCTTCCGACGCAAACCGGGACGGCACGCTGGACGTTTCCGTGCTGCCCAAACCAGGCGCTCCCGACCAGAATCCGATTCTGAATGCCATTTGGCTTTTCCCTGCGGACGCCACCCCCGACCTGGAGCAGGTTGTCGCTGGCAAACTGAACGCTGTCGCCTCGCGCTATGTCGCGGTGGGCGGCGGCAACGATCAGTCCCTCTACGCGGGGGGCCGGGTGGAATATGCCCTCAAGCTGGCGGCCCGCGGAACCAAAGAGCTAACGTTCTTGGTCGCGTGCCCCGGCAGCTCCGTGCCTCCGCCTGACCAGACGGCTTGGACGGTCGAGAAGCTCCGCCAGTCTGCCGCCGAGGTCTGGCGCGATTGGCGGTAGCGCTGGTTTCCCCTTAACCGTAACGATGCAGATGTGTGTCCGCCTCCCCCTCACCCCAGCCCTCTCCCGTGGGGCTGAGCATTACCCACATCTTTAGTCACTGTCGCAAGCCAATCCCAAAGGGATTGCATCGTTCAGCCCAGGGTTGGACCGCCGGGGCAAAGGGGAGCGGTCCTACCCTGGGGAAAGCGCGCCCAATGAACCAACCAACCCTGAAAGGGTTGTATCTGACGCCCAGCCCTGCGGCTGCAACCCTTTCAGGGTTGAGGACCCCTTCGGCCACCAACCCAGGGTAGCTCGTGCCTCGCAACCCCGGGCTGAAAGATCGAATCCCTTCGGGATTCACGGGTTTGCTGTCTCGAGTTGTGGGTAATGCTCAGCCCGTGGGGAGAGGGGGCATTGTTGCCCGCGCTGGAAAAGGCTCACCGTCCAGTGGTAGATCCCGACCGGCCGAGAGCAGTTCCCTCTCCCCCGGGGCTGAGCATTACCCACATATTTGGTCACCGTCACAGGCCATTCCCGAAGGGATTGCATCGTTCAGCCCAGGGTTGCGAGGCACGAGCTACCCTGGGAAGACGATGTGAAATCAGCCTCAACCCCAACGTGGTTGCATCGGCGTTGCCCTCCACCAGCTTGATCTCGTCTTCGGTCAGACCCCAAAGCTCATAAACCAGCGCGTCTGTTTGCTGGTCGGTGGCGCTGACCGCGTTCTGCAATGTCTGCCGCTCCGCGTTCGCGATACTCTCGCTGCTCAAGGCAAGGCGAGGACTTCCACTTGGGCCCGGCGGGCGCGGGCTTCGTTCACCTTCCGCTCCAGCTCCTGCGCGGTCGCGTGGTCAATCCACTCCTCGCCGCACTGCGCGCACACCGTGGCCCGAACGCGCCGGACTACCACCACGCCGCTGCCAAGGTCGGCGCTGAAGGTCGTCGTGCCACTCGTCTTCGGCCCGCCGCATAGCGGGCACCGTTCGCTGGTCTCATTCATAACTCTCGTTTCGTTCGGTAATCCGCCTCGAACACTTCCAGGGAAGGCTCGTAGGCGGTGATAATGAACACGCGCCGTTTCGCTTCGTCGCATGCCGCCACCACGTGGAGCGGCTTGCCGGCAATATACCCCAAAAACAGCGCGCTGGGAAAGGGGCGATCCTCAGCATAGTCGCGGATGCGCTCGCCGGAACTCAGGACCTCCAGAACGGCGTTTTGCCCCGCGCCCCGCTCGGCCAGCTTTTGCAGCGTGTGCTTGCGCCACTCGATGCGCCCCTCGCGTATCGCTTGCCGCAGGATTTCCAGGTTCAGTGTCTTCATGCGTTGCCCTCCACCAGTTTGATCTCGTCCTCGGTCAGGCCGTAAAGCTCATAGATCAGCGCGTCTATTTGCTGGTCCGTGGCGGTGACCGCGTTCTGCAATGTCTGCCGCTCCGCCTCGCTCCGCGCCAACCGCAGCTTCGGCACCAGCGCCAGCATCTTGTCCACTAGGTCGACCAGCCGGTCGTGGCGGGTGGGGCCGGCGGCAGAGTCCACAACAGGAAGACGATGGATCTCGCATCAAGGCTCAACGCCGACAAGAACCAGGGGAACAGCAGGAACCCCTCGGCCGTTCCGAATAATGTTGTAAAGCTCACCCTCGTAGTAGCCCGGACCAGACGACATGTTCGATTGCAGAGACTTCATCGCAAGGAGCTCAATCCCAACATCAATCTGGTCACGAACATAAAAAGCGAGATGCTTCACGAAGAGATCGTAGGCAACGAAGGAGTACTTGCCGAACTGAACCTCTAAAGCCACCCGTTCCTTCACGAAGTCCGTCTGGTTATAGCTGAAAATGGGCGTTTCTCCTGCAGCTTGGATTTCTGCCTTCTGCTCCTCCGCTGGTTTCGCCAATGTTTGCCGGATGAGCCGCTCGCTCTTGGTGACCCAGTAATTGACTCGACTTTCTTTCCAGTCCCGCTCGGATAGTAATGTGGAGAACGCCCTGTTCATGTCAATCGGGCTGTAAAGGACTTCTCCGGTCATCGTCTTTTCCTTGCTGACCTTTGTCTTGCAGGCATTGCCATCGACTGACTGAATCACCTGCTTCACTTCGGCCCACAGGCGCTTCTTGTGAACGAGCAGGTACTCCAAGCCGTTGAGGTGAGAGTAGGTCTCAACAATCTTCATTTTCGAGTGCGGTAAGGCTTTGTCTTCTCCAAGAGTGCCATCTGGTCGACCGACGGGGTTTCAACCAGCCACGGAGCCGTAAGCAGATTGCGGCCAGCCTCCTTTGGGTCGAACACGGGGCGATGCATCGGTCTCACTGGCAGTTCACCCCCGGCCGCAAGTCGTATCCGCGACCTAGCAATCTCAGCGTACTTGCGAACCACCTCGGCGCCGATGCCGCGGCGCTTGTGGCGCACGGCTGCGACCACTGAAGTACCAGTGCCAAGGAAGGGATCTAAAACCCAGTCGCTTTCCCTTGTCAGGGCCAAAACTAGCCGCTCAACAAGTTCAACAGGGAACTGGCAAGGATGCTCCGTCTTCTCGACATGGTTGCACTTGACGTTGGGGATCGTCCAGACGTCTCCAGGGTTCTTCCCAAGCGGGTTGCAGGAATACTGCCCGGTTTTCGGTCCTTTGAAGTATTTCTTGCCGGGGTACTTCTGTGGGACGCGAATCGGATCGACCTCGAATACGTAATCATCACTCTTAGTGAGCCACATGATCGTTTCGTAGCGACCAGACAGACGCCGGCTGCAATGCAGCCCATGCTCGAAGTGCCACACGATTCGGTTCCGCATCTTCAGCCCTAAGGCTGCGAACACGGGATAGAGCAGCGCATCCAAGGGGATGATCGCCCCTTCCTCAACGTAGTTTCCCACCTGCCAGCAAATGCTGCCGCGCTTGCTCAGAACGCGAACGCACTCGGCGATAACTTCCCGCTGCTGCGCGACGTAGTCATCGAGATGGAGTCGTCTTTCGTATTCCTTGCCCAAGTTGTAGGGTGGTGAAGTAACAACCAACTGGATGCTTCCCGCGGGAACTTCGCGGAGCATCTCCCGGCAATCGCCTTCAAAGACGACGGTTTGAGCTGTCGGATTGAACTGCGAAGCGATGTTGAATGCGTTGAACATTTTGACGCCGTCTACGTTAGTTGAACCGGGTTGGGCTTTGCAACATCACTTGCCAATCATGGTCCTCGTTCAAGTGGGGCTTGAAGAGGTTGCCGTTGAAGAAGGGGACGTGGGAGGGCGGGCGGCGGTCGAGCGCGCGGAAGTGGCGGACCAGCGCGTGCCAGAGAGTGCCTTTGGGAGCGCGCAGGCCCCTGCCGCCGAAGTGGGCCGGAGGCTCTTCGTGCAATTCGAGCGGCTGCTGGCGGGCGCGGCTAGCCACATCGGATTCGCCGTCATCGCGCCAGGAGCGCAGGATGCGCTCCAACGGACGGCCCGTGTCAATGTCCCTGTCTTCGCAGATGCGCAGGAACAGGATGCGGTCCAGGATGCACTGAACGGCTTCGTTGAGCCGGGTGCCCTCCAGCAGGTCGGCTCGATCATTGTGGCGGATGAGGTCGGAGGCCAGTTCGCGGCGGGCTTCGTCCAGGAAGTTGAGGAAATCGGTGTCGAGGGCGCGGGAGCGGTCGGGTTTGATGAGCCAGCCCTGCTTGAGCTTGCCTTTCGCGGCGGGGCGCTTGGGCAGCGACTCGATGAGCTGGTCAATGCTGCCGGCGAGGACGCGTTCGCGGGCGAGCAGGTTCCAGAGTTCCTGCGCGAGCAGCGGGTACTGGCGAAAGTTCCAGGTCTTCCAGAGGCCAATGTCGGGCTCGTCCTTGAAGGGTTTGCCGCCCACGATGAACACCTTCATCTCCTCGAAGTCGCTCAGCACCGCCAGCGGCAGGCCCTTGTTCCAGGCATAGCGCTTGGCCTGGAAGGCGTAGGTGGCGTGCAGCTCCTCGGCGGGCTTCTTGGCCTCGCAGACAAAGCGGTCGGTGGGGTGGGTGCGGAAGAGGTAATCGGCGCGCTTCTGGCGCCCGCCAATCCGGGTGCGGCTCTCGATTTCGACTTCTCGGCGCTGCGGGATGAGGCCGGCCTTGTTTTCGATGTCCCAGCCCAGGGCGCGGAAGAGGGGGTTGAGGAATTCCTGGCGGAGGCTGGCTTCGTCATAGCCGGCACTCTTGTAGGCGGCGAGGTTTCGGCCAAAGATGTCCACCAGGCGCGCGAGTTCGCGCTGAAAGGACTCGAAGGTAGCGCCGTTTGGCATGGGCGGAGCCTAATGCACCGCGCCGGGTGGGTTCAACTGGTTTTCCGGGTTGCGGGGTTTTTCTGTGGCGGATTTCTTCCGCCTTGCCAAGCGTTCGGCGTTCTTTCAATGTAGCCCCCATGCAATCGCACGAACTCTTGCGTGAAGTCTTCCAGAAATGCAGCCCTAAACTCGTGGCGGCCGAGCTGGGCCTGTCGCTTTCGATGATCTACAAGTGGGCCGAGCCGGGCGAACCGACCGCCGGCAGCGGCAGCACCAACCCCCTTGACCGCATTGACGCTTTGCTGCGGTGCACCAATGATCTTCGCATCGTTCAATGGCTCTGCCAGCGAGCGGGCGGCTTCTTCATCCGGAACCCCAAGACCACCAATCCACACCCGTCGTACCTGATTCCCGCCACCAATGAGATCGTGCAGGAGTTCGCGGACTTGCTGGCTGTGGTAGCCACCGCCGCCGCGGACAACCAGATTTCCCCAAAGGAATCGCACCAAATCCGGGCCCGCTGGGAGGAGCTCAAGGCGGTTACAGAGACCTTCGTCGCGTGCTGCGAGGAGGGGAACTTCCGGTTGTTGCGGGAGAAGCCGATAGCAGCGGTTGCAACCCGCAGCCGAAGCCCGGAGGCGGGCACCGAAGCCAGGAGACTTGATGTTCAATGATTAAGCGCGTTGTCATTTCGGCCCTTCTGGGCCTGCTCACCATCGTGCCGCTGCGGCCAGCCAGCGGGGCTGAAGTCATTGAAGCCGACGTGTGCGTTTATGGCGGGACCGCCGGCGGGGTGGCAGCCGCCGTCCAGGCGGCGCGCATGGGGCGGACGGCGGTAATCGCCGAGTTCGGCAATCACCTGGGCGGCCTGACTTCGGGCGGACTCGGGGCCACCGACATCGGGAACAAGGCGGTGATCGGCGGCATCGCGCGCGATTTTTACCGGCGCGTCGCGCGGCATTATGCCCGGAGTGAGGCCTGGCGGTTTGAGGCGCGCGCGGACTACATCAGCCAGCGGCTCGGGCGCTCGCAGCCTGCCGAACTCGAAGGGCCGGACGCGACCATGTGGACCTTTGAACCGCACGTTGCCGAAGACCTGCTGTTCCAGATGCTGCGGGAAACCGGCGCGGCAGTCTATTTTCAGCAGCGCCTGGCTTCCGTCACCCGGCAGGGCGCTCGCATTACGGAGATTGCGATGGAAAACGGCAAAGTGTACCGCGCCCGCATGTTCATTGACGCCACCTATGAGGGCGACCTGATGGCCAAAGCCGGGGTAAGTTACACCGTCGGTCGCGAGGCGAATGCCCAGTACCAGGAGACGATCAACGGCGTCCGGGCCGAGACACCCCAGCACCAATTCACCGTCCCGGTTGATCCGTATATGAAACCCGGCGATCCGGCCAGCGGCTTGTTGCCCTTCATCCAGCCCGGCGACGGCGGCAAACCGGGTGAAGGCGACCGCTGCGTGCAGGCCTACAACTTCCGCCTCTGCTACACGCAAAACCCGGTCAATCGTCTGCCGCACCGTCCGCCGCCGAAGTACGATCCGGCCCAATACGAGCTGCTGGCCCGTTACCTCGAAGCGCTTGTGGCCGCCGGGCAGAAGCCCCAGCTCAAGGCGTTTTGGAACCCGATCTGGATGCCCAATGGCAAGACCGACATCAACAACAATGGCGGCTTCTCGACGGATTTCATTGGCGCCAACTATGCCTACCCGGAAGCGGACTTCGCCACGCGCGCCGGGATTTGGCAGGCGCACGAGGATTACGTTCGCGGCTTCGTGTATTTCCTGGCCACTAATCCGCGCGTGCCGGAGGACATGCGCGCCGAGATGCAGACCTGGGGCCCGGCCAGAGACGAGTTTCTCGACAATGCCAACTGGCCGCATCAGCTCTACGTGCGCGAAGCGCGGCGCATGGTCTCGGATTACGTCATGACCGAGCACCACTGCCGGGGGCGACAGAAGGCCGAAGACGCCGTCGGCATGGGCGCCTACGGTATGGACTCGCACAATTGCCAGCGCATCGTGAAGAACGGGCGGGTGGAAAACGAGGGCGACGTGCAGGCCTGGGGCTTTCCGCCTTATCCCATTTCGTATCGCTCGATTGTGCCCAAGGCCGGCGAGTGCGAGAACCTGCTGGTGCCGATCTGCCTTTCAGCGACGCACATCGCCTATGGCAGCATCCGGATGGAGCCGGTGTTTATGATCCTCGGCCAGTCCGCGGCCACCGCCGCGGCGATGGCCATCGAGCGCGGGTGCCCGGTGCAGCGGCTTCCTTACGAGGTTCTCCGCGTCCGTTTGCTGGCCGACCGGCAGGTGCTGCAATTGACAAAGGCAAAGTGACGGCGGCGGCAGCAGCTTGAGCCGCTGCAAGCAAGACGCAAGTGGTCAGCCTCGCCGTCGCCGGCCAGGCCGCCCCGCAGGTCCGCCTGTTACGCCAGCCGCCGGGCGGACCACAGGATGCCGCGGCGCAGCACCTGTCTGAAGTTGGGGTTCACCCAGGTCTGATTGTCATGGCCCGATTCGGTGCAGAAGACGCGGGCCTTCTTGTACTGGCGCGTCCAGGCGATGGTTTTCATGCTCTTCGGGTGGTCCACAGTCAAAAGGATCGTGCTGCCTTCGCCGGCGCTGGCCATGTTATATGTCTCGTCAATCATCTCCCAGGACTTCATGCCGCGGGTGATGGGGTGATCGGAATTTGAGACTTGCACCTGCAGCGTCTGGTCGTGGTCGAAGGTGAACTTCCGATCCGCGATGCCAACCAACTCCGACCAGAGTGGAGACTGGGGGTAAGCAAGCAGCGCGTGGTGCATGAGAACAATGCCTTGTTCGGTCGCGCCAAGCCGTTCGAGGACGGCCTGGGTCTGATTGGCGGCCCGGGGGCCTTTGTCTTGCGTGGGGTTGTCCTGGAGCATGATGTAGAAGAGCAAGGCGTCGTAGCTGTCGCGCACCTCTTCGGGCGTCGCGGCGAAGTTCGCCATGGGCTGGATGTAGGCCTCGATTCCGTCGAGCGCACGGAACAGACGATGAAAGTTCGGCACGTCGAACAGATGTCCGCCCGTGATGACGGCGAGTTGCAGGGGTGTTCCGCGGGTGGCAGGGGCCGCTGCCGGCTCGGCCCGCCCGATCCATGCGGCGGAGAGCGCAGTCGAGGTCATGGCCGCCGCTTTAAGGAAGCTGCGGCGGGAAAGGGATTGCGAGATGGTGTTTGCCGGAGCGAGGGGTTGCGGGTGGGTTTGTGTGTTCATATGGCTTAAGACGAGGTTACGGTGTTTGCGGTTACACGCGCCACGGCTCGCGCATGGCGCGGGATTTCAGGCGGGCGGCTTCGGGGTCCCCGATGAAGTCCTCGCGCACGGGGTCCCAGGTGACCTTTCGGGCGAGCTGCATCGAGATGGCGCCCAGCGAGCAAAGGGTGGTGGAGCGGTGCGCGATTTCGACAGGAGCGCAGGTGCGCCGATGTTCGCGGACGCAGGCAACGAAGTCGGGGATCGGCTCGCCCTGCGGTTGAACGAGGCGGACCTTGTCATTGGGCCCGATGCGCACGTCGAGCAGCGATTTTGGGTGAGCCTCCACCAGGCCGCGCCAGATGAAGACCCACCCTTCGGTGCCTTCGAGGCGAATGCCCATGCGGTGCCGCTTCGGATCGTTCCAGTTCGGCTGCGGCTCCCAGGCGGAGGTGTCGGTCCAGCTCCACGTCAGGCCGTTGGCGAAGCGGTAGTTCATGTTCCAGCGGAAAGGCGTGTCGAAGGGGCCGTCTTTGGGGAACTCTCCCCGCGCGTCCACCTCGATCAGCCCGGAATCATGGTCCAGACCGCTGGCCTGTTGGGCGCTGTCGGCGTGGTGGACTCCCCATCCGGCGATGTAGCCCATGCAGTAATCCGAGATAAAATACCAGTCGTGGGCGCGCACGCGACAGGAGGTGAACGGCGTCCATGGCGCGGGTCCCAGCCACATGTCCCAATCCAGCCCAGCCGGCACGGGTTCAACAGGCTGCTGCGGCATGGTTCTGCCTTCGGGGCTGCCAATTTTGACATGTTTGAGCTGGCCGATGTAGCCATTGCGCGCCAACTCGCATCCGAAAAGCATCCTGGGGTCGTGCCGCTGCTGGGTGCCCTGCTGAAAGACGATGTTGTGGCGCCGCACGGCCTGGACCACCGCCTGGCCTTCGGCGATGGTGCGCGTGAGCGGTTTCTGGCAGTAAACCGCTTTGCCGGCGCGCGCGGCGGCGATGGTGATGAGCGCGTGCCAATGATCCGGCGTGGCGATGTAAACGGCATCAACGTCGGGGCGGGCCAGGACTTCGCGGAAATCACCGCAGGCGGCGCAATCCGTGTTGCCGTAGTGTTCATTGACCGTGCTCCGGCCCTTCTCGCGCCGGGACTGCTGCACGTCGCACACCGCGACAAACTGCGTATCCTGACGCTTGAGAAACATGGGCCAGCCGAAGCCAAGGCCGATGGCGGCCATGACCACCCGGTTGCCCGGCGCGGTGGTTCCGTTGCGACCGAGTGAGGAGGCCGGGATGATCCAGGGCGCGACGCCCGCTGCGAGTGCGCCTCGCAGAAACGCGCGGCGCGGCAGCCGCCGCTTCGGGTATAAAGGCAACAGGCTCATGGCTGTCCTTTCGCCTCGAGGTGGCGCAAAGCGGCGCGTGCCTGCTCCTGCACGTTGGTTTGAGTGCAGGTCTGAATGACTTGCCGCAGCGCCAATGCCGCCGCGTCCTTGTGCCTTGCGTCCAGTTTGGGAGCGGCGGCTGCTATGGCCAGCCCGGCGGCTTCCGTCAGGTCCGGATCTTTCATCCAGACGGCGATTTGGCTGAGCGCTTCCGGTCGCGGGATGGTGGCCCAGGCGGAAATGAGCAGGAGCCGGTCTTCGGTCCTGGCGGCCAACGTCGCCGCCTCGGCGAGATGCTTGAGACGCTGCGCGGGGGGCATATCCGCATCACGACACAAGCGCACCAGGCCCCGAAATGCGCGTCGTTGCCAGGCCGGGTTTTCGGCTGTGCGAGCGAGTTCGATCAGGTTCGGCACGGCTCCGGGGCCCGGCCAGTCGGCCAGGACGGCGAAGGCGGCTTCCCGCACGGTGGGCTCGGAATCTCTCAGCGCCAGGCGCACTGACTGCAGCGCCCGCGGGCCGGCAATGGCGCCAAAATGCTGGACCAGGAACACCTTGGTTGCGGTGTCCGCGACCGGGAAGGCGTCGTTGAGCGCGTCGAGACTGCGCGCACGCGTGCGCGCCACAATCGCCTCCAATGCGCGCCGCGCTTCCTCCCGCGTGGCGGGCTCGGGGGCTGCAAGCAGCGGTATGAGAACGGGAACCTGGCGCTCGTTTCCCAACAGGGCCAACGCCTCCAAAGCCGAAGCGCGAGCCGGGCCGTTTTCCCGCAGCAGGGCAACGATGGTGGTGGCGGCGTCGGGACTATGACGAGCCATGAGGCATTGAAGCAGTGCAGGTGCCTCAGGCCCCGCTGCCTGCAATCGGCTGGCGAGCTGCTCGTCTACATCCTTGCCAGGCAAGTTGGCGAGGGCGAAGCGGGCAGCGGCGCTTTCCTGTCCATCAGTGCTGGCGGAGCGGTGCAGCAACGCGGGAAGGTCCGAAATATCACCCAGGCTGGCAATCGCCCGGAGCGCTGCGGCTCTCACCTCCGCCACCGGGCTGGCTAAGGCGTTCCGCGCGACGGCGGCGAACGCCTTCTCACCTCGGACACCCAGAGCGCCCAACAACGCCGTCTGGCCCGCAGGGGGGAGATCGCGCAGACTCTCGCCCAGGCGCCGCACGCTGGTGGCCGCGGCAGGACCGCTTATCCACTCTGCGGCCAGCTCGCGCAGCTCCGAGTCTGTTCCCGCCAGGGCGCGGGCCAATAGATCACTGCTGCATTGTGGAGTTGCATGAGTCAACAGGCCGCGGAACGCGCCCAGGCGAAGCCGGCTGTGCGTCTCGGCGTCATAGAGGGTGCGGAACAGGGCGTCCGACTCCTCGATGTGCCCTGAGCGGGCAAGGCTTTCCGCAGCCATGAGGGAGGCTTCTGCGGCGGCGGCTTGCAACCCGGGGAGCGGTGATGCCCGGAAGGCCTCGAGCGCCTGCGCCGCCGGCACCGTCCCAATCTTGCCGAGCGCCAGGAGTGAGCCGGCAGCAGTGTTCGTTTCGGCTGACTTTAGCAAGGCGGCAAGCTGCGGGACAGCTTGGGGGTCTTTGAGGTTGCCGAGGGAGTTGATGATGCCGACCTGGAGCTCGCCTGTTGCCGAAGGGAGGGCCTGGCGCAAGGACTCCGCGGCGCGCGCATCCGGGATGCGTTCCAAGGCGAAACGGGCCAGATGGGCCAGGTGGGGATCACTCAGCAAGCGGGCCAGGTTGGGGACGGACTCGGCGGAGCCGACCATGCTGAGCTCGCGACAGGCAAACGCCTTCGCGGCGCGAGGCGCCGAAGAGGCGAGCACCGCCGCCAGTCGTCGTTCCAGCGCCAGCCGCTCGTTTGCGTTGGTGTGGCTGGCCTCGAAGGCTTGAGTAATAGGGGCCAGGGCCTCGCGGCTGTCCTGCCAGTCAAACGTCTGCAGCCGGGCAAACGCGTGGTCCAGAGTGGAGATTTCAGCCGGCTGAGCGGCCAGACCGTGGCAGGCAAGGATCGCCGCGCACAACAGGCTCCAGCCGAAGCGTCTGGTCATCCGCGAACGAATCGTGGGACAGGTTGTTGCACTCTGCCCATTCACAAGGGCGTGCTAGGCTTGCTTGCTTTTCCTCTTTTTCTTCTTCTTGGCTGGTGCCTGCGTGCTCTCGACGGGCGCCGCATTCGTGGCGGGGAGGTATTTGATCAGCTTCTTCTTCACGTCCGCGTACTCCGGCTTGGCCGCCAGGTTGGTCCATTCCCGGGGGTCGGTGCGCCCGTTGTAGAGTTCCTCCGAGCCGTCCTCGTAGCGGCTGTAACGCCACTCCGCGGTGCGCAGAGTATGGTTGTTTCTGTGCATGGTGGAGAGGGCCGGCTGGCTCCACGCGGCGTCTGGCTTGGCCAGCAGCGGCTTGATGCTGACGCCCTCCGCGTGTTTGGGCACCGGCAGATCCGCCAGCTCGCACAGCGTTGGGAAGAGGCTCATGAGATCCACTCCATGGTCGCAAGTCGTGCCAGGCTTGGCGACGCCCGGGGCCACCCAGATGAGCGGCACACGGTTGGCCTCGTTCCACAGGGTCACTTTGCCCCAATGCTCTTTCTCACCCAGGTGCCAGCCGTTGTCACCAAGGAACACGATGATCGTATTGTCGCGATACGGTGATTTATCCAGGGCGTTCAGCAAGCGCCCGATCTGGGCATCTGCAAAGGAAACCGACGCCAGGTAGGCGCGCACCCGATCTTGCCAAAGGCCGGCCTGGAGAATGTTGGCATGCGCGCCTTTGGGATTTGCGAAAGCGACACCAGCCCGGGGCACATCGGCCAGGTCGTTGGTGAGCACCAGCGGGGTCCGAATCGTATCCAGGGGGTAGAGGTCGAAATACTTCTTCGGCACGTCCCAAGGCGTGTGAGGACGGTGCAGACCGCAGGCCATGAAGAACGGCAGCTTCGGCTGCGCGAGACGTTCGATGCACCAGGAGACCGTTTGCGCATCCACCAGTTTGCTCTCGGCCCGCTTTTCATCAAACGCTTGCTGCGGCTCGTCCTCGGTGAACATGCGGTAGCCGAACGGCCCCGGGCGCCGGTTGGCCGGGTGATTGGGCAGCGTGTCGTCGGTCGGGAAGACCACCTCGTCCCAGTCCTCCGCGCGGTAGTTGCGGTAGTGGTAGATCTTGCCCGCCCCGAGAGACGTGTAGCCGAACTTGCGCACGTAATCGTTGAGGCAAAGCCCGCGGCCGATATGCGGCATCCACACCTGTTGATTATGGTATATGCCTGTGGTGGAAGGGCGCATGCCGCTCATGAAAGCTGCGCGCGACGGGTTGCAGAGCGGGGCCGGGCACTGCGCGTTGCGGAAGGTCACACCGCGCGCCGCCAGTTTGTCGAGGTTGGGGGTCCTGGCCTGGGCATGGCCAGCCATGGGGGTGACCCAGTTATTCAGGTCATCCGCAATGATGAGCAGGATGTTGGGCTTGGCTTTGGCCGGGGCGCCGGACAGGTCCGCCGGCCAGACGCAGCCGGCAACAATCGCCGCAGTGAGTGTTTTAATTAACCAAACAGGTTTCGTGGAAGTCATGTTCTTCATCATGGCCAAGAGGTTTATATAGTTAAACTGAACTCGGACCGCGCCGGGCTGCCGGCAGCATCGGGCACCAGTCTAGACTCAAGAACCCGCCGCAATGCTATACCCTAAAACGAGGGTAGCAACGTTTTGCTGACTGGGGGCCCGGTGGCTTGACCGATTCCCAAAACCCGGTGAGACTCCAGGCGTGAACATGCGATTGAATCGCCGCGGCTTTGTGAAATCCGCCGGAGCGCTTCTGGCGGGTGCGTCGGTTGGCGGCCCGGCGTTGTCGGCGGCAGGTGCGGGCAGCCACGCAGCCGCGGCCAGACGGTGCGATGTGTTGGTTTGTGGCGGCGGTCCAGCCGGCGTGGCAGCGGCCGTGAGCGCTGCGCGGCAGGGCGCAAAGACGCTGCTGGTCGAAAGGTGTGGTCGGTTGGGCGGCATGGGCGTCACCGGGTTGGTCGGACCGTTGATGGGCCACGCCCAAAGCCCTTTTGTTGAGGAAGTGCTTCGGCGCATCGGCGGACGGCGTCCGGTGCAGGAACGGCTGGACCTTGATTATACGGCGATGGTTCAGGAAGCTGGCGGCGACATTCTCCTGCATACGTGGGTGATGGCAGCGCTGCGGCGGGGGCGGCGGGTGACCGGCGTGCGCGCACTGACCAAGCAAGGCCCGCTCGAAGTCCAGGCCGAGGTCGTGGTGGACGCCACCGGCGATGGGGATGTGGCCTTTCTGGCCGGTGCGGCCTACGAAATGGGGCGTCCAGGCGACGGGTTGGCGCAGCCGGTTTCAATCCAATACCGCGTCAGCGGCGTGGACTCCACCCGGGCCTTGCTCTGCGGCAGTGAGGAAGAGGCGCTCCAGGTTCGCGTCCCGGAGGGCGTTTGGGACGAGGTCGTTCGCCGGGGTATGGAGCGGGGCGAACTCCCTGCCAATGTGGGGGTCATTCGGGTTTACCTGTCTTCCTACCCCAACGAACGGATTATCAACGCCACCCAGGTTAATGGTATTGACGCCACGCGCGTCCAGGATTTGACCCGCGCGGAACTGGAAGGCCGCAAACAGGCGTTTCAGGTGCTGGACTTTCTGCGCAAACACGCGCCCGGCTTTGAACATGCCTACATCTCGGCCATGCCCGCGATGATCGGTGTGCGCGAGAGCCGCCGCATCCGCGGCGAGAAATACCTGACACGGGATGATGTTCTCACGGGCCGGCGTTGTCCGGATGCGGTCGTGTGGTCTGCCAGCTTCGCGGTGGACATCCATAACCCGACCGGTCCCGGCCAGGCTGAGAACTTCGCGACCAAGGTCCAGCCATACGACATCCCCTATGGCTGCCTGGTGCCCGAGAAAACGGAAGGCCTGCTGGTGGCCGGACGGTGTATCAGCGGCAGCCACGATGCCCACGCGTCCTACCGGGTGCAGTGCATTGTGATGGCCATCGGCGCCGCCGCGGGAGTGGCCGCCGCGCTGGCCGCCCGCCAGCATATCCCGCCGCGCAAGGTCGCCGTCGGTCAAATCCAGCAGGCGCTGCGTTGACTCCCGCTCAATGCGGCTTGTCGGGGTTAGCCAGGCGTCTCCCCGGTCCGGCGCCAACTCTGGTCACCGGCGCGTGCGGGACGTTGTCGCTTTGATGTATTCAACCTCGGCCGCGTCGTAAGGCAAGCCGTTGGCGCGGAAAATGTCGTGGAACCAGAGGGGCGGCTCAGCCCGGTACTCCTTCTTCCAGGAGTCCCAGGGATAAATCGTCTGCGTCTTTCCATTCACAAAACCCCAGTTGTAGGCGCCGACATTCTCACGCTGAAAGTAACCGAGAATGGGATCAAACCGGCTTCCGTTCGGGCGGGCCATGTACTCAGTGCAGAGAATCGGCCTCTGGTAGCGCCGCAGGTTCTGCACGCATTTGGTGGTTTCTTCGAGGTTCCCGTAGCAGTGGAAGCTGATCACGTCGGAGCACTCGATCTGGCACCGCTCCATGGGGGTGAGCTTGGCCGGGTCGGACCAGTTGCCTATCCAGACGCCGCAGGTGAGGGGTTGCGACGGCCGAACCTCGCGGGCCCAGGCGAAGGTCTTCCGCAACAACTGCAGCGCCACCTCGGCCTTGTTCGCGAGTTCCACGTCGCGATACTGCGGCACCGGGTTATCGGGTTCGTTGAACAGGTCCCAGACCTGCACGCGGCGGTCGCGGCGGAAGTGGCCAATCACGGCTTGCACGTAGGCTTTGAGCGCATCCTGGCGGGCGGGATCGCGGAGAATCTCCGCGCCGGGGCTCTGGACCCAGCCGGAGTTGTGGATATGGGGCCGCGGCTCGCGCTGCTTGCCCGGCCTGGGGAACGGATCCCAAACCCCGTCGAACAGGACAACCATCGCGCCGATGCGATGCTTCGCCGCCAGGTCCAGGAACTGATCCATGCGCTTGAGGAAGCCTTTGGGGTCCTGCTGCCAGGCCAGGTCATGCAGAAACACGCGCACGCTGGTAAAGCCCAGATCGGCGGCCCAGCCCAGTTCGCGGTCAATCGTGACCGGATCCCAAGTGTCCGCCTGCCACATCTCGAGTTGGTTAATGGCGGTGCTGGGGATGAAGTTGCAGCCGACCAGCCAGGGTTGCGCAGCCTGCCAGGCTTGAGCTTCCGGTGGGGTCCACTGCCGGTTATGGGGGGCAGCCGCGTCACGCTGCACCGTGGCGCAGCCGGTCGCGCAAATCAATAATGCAAACAGAGGAAGGTTCTTCATAATCATGAGTAGTGTCTGGACAATAAGTGGCGTTATTTCTGTTTCGATTCAATCTCTTTCCAGCCGCCCAGGGGCAGAACCCTGGCGCGGGCGGCCCAGGCATCCCACTGGTCTGCGAGCCGCCGGACATCCTGCGGATGCTTGCCGGCAAGGTCGTGCATTTCCGTCCGGTCTTTCTCCATGTCGTAGAGTTCCCAGGGCTGGTCCGCCTTGGCGACGAGCTTCCAGCGGCCTTCGCGGACGGCGCGGTTGCTCTCATGTTCCCAGAAGAGGGGCCTGGCGCGGTTCAGCGGCTTGCCTTGGAACGCCGGCGTCAATGAGATGCCCTCCATGGGCAGGATCGGTTTGCCCTCCCATTGGCGCGGATACTTGGCGCCGGACAGGTCCACGCAGGTAGCCATCAGATCAATGAGGTGGCCAACCTGCGGTTCGAGCCGTCCCCGGCGCGCGGACGGGATGCCGGCTGGCCAATGGACAATCAATGGGGTGCTGATACCGCCTTCGTGCACCCAATGTTTGTATTCACGGAAGGGGGTGTTGGAGACATTGGCCCAGTCGCGGCCGTAGGCGATGTAGCTGTTGGCCGGGCCGGGCATCACCTGCCGGCCGGACTTCACTGCCTGGCCGTCGCGGGTCTGCATCGGCAGCCGGATGCGGGTCTGGAGCGTGTCCGGGCTCATAGGCTTTAGCTCCGCCGCGGGCGGTTCCGGGAGCCGGGTGCGGCCCATATCCTCGGCACAGGCGCCGTTGTCGTTCAGGTAGAAGATGACCGTGTTATCGAGCTGGTCGGCGCGCTTGAGTGCGGCCAGGATGCGCCCGATGCCCTGGTCCATGTTGTCAATCATCGCCGCGAAGACCTCCATGCACCGCGCCTCCCAGGCTTTGTTCTTCACGGTGTCCCACTCGCCGACGGTCGGCGCGCAATCCCATCTCGGATCAATCAGGCCCATCTGTTTGAGGCGTTCGAGCCGCGCTTGGCGCACCGGCGCATAGCCGGCGTCATATTTGCCGCGGTACTTGGCAATGTCTTTCTCCAGCGCCTGCATCGGCCAGTGGGCGGCGGTATAGGCGAGATACATGAAGAAGGGCTTGCCCGGCGATTCCTGCTGGTGCTGTTGCAGGAAGCGCACCGCGTTATCGCTGAGCGCGTCGGTATAGTAGAAGAACTTGGGCTGATAGTCGGCATCGTTCTCGGGCGTGATGAACTTGTTCTGGCGGCACAGGGCGGAGGGGTCGAAGAAGTTTCCGTAGCCGCGGATAGTGCCGTAGAACTTCTCAAAGCCGCGCTGCAAGGGCCAATTGGAGTTGTCATCGTTGGGGCCGTCGCGGTTGGTGACGTGCCACTTGCCGCACATGTAAGTGCGGTAGCCACCGGCGCGCAGCACCTCGGCGAGGGTTACGCACTCGCGGTTCAGATTGCTGCGGTAGCCGGGCAGGCCACGGTCCACCATCATGTGGCCCACGCCGGCCTGGTGTGGGTACAGGCCGGTGAGCAGGGCCGCCCGCGTAGGGCAGCAGCGCGAGGTGTTGTAGAACTGGGTGAAGCGGAGGCCGTTGGCCGCCAGCGAGTTCAGGTGCGGCGTTTGAATCTCCCCGCCGCAACACCCCAGGTCGGAAAAGCCGATGTCATCAGCCAGAATCAGCAGGATGTTGGGTCTGGCCAAAGGAACCGGCGCGGCTTGTGTCCAGGGACCAGCCCAGCCCAGCAACAGCAGAACGACAGGAAGGTTTGGTTTCACTGCTTGAGCCTAAGCAACCCCGGGCGGACTTGGCAATGCCGGCGTGTGTGTGGCGCGGGTCCGACCTGCGGGACGGGCAGGATGCCCGTGTGTGAGCCTCCAATCTCCGGGTGGCGATTAGAGGGCGGTCCGGCAGGAACGATGGCGGGGTGAGCACGGCAACCCGCGAATCCAAAACCGGCTCCGGGAATCACTTCCGGCGCCCTCCACACCGCGTCCCATCAACGCAGCAAGCGCCGGCCGGAAGCCGGCCTGGCTGAACGCGGACGGGGCCGAGCGGTGGTCACCGCCGGAGCGCTCACCGTGCGTTTGCCCAGCGATGTGGCGCAGCGGGAACAGAGGAACTCGTGCAGTTCCCCCGAAGGCAGCACCAGCAATAGCCGCTCGCGGACGGGTTGGGCGCGGCGGCACTTCGGGCAATAGAGCTCGCTGGCGGTGAAGGTGCCGAACTGCTGCGACATCTCACTTCACGTCTTTGTGCTTGAGCACGATTTCCTTGATTTCCACGAACGGGATCATGACTTCTTCCGAGGCGTGGCCCCGCTGCACCATCAAGTGGAGATCGTTGGCGGCGATGCGGCTGATTCGCTGGCCAGTGTATTCACCGCGGGCAGACTTAATCACCAGCACCATATCCCGATCCGCATCCCGGCGAACCACGCCGAAGAAGTTGGGGAACTTCGTCTCGATGAAACGCCGGTTAAACGTGTACTGCCCCCGCTGGAAGGTGACGGTCTGTGGCAAGGCCGGCTTTTCCGGTTCTCCCTCGAAATGGCCCGGTCCCGAGGCTTCCGCCGAGCCCGATCCCGCCAGCCGCAGGGCCGATGGATGCTCCGCGCCTTCCGCCTGCATCGGATTGACCGTATCGGCCGCCGCTGTCTCTGCCGCTGCCGCCGGGGCGGTCTCCCAGGTTTGTTCGACCGGCGCAACCAGGGTGGGCAAACACAGGAAAATAATCGGCCCGACCAGCGGCAGCAATGCCGCCACCCCGCACACCAGCGGCACCGGCCGCGCGCGAAAGATCGCAATCTCGTAGGCGGCATAGATATTGGCCGCATAAAGCAACAACAGCACGAGTAGCCCGGGGCCCGAGGAAAACAGCGCGCCCAGCAGGGAATGAGGCGTCGGCCGCTCCAGGCGCGCGGGCTGCTTGATGGGCACTTCGGTCTTCTTGATCTTCTCCTCCTGCGTGATCTCGATAAACGGCTCCACCAGGGGCTGCAACTTCTTGATCTTGGCGAGGTTCTTCAGAGCCTCCTGCGAGAGATTAGCCCACGAAACCCGCTCATACTTGCCCTCGCCCACCTTGATCTGCACTCCCGCGTCACTGGCCGACGCCGTCAGCAGTTCGCCTGTGAGCGTCGTGCCATCGGCGAGCTTGAACTCTTCGGCGTAGGCTGCCCCGGTTAGCCATCCGCAAAGGAGGATGGCTCCGATCAAACATAATCTGCGCACCATGGGAGTTCTCATAGCAGATGGCCCCGTCCAAAGAAAGGAAAAATCCAGCGCCCCATTACCCCAGGGCGGGCGACACAGTCCGGCAGGCCGCCACCACCTTTGTTGTGGGCTCCTGGCGATCAACTCCGGACCGATGCCGCGGCAGCCCGCCGATGTTATGCCGTGCCGTGTCCGCTTGCCGGTTACTGGCCTCTTACCGTCCCGAGGGCTGCGGCCAAATCCTCCATCACCCAGTTGGCCCGCGTGGCCTGGAGGTAATCTGCCACCGCGCCGTGCTGCCACACCGCGTAGCGAATCGTCAGCAGCGGATCGGCCCGCAAATCGGGTTGCGCCACCAGGCCCGCGAGATAGCCCGCCAGCACGTCGCCGCTGCCGCCTTGCGCCAGATAAGGGTTTCCGGAGGAATTGACATAAACATCACCCGTGCTCCTGCCAATGAGCGTCTGATGCCCTTTGAGCACTATCCAGGAATTGCCAAATCGCCGCGACACATTCCGCAAGGCTGCCAGCCGGTTCGCCTGCACCTGCGCCGGGTTTCCGCGCAACAGCCGCGCGGCCTCTCCCGGGTGCGGCGTCATCACACGCAGGGCATTCCGGGGCACCGGGTCCAGCGGCAGCCAATCCAGCGCGCTGGCATCCACCACCACCGGCAGAAACGAGTCCCGCCACAAATGGCGCGTCATCATCTTCATTGGGTCCGGTATGTCGGCGGCCGCCAAGCCGGGGCCGACCAGAATGGTGTCGTGCCGGCCCGCCAATTTGCCGGTCGGCGCCCACACAGAGACCATGATCGCGTCGAGTTGAGCCGCGACCGCATGATAGACCGTTTCGAGCGTGTGGAGCGTAATCAGGCCGGGCTGCGCCCGTTGTGCCCCGCGCCCGGCCAGCACGGCCGCTCCGTGATAACCCAGGCTTCCCCCCACGATCGCCAGGTGACCATAGTTTCCCTTGTGCGTCGCCACGGCCCGCGCGGGCGGGAAAGCCGCGAAGTCCTCCGGCAGGGTCCACTGGAGTTCGCTTTGCTGCGTGCAAGGCGCCAGCCCAACGTCCGACGCGACTTCCAGCCGCCCCACAAACGGCCACGCCGTCTCCTGTAGCATGCCGGTCTTGGGCGCGCCCACGGTCAGTGTCGCCGCGGCTTTGATGGCCGCCCCGTGCGGTTGGCCCGTATCGGCGTTCAAACCGGATGGCACGTCCACCGCCAATATAGGCACCCGCGCCCCATTGACCCGCTCGATGAAACTCACCCACTCCGGTCCCAACGGCCGGTTCAGCCCGATGCCGAACAAGCCATCCACCAACAACGCAGGCCCCATCTCCAGCAGCGAGTTCAGCTTCTCCAGGTCGCCTGCCGTTCCTGCCGCGTCCAGCACTTCCACCCGGCGCGAAGCCAAATGCTCGCGCGCGGACCGGGCGTCCTCGCCGTTGTGGCCTTTGCCGGCCAGGATCAGGATCAGGTCCCCCGTTTGCGTCAACTCCAGGGCGCGGCGCGCGACGCATTGCCCGACGCAGCGAATGACCTCCGCTTCGGTGTGACCGGCGGCCCAGGTGGCCCGCTCCCAGTCGCGCATCTGTGCAATACTTATTACCGGCACCGGCATGGCGAGGGAAGATACACCGTTGCGCCCGGGACGAAAGCACAAACCCTCCGCCCTTTCCCGCTGCTGCACCGGCAGCCCGTTTGCTTCCTCACGCGGCGGGTGGTTCGCTAGGACTTCGCCGGCCCGGGAGGCGGTGAGGCGAGTTTACTCCTGCGCACGCCGTAGGCGAAATAGATCACCATGCCGATTAAGAACCAGGCGATCAGGCGCAGCCAGGTCGTCAGCGGCAGGGCGGACATGAGGACAATGGCCGAGATGGCCCCAGCGGGGGCAACGAACCAGACCGCAGGGGTAGTAAACCGGCGTGGCAGGTTGGGCTCGCGCACGCGGAGCACCAGCACGCCGATGGAGACGATCACAAATGCCAGCAAGGTGCCAATCGAGCAAAGGCTCCCGGCTTCGCGCACAGTGAACACAGCCGAGAAGCACGCCACCCCCAGCCCCGTGAGGATGGACGTAATCCAAGGCGTGCGGAAACGCGGATGGACCTGGCTGACCACCGGCGGCAACAGACCGTCCCGGCTCATACTGTAAAAGACGCGAGATTGGCCCAGAAGCATAACCAGAATGACCGAGGACAGCCCGGCAATCGCGCCGAGCTTGATGAGCTTGCCCATCCAGCCCATGCCCGCGCGGTCAGCCGCCACTGCGATCGGGTCCGGCACGTCCAACTGGGAATACGGCACCACGCCTGTGGCAATGGCCGAGACCAGGATGTATAGCACGGTGCAGATGAGCAGCGAGCCGATAATGCCGATGGGCATGTCTCGCTGCGGATTCTTGGCTTCCTGAGCCGCGGTGCTCACGGCATCGAACCCGATGTAAGCGAAAAAGACAATGCCCGCGCCGGTCATGATGCCTGACCAGCCGAAGTGGCCCGCCGCGCCGGTATTGACAGGAATGAAAGGTTGCCAATTGGCGGTTTGGATGGCTCGCGCCGCCCCTGCGATGAACAGCAGCACCACGGCCACTTTGACAAGCACGATGATGTTGTTGAAGTTGGCGGATTCGCGGATGCCGACCACCAACAGGGTGGTGACGACGAAGATGATCAGCACGGCCGGCAGGTTGAAGATGGCGGTGGCCTGGGGGAGCACGGCAGGGTCGGTGCCAAGGGCCACGATCTGATCCGCGAGCCCCACACTGAAGGCGGCCCAGCCCGCCTTCATCTTCAAAGCTGTCGCCAGGGTTGCCGGAAGTTCGATGAGTTGCGTGCCCCGAGCGGCGGAAAGCTCGGGCGGCAAAACGATGCCAAAGTCGCTTAGGAAGGACACCACGTAGCCCGACCAGCCGATGGCCACGGTGATGGCGCCGACCGCGTATTCAAGGATGAGGTCCCAGCCGATGATCCAGGCGAACAACTCCCCCAGGGTGGCGTAGCCATAGGTGTAGGCGCTGCCGGCCATCGGGACGAGCGAGGCGAACTCGCTGTAGCACAGCGCGGCGAAGATGGAGGCGAGCCCGGCCAGCGCAAACGAAAGCACCACCGCGGGGCCGGCATTTTGCGCCGCAACCGTTCCCGTGAGCACAAAGATGCCGGTGCCGATAATCGCGCCAACGCCCAGGGCGGTGAGGTTCACCGGGCCGAGCGCCCGGTGCAGGCTCTGGTCCGCCAGCGCCTCGGCCTGCAGGTCAGTAACATTCTTGCGTCGGAACAGATTCATGTCTTCCGCGGATTCTTCGAGTGTCTGATTGCTGGCCCGGCTTAATGGTCTGCCGTCGGTGGGAAGTCAAGGGAATATGCAGAGAATGCGCTGAAAAATGGGCCAGGAACAATCTTGGCCGCCTTCTCCAGCCCAAGCCGCCCACTCCCAAGCTGAAACCAACCTGAGCCATCTTGTCCCACACCCCGGCCACGGCCTGTCCGCACGGCATTTTCGCGCGCTCTTTTCACACAGGCCCCACCCTCTCCTCCCCATCCCAACCCCGTCCCAATACCGTAGTACCTCTAACCCCGGGTTAGAGACGTTGTTGACAAGTTATGGGAAGGGGTGTATTCTCCCTGTAATGAATACGAAACATACTACAGTAGCGACGGGGCCGAAGCTGGCATACAGCTATCGGCGCTTTTCGAGTAAGAAGCAGGGCGACGGCTCCAGCTTGGAACGTCAGCTTCAAATGGCGAAAGAAGTCTGTGCCGAGCACGGCTGGCAACTGGTGGACCTGCCAGCCGATGAGGGGGTCAGTGCCTACAAGGTCAACGGCGATGAGCGGTTGGCAGCGAACATGCACCGGGGAAACCTGGGCGCGTTCTTGGCCAAGGCAAAGGCGGGTGAGATCG
>DAOPPX010000009.1:0-68916 GCA_035358715.1 Verrucomicrobiota bacterium
TGCGGCTGGATCACCTCCTTTCTAAGGAGAAGCATGGAGGCGGGGTAAAAACCGCCCTCCTAGGTCGGTCAACCCTTCGGGGTTGATTGGGTTCGGCTTATCGCACAATTCAGTTTTCCAATGAGCAGATGCTCTTTGGCAAGTGGTCGAGATTCGAACCCCGCCCCAGTGCGGAATGCGGAATGCGGAGTGGGTGTGATTGAGCACTCCCTATTCGACACTCCGCACTCAAAAGGGGCTGTAGCTCAGTTGGTAGAGCGGTAGCTTTGCAAGCTATAGGTCGGGAGTTCGAGTCTCCTCAGCTCCACCAACCCCTATGGGCGTGTAGCTCAGTTGGTTAGAGCATGCGCTTGATAAGCGCAGGGTCACTGGTTCAACTCCAGTCACGCCCACCACTCCGTCGCGCTGCGGCGCGCGGAAAACCACTTGCATAACGGTTTGCCGGCCCGGACCGGCCGGAGCTGCATCTCCGGCCGCAAGTCAGTCGGCGGTGTTCTTTGACAACTGCACATAGGTAGATAACTAGGGCAAATTACAGTTCGCTGAGTTCTTGTTGCTCCCTGTCGAGGGGGGCAGCGAGGTAACTTTGTGATCAAGCTACTAAGGGCTTATGGTGGATGCCTTGGTGCCAAGAGGCGATGAAGGACGTAGTAAGTTGCGATAAGCCACGGGGAGCCGCAAGCAGGCTTTGATCCGTGGATCTCCGAATGGGAAAACCCACTCCGGGTAATACCGGAGTATCGTCCGGATGAATTCATAGTCCGGCGAGGCGAGACGGGGTGAAGTGAAACATCTCAGTAACCCCAGGAAAAGAAAACGAAGCGATTCCGTCAGTAGTGGCGAGCGAAAGCGGAACAGCCTAAACCGGGAGGACTTGTCTTCCCGGGGTTGAGGGACCTTAATGTGGGAGGTAGAGAGCGAGCTTAACCATCTGGAAAGATGGGCCATAGACCGTGACAGCCGGGTAAGCGAAGTTCGAAGCCCCCTAGAGGTATCCCAAGTAATGCGGTGCACGTGAAACTCTGCATGAATCTGTCCGGACCACCGGATAAGGCTAAATACTCCTTGGCAACCGATAGTGAACTAGTACCGCGAGGGAAAGGTGAAAAGAACCGCTGCTAGCGGAGTGAAATAGTACCTGAAACCATATGCCTACAATGTGTAGGAGCCGGCTCCATTCCGGAGCCCGTTCCGGCCGCAAGGCCGGAGCCAGACTTCGGAATGGAGCCGGTGACTGCCTGCCTTTTGCATAATGAGTCTGCGAGTTATTGTCCGTGGCCAGCTTAAGCCGTTCTGCGGCGGAGGCGAAGGGAAACCGAGTGCCAATAGCGCGACCAAGTCGCGGGCAATAGACCCGAAGCGGAGGTGATCTACTCTTGAGCAGGTTGAAGCCTGGGTAATACCAGGTGAAGGACCGAACTCGTGGATGTTGAAAAATCCTGAGATGACTTGAGAGTAGGAGCGAAAGACTAATCAAACCCCGTGATAGCTGGTTCTCTCCGAAATCGCTTGAGGGCGAGTGTTGTGGAAGTACTCCATGGAGGTAGAGCACTGAATGGCTTAGGGACCCCACCAGGTTACCAAAACCAATCAAACTCCGAATGCCATGGATCTCAGTATCACAGCAGTTAGGCAGTGGGCGATAAGGTTCATTGCCGAGAGGAAAACAGTCCAGACCATCAGCTAAGGTGCCCCAATGTGATTAAGTGGAAAGGATGTGACGTTGCTTAGACAGTGAGGATGTTGGCTTAGAGGCAGCCATCATTTAAACAGTGCGTAACAGCTGACTCATCGAGCGATGTCGCGCCGAAAATGATTGGCGATTAAATCACATACCGAAGCTATGGATTCGCAGGATTTTCGAATCCTGCGAGTGGTAGGAGAGCGTAATCAGCGCGGCGAAGCCGGACGGAAACGGACGGTGGAGCGCTGATTAGTGAGAATGCAGACACGAGTAGCGATAAACCAGGTGAGAATCCTGGTCGCCG
Organism: Verrucomicrobiota bacterium; assembly: GCA_035358715.1. Lineage (GTDB taxonomy): Bacteria > Verrucomicrobiota > Verrucomicrobiia > Limisphaerales > UBA8199 > UBA8199. The sequence continues at coordinate 1,989 of DAOPPX010000009.1, forward strand.
TAAACCCAAGGTTTCCTGGGCCAGGTTCGTCCTCCCAGGGTTAGCCGGGAGCTAACGCGAGGCCGTAAGGCGTAGCGGATGCACAGCAGGTTAAATATTCCTGCGCCGGGTAAGAATTAGCTATGCGATGACGCAACGGAAAACATCGGCTAGGCAATCGAATGCTGAGCTTAGGCTTCGGCCGAAGCGCACCGGTGGAGAAGTTGCCGAGAAAAGTTGCATAGTATGTCTTATTCGCCCGTACCGCAAACCGACACAGGTGGGTGAGTGTAAGCGCACTCAGGCGCGCGAGAGAAACCTCTCTAAGGAACTCGGCACATTAGCCCCGTAACTTCGGGAGAAGGGGTGCCCAAAAAGGTTGCAGCAATGTAGCCTTGGCGGGCCTCAGTAAATTGCGTTTGGCGACTGTTTAACAAAAGCACAGCACTCTGCCAAGTCGTGAAGACGACGTATAGGGTGTGACACGTGACCAATGCTGAAAGATTAAGAGATCTTGTTAGCCGCAAGGCGAAGCTCGGTCTTTAAGTCCCAGTGAATGTCGGCCGTAACTATAACGGTCCTAAGGTAGCGAAATTCCTTGTCGGGTAAGTTCCGACCTGCACGAATCGTGTAACGACTGAACGACTGTCTCGGAGAGGATCTCGGCGAAACTGTAACGGCGGTGAAGATGCCGCCTGCCCGCAGTAGGACGGAAAGACCCTATGCACCTTTACTGTAAGCTCGTATTGTGTCTTGATTAATCATGCGTAGCGTAGGTGGGAGACTTTGAAGCGGGAGCCTCGGTTCCCGTGGAGTCGCAATGTGAAACACCACTCTTGGCTAATTAGGATTCTAACCTCAGTCTGTCAACCAGATGAGGGACAGTGCGTGCGGGTCAGTTTGACTGGGGCGGTTTCCTCCGAAAGAGTAACGGAGGAGCGCTAAGCTTGGCTCAGCATGGTTGGCAACTATGCGTCGAGCGTATGGGTAGAAGCCAGGTTAACTGTGAGACCTACAAGTCGAGCAGGTGCGAAAGCAGGCCCAAATGATCCGACGGTTTAATGTGGAATTGCCGTCGCTCAACGGACAAAAGGTACGCTAGGGATAACAGGCTGATCGAGTCCAAGAGTTCATATCGACGACTCGGTTTGGCACCTCGATGTCGACTCGTCGCATCCTGGGGCTGGAGAAGGTCCCAAGGGTCCGGCTGTTCGCCGGTTAAAGCGGTACGCGAGCTGGGTTCAGAACGTCGTGAGACAGTTCGGTCCTTATCCACTGTGGGCGCAGGAAACTTGAGGGGTTCCAACCTTAGTACGAGAGGACCGGGTTGGACGCACTTCTGGTGTGGCAATTGTCGCGTCAGCGGCATCGTTGCGTAGCCATGTGCGGAAGAGATAAGCGCTGAATGCATCTAAGTGCCAAGCTCATCCCAAGATAATGTTTCCCGGACCGCAAGGTTCCTAAAGACCCCCGGAAGACTACCGGGTTGATAGGTTAGGCGTGCAAGCGGAGTAATCCGTTTAGCGGACTAATACTAATCGGTCGTGCGGCTTGATCGCTTCTTTCCCTTCTTTGAAGGGCAAGAGCGATTTCAACTCGCGAATTGTAATCCTGATAGTCTCCTGTGTGCAGTTTTCAGAGAACCCGCCGAGGGCGGCGGTGTTCTTTGTGATTTTTTGGTGGCTTTGAAGCTGTGGTCCGACCCGTTCCCATTCCGAACACGGCCGTCAAACACAGTCTTGCCGATGGTAGTGGTTTTATAGACTCCGCGAGAGTAGGTCGCCGCCAGTTTTTCTATAAACGCCGAGGTCCGGAAAACGGGCTTCGGCTTTTTTGTTGCCTCGGGGCCTCCTGGACTCAAGGCATCCTGGCGGCTTGATGCGCCTTCGCTCGCAGGATGGCTTCCAACACGGTGTCCAATTGTCTGGCGACGTCTTCGGCCAGAAAGCGCAGCACAAAATATCCCCGTTCCTGCAGGGCTGCATCTTTCCGACGGTCCCGGCGGTAAGCATCGAGATCAGCCAGGTGCTGCGGGCCATCAAGTTCGATCACCAATCGGGCGGCTTGGCAGAGAAAATCCACCTCCATTGAGCCCTTCGCATCGAAGGAGATCGGCAGGTTCGCGTTGGGCTGGAAACTGCCGGACGTCGCATCGAGGGTTTGCAGGCGCCGGAAGAGGAACACTTCGGCGGCGCTCCGAGCTCGCGCCGCGCCCTCATCTCCGGAGCTGGGCGGCTGAGCTGCGTGAACAAACAAGTTTCCCAGCGGGACATCCACGCCATCGCGTACCAACCGGCGGACACTCGCGGCGTACTCCCGCTTCCACTCCGGGGCTATTGGCAAGGGAACCTCCGCTGGCCAGCCAGGCACTGCGCTGCCCGGAATCAATAGCGTATACCCGGCGGCTTCGTAGCCGATGCAGCGTCGGTCGAACATGCGGGCGAGCATCGGCACGTTCAAATCCGCGTAATCATACACCTGCACCTCGCGCTTGCCTTCATGCAGCCGGTGCAGACGCCCCACGTATTGTGCAATTGTTCCCCGCCACGAGACCGGCAAGGCCAGGAAGAGCGTGTCCAGCCGCGGCTCATCAAACCCCTCGCCTATGTAGCGCCCTGTCGCCACCAACACGCGGCCCTCCTGTTCTGGCGCCTGGGCAAGCGAGACCATCGCCGCCTGCAGCGCCCTCTTTCCCATGCCCCCCTGCAGAGTGATGACATGCGGGATCGCTTTCGCCAATTCATCGGCCAGCATTTGCACATGTTCTGTTCTCTCGGTTAGCAGAAGCGGAAACCGCCCGGCCTTCACCGCGGCGAGGACGTCCGCGCAAATCATCTGGTTGCGGTCGGTCGCGTGCATCAGGGCCGCAGTCAACTTCTGAAATTCGACTCGCGAATCCGCCTCTTCGGTTTCTTGAGCACGGAAGCTCGTCGGTCGCACCAGGACGTGGTGTGTGAAAGGCCGTTCTGCGGCCTGTTGTCGGGCGCTGACCCGGTAGCGCACCGGGCCGCATTGCATGAAGATTATCGGATGATGCCCGTCCTTGCGGGTGATGGTGGCGGAGAGCCCCGTGACGTAACGCGCCTTTGCTCGACGTGCGACCATCTCAAAGCTGGTCGCCGGGAGGTGGTGGCATTCATCAAAAACAAGGTGCCCATAGGCTCCAACGCAATCATGCACCACACCCTTCCGGACCAGGCTTTGTATCAGCGCCACGTCAACTTTGCCGGTGAGGATCTTGCGCCCGCCTCCGAGCCGGCCAATGGACTTCGCCGGCACATCGAGGAAGGAGGCCAGGCGCTCCACCCATTGGTTCAGCAGTTGTTGGCGATGCACAAGGACCAGGCAGTTGACGCCACGGGTCGCGATGAGCCAGGACGCCACCACAGTCTTGCCGAAGGCCGTTGCAGCGGCCAGAACGCCAATGTCGTGGGCCGCCAAAGCCCTTGCCGCCAACTCCTGTTCGGCCCGCAACTCTCCGTGAAACCGAACCTCGATTGGAGTTCCGGCAAGTCGTTCGTCGCGCAGGGCTGGTTCAACGCCAAGCGAGGCAAGCAGGCTTCGCGTCTCATCCAGGCATCCGCGTGGCAGCGCCAGGTATTTTGGCCCATCCTCCGCACAATGAATGATGCGCGGCTTGTCGAATGTTGGCAGCCGCATGCTTTGTGCCCGGTAGAAGTCAGGATTCTGAAACGCCGCCAGCCGCAACAGGCGGTTGCGCAGCCCCGGCGGAAGTTGCTCTTTGGCGATGTAGATCTGGTCGCCTAGCACCAACTCGACGGACTTGGGCAATGGATCCGCAATGAGAGGTTCCTTCCGTCGGCGCGATGGCGGCGCGGTCCAGGGAAGCTCGTCGTCTTCCTCACCCACAGCCGACCTTACGCCAGTAATGCGCCCTCGGCGCTCGGCATCCCGTGCGAGTGACTCGGCTTGTGCGCGGCCGATCTTCCGCACGGAGGAAAGAAATGCCCATTGATCTGCGTAGGGCTGAAACTGGCTGTCCAGGAATACGCTGTTGCCCACTGTCCGCGGCTGCTTCTGGAGCGGAAGCGCGATCAAGTTGCCGAAGCCGCCCTTGGGCAGGGTGTCTTGATTAGGGAAGAGCCGGTCGTAGGATGTCAGCCCAAGCTCCGGCCGGCGTTCCATGGTCTCAGTGAGGAGGTGTGAGCCGAGGTTCCTCGCGATGCTGGCTGGCAGCGCCTCTTCAAAGAAGAACCACAGATGGCCGCCCTGACCTGAGCGGGACCGTTCCAAAGCGGTTGGCAGCGCTAGACGCTGGCAGGTGTGCTGCAAGGCCTTTGCATCCTCCGCCCATCCCTCGCCGTCAAGGTCAATGGCGAGCAAGCAGCAGGCTTCGTCAGCGAGCATCGGGTAGAGGCCCATGACGAACTCCCTGCCGCGGTCGTCCGCACCAGTGAGATGTTGACGGACAACCTCATCCGTCACCGGCAGGAGGCGGCGGTTAGGGCAGTCCACGCACTTCACGCGGGGCTTGCCGCATAAGCCACGCGCCCAATCATTGGCGCAAGCCGGTTGGTAGCCTGCCCGACCGGTCTTTCGGCTTTCAAATCGCCTGGCGTAAACATCGTCGCGCCCGCGGAACAGGGATCGGAAGAGGTTGATCTTGGCAGCGGAGGGCGACTGGCTTGTGGTTGGGACGGCAACATCCGTTGGGCACTTCCCCAGACTCTGAAGAGGGGCTGCCGCGGAGAACGCATTCGCACTCACCGTTCCAAGCTGCCCCAAGCGCAGCGGGAAGTCGAGAGCGCTCGGGACTTTTGCGAGACGGCGACGGGGAATTGGCAGATGGGAGGGGCTCGTTCCCGAAGTTACTGCCACCAGAATATGGGTGAAGGCGGGAGTGATTGATCTCCGCGGGCCGTTGGTTGAATAACGAGGCTTCCTCTGCTCGTTGGGCTCTTTCTTTTGGACGGACGATTGTTTTGTTCTTACTCGCGGCCAAACTCGAGGTGCCCGCCCAAAGCCCGTCCTGAAATGGAACTTTGCCGATTGACAGGGCAAGCGTCGGTAGAGGAAGGTGTGGCTTGGTTATGGAGAAAATTCGACGCGCGCTGCTCTCGGTTTCTGATAAGACAGGACTCGCTTCGCTGGCTCAGGTGCTGGCCGGGGCAGGGGTGGAGTTGATTTCTACAGGCGGGACGGCCAAGGCACTTCGCGAGGCAGGCTTGCATGTTACCGACCTCAGCAGCTACACCGGTTTTCCTGAGATGCTGGATGGCCGCGTCAAGACGCTCCACCCCAGAGTACATGGTGGGCTGCTCTACATCCGTGGAAATGAAGACCACGAAGCTGCGATCCGCATGCACGACATCCGACCGATTGATATGGTGGTGGTAAATCTGTATCCGTTTGAACAGACCGTCGCCCGGCCCAACGTCGCGCTGGCAGAGGCCATCGAGAACATTGACATCGGGGGGCCTTCCATGCTGCGCAGCGCAGCCAAGAACCACGAAAGCGTGACGGTGGTAGTGGATCCCGGCGACTATGAATCGGTCGCGGAACAGATTAAGACAAATGGGCAAACCACGCTGGAACTGCGACGCAAGCTGGCCGCCAAGGCGTTTGCGCGCACTGCGGCCTACGACGCCGCCATTTTTGCGCATCTGGAAAAGGCCTTTGACATGGCGCCAACTGCTGGCGTGCCGGGAGCATTGCGGATTCAAGCGCCGCTGGCGCGGGTGCTGCGCTACGGTGAGAACCCCCACCAGAAGGCGGCGCTTTATGGGGGCTTTCATGATTACTTTCAGCAACTGCACGGCAAAGAACTCTCATACAATAACATTCTCGATTTGACCGCCGCGGTGACGCTGATCTCGGAATTCTCGGAGGACCCGCCCACTGTGGCCATTCTGAAACACACCAATCCGTGCGGCGTGGGGCAAGGGGGCAGCCTGCGCGAGGCGTGGGACAAGGCGTTCGCAACTGACCGGCAGGCGCCTTTCGGCGGGATCATTGCGTTGAACCGGGCGCTTGATCGGGCGTGCGCGGAAGCGATTGCGGAGATTTTCAGCGAGGTGATCGTCGCGCCCGACTTCACGGCTGAGGCGCTCGACGTTTTGCAGAAGAAGAAGAACTTGCGCATTATCAAGGGCTTGGGATCCCCGCTAACAGCGCAGCCGTGGACCGTGCGCAGCGTGGGCGCTGACTCCTACTTATGGCAGGACTGTGACTTGCGGGTAACGACCTCCGACGACCTGAGGATTGTGACTCGCCGCCAGCCTACGGAAGCGGAACGCAAGGCAATGTTGTTCGGCTGGCGAGTTGTGAAGCATGTAAAGTCTAATGCCATCGTGTTTGTCGCCGCCGATCGGACCCTGGGTATTGGCGCGGGCCAGATGAGCCGGGTGGACTCGAGCCGCATCGCTGTGTGGAAGGCTGGGGAAGCGGGCCTATCGCTCAAAGGCAGCGTGGTTTGCAGTGATGCGTTCTTTCCCTTTCCGGACGGCCTAATCGCGGCAGCAGAGGCAGGAGCGACGGCGGCGATTCAGCCGGGTGGTTCAGTGCGCGATGCGGAAGTGACTGCGGCAGCAAACGAGCGCGACGTGGCAATGGCGTTTACCGCCACAAGACACTTCCGGCATTAACCGGGGCCAGAGGAGCTACCGGAGCAGGTAAATGAGGCCGACCTGGCCGAGGGAAATTGCGCTGATTGCCACCCAGGTTAGCCCTTCACGCCAGCGCAGGCCGTCCTGGCGGGTTTCGCTGAGCCAGAATTGCATCTTAAGCGCACCGATGTGAATGCCGTCGCCGTTGCGCAGGACGGTCTGTTGGAGTGGGTGCCCATTAACCGTCGCAGGCGCGGAGGGATGAGCGATTAGGACGATGCCTTGCGCAGGGTCGAAGTCCAGTTGCAGGTGTTGATCCCAAACGCCCTCATCCTCCAGTTGCAGATCGGCGGCGTTGGAACGCCCGATTCGTACAGGAAAACGGCGGGCGACCCATGCGGTGCCCGCCTTTTTCCCGGACAGCAGCTTAAGCTGAACCATCACCAAATGCGGCGTGGGACATAGACTTTGTCGCCCGGATAAACCTCCAAGTCCAGGATGGGATTCTCCTGTGCCTTGGGGCAGTTGATGGTGTGAGCGCGGCCATCCACGCGCGTCAGTTTGACTTTCTTCTTCTTGGCAAAGTCTGTGAATCCGCCGGCTGAGGCAATCGCCTGCAACACCGTAATGCGGCTGTTATAGATCTGCCGATTGGGAGATTTCACCTCGCCGTAAACGTAGTACCAACGAGTACTCTCCACCGGCTTCACAGTCACGGTCAGGTTCTTGTAGTAGTTCGGCACATAATATGCCCGGATGTCCCGTTCCAACTCACCCGCAGTCTTGCCGGCGGCTGTGAAAGACTTGTTCAAGAGCAGGGTGATGGTTCCATCCTCCTTGATCTTTCCTGAGAATTCCGGGGTGACCTGGGGAAGATCGGAGTAGACGATGGTCAACGAATCGCCCACGCGGAATACTTCCGGTTCGGGCGCGACGGCATTGGTCATGGCAATGCCCGCAAGCTGCATTTCTTGTGATTGCGTGCGGCACCCACACAGACAGACAACCGCCAGGAATAAACCGCAGACTGCTCCCCAATGCCCTAGCTGCTTACCAACATTTGTGATGCTCATTCAATCTAAATCCCTATTAATACTTCTGCTTAATGTCCAACTTGGCCTTGTCCTCGGATTCGGCACCCTCCTTCGCGGCCGGTTCCTGTTGTTCCTCGCTACGATAGTAGTAATCATGGTAGTAGCCACTGTAGTAGTAGTAGCTCTCGTCCTGCGACATGTTGATGTTGTTCAGCACGATACCCACCAGGTTGCCGCCAACTTTCTCAATCAACTGCTTGGCGCGGATGTTCATCGGTTGCGGATAGCGGCGGTACTGGATGACCTGAATGGTCATGTCCACTTCGCTAGCGAGAATCGAAGCATCGCTCACGCCCATAATCGGCGGCGAATCAAAAAACACAAAGTCATAGCGCTGCTTCAATTCACCGATCAAGTCCTTCATCTGGGTGGAACTCAGAATGCCCAGCGAGCTGCTCGGCAATTTGCCGCTCGCCAGGAAGTCCAGCGTCGGCAAGCTGGTGGTTTGAATCACTTCCTCCAGGGTGTTTTGCCTCAAGAGATAATTGGTGAGCCCGATGGCATTGGTCACGTGGAGCATCTTGTGCAGCGTCGGCCGCCGCAGGTCGGAGTCCACTATGACCGTTCGTTGCCCGCTCTGGGCGAAGACGGCGGCCAGGTTAAAGACGGTGGTGGACTTGCCTTCGCCCGCTCCCGCGCTAACGATAGCGATGGTGTTCAGCTTATCGTCCTTGCGCGAGAAGAGAAGATTAGTGCGCAAGACGCGATAAGCCTCCGCGTGCGGGCTCTCGGTCCCTTCGTCCACCAGCAAGCCGACATTCTGTGGAATAACGCCCAGCACAGGACATTGCAGCGAACGCTCCACATCATCAATCGTCTTTACACTCGTATCCAGGTACTCGATGAAAAATGCCAACCCAACTCCGACCACTAGGCCGATGATAATGCCCAGAGCAATATTGAGCGGTTTGTTGGGCCGCACCGGACGCAGGCCCGGCATCGCTCTGTCCACCACTTCGACCATCATGGTCTTGGGCAGTTCGACGTCAATCTTCTCGTATGCGATCTTCGCGTCGAGAATCTGGCGGAAGCGTTGGAGTTCTTCCAGCGCGCGCTTGGCTTCAAAATAAGGCCGGGTCAAGTTGGCTTGCGTGACGTCGTTGGTCGTGGCCCTGCCGACTTCCTGTTGCAGGTTGACAAGACTGTTGCTGAGAGAAAGCACCCGAGTGTCCAACCCGAGCATAATGCCATCCACGCGGCTCTTGACCTTCTTGTGCAGATCATCCGCCATGCCCTTGCACTTAAGCACCTCCGCATGCTCCGGCCCGTAGTCTTTCTCCAGAGCGACCAGCCTTTGCTCTGCCATGGTCAACTGGTCGAGCAGGGAACTGAGCAAGGTGTCCGGGGCGGCAGTCGTGATGGCTTGTGCAAGACCCTCCGGCCCCAGTTCCTTCCCAAGACTCTTGAGGCGGTCCAACAAAGTGACCTGCCGGACATACTCGGCTTGGCTTTCTATGCGCAGACTTTCAATCTTGCGCAGCGTCTCGGCTGTCATCAGGGGGGACGGTCCCTCTCCGCTTGCCATGGCATCGGAGATGTTCAGTTCCTTGCGCAACGTATCCACCTTTTCTTGCGCAGCCTTGACCTTCGCCTCCTGCTCTGCGAAGCGTTCTTCCAGGGCCTTGATCCCTCCCCGGCTCAACTGCGCGCGTTGCTGCTGGCGGTGGGCACTATAAGCCTCCGCGAGTGCATTGGCGATCCTGGCAGCCTCTTCTGCCTTTTCGCTAAAGACTCGAATCTCAATAAGACTGGTGTTGCGCACTGGGCGCAGGTCAATTCTCTGCTTCAGGAGCGTGATTGTTTCCGGGGTCCTGAGTCGTTCGTTGCTGGCGTACTTCTTCCCCCACTCCGTGTTCAGATCGAGGTCTTCAACCACCTTGCCGAGGATGAGTTGAGATTGGATCAGCTCAAACTCAGTCTGGATGAAGTAGGGGTCATAGCCGGTCATTCTTGCCGAGTCCGCCATGCCGCTAATGTCCGGTTGGTCGCGCTCGATCTTGATCCGCGTGGTGCTCGAGAAGGATTCCGGCAAAATGAAGGTGACCAGTGTGGCTGTGATCACGACCAGCAAGAACACAGCCAGGATAACGGTCTTGCGAATGCGGATGATCCGCCAATAGTCCAGGAAATGCAGTTTGGTTTCCTGCGGCGGAGCAACTTTCAGTGGGTCCATATATTAAAAAATAAGGGGGCCAGTTGTGACAGCCTAGCCCCCTGTCAGTGAATCAAACTTTGGTCTAATAAGAGGCTGTCACCCCAATGTAAACCCGGTTCCTGTCATAATGGTATTTCGTTGTACCGAACACGTCGCCGGAGTACTCGTTGTCTGAAAGGTCGTAATTGTAGCCTATTTCCGCGGAGAAGTTCGGAGTGAACCGATACTGCAGATTCAGGCCAACCAAGTAATACTGAGAGTCTCGATTGTCATATGTCCCCCCGTAATAGGTGACGTTCACAAACTCCGCATTGACATTGCCGTAGAGCTTCGGGGTGATGCGGTGCTGCAATGCTACAAACACATCGAAAGTCTGTCCGTTCAGCGTGATATCACCAGCCTCAATCGGACTCCACGTGTAGGTCGAGCTGTAATCGTAAGTAGCCCCAAACCGCAAATAGCTTTCTGGCAGATAGGTGTATTGCAGACTTGCTGTTACGTAAGGGCTCCAGTCGTCCTGGCTGGCGGGATTGTTATAGTACTCGGTGTAGCGGGCCCCCACCTGGAGCGCGCCGGTCAGATCCGGCCGGAAATTATGCGTGAGCCCAGCGTAAGCATAGTGTGATCGGGCATTCCGCATCTTGCTCTTGATGGCGGCATTTCTGGAAACATCATACCCAATGACTTGGTCTCCGATGTAATCTGTCTGCCTGAATTGGTAGCCTAGGATACCAATCGTCTGGGGCATTATCTGATAGCGGCCCTCTATGTGCGCCCGGTGGTCCAACTGGTCGAGCAGGCCGGAATAGCTCGGCCATAGAAGGTTCTGAGGATTGGTGCCCAAGCCGTTATACATCGGGTCGTCATCAGCGTAGGAGTAAAACGTATTGGCGTAGCCTACCTCTACCCCGAATTTCGGAGTCAACTGCGCCAGCAAATTTATCTCGCCATAATTACGAAGGTTGTCCCCCGAAACGCGCCGGAAGGTGGGGAAGGAATTCCCGTACCTCAGTATATCGGGCTCCTGGCCGATTACAAAGGAGTCTCTGATGCTCAGTTGGTACCGCTCGCTGAACGCGTGGGTGAGACCGAAGTTAAAGTCATGGGTTTGATCATAGTTGTCATCCTCGTTCCACAGCTTGTGCTCGTAATACTTAAGGGAATACACATAGCCGAAGCTCAGGCTGGTCTGGTCCATCGGGAGACTGACCTGAAAGGATGGACTAACTTCGAATCCGGAATTGCTTCGCTTATAACCGGGGGTAGAGTAGTTATTGGGGATGCCGCTTGGGTTATCATCATAGAATCCGCGGAGCGTCGCTGAGACGCTCCAAGGCTTGCCGGTTTCTGTCGTTAAGCCCGGCATCACTCCCGCCTGAATGCTAGAGGCACCAACGGCAACCAAACCAATGGAGGCAACGATTCGTTTCATAGAATTATTTCAGCGTTTTTACACCCAAAGTTAAACAATGCCAACAGCTAACTCACACTTTTTTACTCCAATACCCGAAGCACTGTCAAATAAATCTTATAACTTTTTCCGCCTGCGAAATTCGCCGCCACCAGCCTGTCCTGCTCACCAGCAATATGCCTCCAGCCGGACATCACAAAGCGTGCCCGTGGCCGCTCAAGCGAAACGCGGGTAGTCACACTATTGACTGGTTTCGCCCGTATTTGTTCAAACTTGTCTTATCCCCCAGCCACTGGGAGGGTGAGGAGGCCAGCCTTGAACAACCCCTGTTGAACAACTCCTGTTTGACTGTGGCGGCTTCTTGCGCATCATTCCCCAATGCCAGTTCCCGCGTCGCCCAAAATCGCCGTGCCTGCGCCATACAATTGGCGCACGGCGGACGAAGACGAAATCAACCGCCACCGCACGCGGGCCGGGACGGGGCAATGCCGCGTCCCGAATACCGACCTGCGCCTTCCGGTCTCCTTCAACTTCGGTGTCCAGTCCGGTGGCGGCGTGCCTTACTCGGCCTAAGTCTGCACTGCCGAAATTGAGCAAGAGTGCAGCGCCCCCGAATCTTATGAAAAAGCCCAATGCCCTCCTGTTGATTCTCCTGGCCGGCCTTGTGAGCGCCCAGGCCGACGAACTCTTCATTCGCGCCAGCCAGGTTGGCTACCGGGCGCAGGATGCGAAGCTCGCCATTGCCTTCGCCAAAGGGCCTCTGCCGGCCTCATTCACAGTGGCGGCGGCGGACACCGGCAAGGTTATGCTCGATGGCAAGACCAGGCCTCTCGCCGGCGCGACCTGGGGCCAGTTCGAGCACCACGCGGAACTGGACTTCTCGTCCTTCAAAACGCCGGGCCGCTATGTGCTGCGCCTTGGTGAGGGCCAATCGCTGCCTTTCACCATCGGCGACGCGGCCTACCGCGAGATGCCCGATCAACTGCTCGAGTTCATGCGCCAGCAGCGCTGCGGTTACAACCCCTGGTTGGATGCGGTGTGCCACCCGTTCGACGGCCGCACAGCGTACGGACCGCTCACCAACGGCACGCATCTCGACGCCAGGGGCGGCTGGCACGACGCGGCTGATCTGCTGAAGTATCTCCTCACCTCGGGCAATGCCACCGCCCAGATGCTGCTCGCCTACGAACTGGCCGGAGACCGAAAACAGTTCGCGGACAAGGTCAACGCTCTGGGCCAGCCGTTTGCGAACGGCCTCCCGGACGTGCTCGACGAGGCGCGCTGGGGGCTGGAGTGGATGCTCAAGCTGCATCCGGCACCCGACCAACTCTATCACCAGGTGGCCGACGACCGCGATCACACCGGCCGCCGCCTGCCGCAGAACGAGATCGCCGACTACGGCTGGGGCAAGGGCGGCCCGCGGGTGGTGTATTTCGCAGATGGCCAGCCGCAGGGACTCCGCCAGTACAAGAGCGCGTCCACGGGCGTGGCGAACCTCGCCGGCCGCTACGCTGCCGCCATGAGCCTGGCATACCAGGTTTGGAAAGCTGATCCGCGCCAAAGGCCCTTCGCCGAACGCTGCCTGCAAGCCGGCAAAGAAGTGTATGAGCTGGGCCGCGCCAGGGAAGGCGTCCAGCAGGGCAATTCCTACGGCGCCCCCTATCGCTACGAGGAAACCACCTGGGCCGATGACATGGAATGGGGCGCGGCGGAGCTGTTCCGCGCCACGCGCGAACGGCGCTACCTGCAGGAGGCAAAGCGCTACGCAAAGCTGGCAGCCTCGGAATCCTGGATGGGCAAGGAGCAGACCGGCCATTACCAGTATTTCCCCTTCATGAACGCCGGCCACTCCAGGCTCTATGATCTGGCGGATCGGCAATTCAGGAGACTCCTCGCCGGTTACTACCGCGAGGGCATCGAGCGCTGCGTGCGCGCGGGCGAGCGGAATCCTTACCGCATCGGCGTGCCGTTCATCTGGTGCTCGGCCAACCTCACCGTCGCCCTGACCACCCAGTGCCTGCTCTTTGAGCGCATGACCGGGGACAGGACGTATCACGACTTCGCCGCCCGGCAGCGCGACTGGCTGCTGGGGCGCAATCCCTGGGGCTACACGATGTTCACCGGCATCGGCAGCGTCTATCCCAAAGATCCGCACCTGATGACAATGCAGTTGACCGGGCGCCCGGTCCGGGGCGGGCTGGTGGACGGGCCGGTTTACGAGCGCATCTTCAAATCGCTCAAAGGCGTGTCCATCACCGAGCCCGACCCGCTGGCAGCATTCCAAGGCCCGGCCGTTTACCACGACGACGTGCAGGATTACTCCTCAAACGAGCCAATTATGGACGGCACGGCCGGGGCCATCCTGCTTTGGACGCTGTGTAACAACTCCTGCCCGTAACGTTACAAGTCCCGTCAGCCTCGCCGCCCTTACGCGGCGGTCCTGGTCCCGTCGCCCGTGGCTCCCACATGGCTTAATAGATTTTCTATTAAGCCATGTGGGAGCCATGTGGGAGCCATGCAGGAGCTACCCTCTGGCCTGGGAAGGCTGTCTGCCTGCCGGTTACGGGTTTGCCAGATGTTTACCGCCTCCCCGATTTTCCTCCCTGTCTCCTCCCGATTGAGCGGTAGACGGCTGCGGCGCAACATGACTATTATGGGCGTCTGAATGATAACCGAGCAAACGCCCCACAGCTTCTGTTTGCCTCTAACCGGGACATTTCGCCGCAAGGCAGGAGCGCGAGCATCTTGCCCGCTTACACGGTCCCAATGGGCCAGGCGGGCTAGAAGCCCGGGCCACACGGGCAGGATGGCCGTGGCACGGGCATCCTGCCCGCGCTCCGGCCTGTTGGTGTCCCGGACGGGGTGGGAAGTGTTCGGGCTAACCCGTCACCATTCGCGCAATCGGCTTCGGAGCAGGCTCCAGTCTGTGGTCGCGGTGTGTTGTGCCTGTGCGGCGCTGGCGCTGGCGAGTTCAGGCAACGCCGTGGGTGCGGATGGCGGGAAGCCGGCTGCCATGACCTTCCCAGACGAGAAGTGGTCCCGAATCGAACCCAAAGAAGCCGGCTTCGTGGATGTGGCGGCGGTTGATGAAATCGGCAAGCTCATGGAGAAAGCCAAGGCCAACGGCGTGCTGATCCGGAACGGCCGGCTGGTGGCCGAATGGGCCGGTGGCGGACCGCTGAGCAAGCAGTTCGAAGCCCAGTCCATCACCAAGAGCTTTACGTCCCTGATGCTGGGGCTGGCCCTGGATGACAAGCTCGTCCCGTCACTCGACACGCCGGTGAAGGAAGTCTTCCCGGCGTTTGAAGCGGGCAGCCATACGAAGGAAATCACCTTCCGCCACCTGGCCACGATGACTGCAGGGATCAAGCCGACCCGCTACCAGCTTCACTTCCCCAAAGAGACTGCCCCGGGCGAGTGTTTGAACTACCACGCCGATCAACCGGCGCACCTGACCCGCGCCCTGACCTATCTCTATGAGCGGCCACTCGACGAGGTATTGAAGGAGCGAATACTGGACCCGGTCGGCGCCAAGGCATCCTGGCCTTACGACAAAGCGCCATGGTCGCCGGTCGAAACCCGGACGCAGGGCAAAGTCGCGGTGAATGCCGGTTTTGCCTTTCTTCACATTAGCGCCGGGGACCTGGCCCGCGTGGGGCATCTTTACCTGAACCAAGGGAAGTGGAAGGACCGGCAGTTGATTTCGGAGAGTTATGTCGCGGAATGCTGGAAGCCAATTCCGCAAAAAGATATGCGGAAGGCACACCTGCCCGACAAATACGGCCTCTATTGGTGGCAACTGCAGCCCGGGGTCTGGTATATGTCCGGCACTTGGGGGCAATTCTGCCTGGTCTGGCCCGAGCAAGGCATCGTGATCACCAAAGTCAACAAGTCCTCCTCATCCGTGGTGGGCGTCCGCCCCGTCTTTGAGCTGCTCCGACGGGCGGCGACAGGCAAGAAGTCTATGCCGGCAGAAACTCCCAAGCCAGCCTTGTGAGGCTCCCAACTTCCAAGCGGCTGTGGGGCGGCGTGGCGTCCCTGGCGGCTTGCGGAGCACCGGGGATGCCCTCCATACTTCCGATGCGGACGCCGAAGGCGTCGCGGCTTGAACATCCAGTTGCCGTGCCGCAGCCCCCGTTTGAGGGGCGCACGTCGTCTGCGCGCTTTGGTATTCTATATGCGACAACCGTTTGTTGATTTCGGAAGGCGGGCGTGGAACGCCGTTTCCCTCGTGGCCGTCATGACCTGGGCGTTGGGCGCAGAGGCCGCAATGGCAGGGCCCGCGCTCCGTGCCGGGGCGGCGGTGGCCGACATCTCCCCCCGAGAGTTTCCCTTCAACATGCCCGGCCTGTTTACCACCAACCTGGCCGAGAGCATGCACGATCCCCTGCACGCGCGCGCCCTGGTGCTGGCCGACGACACCACCACCCTCGCCCTGGTCGTGGTGGACCATCTGCACGTGGATCGGGATATCGCCGATGAAGCCAAGCAGCAGGCCGCCCGGGAGTCCGGCATCGCCTCGAACAAGATTTTCCTCTGTTCCACTCACACCCATACCGGGCCGCCCACCGGCGGGCCTACTGCGGCGGCCTACCGCAAGATTCTGGTCGTCGGGATCGTCAAGGCGATTGTCGGCGCGCACGGCGCGTTGCGTCCCGCGGAGCTGGCGGCCAACGCCGCGCCGCTGCCGGAGGAGGTGTTTAACCGCCGGTGGTTTCTGAAGCCGGGCAAGATGCCGCGCAATCCCTTTGGCAAGGTGGACCAGGTGAAGATGAACCCGAGCGCCGATGCGCTGGATCGGCCCGCAGGGCCGACCGATCCGGACCTGTCAATTCTCGATGTGCGCGAGGCGGCCTCGCGCCAGCCACTGGCGCTGTTTGCCAGTTACTCGCTGCATTACGTGGGACACGTGCCCAGGGCCATGGCCTCGGCGGATTATTACGGCGAGTTTGCGCGGC
Source organism: Verrucomicrobiota bacterium (assembly GCA_035358715.1). GTDB lineage: Bacteria > Verrucomicrobiota > Verrucomicrobiia > Limisphaerales > UBA8199 > UBA8199. Next base: position 18,152 of record DAOPPX010000009.1, read on the forward strand.
TGATGCCCTCGCGGGTGAACGCCGGGAGCAACTTCGTCGCGCTGCTGGCCAACGGCACTTCGGGCAACATCAATAACATCCCCTTCGGCGTCGGCCGGCCACCGCGCGAACCGTTCGAGCAAATCCGGATTGTAGCCGGCAAGGCGGCGGACACGGCCTGGCGCGCGCGCTCGAACATCACGAATTACCAGGCGGCCCCGCGGCTCGGCTTGCTCCAGCGCGAGGTGGTCCTGCACTACCGGCGACCCACGGCCGAGCAGGTCGAGTACGCGCGCACCGTGCTGGCGACGAAGGACCCGGCGGAGCGCGCCAAGCTGCCGGCCCTGGCACAGCCCTATGCCGAACGCGTGCTCGCGCTCACGAAGCGGAGCGAGACCGTGTCGGTCCCGATCCAAGTGGTGCGGATTGGCGACCTGGCGATCTGCGGCCTTCCCTTCGAGGCCTTCGTCGAGATCGGGCTGGATTTAAAGCAGCGCAGCCCCTTCGCCCACACGATCGTGATCGGCCTGGCCAACGGCTCATACGGTTACCTGCCCACGCCGGAGCAGCACCGGCTGGGGGGCTACGAGACTTGGATCGGCACCAGCCGCGTGCAGGAAGACGCCTCGGTGATCCTCTCCACTCACCTGCTGGAAATGCTGGCGGCGCTCGCCAAGGACGCATGACCCCTCCCGGTGGCTTTCCCCCGGCCCGTTGGGATCGCTCGGCCCGAGACCGCCGCAGCAAGCGCGGCAATGGGTCTCCGTCCAACACCGAACCGCCATACTTGAAAACAAAGGAGGCGCCTTGACTCACAGGATAGACATCATTCTATTCGTTGCTTACCTGGCCGCGAACATTTTTCTGGGCCTCTGGGTGGCGCGGCGCAAGGGGAGCGGCACGCGCGGCTACTTTCTGGCCGGGGAGCGGTTGCCGTGGTATGCGATTGGCGGGTCCATCATCGCGGCCAATATCAGCACGGAACATTTCATCGGGATGATCGGGGTGGCCTATGCGGTTGGATTCGTGGTTGCGCAATGGGAGTGGGGCGTCTGGCTAACGTATTCGCTGTTGATCTGGGTATTTCTGCCATTCTATCTACGGGGCGGCCTCTACACGATGCCCGAGTTTTTGGAGCGGCGCTTCAATCCCACCTGCCGGTACCTTTTTGCCGTGTGTTCGCTCGTGCTCTGGATCATCGCCCAGATGGCGGTGGTGATGCTGGCTGGAGCCAAGGCGATGCGGGGCATGTTTGGCGTGAATGAGACGGTCACCATTATCTGCCTGGCGGTCCTGGCCGGCAGCTACACGATTTATGGCGGGTTGATCTCGGTCGCGTGGACCGATTTCCTGCAGTTTGTGGTGATCATGCTCGGCGGGCTGATTGTGACCATCTTCGGTCTGCACCGCGTCGGAGGGCTGGACCAGCTCATGATGGACGCGCCCGAGAAGTTCAGGATGATCCTACCCGCCACCGACAAGGAGTTCCCGTGGGTGGGGGTGTACACGATCTCCGTATCCATCGGGATCTGGTACAACTGTACCAACCAGTTCATTGTCCAGCGCTGCCTTGGCGCGCGCAGTGAATGGGACGCGCGCATGGGCGTGATCTTTGCGGGGTATATGAAGGTCCTGTTGCCGCTGCTGGTCGTGATCCCGGGCATTGTGGCCTTCCGGCTCTTTCCGAACCTGGCCGACAAGGACCAGGCCTTTCCGTCGCTCGTGCGCGAGTTGGTCCCGGTCGGGCTGAGCGGGATCGTGATGGCGGGGCTGGCCAGCGGCATGCTTTCCCACATCAGCTCGGTGCTCAACTCGTGCAGCACTGTGTTTACGATGGACCTTTACAAGCCGTTCCTGGGCCGCAACAAATCAGAGCAGGCGCTCGTGCGGGTGGGGCGGCTGAGCGCTTTCACCATTCTCACGGTCGCGACCTTGCTGGCCATCTGGTTCAGTTATCAGGAGCTCGGCGTCTTTGTTCTGATTCAGAATGTCGGCGCGTGGGTGGCGGCCCCGGTCGCGGCGGTCTTTCTGCTGGGCATTCTGTGGAAGCGCGCAACGGCGACCGCCGCCACCTTTGTCCTGCTGTTTGGTTTCCCCTACACGGCATTTGTGGAGTACGTTCTATTCAAGCGCGTCGAGATCCTCATGCCCTACGACAACTGGCTCATCCGCACCCTGGTGGTGTGGCTCACCTCGATGGTTCTGATGGTGACGGTGTCGCTGCTCACCCGCCGGCCCAAGCCGGAGCAGATCGAGGGGATTATCTGGTCGGTGGCCGCCGCCAAGCTGCCCGCCGCCGAGCGTGAGCGAAACCGCGGCCTGCGGAACTTTGCCTTGTGGTGGTTGATCTATATCGGCATTGTCGCGGCCGGGTACGGATTCATTATCTGGTTCCAGTTCTGGGGGCCGGGCTCCATTGTGAAGCCGTAGCCGTCTGGCACCCAGCAGCAAGAAGTAACAGCCTATGAAAAACCATCGAACCCCGAAGGCTTTGAAGTCGCCCCGGCCTGGCCGGAAGCGCGGAGAAGCGGGACTGCCTTCCCGCGCAGAGCCGCAGCCGGCATCGCCGGCGCCCAACCGGGCTGCGGGCGGGGCCACCTGGCGACCCAGAATCGGGTTGCTGGCCCTGACCTTGGAGCTTTACGAAACGCTGTCCCCCGGCCGTCGAGCTTCCCGGGAAGCCTGGCTGAGAAGGGCCGTCATTCCCGGCCTGGAATCACGCGTGGAGGTCCTGTTCACGCGCGCCGTGTTTCGGCGCGAGGACATCGAAGCGACCGTTGCGGGGTATGAGGCTGCCGGGGTGGACGCCCTTTTGGTGATCCTGGGAACCTATTCTCCCGGCCAATTGAGCTTGCCGGCGCTCCAGCGCACGCGGCTGCCGATTCTGATTTGGAACACCCAGGAACTTCGGGCCGTGGGCCCAACCTTTACGCCAGCCGACATGATTGACAATCATGGCGTTCACGGCACGCAGGAACTGGCGAACGTGCTGATGCGGAGCGGCGTCCCGTTCCATTATGTGACCAGCCCGGACAATGATTCACGGGGCATCGAGGAACTGGCCGACTTCTTCGTCGCTGCCGCCGCTGTGAAACGGCTTCGGTCCGCGCGGATCGGCCTGATTGGATACCCTTTCCCGGGCATGGGCGATTTTGCCGTGGACACGACACACCTGGCCGCCTCGCTCGGCTGTGCGTGGGTGAACCTGACCGTCGAGGATTATATCCGGCGGTGGGGAGCCGCGACCGACGGGGAAGTCTCCCGGCTCGCCGCCGAATACCGCCGCAGCTACGCCGTGGCGGGAGACGTAACCGAGGAGGACTTGCGCTGCACGGCCTCAGCCGAAATTGCGGTTCGGGGAATGGTCGCCGAGAACCGCCTGGACGCCTTGACCTACCAGTTCACGGCTTTCGGCGATGATGAACGCAGCCCCACGGTGCCCTTTGTTGCCGCCAGCCGCCTGATGGCGGAGGGAATTGGTTTCGGCGGCGAGGGCGATCTTATCGCCGCCGCCGCCACTGCGTTTTTTAATTGGCTTAAACCGCCGGCCAGCTTCTCCGAGATCTTCACTGTTGATTTCGCAGGCGAGAGTCTTTTCCTGAGCCACATGGGCGAGGCGAACGTGGCCATGGCCCGGCGCGACCGCAAAGCGCCGTTGGTGGCACGGCCTAAACCCATCACCCGCATCCGCGGCCGGCAACTGGCACTGGTGACCAGCTTTGAGCCCGGGCCAGCCACTCTGGCCGCGCTGGCGCTCGGGCCGGGGGCGAAATGGCGGCTTATTGCCTCCTTGATGACCGTCGAGGATTTTGGGCCTTTGCCCGGCTTTTGCGTGCCACATTTCAAACTCAAGCCGTGTTCCGGCGACGTCCGGCATTTCCTGACCGCGTATGCCAAGGCGGGAGGGCCCCATCACAACGGCGTGCTCTTTGGAGACGCCCGCCGAAGGCTGCAACGGGCGGCGAGCCTCCTCGGCGCCGACTATTTCGAGGTCTGATCCATGCTGCTCGGACTGGACCTGGGCACAACGAACATCAAGGCGCTCGTCACGGACTTGTCCGGGAAGTGCCTGGCTCGCGGGGCGTCCCCAGTCCGGTTGCTGCACCGGGGCCCAGACGGTGTGGAGCAGGATCTCGAAGAAATCTGGACCGCTACTCTGCTGGCTATCAGGCAAGCCCTCCAATCGGTGGAGCCCGCAGTAATTCAAGCCATCGGCGTCTCCAGCCAGGGCGGCGCTCTCCAACTCACCGACGAGCACCACAGACCGATGGGCGGGGTTGTCAGTTGGCTCGACCAGCGGGGGCGTTCCTTCAATGCCGCGCTTACGGCCGAGCTAGGCGAGGAATGGTTCGTTCAGCGCATCGGGCGCACGGGCGCCGGACTGGCCATAGGGCAATTGTTGCGCCTGCGGCATGAGAGCCCCTCCCAGATGGCCGCGCCCAACCGCGTCGGTTTCGTTGGAGACTTGATGGTCCAGCGCCTCTGCGGCCAGGCGGGGCACGATGGCACCTCCTGCGGGCTGACCGCGCTCTATGATCCGGCGCGGCACCGGTACGCTCCCGATGTGTTACAGCGCCTGGGAGTGGCTCCCGAGCAGTTGCCGCCTTTGTTTTCCCCGCGCACCCCGGCGGGTGGCCTGGTGCAGGCGGTTGCGCGCGAGACCGGCCTGCGTGCCGGGATCCCTGTCTCGGCGGCCATCCACGACCAATACGCCGCGGCACTGGCGACTGGCGCAGTGCGGGCGGGGACGGCGATGATCGGAACCGGGACCGCCTGGGTGCTGCTCGCGGTAACGGAGTCCCTTTCACGACCGGTGAGCGACCGGGGGTTCTGCTGCCATCATCTGGCCGAGAACCTCTGGGGCCAGATCCTGTCAATGGTCAACGGCGGTTCGGCGCTGGCCTGGGCGTTGAAGCTGACCGGTCACGATCACCGGAGCCCCGAGGAAATTGACGGGATTCTCGAGTCGGTTCCGTCGGGAAGCGACGGCCTTCAGTGCTGGCCCTTCTTCGCCCCCGGTGGCACGACCGGGCTTGCCGGGGACATGACGGGCAGATTGTCCGGCCTGCGGCTTGCGCATGGCCCGGGGCATGTCATTCGGGCGGTGCTCGAAGGTCTGGGCTGTGAACTCGCGCGCCATATCGGTGTGCTGCGCGCGGCGGGGATACCCGTCGAACGGCTGGTTTTGGGCGGTGCGGGGGCGGCCAGCCGGGTGACCCCCAGGATACTGGCTGCGCTGACCGGGCTGCCGCTGGCTTGCGCCGGCCCCGAGGGAGGCAGTCCACTGGGCGCGGCCATTCTGGCGCGGGGGTTGATCGAGCCGACAATCCCGCTCGCGGTTTTGGCGGGGCAAATGTCGCCCGTGGGCCAGCCCGTCGAACCGGGCCCCACCGCTGCCTTTTACCGGCAACAGCTCGAGCAATACCTCGAGTCTTTGCCTCCGTCGCTTCCCACATGAACCCAATCCATCTCCATTACGTTTACGATTACACCTCCACGGATCGCGCGTTCTGGGACGAGAAGCTCGAGCCGTGGCTTCCCGCCCGCATACTGGACGCGCACACGCACATCATGGACCCGCGGTTCCGCCTGGAGCCGATGACCGAAACCATGCGCCGGCAATACTGGGTGAACGAGGTCGCGGAGCCCATTGACGCGGCCTCGGCCGAGCGGTGCCACCAGACGGTGTTCCCAAACCGGCAGGTGAGCTGCATTGCGCTTGGCAAGCCGAGCCTGGATTTCGATTTGGACGGAGGCAACGCCTATGTGCAGGAGGAGAGCGTCCGGCGCGGCTGGCACAGCCTGGTGGTCATCCGGCCTCAATGGACGCAGGAGAAGATCGCGGCGTTGCTCGACCTACCCGGTGTTATCGGGGTGAAGCCATACTACGCGCTGATCAGCGAGAACCGTGACACCCGCGACGCCCACCTCGAAGCGAGCATTTTTGATTTTCTGCCTCACCACGTGCTCGAGGTGGTGAACGCGCGCCGCGCGTGGATTACCTTGCATGTGCCCCGGGCGGCGCGGTTGAGCCACCCGGACAACGTCCGCGAAGTGCGCGAAATCCGCAGGCGCTACCCGGATATCGTGCTGGTCATCGCGCACCTGGGCCGTTCCTACACCGAGCCGCACGCGCTGGAAGCGCTGCCGCAGTTTGCCGACGACCCGGGCCTCTACTTCGATACCTCGGCCGTGCTCAATCCGGCCTCGCATCGCATCGCCCTGCAACATCTCGGGCCGCAACGGCTGCTCTACGGCTCGGACAACCCGGTCTTTTATATGCGCGGACGCCGCCAGTATCGCGGTCTCACCTATATTAACCGGACCAACTATCCGTTTGCCTTCAACCAGGATCGCGAGCCGCCGGACATTGAGGCCGCTTACACGCTCTATATGTACGAAGACATTTACGCCATTCAGCAGGCCTGTGCCGAACTGGGCGTGACGGACCGACGGCAGATCGAGATGATCTTTCACGATAACGCCGCCCGGCTACGGGATGGGGTTTTGGCCCATAAAGCCAAGCGGTTGCAGGGCCGAGAACCATGAAGACGATTCGTTTTGGCCTCATTGGCGGCGGATTGATGGGGCGCGAATTCGCCAGTGCCGCCGCCAGGTGGCTGCACCTGGTGGAGGTCAGCGCCCGGCCGGAAATCGTCGCGCTCTGCGACCGCGAGACTTCGGTTTACGCCTGGTACCGGGACAACCTGCCGAGCCTGCGCCAGGTGACGGACGATTACCGGGCCCTGCTCGCCAACCCGGAGGTGGACGCCGTGTATGTGGCCGTGCCGCATCACTTGCACCAGGAGATATACTGTGCGGCCATCGAGGCCGGGAAGCATCTCATGGGCGAAAAGCCGTTTGGCATTGACCTGGCCGCCAACGAGGCGATCTCCGCCGCCATTCGGCGGCATCCGGAGGTCTTCGTGCGGTGCTCGTCCGAGTCTCCTTTCTTTCCCTGCATGCAGAAACTCTGCGAGTTGCTCGAGCAGAATGCGTTTGGCCAGATCATCGAGGCCAACACCGGCTTTCTGCATTCCAGCGACCTGGACCCCGGCAAGCCGATCAATTGGAAGCGCATCGCGCGATTCAATGGTCAATATGGTGTGCTGGGCGACCTGGGAATGCATGCGCTGCATGTGCCGTTCCGCGCCGGCTGGCGGCCCCGCAATGTGCGGGCGATTCTGTCGAACATCATCAAAGAGCGCGATGACGGACGGGGCGGCAGGGTTCCCTGCGACACCTGGGACAACGGCATCCTGCTCATCGAGGCCACCGCGGGCGCGGACGGTAATACGTTCCCGTGGACGGTCAAGCTTCAGCGCATGGCGCCGGGGCACCGGAACACCTGGTTCACCGAGGTGCTGGGCACGCGGGCCTCGACCCGGTGGTCCAGCGCGAACCCCCAAATGCTGGAGGTCCTGCGCTACACTCCCGGCGCCCGCCAGGCCTGGGAACAAATCCAGATCGGCTACGAGTCGGCCTTCAAGACCGTGACCGGCGCCATTTTCGAATTCGGTTTCGGCGACGCGATCCTCCAGATGTGGGCGGCGTTTGTGCATGAGCTGGCCGAGGGCAAACCGCGCGGGAAATTCACCGGCTGCGTGACGCCGGCCGAGGCTGCCGCAAGTCACCGGCTGTTCACCGCCGCTCTGGAGTCCCAGGCCCAGGCATCAACCGTAAGGCTGCAGGCATAATCCCCAATGACTAGGCAATCCAACACGCCCGCAAGGCCCCGATTCGAGAAAGTTGCGCTCTCGCTGGCTGATCTTTGCGGCCAGGACTACATGCTGGCCCTCTGCGCCAACCAGTCCTGTCTCAGCGGCCGGGACCCGCGAGAACTGGCGCAAATCGCCACCGACCGCGTCGAGTTCTTCCCGGCGCCCTTCGAGCAGCGCCTCGTCCAGTTGCTGGCCCGGGTTGGGCAACCGGTGGGCGCTCCCCTGCCGGTGACTCCTGCGGGGGCCACCACGCGCCAGTTTGCCGAGCACTCAAACACTAGAATGGCCCCCCTGGGCGCGCATGGGTATTTTCGCATCGGCGAAGACGGGAAGCTTTACCTCATCACGAAGAGTGAACATTACCACGCCCCGCTCGGACACTCTTTCCCCGGCTACGGCCTGATTGATCGGGCCCGTCAACTTGGGATTCCGAATGCCACCCACAATAACACACGAGGTTCTATCACGCGGCGACTCGAGGAGGAACTCGTTTGCCGGGCCAATGGCGTGGATATCGGCGATATGGGAGCGCTGAAGGCACTGCTGGCCTCCTCTTCATCCGAAGTGCTGAACCGGGTCTTGAACCTGGAAACCGGCAGCCTGGCGGTCGAAGCCGCGCTCAAATTGGTGCTCGCGCGCTTCTACCGCTCCGAGGCAACCAGTCCGCAGCCCAAGTATGGCGGCCGTATCCCGGTGCTGCTGGTCATGGGGGACGACGATGGCGGCCTGAAAGCCAATTACCACGGCACGACAATGCTCACGCAGATCATGCGCGGCATGTGGCCGGAGTTGTTCGCCGGCATCCAGGAACGGGGTTTCCGGGTGGTTCCCATCCGGCCCAACTGCATCCCGGACCTCGAGACCGCATTCAAGGATTACGAGCGGGACGGCTTCAAGATCGCGGCCTTCTTCCATGAAATCGTGATGATGAACTACGGCGGGCGGCTGCTCTCGCGGGAGTTCCTACAGCGCGCCTACGACTTGTGCCGGAGCCATGACGTTCCCGCGGTGGTGGACGAGATTCAGTCCTGCCTTTGGGCGCCCGGATTGTTCCTGTTTCGCGAGTATGGGCTGCGGCCCTCCTTCGTCGCCCTCGGCAAAGGTTTCCCGGGCGGCGAATATGCCGCCTCCCGAATCCTGTTTAGCGCCGCCTTTGATTCCCTGGCTCAATTTGGAGCCCTGGTTACCAACGGCCAGGAGGAGCTGGCCTCGCTGGCTTACCTCGTAACGATGCGCTGGGCGGAAGCGAACACGGAGGTGACGCGAAGCGTGGGCGACTACTACGCCTGCCGCCTGCAGGGCTTGGCGGAACAGTTCCCCGGAGCGCTCGCGGGCGTGGACGGTTCCCGGCATATGAGCTGCCTGCGGTTCAAGGACAAACGGGGCGCGGCGGCGTTCGTCGGGCGGCTCCTGGAGCGCGGACTCGACGCCAGCATGCAGTCCTACAAACCGGATGCGCCGCCGGTGGTGCTCACGAAGCTGCCCCTCATTGCGGGATACGAGGTGGTGGATTTTGTCCTGGACCGGATGGAAGGCGCTCTGCGCGAAACGGGCGGTGCGGTCCCGACCACCACGCCCTGAACCGCCCCACCGGGACCCGAACCAATCCTGCGCCTTGCCGAATATGAGAGAGGCCATCCGGATCGAAAACGCCCGGGTCCATAATCTTAAAGGCATAAACCTGAGCATCCCGCGCGACCGGGTGGTCGTGTTCACGGGGGTCTCCGGCTCGGGCAAATCGTCCCTGGTGTTTGACACGCTGCACACCGAGGCGCAACGGCAGTTGATCGAGACCTTCAGCTCGTTTGCCCGGCGGCGGCTGCCTAAGCTCTCGCGGCCCGAGGTGGACGCCATCCACAACCTCTCGACCTCGATTGTGATTGACCAGCACCGGCTGGGCCGCACTCTGCGCTCGACGGTGGGGACGGCCACGGAAGTCTATACCTACCTGCGGCTGCTGTATTCGCGCTGCGGCGACACGCCGGGGCTGGCTTCCTTTCACTTTGGCTTCAACCATCCCGAGGGCATGTGCCCGGCTTGCATGGGGCTCGGCAAACGAATCCAGGTGGACACCGGGCGGATGCTGGACAAGGCGAAGTCCCTCCGGGACGGCGCCATCACCCACCCTGATTACCGGGTCGGCGGCTGGAACTGGCGGGAGCTGGTTGCCATTGACATGTTCGACGCCGACAAGCCCTTGCGCGAATTCACCCCTGCGGAGCTGGAGAAGCTGCTGTTCGCGGAAGGCCTCCCGATCGTTAAGAAACATGGAGCCGGCACTTATGCCAAGACGTGGGTCGGAATTGCCCGGCGCCTGGAGCGTCTCTACGTCAACAGGGCGGAGGATGAACTGTCGGAGAGCCGCCGCGACGCCTACCACCAGTATCTGTCCTACGGCGAGTGCACCGCCTGCGGGGGGTTGCGGCTCGCCCCTGCGCGGCTGGCCGTTCGGCTGGCCGGCAAGGGCATTGGGGAAGCTGTTCAAATGGAGCTGACCGATCTCGACGGGTGGCTGGGCACGATTACGAGCCCGGTGGCGGCGCCGCTGGTTCAGAAGATGCGCAGCATCCTGTCGAACCTCATCGGTATCGGCGTCGGTTACCTCTCGCTCAACCGGGCGGTGGCGACGCTTTCCGGCGGCGAAAGCCAGCGCATCAAGATGGCCCGCCAGCTCGATTGTGACCTGATTGGCCTCATGTATGTAATGGATGAGCCTTCGATCGGCCTGCATGCCCGGGATATTGACCAGCTCATCGCCATGCTCGAGCACCTCCGCGACCAGGGCAACTCGGTGCTCGTCGTCGAGCATGACCCGGCGATCATTGCCTCGGGTGATTATATCGTGGAAATCGGGCCGGGGCCGGGCCGCCAGGGCGGCGAGGTCTGCTTCGCCGGGGAGCGCGCCGCCTTCCTGCAGTCCGGCTGCCGCACCGCCACGCTGATGCGCCAGGGGCACATCCCGCTCGGTGCGCCCCGGCGCAACTGGAGCCAGAGCTGGCCGATCCGCGGAGCCCGGGCCAACAACCTGAGAAACGTGGACGTGGACATCCCGCAGCGTGTGCTGGTGTGCGTTACCGGCGTGGCCGGCAGCGGCAAAAGCAGCCTCGTGCACGAGGTGTTCGTGCCCCTGGTCCCAAGCGCCGTGGTGGTGGACCAGAACCTCATCGGGTGCAACAGCCGATCCAATCCCGCCACCTTCCTGGGCGTGTTCGACGACGTGCGCCGGGTCTTCGCCCGCGCCACCGGCAAGCCGGCTTCGTGGTTCAGCTACAATTCCGAAGGCGCCTGCCCGGCCTGCAAAGGGCAGGGCACCATTGCGGTCGAAATGCATTTTTTGGATGACGTGCGCATCCTGTGCTCCGCCTGCAACGGGCAGCGTTACACGGATGAAGTGCTGGCGCTCCGCTGCCAGGGCCACAACATCCATGAGGTGCTGGCGATGACCGCGCAGGAAGCCGCCGCCGCCTTCACCCAGCCGCGCGTGAAGGCAGCGCTGCGGCTGCTGTGCGAGGTGGGGCTGGATTACCTCACCCTGGGCCAGCCGCTTACGACGCTCTCCGGCGGCGAATGCCAGCGGTTGAAGCTGGCGGCGGAACTGGGCAAGGCCGGCCAAACCTACATTCTCGACGAGCCGACCACCGGCCTGCACCTGGCGGACATCAGCCGGCTGATGGGCATACTCAACCGGCTGGTCCAGGACGGCAACTCGGTAATCGTGATCGAACACAACCTGAGCGTCATCGCCCAGGCCGACTGGGTGATTGACCTCGGCCCCGAAGGCGGCAGCCGCGGCGGACGCGTGCTGGCCGTCGGCACACCCGAGCAGATCGCCCAATGCCCGGAAAGCCATACCGGCCGATATCTCAAGGCAATGATCCCACGATCCGGTGTTGGCTAAGAGCCGGAGTCTGTCATAGTCTAAGCAGCTATGGCCGCAAAGCCGCCTTCCGCACCCGCCACACCGGGCGACCTCGAGTCCCCCGGGCAGTGGCCAGGCCGGCTGACGGAGAGCGGCTCGCCTTTCAGCGGCGTCACCGCCAGGAGCCCGAAGGCCGACCTGGAAGCGTTCTTCGCCTCGCCCGCGATCCGCGAGCTTGCGCTGCAGGTCTGCGATATTGGCCGCCGGATGTGGCAGCGGGCTTACGTGGACGGCAACGGCGGCAACCTCGCCATCCGGGTGGGCGAGGACCTTGCCCTTTGCACGCCCACGCTGATTTCCAAGGGGTTCATGAAGCCGGAGGACCTGTGCCTGGTGGACCTGGAGGGAAACCAACTGGCGGGAGCAAGAAAGCGCACGAGTGAAATCCTCATGCACCTCCAACTCATGCAGCGCCAGCGGCGCGCGGTCGCCTCGGTGCATTGTCACCCGCCTTACAGCACCGGGTTTGCCGTCGCGGGGGTCGAGCCGCCCACCTGCCTGACCTCGGAATTTGAGCTCACGGTCTCGCTGGCCACCGCGCCGTATTGCACCCCGGGCACCCCGGAACTGGGCCGGCTCGTCGCCGAACTGGTGGACCAGCACAACACCATTCTGATGGCCAATCACGGCGTGGTCGCCTGGAGCCACCGGAATGTCGAGGACGCCTATTTCAAGATTGAAACCCTCGAGGCCTACTGCCACACGGTGCTGATCGCCTCGCAACTGGGGAAACCGCTCAAGCGGATAACCCCGGCCCAACTCCAGGAATTGCTCAAGCTCAAGCAGCGCCAGGGCATTCCCGACCCGCGCTACGGCCTCGAGCGATGCGAACGGTGCAACAGCGCCGAATGGCGTCCGGGCGTGACCTGTGCCGCCGCCCATTGCGCTGCCTCGCCGCCGGCCAGCCCCGTCCGCGGCCGCGAGCTCGACGAGGCGCTGGTTCAGGCGGTCGCCGACCAGATCAGGGCGAGGACCATGATCTGATCAAGCCGAAGAAGGTGTAGGGATCCACCACCACCACTGGCGCGCTGGGATGCTTCTCGCGCAGGAGCCGGGATACCTCCACATGCCACGCCGGCGGTTTCAGGATCGTCCGCGCCCACAGGAAGCACGGTCCATTCGTCGCGGCGGCTGACTGACTTGCCATGTAGGCGGCGGTGGCTTCCGCTGAGTCGGGCATGTCCCACTCCCGGATCGTCGGCACGCCGGCGATGACCCGCGGGGCCAGGTCGAAGTGATTGCCGCAGCCGTCGGGGCTGAAGCGTTTGTAGGCCGCGAACTCCTCCTCCGTCGAAGCCCCGGCGGACCCGTCCAGCATGAAGCCGGTGATGCTCATGTCCCATCGCTGGTAGTAGCGTGTGCAATGCGCCGTCCAGAGTTCGAGTGCGGGCGGCAGCTTGGAATCGGGCCGGTGCGTCAAGGCGCGCGGATTCAGGTAGCCCGCGCCCGAATCGCCCGCGATGAAGAAGTCGTTGGTGGTCGCGTGGCGATAGGCATAGACCAGCGCCTGAGGCGAGCGGTCGGCCAGGTTCGGATCGAAGGCCCAGCCCAGCGGCACCCGGCCCCGCTGCGGGTCGGAGAAGAACGCCGCCACCGCCTTGTAGAGCCACGAGGGCGAGTCGTAGTCGCCGACGTAATAGCCCACGTAGAGCCTGGGCGCCACCTTGCCTTCGGCTGTCAGGTAGCCGGCCTTCCGCCAGTCCGGGGCGGCCGGTTTCGCATTGGGCTGCGGATAACGGTCCTTAAGGGGGTAGTGCGTGCAGAAAGAGGCATTGGCGATACAACCGGCGCCGATAGCGTCCGCTTCCATATAGCCATTGTATTGGGAGATCACCCGCGCGAACTCCCATTCCGTCGGCACACCGCCGTGCTTCCCGCCCGCACCGGGATGGTCGGTGTACTTAAAGGCCCACGGCGTAAAGCCGCCCACCTTGATCATGCTCTTCGGTGCCTTGCGGTTCAGCGCGGCCAGCATTTGCAGGAAGGTTGCCCGGTCCAGGCCGAGGCTCTGGCCCGGGTCATCCACCGGCGTTTCGTCCCCCCATGTCGCGAGGTCGAAGAAGAACGCCCGGCGCGCGATGAAGTAATCGTGGTTGGGCAGCGTGTGCAAGTCCGACTGGCTCCCCCGGGCGCACTTCATCCAATAGGAATCAATGTAATAGGCCGCAAAGCGCGGATCGCACTTGCCGGAGTCTATGTACTGCCGCATGGCCCACTGGTAGGCGTCAATCTTGGCGCTGCCGGACGAAGGCGAGTTCAGATCGGGGATCTGCCCTTTGCCAGTGAACCTGGGAGTGCCGTCCCGATTCAGCAGCCAGAGCCGGACCGGCAGGCCCAGCTTTCGGGTCAGCAGGGTGAACATCGAGTTGGTGGCTGGGCTGAACCTCACCGGCAAGAGGTCGTCGCACCCGGCGGCTGTGGAAGCGAGACAGGAGGTCGCGGGGACTGCCGGATCATAGACCGCCAGCCCCTTGAAGTCTTTCCGGAACGCGCGCACCACCTCCTCGACTGAGCTGAGAGTGACCACCTCGGCCTTCTTGAGCCAGCCGTCCTCGCCGCGCAGCCAGTCCAGCCAGAACTGGTCCGTCTCGACTCCAAACCCGGCGCAGTATAGCACGTAGAGCCGCGGCTTGTCGCGGTTCGCCAGCCCCTGCGCCGCGGCCAGCACATGCATGGTGTCCCAGAGTTGCGCAACCTGGTTGGTGTCGCGCAGGTCGAGCTTCCGAAGCGCCCGCGCATCGAAGACGTGGATCCTGCGCGGCCCGGTTTCCTCCCTCGCGGCGGTGGCCGGAGCGGCGCACACCGCGGCTGCCGCGAACACAACTGAAGCAAGGATGCACAGAGTTACAAGCAATCGCACACGGCATTGAACGCCGCAAGGACGGCAGGGTTCAATCCAAAACAACCACAACCTCCCGGATGGAAAAGCCCACCGCCAGCACGTGAACCCATGGCAGGAGGGCCGGGAGCTTGCTCCGTGGCGGCTGGACGCCAAGCCAATTCAGGCCGCAACGATGCAGATGTGCGGCCGCCTCCCCCTCACCCCAGCCCTCTCCCGCGGGGAGAGGGAGCATCATCGCCCGCGCTGGAAGAGGCTCGCCGGTCGGCGTGGTCGAATCGGTTTCACTTCGTTTCTTCGTTAATCATTATAGACGGGTGATTCACCTCCGGTAGCTTTGCATCCCGTGTTGCCACGGCGCAGTCGCTTCCGGTTGCAGGCGGATGAACGTTCTGGTTGGCGAGGAGACTCTTCCCCCGCGGTATGTGCACCTTCGCAGACGCACGAGCGCTGGTTGGCAGTTGGCTCTATGTGGCGGCAGCGCCGCCGGCTCCTCTGGCAACGACAGACATCCTAACCCGGCTACAAGGCGGTCCTCCGCCGCCCCAGCAAGTCTCATTATGACTCTCCCAACGACCCCGCCGGGTGAGGGCACCCGGCCTACATCCCGCACGAAACCGCCATGGTGTAGGCCGGGTGCCCTCATCCGGCGTCACGATCTGGTCCATAAGGCGATTTGCTGCCTCAAGCACTCGCTCCGGCCGCCCCGATTCGCCACAGCCTGCCCTGTTGCCACCCGCTTACCAGCGCCTTATCCCCCTCTAAACCCCTTGTATACCCCCTGTATACCCCTTGTAATCCCCCTGTATTTGAATACAAGGGGTATACGAGGGGTATACGAGGGGTTTACAGGGGGTATACAAGGGGTTTCGGTGGGGATGGGGCGATGGGGTGGGTTTGGATTCTCCAGAGTCTAAAGTCCACCTTGACCCGCAGGCGGTGAGGGGGCAGCATCGCATGGGATTGGTCCCGAACATGCCGGTTGCCGATGAGAAAGGAACGGAGATCTGACGGAAAGATGTCGTTGAACTGGCGTAAGCCTGCAAGGATGCCCGCGATGCGCTGTGTTTGTCCTAACCCGGGTATTTCAGGCCCAACGCCGCGTGAGGGCACGCGGCCTACAGGGTCGTCGGGCGTGTTCGGCTGCAGGCGGCGTGGCCTCACGCGGCGCTCTGTGGCCGTTTCCATCGGAGTATGAGGAATATGCAGGTTAAGCGGCTGGGCTGGTTGGGACGAGTTTTGGCGGGGTGCGGATGCGTGGCGGCAGTTGCCGCGCAGGGGGCCTTTCACGTGGCGACGTTCGAGGCGGATATCACCATCCCTGTCGGCCATGCCTGCATGGGCGGCGGAGTGGCGGACGCCCGGGAGGTCGCGGACCCGCTGTTCGCTAAGGGCTTTGTGATGTTTGGGGCGGGCAAGCCGGTGGTGGTGGCGGCGTTGGATTGGTGCCAGTGCAATAACGATTCCTATGACCGCTGGCGCGAGGCGCTGGCCGAGGCGGCGGGCACCGTCCCTAAGCGGGTCATGCTCGCCACGGTGCATCAGCACGACGCGCCGATTTGCGACCTGGCCGCGCAGCGACTCCTGGATCAGCACGGCCTCAAGGGCTGGAACTGCGATCCCGAGTTCCATGAGACGGCGGTGCGGCGCGCGGCGGCGGCGTTGAAGGCGGCCCTGAAATCCCGGCGCCGCGTCACTCACTACGGCGTCGGGCAGGCAAAGGTGGACCAGGTCGCCTCGAACCGGCGCGTGGTGCGGCCGGATGGCCGGATCACCTGGGAGCGCGGCAGCGCGAGCGGAGACATCTTCAACGCGCCGGAAGGGGAGGTGGACCCGTGGCTCAAGAGCATCAGCCTGTGGGATGGGGAAAGGCCGGTGGTGGTCTGGAGCTGCTACTCGGTGCACCCGATGAGCTATTACGGCAAAGGCCAGGTGTCGGCGGACTTCCCCGGCATCGCACGGGCGCGGCGCCAGGCGGATACGCCGGAGGTGTTGCAGATCTATTTCACCGGCTGCGCCGGCGACACGACGGCGGGCAAGTACAACCGGGGCGAGCGAGAGAACCGGCCGGTGCTGGCCGACCGCCTCTGCCGCGCGATGGAAGAAGCGTGGCGGGCAACGCGCCGGATGCCGCTCGAGCGGGTCGAGTTTCGGGTGGCGGAGTTGCGTTTGCCGGCCCGGAGCACGGGCAAGTTCACCCCCGAGGCGATGCGGGCGACGCTGGCCAACACCAACGCGGCCCGCTGGCAGCGGATCGAAGCGGCGTTGGGGTTGAGCTGGCGCCAGCGCGTGGACCGGGGACACGCCATTGACGTGCCCTGCCTGGGTCTGGGGACTGGGGCCGCGCTGTTTACGATTCTGCCCGCCGAGAGCTTTGTCGGGTATCAACTCGCCGCCCAGCAGTTGCGGCCCGAGTCCTTCGTCATGGTGGCCGGCTTCGGTGACGGCGCGCCGGGGTATATCCCCACGGACCAATGCTGGCGGGATGGTTACGAAGACGATTACTGCTGGGTGCAGCCGATGACGGAGACTGCCATCTTGGGCGCCGTCCGGGAGGCGTTTGGCGGGGGTGAGGCCCGGACGCCCGCTTTAAGCCCATCCAGCAGGCCGGATTCGGCGGCGCCGGCGCCATGAAGCGCGACGCCCTCAAGCAGGTCTTTGGCCTGAAGGCTGCGCCAGGCTCGGCGCGCTGATTGCACAGTCCTTATCCCCGCCGACCGCGACTTCAGAGCAGACCGACGAACTCTGCTTTGGTCAGGCCCGCTTCGCGGATGAGGGCGCGCAGGGTTCCTTTGGCTAACTCGCGGTGGTTGGGCACCGTGAGCCGGCGCATTTGCGGATGGCGCAGGATGAAGTGGCTGCGGTTTGATGATCCACCGCGTAGCCCAGCTTCTGAAAGGCGCGGAGGGCATCCTGCCCGGAGCAAGCTGGCAGGCGGCTCATGCGGGAATCTCGACAATCTCCTCGGTGATGGGAAGCGGCACCGGCTCCCCGTGTTTCTTGAGGCTGGCCAGATACCCGGTCATAGCGTCCTTGATATTGGCCAAAGCTTCCGATCGCGTTTTACCCTGCGAGATACAGCCTGGTAGTGATGGGCATTCCGCCACAAACACGCCGTCCTCGTCCGCCTCGACCACCACTCGGTATTTCATGTCCCCAATCTGGAACTGTTGGCCGGGAAAGTCAAAGACTGCATTGACCCTTCTGCCTTCTGCCTCCCACTCTCACCCCTTAACCGCCCGGCCAGGACAACTTGGATTCGCCACGCAGTTGCTCTCTGCCGGCCACAACACTATACTTCGTGCATGAGTGCGACCGCCGAAGCATTATTGGAGCAGTTCCGCAAACTGCCTCCTGTGGAGCAGCAGGAAATCCTGCAAATAACGACATCCCGGTCGGCATCATCGGTATTGGCGCTTGGGCGGCATGCGGCTGACACCGCATGACCTCGCGCTCCACTCTGCCGATCCTGTTGCCCTGTCTGGCGGCGGCGGGTCTTATGATGCTCGCGCTCACCGCCGCGGCGCACACCTTGCCCATCAGTTACCTGCGGCTGGTCCCGGAGGCCGATTACCTGCACCTGGAATTGGTCTTCAACCCTTTCGAGCTCACCCTGATGCCGGAGGTGGACGAGAACAAGGATGCCGAGCTGGACCTGGCCGAGCTGGCCGAGCACGGGCAGGTCGTGTCGGAGACCGTGGTTGGCGCGCTCAAGCTCAGCGCGGGCGGAACGGCGCTGCGGCCGGAGACGGCAGGCATGGACCCGGACCTGAGCGGGCACCACGTCCGCCTGCGCGCGCACTACAAGGTGGACGCGCGCCGGCTGCCGCTCACCGTCGAATCACACCTGCCCGCCCTCACCAGCCCGTCGCACCTGACACAGGTCACCTACGTGAACGGCACAGAGCGGCAGCTCGCCCAATTCGATTCGCACTCGAGCCAGGTGACTTTCCAGCCGCCGGCACGGCCCAAGCCCGCCGCCGCGCAGACCATGTCCCGCGGCCGGGCGGCGGCCAGCGTGGCGCTGCTGGCGCTGGCCGCGTTCCTGCTGGTTATCGCGGGCGCGGCGCTGGGTTGGTGCTTGCGGAGGCGGCGCGCCAGGTGGTAATCCTGCCCAGCCGCGCCATTAGCAACTACTACCGAATCATGAGAACGAGAATGCCATTCTTAGCAAACACACTATCTGCTTTCGTGCTGCTGATCGCGGCGGTGACGGCGGTTGCAGCTTCCCAGCCGTCGCCGCTCTGGACCATCGGCACACCCGACGGCGCGGCCATGGAGCTGGCGCCCGGCGGCCGGGCGGAACTGACCTTCACGATCGGCCAAAGCGTTGCCAGCAAAGATTTCGCCGGCAGCCAGGCCGGGTCAATGGAATGGGACGGCAAGACGCTGGAGAAGCCATATCGCATCAAGTTCGACCTGGCGGAAGCGCCGCAGGGGCGCTACGAGCTCGTGTTGGACCTGATCTACCATTCCGGCGCGCCAGCGCAGTTCAAGGTCGTGGTGAACGACCGGACCGGCATCTTCCCGATCCAGCCCGTGGGCAAGAAGAGCGCCTGGGGCGAGGAAGGCAACGAGATGTTGATGGCCCGGCAGCGCCTGGTTGTGCCGATTGACGGCGCGTGGCTGCGGGCCAAGGGCAACCAACTGGTCTTGATCCCGCTCGGCATCGGCAGCCTGGGCTACGACGCGATCACTTTCCAGCCCGCGGCCGCAGCCCCCGCCGCCGCGCCGCGGCTGGAGCCGACCCTCTTCTTCCGCAAGCGCGACGCCAGGCTCAAGGAAGTGTGCAACCTGGTCGTGCCGTTCGCGCAGCGGTTCGAGCGCGCCGCCGCGACGGTGCAGCTCGGCAAACAGACCTTCACCACCACGCTCACCAACGCCCTGTACGACTTCGGCCTGTGGGTGGAGCCGGTCGAAATCCCGGCGGTGGCGGTGACCGGCCAGGCCGAACTCGAAGTCGCGCTCGGCGGCCAGACCCTGCGCAACACCCACGCCGTCCAGGCGGCCAAGCAGTGGAAGGTGTTCGTTTGCCCGAAGGTCCACAACGACGTCGGCTACACCGACCTCCAGCCGCACGTGAACGAGCTGGACAACCGCAACACCGACACCGTGCTCGAAATCCTCGCCCAGCACCCGTTCTACAAGTTCAACTTTGAGACCTCCTGGCTCGTGGACAACTACATGGATTGCCGGACCGCGCCGTTCTGCAAGCGGTTCTTCGACTACGCCCGCGCCGACCGGATCGGCATCAACGTGCTTTACCTCAATCTCATGACCGGCCTCTGCACGGGCGAGGAGCTCTACCGCGCGATGTATTTCACCCACCGGTTGCATCGCGCCGAGGGCAGCGACTTCGATTTCGCCTGCCTCACCGACGCGCCGTCGCACTCGTGGTTTCTGCCCACCCTCCTGCGCGACGCCGGCGTGAAGGCCTTCTCCAACGGCGCCAACCAGACCCGCGCCCCGATCCTGCACAACAGCGATCTTAACGAGGACTCGCCCTACTACTGGGAGGGCCTGAACGGCGAACGCATCTTCATGTGGTACGCCCGCAGCTACGTTCAGCTCAAGCGCCTCACCGGCCCGGGGTGGGGCGGGGACATCTCGAGCGTCGAGTACCTCAAGCGCAGCGTGCCGCAATTCCTTGTGCGCTACGCCCGCGACAACTACGTGCCGGATGCCGTGATGATTTACGGCGCTTACGTGGACAACGCCGCCATCCCCGCCCACGGCGAGGCTCCGGCCATCGAGAAATGGAACCGGGAATTCGAGTTCCCGAAGCTCATCGTCGCCACCGATGCCGATTACTTCAACTACGTGGAGGAGCATTTCGCCGACAAGCTGCCGGTCTATCGCGGCGATTGCGGCGCCTACTGGGAGGATGGCGTGGGCTCGACCATGCAGGCGACCATCAAGAACCGCGAGACGCAGCGGGTCCTGCCCGCCGCCGAGACCGCCGCCGCGCTGGCGTCCATCTTCGAGCCCCGGGACCGCTACCCGGCGCAGGATTTCCACCGCGCCTGGAACAACGTCATGTTCTACAACGAACACACCTGGGGCGCGCACAACAGCATCGCCCAGCCCGGCCGCCAGTTCGTGGAGCGCCAGTGGGAGATCAAGGAAAGCTACGCCACCCGCGCGAACCTCGATGCGCGCAGCCTCTTTGCCCGCGGCTGCAACCGGCTGGCCCAGCAAATCGCCGTGGACGGCAGCAGCATCCTCGCCTTCAACTGGCAGAACCGCCCGCGCACCGCCCCGCTGGAAATCGATCTCGGCAGCGGCGAGCAGCTCGTGGACCTGGCTGACAACAAGGTCGTGCCGATGGACATCTACACCGAGACGGACGGCTGGCGCAAAGTGCGCTTCGTGGCGCGCGACGTGCCGGCGATGGGCTACAAAGCCTACGCCATCCGCGGCCTGGACCCGGCGGCGCACAAGGGCAACGAGAAGCTGGAGGGCGACACCATTGAAAACCAGTTCTACCGCCTGACGGTGGACGTCCAGACCGGCGGCCTCAAGAGCCTCTTCGACAAGAGCGCCAATCGCGAGCTGCTCGACACCGCTGCGCCCTACAAGCTCAACGAGTACCTTTACGTGCGCGGCGGCGAGGGCTCGCTCATCCTCAACTTCACCTTCGGCACGCCGCCCGCCAACCTCACCATCCACGAGCCGGAGCGGGCCACGATCACCAAGGTCCGCAAGACGCCGCTGGGCCAGCGCCTGATCATTGAAACGAAGTCGAAGAACACGCCCAAAGTGGTCAGCGAATACCTGCTCTACGACGCCGTCAAGCGTGTCGAGATCGTGAACACCGTCGAGAAGGACGAGGTCCGCGCCAAGGAGGCCGTCTATTTTGCGTTCCCGTTTGCGGCGCAGACCCCGGCGATGGAATACCAGATTCAAAACGGCTGGTGCCGGCCCAACCAGGACCAGATGCCGGGCGCGTGCCGCGAGTGGTTCACGCCGCAGAACCTCGTCCACGTCCAGGACGGCGATTTCTCCGTGGCCTGGTCCACACTGGATGCGCCGCTGGTGACCCTCACCGACATCAACCGCGGCAAATGGCTCGCGCACCTCCCCATCCGCAACGGCCACGTCTATTCCTACGCGATGAACAACTACTGGTTCACCAATTACCGCGCGCAGCAAGGCGGGCGGTTCGTGTTCCGCTACGCCATCACCAGCGCGCGGGGCCTGGGGCGCGAGGAGCTCGCGCGGTTCGACCAGGACACCCGCACCCCGGTGCTCGCCTACCCCTTCCTGTCGTCTTTCTCGGCGGCGATCTCGCAAGCCGGCCGGCCGATGCCGTCGGGCGGCGGGTCCTTTCTGGCCTGCGACGCCCCGAACATCGAGATGGTCACGCTCAAGGAAGCCGAGGACGGCGAGGGCTTCATTCTGCGCTTCCGCGAAGTCGCCGGGCACGGCGGCGAGGCCCAGTTCAAGCTGCCGACCTTCCGCGCCACCGAAGCGCACCTCTGCAACGGCGTCGAAGTCAACCAGCAGAAGCTCGCCCTGTCGGGCGACACATTGAACGTCCCCTACAAGCCCTACGCCTTCACCACCGTCCGCCTGAAGCCCGGAAAACCCGCCACGAAGGTATCCGCCAGGTAGCGCAGGGGTGCAAACCTGTCGTGGACGGGGAGGGCGCGCGTCCACGCGAGCCCTGATTTCCTCGGGGGCTCAAGGATATTTGGGCTCGCGCGGACGCTCGCCCTCCCATCAAGGCTTCTTCAAGTGCCTGGCAAAGAAGTCCTCGATCTGCTTCATGCTCTCGGGACTGGTGAACAGGGCGCCGCCATGCTTGCCGCCTTTGAGCACCACGTAGGTTGCGTCTGCTCCCGCCTTTTTCAGCGCCGCGGCGAACGTCTCGCTTTGGGCGATTGGCACCGTCCGGTCCTGGTCGCCGTGCATGATGAGGAACGGCGCGGCGTTGCTGGAAACGTAGGTCATCGGGCTGGCCTTTCTGGCTTTTTCCTTGTTCTCTTGCGGGTTGCCGCCGAGCAGGTTACTGCGGGCGTCTTTCGCGCCCACCGTGAGGAAATCCGTGGGGCCATACCAGTCCACCACAGCCTGCACACGGCTGGATTGTTCCGCGTTGCCGCCCGAGCCCTCGAGGTCCTTGACCCCTGCCGTGGTGCCCAGCAACGCCACCAGGTGCCCGCCCGCCGAGCCGCCCCATGCGCCGATATGGTCCGCATCCAGGCCGTATTTCCGGGCGTTGGCGCGCAGCCAGCGCACCGCCGCCTTGCAGTCGTGAATTTGGGCAGGAAAGGTCGCGTGCTGGCTGAACCGGTAGTTCATCGAAGCCACCGCATAGCCCTTGGTGGCAAAGCGGAAGGCCGGCCCGTTGGTCTTGTCCCCACGTGTCCAACCCCCGCCATGCACCCAAAGGATCACGGGCAGCGGACGGGGCGCCTTTTCGGGAAGGTAAAGGTCCAGCCGGTTGCGCGCGTGCCCGCCCTGGACGTATTCCAGGTCCCGCAGCACTTGAACGTCCGGCAGCACGGGCCGGGCCTTAGCCTGCGGCGCGGCGGGGGCCGGCTCCAGGCCCAAGAGCGTGACGCTGGCCAGTGCCAGCAGGAGTGTTAAGCGGCCGGGCAATCGTCGGCGGGACGCGGCTGGGGTCACTTGGGGCCGCGCGGCCGCGCCAACCGCCGCCAGGTGGGAGCGCGCAAACGGACTATTGATCAAGCACATCATAACCCCGGTATTTCATGTCCCGCACGAAATGTCAACAGGCCGGATTCGGGCGGGCCGCAGCACCTCCCGAGCCTGATTCTTGGCCAGGGTTTCATTGCCCGCCTCGCGCCCAATGGTCGAAGTGGATGAACTTCTGCCACAAGGGCGTGGTTCGCACATGGTCCTTTTCTGTGAGCGGCCAGTCGCTGCGGGGTTTGCGCTCCAGAAGGCCCAGGTCGGTCAGCGGCTTCAGCACATAGCCGTCCAGGATCCATTCTTCCTTGTCGTACTCGGACACCATCGCGGCATGGAGCTGGTTGAGCACGCCCGGCAGCAGAATTTGTTCGGCCAGGCCGCCGACCGGTGTCCAGTCGCGGGCCACGTTGTCGAGGCGCCAGAGGATCACGGGCATGGTTTGCTGGATGCCGGGCACGTCGCGGAGGTGGAAATCGTAGTGGAGGTCGAACTTGAGGAAGTAGGCGAGGAAGAGCTTGCGGTAGAGCGCCCCGGCGTATGGATCCGCGCGCAGCTCGCGGCCGGCCCGGGTGAGCTGGAAGCGCTTGTTCCGCCGGGCGACCAGGCCGGCGCATTCGCTGACGATCCGGACCACGTGCAGCGGCCACACATCCTGTTCGTTGAGGACCTTGCAGACCTGGAGGGTGATGTCACGGAAGCGCTCGGGCAGGATCAGCCGGTCGAACATCTGCCGCACGAACACGCGGTTGAGGTTGCCGGTGGCGGTGGTCGGGGTGCCGCCGGCTTCATCCAGCGCGGCGAGGAACAGGCGGGTATTTTGGAAGAAGGTAGCAGGCGCCAGGTCGGGCAGCGTGAGGTCCGGGCTGAGCCGCATCGGGCCGTCGGCGGAATCCCAGTCGGCGACGAGCAGGCGGCGCAGGAAGGTGTCGAAGGCCTCACGGCTGCCGGGTTCGGGAGCGAATTGGATCATAGGGTCGGGGGCGGGTTGGGCGGGTTAGTCTTTGGGGGCACAGAATTGGATAGATAGGACGGGTTGGGCCGCGGGGCGGCTGGGTTGGTCTGGATGGGCCGGTTCCGTTTAAAGGTGGGCCGGGGCGGCAGGGCGCGGGCCTGCTGCCGGGCCTGGTAGAGCCGCTCGGTGAAACCGCCCTGGCGCAGAAATGCCTGCTCCAACTGCCGGAGGAGTTGGTCCAGGAGGTAGTTGGTTTGGTGTACTAGGCAGAGCATGGTGTTGGCAGCCACCTCGGGCGGGGCGTTTTCGATATGGGACTTATAGGTCGTATAGGACCTATTTGGCGCATAGGCCAGGCGGCGCACCAGGTGGGACATGGGGTGGTCTTTGCCCCACGCTGCCAGGCCGCGCTGGCGCAGGAAGTCTTTGTAGTCACCCAGCAGTTCTTCCAGGCTGGCGCGCGCCACGCCCACCAGCTTCAGCTCCATTTTCTTGGACGTGCCGCTCACCTGGCTGCCCTCGGCGATGTTCTTGTTTCCGCTGCGCGCCGCCTGAACCATCTGGTCGTGGGTGCGGGACTTGGCGTCAATGAAGCGGTCGCAGAACTTCACGGTGGCGTCATACACCAGCACTGACATCTGGTAAGCTTGCAGGCCCGCGTAGCCTCCATGCGGCGGGATGAAGCCGGGCAGGTTTCCTGGATCGGGGGAATTCGTCATATAGGACTCATTTTGACAGGAGCTTCTGGACATTGGCCATGATCTCCACGAGGAGAAGGGGCACGACGAACTTGCGGCATGTGTCGGCCTCGGTCATTGGGATGGTTCCAACGAGTGGCGCCCCGGGAAGAGGGCTTGGCAACGGACCGATAGCTTTAAGACTGTGCCGCCCATGGTGAAAAGTCGCGCAAGGATAGTGTGGACGGCCTGTGGGTACACGAAGAAAAGGCCGAAGCGCAACAACCGCACGCCGGGCCGGGCGTCATTTCCGGCGAGCTTGTTGTTCATCGAACACGGCCAGCATCGGCAGGTAGTTGTCCACGAGGAACCCTTCGTAACCGTGGCAGCCACCCTTCCAGTCACGCCAGTCCTTGGACATCCCGTTCGCACCGAAGCCCTGGAAATCGCCTCGGGCATACCCATCGAGGAGCGGATAATAGAGCCGGCGTGCTTCGGTGGTCCTGCCGGTTAGGTAGAGGGCCTTGATGGTGAAATAGGCAAAGCAGCCAGTGGCCCCGCCGTTTTCGTAGAATTGAAAGCCGTCTGAGCCGTCTTCCAACCGCGGCACGCCATGCACTTCGGGGGGCGTTTCGTGGTACACGTAGTCGCCCTTGCGCACGGGAACCAGGTTGCCGGGCAGGCCCAAATCAAACCGCGTATAGCCGACCTCCGCCAGTTTTGCCAATAGCTGATCGAGGATTCGCTCGCCGGCCCTGGCGTCAACCACGCCATAGGTGATGGCTACGCCGCTGACGAAGGTGAACCAGTAGTCATGGAGCTGCCCATCCACGCTTCGCCAGCCCGCGAGGACGCCGGTGGCCGGGTTCAAGAACGCGGGAAGATAGGCGCGGCGCAGGGCCTCGGCGCGGGCGGCAAAGAAGTCGGCGTCGCCAGGGTGGCCGAGGTGGCGGGCCACCCGGGCAAATTGCGTCGCGGCACGAAATGCCAGGGCGTTGGCGTAGGCATCTTCATGGCCGAAATTGATCGTGTCCCACCAGTTCGCCGGGCGGCGGTCCGCCGTCGGGCGGTCGCCATAGTTTCCGCTCGTCGGGTATTCGATCAGCCCGTTGTTGTCGCGGTCAGAGGCGAACATCTTTCGTCCCCATCCGGCGAGCTGGTCGTAATGAGCGCGCGCCCATTTCCAATCCTTCGCGTCCAGCGTGTAATAGCACGCGGCCAGTAGCAACGAGGGATAGGAGTCCGAGGAGTCATAAGGCGAGCCCCAACCGACGATGTCGGCGCGTCCGGGATTATCCTTGCCATAGCCGACCTGGCCGTAGCCCTTCATGCCGGCCAGGTAGCGGTCCAACGTCATGCGGATCAAGTCCAGCGCGCTGAGTCCGTCCGCCAACGGGGGGGCGTGGCGGGCGATTTCAGCGTACTTGAAGAGCGTGAACGCGCAGGCGTCGCTCGATGAGTTGTTGGCGAGCATTTGCAGGCGCGGGTTCACCTGAAGGATGTTCAAGTAGCCGCGCCGGAGCCCATCGAACCGGGCGTCGCCCTCGATTCCTGCAAGCTTCGGGTAAATGGCGGCGGTCTCCAGCCGGTAGGAAACGCGAGGCCGCGCGGCGTCGGCCGGAGGGAAGCACACCTTGACGAAGCTGGGCCGCACGTAGCGGCGCGCATCGCACTCGACCTTCGCGCCCTTGCCATTGGAACGAATGCGCACCGAGCCGCGATCCGGCAGATGCAGCACGCAGGGCAGCGCTACCCGGTTCGTGCCGGGTTCCATCAGCCCGAGCACGGTGGCGTGGTTGGCCTTCTGGCTGAACTTGAGGACGAAGGGCACGTTGGCGGCGCCGGGCAAGTAGCGGGACCGAAGTTCGAGTGTTCTCTCGCCGCAAACTACCTCCCAGGCTGCCACAGTCTTCCCGCCCGATGGCTGCGCAAGGTAGGCAAACCTGCCGGGGCCGCGCGCCTCGAACAACAGCCCGCCCCCCGGCGCGGAGGTTGGCAACACCGGATTATCACCCAGCTTGCCCTGGCCCAGCGCGTCCACGGTGAACACCGCGAAAGCAGGATTGGTGCGGGAAAGCCCGATGGCCAGATGGCGCGACTGGAAGTCAGGTACGGCAGCGCCGGCCATTCCAGCCAGGCAAAGGCATAGGAGCCCAAGCAATTGGCTCAACCTCACTTTGTGAACGGTCATAACGGGCCGATGCTAAAGCCCGGCGAGAAGTAAATCAATGCAATGTGGAGGGGCTCTTCCCGGCGCTGCCGGAGGGTGCCGAATGTGGCCGCTATTATCGGCGCGAGAAGTTTAGCCCTGACAGGTTGGTGGCGGCTGTGTTTCATTCCGCTTTGTTCGATGAAGCGAATTATGCGTGTTTCATGGTTGACGATTCTGTGCCTGCTGATTGGTGCGTCGGCGAATGTGGCGGCGGCGACGAGAGACGCTCCCGCCGGCATTCTGGCCAGCAATACTCCCTTTGCCACGGAGTATTACATCCTCGATTCAGGCCAGCCCGGCCCGACGGTGTTCATTGGCGGGGGCGCGCACGGCAACGAGCCTGCGGGAGCGGCTGCGGCTGAGGCCATTCTGCATTGGCGGATTATTCGGGGCAGGATGGTCGTTGTTCCACGGGCCAATGTTCCGGCGCTCAAGACGGGGAAGCGCTACACGCCGGGAGTTTCCAAAGGCGAGGCGAATCTCAACCGCAATTATCCGGCCAACCATTCCGGCGTGGCGCGAGGAACTCCTGCCCGTGAAATCTGGGCGCTTCTCCTTCAGCAACAACCGGACTGGGTGTTGGACCTGCATGAAGGCCATGATTTTCATCAGGTGAACTCCAATAGTGTCGGCAGCACGATCATTGCCACGACGAACGCCCGTGCCGCGACCGCCGCCCGGCTCATGCTTCGGGCGGTCAATCACACCATCCCGGAGGTCAAACTCAAGTTTGTGCATCGCAGAATGGGAGCCAGCGGCATGCTGGCCCGCGCCGCGGCGGATCGTTTGGACATCCCGGCGATGATCCTGGAAACCACCTCCAAGCGTCCTTTGGCAGAGCGCGTGCGGCAGCACGAGATCATGGTGTCCTGTCTGTTGCGGCATCTGGGGATGCTGGCGGTGGAAGCCGCCGATCACGACAGCGCTGCCGCTCGCCCGCCGGTTCGCGTCGCGTTGTATCACGGCCCTGGCACCGGCGGCGCTGGGCCGCCGAACCTGCTCAAGCGCCTGCACTGCCCGCCGCAGTTCACCATTGCCAATCTTACGCCGGCGCAAATCCGCGGCGGGGCGCTGACGAATCACGACGTGGTGATTTTTGCCGGCGGCAGCGCCAGCAAGCAGGCCGAGGCCATCGGCGAGGATGGGCGCCAAACGGTGCGGCGGTTCGTGGAGCAGGGCGGGGGCTACATCGGGATTTGTGCCGGAGCCTACCTTGCGACCAGCGGCCCGGCTGCGACGCGGCTGAACCTGGTGGACGCTGTCACCGTTTCGTCCCTATGGAAGCGCGGGCGTGGCAACGTGGAACTGGAGTTGACGGATGCGGGCCTCAGAATCCTCGGTGATCCGGCGGGGAGGTTTGCCGTGCGTTACGTTAATGGGCCGATTGTAAAACCCGCCGGGCGGGAGGATTTGCCGGATTATGAGCCGCTGGCTTGGTTTCGCACGGAGTTGGCCCAGAATAACACGCCGGTTGGGGGGATGGTCAACTCCCCCGCCATCTTCGCTGGGCCTTTTGGGCGCGGCCGCGCGGTTTGCGTCAGCCCGCACCCCGAACAAACCGACGGCCTGGATCACCTGTTGCCCCGTTTGGTTTTGTGGGTCACACCAAGGGGGGAGCAATGATCGAACCGGGCGGGAGTTGATAGCCTTACCCAAAGGGCGAAACGCACGGCGCGGGCTTCCCGTTGAATCAACGTTGCCACAGCGTCCGATTTCTGGCTCCCTCGTGAGCGTGAAATACTTAGACTTGCTTGTCAGCCTGGGGCTTGTGGTGTCGCTTTCCGCCTTGGCCCAACCGGGCCGGGAGAAGCCAGCCAGGCGGGAGCCCGCGCCGTTGACCGGCCAGAGGACCGATGGGTATCGAGGCATCTGGTTCACGTTGGGCCAGCGCCTGCCTTACGGCGACAAGTATTCCGGCGGATTGGGCACCTACACGGCCAATCATGTGCCGATGGCGATCTACGCGCCGAAAGTGGAGAAAACGTTCTTTACCTACGGCGGCACGCTTCCAGGCCAACGACACCTGCTGATCATGGCCTCCTATTACGATCACCGGCGAAACGAAGTGCCCCGGCCCGTCATCGTCCATGACAAGGTGACGGTCAACGACCCGCACGACAACGGCAGCATTTGCCTCGATGAGCGGGGGCACATCTGGATATTCGTCAGCGGGCGCGGCCGGGCTCGACCAGGGTTCAAGTATCGCAGCAAACAGGCCTATGATATCAGTGAGTTCGAACTGATCTCCACCGAGGAACTGACTTATCCGCAACCCTGGTCGCTCCCCGGCCAGGGCTTCCTGCACCTGTTCACGAAATACACTGCCGGACGCGAGTTATATTGGGAGACCAGCGCGGAGGGCGTCGCGTGGAGCGAAGACCACAAGCTGGCCGGCCTCGAAGGCCATTACCAAACCAGCCGCGCGTTCGGCAACAAGGTGGCTACCTTCTTCAACCGACATCCCGGCCATTCGGTGGACAAGCGCACTGATCTCTACTACCTGCAAACCACCGACTTCGGTAGAACCTGGACTACCGCCGACGGCACGCAGGTGAGTGTTCCGTTGAGAGAGAACGACAATCCCGCGCGGGTGGTTGATTATTCGGCACGAGGCCGAATGATGTACACGATGGACGTGAATTTCGACCGGCTGGGCAATCCCGTTCTTCTCTATATCGTTTGCGCTGATTTCAAACCCGGCCCCGAGGCCGGGCCGCGTGAATGGACAGTGGCTCACTGGACCGGGACCCGCTGGACGACCAACATCGTTTGCCGATCCGAGCACAACTACGATGTTGGCGGCCTCTACATAAAGGGCAAGGAATGGATGGTCTATGGGCCCACGGAGCGCGGGCCGCAGCGTTGGGGAGCAGGCGGAGAGGTGGCCATCTGGACCAGCCGGGACGAGGGCAGGACCTGGAAACGGAAGCGGCAGGTGACGTCCGGCAGCGAGTTCAATCACACCTACGTCCGGCGTCCGGTTGAGGCCCGAGACCCTTTCTTCGCATTCTGGGCTGACGGCAATCCGGACCAACTCAGCATCTCACGGTTGTATTTCGGCGATTCCAAGGGCCGCTGCTGGCAGTTGCCCTACGACATGCCGGGCGAAACCGCCAGGCCGAGGGCTATGAAGTTTCCAGCGCGGCCTGTGGCTCGGCAGTAGAACATTGCTCCGGTGCAATAAATGGCGGATAATGCGCTCTGCACACGCGCCGTGCCTTCGAGCTGGAAAATGTGATGGCATGCAACTCCTCTCTTGAACACTGGACCACAAGGGCGCACAATGACGATCAGTTAAATGCAGGCGTACATGAACCTGATCGCTTACTAAACAGCAAGGTATGATTATGAAAGACGACATCTCCCGACGTGAGTTTATCAAGCGTGGCTCTGTTGCGGGCGGCACCGCTGTTTTGGCCGCCGGCACAGCAGGGTCGCTGCTCGCCCAGGCAGCGGGCGCGGACGCTTCAACCCCGGCCGCTCTCGGTGGTGCCAAAGCACACGCCAAGAAATGGCCGGCGTGGCCGGCGTGGGACCCCGCCGACGATGGGAAGGTAACCCAGGTGCTGCACGGCAGCACGTGGCACCGGGGCAGGCTGGTGAAGGAATTCGAGGAGAAATGGGCGGCTCTGATGGGCTCCAAGCATTGCCTGGCCGTAGTGAACGGCACCAACGCCCTCAGCGCGTCGTTCATGGTGATGGACCTGAACCCCGGCGACGAAGTGATCTGCGCACCATACACATTCAGCGCCAGTATGCTGGGCGTGCTTTACAAGAGCGCGATGCCGGTCTGGGCCGATATTGATCCTCTCACCTACCAGATGGATCCCGCGAAGGTGGAAGCCAAGATCACGCCGCGCACCAAGGCGATCCTGCCGGTGCACATCTGCGGTTACGCGAGCGACATGCCGCGGCTCATGGAGATCGCGCGCAAGCACAACCTGAAAGTCGTCGAGGATGTCTGCCAGGCGCACATGGGCAACATCAATGGCAGGAACCTCGGCACCTTTGGCACAACCGGTTGCTTCAGTTTCCAGACCTCGAAAGTGATGCCCATCGGCGAGGGCGGCGCGATCATCACCGATGACTCCGAGCTATACGACAAGCTCTACTCCTATCACAACTACGGCTACAAGACCAATATCACCCCGGGCTCCTACGACAACATCGCCGCGTTCAGGCTGGGCAACAAAATCCGCATGGCCGAATACCAGGCGGCGATCGGCCTTTGCCAACTGCCAAAGCTCGAGGAACAGACCCGCATCCGCACCGAGAACGCGGCTTACCTCACGCCTAAACTGGCCGCCATTCCCGGGATCACACCGGTCAAGACCTACCCGGGCGTGACCCGCCTGTCGTATTACATGTATCCTTTCATCTACGACGCCGCCAAGTTCGACGGCTTGTCACGGGCGGATTTCGTGAGATCGCTTTCGGCGGAAGGCATTCCTGCCAGCCCCGGCTATCCGAAATACCCGATCTACACGCAGGAGTTCATTCACGAGATGTTCAAGACGGAGATCTACAGGAAGTTCTACACCAGCGAGCAATTGGACTGGGAAGCTTACAAGCAACGCAACCATTGCCCGGGCCTTATGAAGACCTTCGACACCTCCGTGTGGCTTAGCACCACAGGCATGCTTCTTGGAAGCAAAGCTGACATGGACGACGTGGTCCGCGCCATCGAGAAGATCCAGAAACACGCTTCGAAACTAAAGAAGGCATAAGCGGCGTTGTTGGCCGTCAAAGCGAGCAAGAGCGCAGGTGCTGGAATGGCGTTTGTCCCCGCTTCCATAGGGGGCAGTGGCGGCCTCGCCTGCGGCCGCGCCTCGGACAAACTTCATTCCCGCAGTAAACCTACCGCCGCATCCACCAACAACTGCCCGCACTCATCGGCGCCCAAGCTTCGAACGCCCATCTCGTAACCGCCGCGGGCCCTTTCGCCCGGCATGCCAACATATTGCACGCCGTAGCCGTTCGAGTAGCCGAGAACGATCGTGTGCGGACGTGGAGACTGGTCCAGGATCGCTGTCGAAAGCGCGCTTAGCGGCTCGCCAGGCAGTGAAACGATCGCAAGCTCACCGCATCTCAAAGCCTGGACTTCGCAGGACAGGTGCTCGCACCCCACCTCGGCGCGGATGCTCTCCTTAACAGGCGCTTTGACAATCGTGCTCGCCACATGAAAGCTGTTCGTTACGGGCAGAGGGTGGGTCACATGCGCCGCCTTCAGCGCGCGCTCGATAATCGTTTTCGACATCGCATCACGAGCATCCAGGCCCCGCCGGATGGGATTAATATCACCCGCGCACCCCTGAAGGAAGATGGACTCGCCGCCAAGTTCCCTGGAGAGCGCGGACGAAACCGGCCCGTGCCAGTCGCCGCACACACCGTCGTATTTCGGGTAGGCCACCACGGCATGACATGCGGTGTGATAAAGAGACGCCACCGTGCCGCCCTGCTCATCCCGCAGGAGCAGAAGCGTCAGCGTGGGATCCACCTTTCCATACCGCAGCCCTGAAGCCATCACATACGGGTCCGCGGAACTCGTGAGGGATTGCACAGTCCCGTCCGGCTTGATGGGGCGGCGATTAAAGATCACATCGCCGATGTACGCTCGGCTGATCGAGAGCGCTGCAGGCCTTAGCCTCTTCGCTGCCTCCGCAACTGCACGGGCTGTGGCCTCGATGAGCTTGTCCGCCCACGCCGGGTACGCCGGGTCGGTCAAAAACGAATTCAGCACCTTCTGTTCTGCTGGGGTCAAAGGCGTGCCCAAGATCGGCGACCATGGCGCGGAATGGTTATGAGTTGCCGTGATCATCACGTCGCTCTTCGCAATCCCAGTCACCTTGTGGATGGCTTCGCGCGCTTTAGCGACGGCGCCTTCCATCGGATAGAGGAGTTCCCAGCTTACGATTGCACAACGTCTGCCCGAGTGCTCAAGGACCACCGCCCGGGTGTAGATGGGCTCTAGGATTTCTCCGTAGGGTTTATGCGTAATCCAGTTGCTGAGGTTGGTGCCGGGGGTAATATCCGCTCGCGCGGCGCCCGCGCTCAAGCCCGGCGCCCCATAGGCCGGTTGTTCACAAACGAACCAGGTCAGGATACCTATAAGCAGAATGCAGCCAATCACGTTGCGATCTCTCATACTCGGTCATATTACAAGCAACTTACCCTCTCGCTCGCAACCAAACTGATCGGAAATCGCGCTTGGCGCGCCCGCATCTGCTCGGCGCTTGGCGGGTGGGCGCGGCAACAACACACGGGTTCGATTTCCTTAAAGTGGGCAGGACGGAGGAGGGGGGGCTACTGCTTTTCCCGAGGTTGCAGTTTGCCGCACTCTTACTGCACACCTTCAAAAGACCCAATGAAATCAATGGAGCGGGTGAAGGGAATCGAACCCTCATCTCAGGCTTGGGAAGCCCGCATTCTACCACTGAACCACACCCGCTTCATTCACTGGGATCACTTTTAGCACAGCCAGCTTGGGCCTGCAAGAATTGATTGCATCTGAATTCTGACACTGACCCAAATCCCTCTACCGCGGCTTTCTGCCTGGAGCCCAGGCGTTGGTTGAAACGGTGAGAATTGGGAATAGCCTGCCAACAGAGCCGATTCCGCTCGAAATCCGCGCGAGGCGCGCTAGCCTTGGTGTATGGCCGCATTGCGAATCGTCTTCATGGGCACGGCGAAGTTGTCGTGCGACAGCCTGGGGGGGCTGATGGAATCGCCAGACTTTCAGGTAGCGGCAGTCGTCACTCAACCGGATCGTCCCAAGGGGCGGGACCTCAAGCTGCAACCGTCGCCGGTGAAGGAGTTGGGCTTGCAGGCCGGGCTGCCGGTGCTGCAACCCGAGCGGGCCCGCAGCGAAGCGTTTCTGGAGGAGTTGCGCAGGCTGCGGCCGGAGTTGATCGTCGTGGTGGCCTATGGCCAGATACTTCCACCGGGCATTCTGAACCTGCCGCGGTTCGGCTGCCTCAATGTTCACACTTCGCTGCTTCCCGGGTATCGCGGCGCCGCGCCGATCCAATGGGCGATGCTCAATGGCGATGTGGAAACGGGAGTCACGATTATGAAGATGGACGCCGGCCTGGATACCGGTGGCATTCTAACGCAGGCCAAGACGCAGATCCTGCAGGAGGACACTGCGGAAACCCTGCACGATCGGCTCGCCCGGATAGGCGCAGAGTTGCTGGCAAGGACCATACCGGACTACGTTGCGGGCAGAATTACCCCGCGGGACCAACCTGTGGAAGGTGTTAGCTACGCTCCCAAGATTAAGAAGCAGGACGGCTGTATAGACTGGCGCCAGCCGGCGCGGGCGATTTGGAACCGGGTGCGGGGTCTGGTGCCGTGGCCCGGGGCGTTCAGCTTTTTGCCCAGCCAATCCCAGCCGCTCATGCTTAAGATCTGGCAGGCAGAGATCGCGGATTGTTCGGGCCCGCCCGGCGAGTTGTTGCGAGCCGACAAGAGCGGCATTGTGGTGGGGTGCGGCGATATGGCTCTGCGGATCCTGATGTTGCAGCGCGAGGGGGGGCGACGCCTGGAAGCGCAGGCCTTCCTGGCGGGACACCCATTGCAGGCGGGCCAGAAGCTGGGCTGAGGCTCTGCCGTCGTGCCAACTGCCAGCGCCAACACTGGCGCTGTCTCTTTCACTACCGCGGCGCGATCCCACAACATCGAGTTCAGGGCGTTCTGCAAGGTCCCGCTTAGTGACGGCGAGCCGGCGGCCAACTCAGGGCGGTGAGCCTGCGAAACCGTGGGGCAATTGACCGGACCTGGAGTAGTTCTGACGGCGACCGGCCGGCATTTGCTCCAGGTGCGGACGCGTTGCACCGCTTATGCTCCTCCTCGCGGCCAGAAGCGAATCCAGAAGCGCTGGGGAGATTCAATCAGGATTTCGCGGAGGAGCTCTTCCATGCTGACGGCTTCGGGTTCGTGAAGCCGGCGGGCGAGGGCCAGGGTGACCGTAAAAGCGAGCGCTGCCGCGGCGAAGAAGACGGTGTAGCGGTTCCATGCCAAACCGAGCCAGACTGGGGATCGGGCGCCGACGGCGTCAATGAGCAATCCCCAGCCGATGGGGGCCAGGCCGAGGGTGACGTTGCCGATGGTGGAGTAGATGGCGAAGAAGTGGTTGCGGCCCATGACCGGGATGATGGCCATGGCAAGGCGGGTATTGGCCATCTGGATGAGCGCGGCCAGCAGTCCCATCAGGAACTGGAGCACAAGGATGCCGACCAACTTCACCTCGAAGACGCCGCCAGAGAGGGAAACCCACCCTCCAAGCACAGCCACCCAACCGGCAAAACAAAAGGTCAGCACGGGTTTGCTGCCAAGGTGATCGAGCCGCGAGCCGAGCAGCCAGAGGCTGCTGAGGCCGCCCAGAAAGGCACTGGAGTTGACGAGGAGTATCTGGCCTTCGGACAAGGTCGTCTGGCTCTTAAGGAAAGCGACGACAAAGGCGGTCAGCCCGCCATAGGCAACGGAGTAGCCCACCAGAGTGCAAAGGAGCTTCTTGAAAGGGGCGTAGCGAATCATCTCCAGCCAGGGCACGCGGCCTTTGGAGGCGCGCGTTTCCTCTGGCATCGCGGCGTCGGGGATGCGGTTAAGGAAGGCGAGGCTGACGGCGCCCATGATGGCGCTGAAAGCGAAAAGGCCGGCGAATTGCCACGAGCGCGTCTGGCCGCTGAGGCAAGCGCCCGCGATCAGGAAGGTGATGAGGCTCGCGCAGCTCTGGACGGCGGAATCCCGGGCGAGGTACTTCCCGCGCAACGGGGCTGGAACCAGGGCGGTAATCCACGGGAGCCAGGCGCAACTGGAGATGCCCCGGGAGAGGTTGAAACCGAACAGCAGCATCAGCAGCAGCGCGAGCCGGGTCTCCTGTTTGAGGAAAAAGCCGGTGAGCGGCACCAGGGCCATGGCGAAAATGAACATGACGCGCGTGCCCCACCCCGCGTAGACGAAGCGTTTGAAGCCCAGCCGGGGAATATGGCTGGCGGCAGGGATTTGGAAGATGACCAGCAGGGGCATCATGCCCGCAATGATGCCGAGCACGGTGGCGCTGGCGCCGAGGGTCTTGGCGTAGAGGACCATCGGGCTGTTGAGCACAATCTGGTAGGAGAATGCATTGAAGATGGAGAACAGATAGGCA
This sequence comes from Verrucomicrobiota bacterium, assembly GCA_035358715.1. Lineage (GTDB taxonomy): Bacteria > Verrucomicrobiota > Verrucomicrobiia > Limisphaerales > UBA8199 > UBA8199. Next base: position 54,257 of record DAOPPX010000009.1, read on the forward strand.
TGGTGCAGGCCGGGAGGGAAGGAGGGCGCGTCCGCTCCTGGCGGGTTCAAGCTGTCTGTGTGGTGCCTGGCCATAATGCCCGAGCTCAGTCTCTCAATCGGACCAAACATGGCCCGAGTTGCGCGGCCATGCGAATCAAAAGCGGATGCCGCGGCGAGGCATCCCCGCTCTGGGAAATCAGAACCGCAGGGCTATTTCAGCCCTCGCGCGGCGGGAGCTTCTTCTCTACCTTGGTCTTCTCCAACACCACGTACTTGGGCAGGCCGCCTTCTGTCGGGCACTTGACTTCGCCTTCGATCAACGGCTGAGCGTAGGCAACGAACTTCTCGTTGGGCAGGTAACCGTCTTCGCTGATCCAGTCGCGCGGAATGAAGTGTTCGACGTTGGCGATGTCGCCCAGCGGCTGCAGGCCTGTGGCCCACTGAACCGAGCCGTCAGGCTGCGGGGTCCGGACGATTTTGACCATGTAGCCGCTCTCGCCGGCGATGGCGGCCTTGACGGCGGCTTCGCCGCAGGCAAAGGCGTTGGTGGCATCGGTCAAGCTCGCGCAATGCGCGGCGGCACGCTGCGCGTAGCCGAGCAGCACGGTGCGGGTCTTGGTATTGAGCTTGCCCTGCACCAATTCTTTCAACTTCTGGGCCGCTCCCGCAAGCACCGGGTGGCCAAACGCATCCAGCCGGGTCTTGTCGGCGCCCACTTCCTTCCCCGAGGTGTCTTTGATCCCTTCCCCAACGACTACGACGCAGTAATTATAGGCGGCTACGGTTTCTTTTACCTTGGCGAGGAACTTCTCCTCCTCGAGAGGCAGTTCGGGCAGCAGGATGATATGGGGCGGGTTAGCGGGGTTGCCGCGCTTGGCCAGGACGGTGCCGGCGGCGATCCAGCCTGCCGAACGGCCCATCACTTCAATGATGCAGCAGGAGCCGTCGTCGGTCGCCATGCTGCCCACGTCCAAGCCAACTTCGGTGACTGTGATGGCGTTGTACTTGATAACCGAGCCATAGCCTGGGCAGTTGTCCGTGTGCGGCAGGTCGTTGTCAATGGTCTTGGGCACGCCGAGGACGCGGAGCACGTAATTTCGCTTGATGGCTTCCTCGTGAATCTTGTGCGACGTGTCCTGGGAGTCGTTGCCGCCGATGTAGGCGAAGTAGCGGATGTTGTGGGCTTCAAACACCTGGAAGAGCCGGTCCATGTCTTTGGCGGCTTTCTCGGGCTTCTTCTTGAAGTCAATCTTGTAGCGGCACGTGCCGAGCGCCGCGGCGGGCGTGTATCTGAGGCCCTCTATGGTCCGGGCGCGCTCCTCGTTAATGTCTATCAGTTCCTCGTTGAGGATGCCAAAGATGCCATTGGCGCCCCCGTAGATTTCCTCAATACAGTCATTCCGGCCCGCTTCCTGAATCACACCGGCCAAACTGGCGTTGATGACGGACGTCGGCCCGCCGGATTGCGCCACTAACAAATTTCCAACTAGTTCTGGCATAATATTCCAATCGCGTTTTCGTCGAGCTGAACCCGATCAGCCCTCAGTCTTTGGAAGACCTTCCAAATTCGGAGTGCAACCCTGCCAGCAAACCTCGCGCCTGTCAAAGGCGAAATCGAGGGCCGGCACCCGTCGCTTGCACGAAGAGGATTGACAGATTCGCGGCGAGCCAGACTATGAGCCGCTGAAGTGAGAAACGCTATGCGCTCGAAATGCAACATTGAGTTGGCGGATTGGCAGCGCCGGAGTCATCCCTGCGCGGAACAAAGCACGGCCACCCTCGCCCCCGCCAGCAGCCCGCGAAGCAAATCCTGGACCTGGCTGCCGGTGCTGCTCGGCTCGATGCTGCTGCCTGGAGTCTGCGCGGCTGCCCCAGGGCAAACACTGCTCAAACTTGACCCCGTGCCGTTTAACGATGTTACCATCAAGGATTCATTCTGGGCGCCGCGGCGCGAGACGAACCGCATAGCCAGCATTCCCTTCAGCCTGCAGAAGCTGGAGGAAGCTGGCAATATCGAGGACATCCGGCTGGCGGGCCGCGGCGCGACAAACGGCTTTCGAGGGCCGGTCTTCATGGATTCAGACCTCTATAAGGCCCTCGAGGCCGCGGCCTACTCGATTGCCACACACCCCGACCCGGCGCTCGAAAAGCAACTGGACGACATCATCCGTCTGCTCGCCGCGGCGCAGCAGCCCGACGGCTACCTCAACAGCTATTTCACCGTCAAGGAGCCCGCTAAACGCTGGACCAACCTTCGCGACTGGCACGAGCTTTATTGCGCCGGCCACTTGTTCGAGGCGGCTGTGGCGCATTACCAAGCCACCGGCAAGACCAACTTCCTGAACATCGCCACCCGCTTCGCGGACAATATTGACTCGGTGTTTGGGCCGCCGCCCAAGCGGGCGGGCTACCCCGGGCATCCGGAGATCGAACTGGCCCTGGTGAAGCTGTGGCGCGCCACCGGCAACACACGCTACCTCGACCTGGCACGGTTCTTTGTTGAGACACGGGGCCGGAGGTTCTTCGCCACCGAACACAACATCCCGCTCGACAAGTACGACGGTTCCTACTTTCAGGACGATGTGCCGATCTGGGATCACCAGAACATCAAGGGGCATGCCGTGCGGGCGGCCTACCTGATGTCGGGCACCACGGACGTGGCGGCGCAGACGGGCGACGAGCGCCTGCTGGCGATGCTCGACCGGGTTTGGCGCAACACCACCGAGCGCAATCAATACCTCACCGGGGGCATTGGCCCCAGCGCGCACAATGAGGGCTTCACCGTGGACTACGACCTGCCCAACCTTACCGCGTATCAGGAAACCTGCGCCACCATCGCGCTGGCGCAGTGGGCGCATCGCCTAGCCCTGCTCTACGGCGAGGCACGCTACGCCGACGCGCTGGAACGCGCGCTCTACAATGGCGTGCTCTCGGGCGTTTCCCAGGACGGCACGAAGTTTTTCTACGTCAACCCCCTCGAAAGCGCCGGCACCCATCATCGCTCCCCGTGGTTCGGCTGCGCCTGCTGCCCGCCGAACGTAACGCGCACGCTCGCCGCCTTGGGCGGCTATGCTTATGCCGCCAGCGCAGGTTCGCTTTACGTCAACCTCTACATCCAGGGCAGCGCCCGCGCGAGGGTGGGGGAAACGGCGGTGGGCTTGAAGGTGACGACCGACTACCCGTGGGACGGCAAAGTGGCGTTGGAGGTGGCGCCTGCCACACGGACCAGGTTCGCTCTCCGGCTGCGCGTGCCTGGCTGGTGTGCCAACCCGGCTGTTCGGGTCAACGGCCGCGCCCGGCGCGACCCGCTTATCGAGCGCGGCTACTGGGTCCTTGAGCAGGAATGGGCGCGCGGCGACCGGGTGGAGCTGGATTTGCCGATGCCCGTCCAGCGGTTCACTGCCAACCCTAACGTGAAGACCAATCACGGACTCGCAGCCATTCAGCGCGGACCCATTGTGTATTGCGTCGAACAATGCGATCACAGCGAGCCGATCGAGGCGCTTTGGCTGCCGCCAGAGGCAGAGCTCAAGGCGGTGCGGGCACCCGGCTTGTTGGGAGGCGTGGTGACCGTGACCGGCGAGGCTCGCGCTGCTTCTCCGCAGAAGTGGGGCCGCGTCCTTTACCAGCCGCTGGCTCCCTCCCGCCGTGTCGCCCTTAGGGCGATTCCTTACTACGCCTGGGACAACCGCCAGGCCGGCCCTATGAAAGTGTGGCTGCCTGTCTCGCCGCCGGCGCTGCCGGCTCGCGGATTGGAAGCCCGGGCGAAGGTCACCATGAGTTTTGTCAGCGACAACTGCCGGCCGCAGGGCATCAACGACGGTCTGGCGCCGAAGAACAGTGCCGAGCAGCCGGCGGCCTGCAGCCACTGGTGGCCGCACAAAGGCACCGGCGAGTGGGCTCAATATACCTGGCAGACCCCTGTGCAAATCAGCAGCGCAAAGGTCTATTGGTTTGATGACACCGGCCGCGGCGAATGCCGCCTGCCCGCCTCGTGGCGCATCGAGCACCTGGATCAGGGTGCCTGGAAAGCCGTCACGACCACGGAAACCTACCCGGTTGCCATAGACCAATGGTGCGCGGTGCGTTTTGCGCCCGTCAGGACCACGGCGCTGCGGCTGGTCGTCCAACTTGCTCCCGGCTTCGCCTCCGGCGTTCACGAGTGGAAAGTGGACGAGCCGGACGACCCGCAATAGCTGAGATCGCCCCCATGAAAGCCATCCGTGTCTTGCTTCCCGCTGCGGCTGCCGCCGCCCTCGTCCTGGTGCTGCTCGTTGCCTGCCGGACCTCCCGCCAGCCGGAACCGGCTGCCGCCCTCGAGCGATTGCCCCACACTAACCTGCTGGTCTTCCACAATCCCAAGGGCGGAATCTCCCCGGTCAAGTCCAAGTCCGATTGGGAGCATCGCCGCGCCGAGATACTGCGCGGCATGACCGAAGTGATGGGGCCGCTGCCAGGGCCGGAGCGGTGGTGCCCCTTCGACCTGCGCACGGAGGAACAAACCAATTGCGGCTCCTACACCCGCATGTTGATCACCTATGCCTCCGAGCCCGGCTCGCGTGTGCCCGCCTATCTGCTGGTGCCGAACGCAGCCATCACCGGCACGGAGAGACTGCCCGGCATCCTGGCGCTGCACCCGACGGAACAGAATCGCGGCCACCGGGTCCTGGTAGAGCAAATGAGCGGCAAATACCGCGCTTATGGGCGCGATTTGGCGGAGCTCGGCTACGTCGTAATCGCCCCCGCTTATCCCCTCATGGCCAACTACCAGCCCGACCTCAAGTCACTCGGCTACCAGAGCGGCACAATGAAGGCCATTCATGATAACATCCGCGCCCTGGACCTTTTGGAAACACTGCCCTTTGTGCGGAAGGGCAAGTTCGGCGCCATTGGCCATTCCCTGGGTGGACACAACGCTATCTACACAGCCGTCTTCGAGCCGCGCATCGGGGTGGTGGTTTCCAGTTGCGGCTTTGACTCTTATTCCGCCTACTACGGCGGTGACCCAGCCCACTGGCAGCTTGAGCGCGGGTGGTGCCAAACACGCTACATGCCCCGGCTGGCGGACTATCGCGGACGCCTGACGGAAATCCCCTTCGACTTCTACGAACTCATCGCCGCCCTCGCGCCCCGGCCCCTGTTTGTCAACGCCCCGCTCCGCGACGCCAACTTCAGTCAGCCGAATGTGGACGCCATTCTGACCGCCGCTGCCGCTGTCTATCGGCTTTACCACGTGCCAAAGGTGCTCCAGGCGGCGTATCCGGATTGTGACCACGACTTCCCCCCCGAGGTGCGCGAGGCCGCCTACGGTTTCCTCGGCCAGCACTTGCGCTGAACCCCTTCGGAGCGGCGCTGAAGCCTCGGGCGTGGTCTTCGTCGCGGGGCCGTTCAAGGCGTTTTACCTTTCCAATGGGGCCCGGTTGGACGAAGCTTGGAATGTGAGCGCCTGGCGCTGGACCAACGGAATCCCGCGCGGCCAAGCCGCAACTGTTCCATTTGACTACCGCTAAGAGTGCGAAATGACGCAAGAGAACCACCGCAGCGAGCACACCGAATGACCCGGTTAACTCACCTGATCGTCCGAGCGCTGGACTGCATGATCCAGTCCTATCATCGGTGTCTTCCGCCTGGTTTGCGGGTTCGGTGGGTCTTCCCGGCAACCCTTTTGCTAGCGTGGCCCGCTTGGGCCGCCGAGACGCCCCCCGACTCAAATGCCCCGCCCGGCGGATTGTCGGGACGGTCCACCAATGTGACGGCCGGGTTCCGCCTCAAACCGGGGTTCCGCCTGGAGTTGGTCGCCGCCGAACCGCGGATCGCCGTGCCGGTGGCCATCGCGTTCGACGAGAAGGGGCGCCTGTTCGTGGCCGAAACGCGGGAAGCCGGCTCTCCGCGCGACACCAACGCGCCGGCCGGCCGCATCCGGGTGCTTGAGGATCCCGACGGCACCGGCGAATTCCGGTCGAGCAAGGTCTATGCGGATAACCTGGCGTCGGCCTCGGCAGTGGCGTGCTACGCGGGCGGGGTGTTCGTTGCCGCCGGCTCCAACATCCTCTACTTGAAGGACACCTTGACCAATGGCATAGCCAACCTCAGCAATGTCGTGTTCAGCGGGTTCGGCGGCACCAACACGCTCGGGGCGGAGGTGGTTCCGCACAACTTCAACTGGGGCCTGGACAACCGCATTCACGCCGCCGGTGTGGGGACAGATCCGGCATTGCCGAGCCGGTGTTTTTCCTTCGATCCTCACGGCCTCACCATTGCGGCCGGTGGGGGTGGCGCGGAAACCGGCCTGGCATTGGACAACTGGGGCCGGGAGTTGGTCTGCGATTTGACGCGCCCTCTGCGGCGGTCACTCTTGCCGCTTCGCTACCGGGAACGCAACCTGTTCTTCCCGGCACCGCCCGAGGTGGCCGATGTGCTCGGCCCGGCTACGCCGGTCTTCCGGCTCATCTCGGCCGGAGCGCCTCAACCAACGAACGTGCTCGCCGCCACCTGGCTGACGAACGCGCGAAGCTGCGTCGTTTATCGCGGCAACGCTTTCCCCTCGAACTTCCTCGGCAACGCGTTCATTGCTGATGCGTCGGCTCGTGTCATCCATCGGGCGGTGCTGCGCGAGGCGGGGCTGCGGTTGACGGCGAGCCGGGCGCCGGAGGATGCGCGCACCGAGTTTCTGATGTCCGAAGATCCGGCGTTCCGGCCGGTGCAAATCGTCAACGGCCCGGACGGCGTGCTCTACGTCGTGGACGCGCAAGACGGCGGCACAGCCGGGCGAATTTACCGCATTGTGCCGCAGGGCTTCAAACCGGTCAAACTCGCCCGGCTTGGCAGGGCGACGACCGCCGAGCTGGTGGCCTACCTCTCGCACCCAAACGGGTGGCACCGCGACACCGCCGCGCGGTTGCTCTACGAGCGGCGCGACCCGGCGGCAGCGAAACCCCTGGCGAGCATGTTCAGCTACTCCCGGGACCCGCTGGCGCGTTTGCACGCCCTGCGCGCGCTCGATGGAATGGGCGCACTGAGCCAGGAACAACTCCTTCGCGCGCTGCGCGACAGGGATGAGCGGATCCGGGAGCAGGCCGTGCTGATGGCCGAGCAGCCGGCCCGGCGCGGCACCCTTGCCGACGCCACCTGGCGGCAGCTCAAGTTGCTGGCAGCCGACCCTTCAATGCGCGTCCGCTACCAGCTCGCGCTGACGATGGGGGAAATCCGGATGCCCGACCGTCCCCGGGTGCTGGCGGACATGCTCATGGACACGACCGACCACCCATTGATGCAGGCGGCGGTCTTCAGTTCGCTGGCCGACGGAGCGGCGGAGGTGTTGGTCGCCCTGGCCAGTAGCGGGCAGGTTCGGGATAGCATCCCGGGGCGGGAACTGTTGGAACGGCTGGCGATTATGATCGGCGTCCAGGGCAAGGCGGGTGAAATCGCGCGGGTAATCGAGTTTGCGGACCAAACGCCGCGGGAGTCAGCGCGGGCATTGCCGGCACTGGCGGCGGTGGGCGAGGGCTTGCGCCGGGCTGGCATTTCATTGACACAAATGAACCCGCAGGGCCCGCTGCCACGCTTTTACACGGAGGCGTTGAACGTAACGCCGAATAGCCTGTTTCCAGAGACAGTGCGGCTCGGGGCGATACGGTTGCTGCCCTCCTGCCCCTACACCTACTCTCAGACGGCCGATTTCCTGTTGATGCTGGTTGGGTCGGGACAGTCGGAAGCCATCCGGTCCGCCGCCATTGCCACCCTGGGCAGCTACGACGATCCGCAGGTGTCCGCTTCCCTGATTCGGCGCTGGCGAGCACTGACGCCGCGCTTGCGCAAGGACGCAGGAGCCGCATTGCTAAGCCGCGCCGACCGCCTGGGGTTTGTTCTGGACGCGGTGGAAGACGGCAACATTGACCGCGCGGACCTTTCGGACGACCAGGTGAACCTGCTGCGACTCTATCCCGAGCCGGCGATTGCCGAGCGCGCTGTCCGACTGCTTGGATTGCTGCGGGCGCAGCGGCCTGAAGCGGTGGAGAGTTTCAAGGCGGCACTGAGGGCGCGCGGCGCAGTGGCCCGCGGTCGGCAGGTTTTCCTGGCGCGCTGCGCGGCCTGCCATCAGCCTGACAACGCCGCACCCGGCATCGGCCCTGAACTGGCCACGGTGCGGATGCACGGCAGGGAACGGGCCATGACGGCCATCCTGGAACCAAACGCGGCGGTCCGGCCCGGCTACGAAACTTACCTGGCCGGGACTGTTGCGGGCGAACTGTTCTGGGGCCTCCTGCGCGGGGATAACACCGCGACCATCACCCTCCAGCAGCCCGATGGGAGGCAGGTGGTATTACAGCGCTCGAACATACAATACCTCGAGCCCCAGCCGTGGTCGCTCATGCCCGAAGAGCTGACCGACGATCTCAATCCGCAGGGCATGGCGGATCTGCTCGAACACGTTACCGCCGCCCCGCGCTAGCCTCAGACCACCATCGCTCCTCCGTCCTTCCTCCGTTGCTCCTCCGTCCTACCTCCCACCGCCCGGTCGGAGGTAGGACGGAGGAGCAACGGAGGAGCAACGGAGGAAGGACGGAGGAAGGACGGAGGAACCACGGCTGAGGGACGGGGTGTGGCGGGGGGGGGAAGTAGATTCCCATCGTTTCCAACGGGGCAGGATGGCCGGGTCTTCGTGGCTACTCGTGTATTTCCACCACGTCCCGGTCCCGGAGCGGCTCGGTTTTGTGCACCTGCTGCCCCTCGAACCGGCTGTGGCCCCATAGGCGCGCGAACTTCATCCGTTCCGGCAAGTCGCGATGAATCTGGCGCGCCAGTTCAGCGACGGTTGCGCCCGCCGGCACAATGAACGGCTTGTGCAAATCTGGAGGCCGGCCCGGCTCTTTTGAGTAAACGCGGATCATTGCCAGCAGGGTCCACAGGCGCTGGAACCAGTCGTCCAGACCTTGCCGGCTGCGTGTGCTGAGGGCCAAGACCTCCAATTGGCTGGCGTACAATTCCCGCAATGGAAGGATTGCGCCGGGCGGAACCAGGTCCGCCTTGGTCGTGACGATCAGTCCCGGCCGCTGATTCGGATTGGCCGGCGACAGTTGGTTTCGGGGCAGCGTCCGCAAGGTCAGCCCGCGCGAACTGCAGACGCCCAGCACCATTTCCGCCTGGTCGAGCGCCGCTTCGCCGGCTTCCACGACTGCGCACACCACGTCGGCATTCCGAATCGTGCCCAGCAAGCCGGTCGGCACGTGCTCCGGTGTGAGGGGCGGCGTGTCAACCAGTTCAATGTGCACGTCGTCCTTGTGCCACATCCCCGGCTGCGGCAGGACCGTGGTGAAAGGATACTCGGCCACCTTCACCGAGGCATGAGTGGTCGCCGCCAGCAGACTGCTCTTGCCGGTGTTCGGCGGCCCGATCAGCACCACCTGCCCGGCGCCCCCCTTGGGGATGTGGAACGGGTCCGGCCCTTTGGTGTGCGCGGTCTTCTGCTCCTGCTGGCGGAGTTGGCTGATGCGGTGCTTGAGGTCGGCCTGCATCTTCTCCGTCCCTTTGTGCTTGGGGATGGCGCTGAACATCTCCTGCAAGCCGGCCAGTCGTTCCTCGTCGTTCGTCGCCTGCCGGTAGCGCCGCTCGGCTTTCTCGTATTCCGGTGTCAGGTTCGCCGGCATGCTGCATCGGAATTGAGGCAAGGCTGCTTGTCCAGCAGCCGGTTTATCTTCTGCTTCACCGCTTCATCCATCTTGATAAGCGGCGGCCAGGCTCGTTTGTGGCCCTCGCCGGGCAGCTTGCGCGTGGCATCCATGCCCAGTTTCGTGCCGACGCCCAGGTCTGGCGTCGCGTGGTCGAGCACATCGGCGGGCCCTTTGGTGAAGATGGCGTCGCGCTGCGGGTCGGTGTTGGCGCAGAGGCGGAACAGGACCTCGCGAGTGTTGTGCACATCCACGTCGTCATCCACGACCACGATGTATTTGGTGAACATCATCTGCCCCATGCCCCAGAGGCCGTGCATGACCTTGAAGGCCTGCATAGGGTAGGTCTTCCTGATGCTGACGAAGACCAGGTTATGGAAGACGCCTTCGGCGGGCAACGCCAGGTCCACCAACTCCGGGAAGGTCATTTTCAGGATCGGCAGGAACAGCCTTACGGAGGCGGTGCCGATGTAATAGTCCTCCATCGGCGGCAGGCCGACGATGGTGGCGGGATATACCGCGTTCTTGCGGTGCGTGATGGCGGTGAGGTGGAAGACTGGGTAGTGGTCGGGCAGTGAATAGAAGCCCGTGTGGTCGCCAAATGGTCCTTCCTCGCGCAGCGGCTCCCTGGTGTCCACGTATCCCTCCAGGACAAAGTCCGCGTCGGCCGGGACTTCCAGGTCGCAGGTCTCGCACCGGACCAGCTCGGCAGACTTCTTGCGGAGGTAACCCGCCAGCAGGAACTCATCCAGACCGTCCGGCAGCGGTGCGGTGGCGCAGAATGTGTACACCGGGTCGCCGCCCAGGAACACGGCCACTGGCATGCGCGTGCCGGTCTCGTAGTAGCGCCGGCCATGGCGGGCGGCGACCTTGTGCAATTGCCAATGCAACCCGGTGGTGCGCTCGTCATAGACCTGCATGCGGTACATGCCGAGGTTTCGCTCGCCGGTGTCAGGGTCCCTGGTCACCACGCACGGCAGGGTGATGAAGCGCCCGCCGTCCAGCGGCCAGCATTGCTGGATGGGGAGGTTTAGGAGGGTTGAGGGTTGAGGGTTGAGGGTTGAGGGTTTGCGCCAGTCGGGGGCGGGGGGCCACGGCTCCGTGCGGGTGGGCGGAGCCTCGATTCTGTGTATGACTTCCTTGCAAGGGCCGTCTTTCACCAGTTTGGGTTTGGCATGGCGGAGGTCGAGCGCGGTACCGAGCAGGTGCACGGCGTCCTTGAGACTGGTCGGCGGTTTGGCCTTCACTAGGGAGCCGAGCGCGGCGGCGGCCTCCTCCATGGATTCGGCACGCAGGCTCATTGCCATGCGCCGATACGAGCCCAGCATGTTGATGGCGAGCGGGAACGGCGAGACCTGCCCATTGACCGTCGGTCTTTCCAGCAACAGGGCCTGGCCGCCGCCGGGCTTCTTCATCTCACGGTCGGCGAGTTCGGTGATCTCCAACTCGCTGGCAATTGGTTGCGCAACGCGCCGGAGCTCGCCGGCCGTTTCCAACTGCCGCAGGAAGTCGCGTAATGAATCGAACGCCATGCGCGAAGTCTACCAGACACGCAGGGACAAGGGAAACGGGAATGCGGGGAGGGACGGGCAGGGGGGCGCGTTGCCAGTCTCCAACGTTCGATCACTCGGCTGCCGCAAGCCGGAGCCGGGGCGAGTGGGTCCGAAGCGAGGTGCCGGTGCGCCACAGAACGAAGGCATCCATCATAAGGATGTAGCCAGACCAGAGAGGGAATATCTGAACAAAGCGAGGGTTTCTTGTGTCTAATGGGCATGAAAATCAAATCGAATAGTAAGAAGTTCCAGCCGTCCCTGGCCAATGGGCAGTTATGGAAGACCGAGAATGCGTACATTCAGATCGTGGAACTTGGCAAACGCCTGATTGACTACCGCATGATGCGGGAGTTGGGGCAGTCGCGCCGGATTCAGACCAGCAGCATCGAGACCATGGAGAAGTACCTGAAGGCCAATGAGGCGCGGTTAGTGAAAGGCAATTCCCGGAACTAGCGTCTGACGGGGCGGAGTTATAGTGATGAGATGACTGCTGGAGCGGCAGCCCGGGACCCGGTGGTGCCTGAGTTACACCGGGCTAACGATAGTCACCCATTCCCACCTGCTCAACCGAGCTGCCGCTGCAACAGCCAGCCGGGCCGCCGTCCTACCAAGCGGCCCTGCCCGCGGCGGGCGCCAGCTATTACTGCTGGTTCTTCTACCTGATTAATTGGCGGGTGTCTGTAGGGGGAATGCTGAACTTTTTGTAGGGAATAACCCCACAAATCTTCCGGTCGCGAGGTAGATCGGGCCGCGGCAGGGGGCGGCAGCTCGGGATTAAACCCCGGAGGCCAGCTCGCCAGTCTCGAGGCGGCGGGGAGGGGAGGGAACCTGGGGGTCCAGAGGCAAGTCTTCTTTCTGAATCCGCTTAACCAGCACAAACGCAAGAAGGGCTCCTGCCAAAATCTCGCCGACGCCGAGCCAAACCGAGCGCAACAACAGGGTGCCGACACCGAAGTTGACCAGGAATAACAGAGCCAGTCCCAGCAGAAGATTCACAAAAGCCTTCGCCAGATACGGCGTGCGTTTGATGCCGTACTTCTCCGCGATGCGGCGCCATCCCCACCGACCGGGCCGCACGCGGTTGTAGAAATCGCGCAGGGTCTCATCGCTGACCGGCGGGGTCAGGAACGTGACCACCAGCGCCACCGGGACCGTGATCGAGATGATGATAAGCAGGGCGCTTTCGAATGGTATCTCAGGATGTGCCTGTTTCAGGTAGGTGGCGACGACGGCGCTGCAGATCATGGAGGAGAACTCCGACCAGGCATTGATGCGCCACCAGAACCAGCGTAGGATCCAGATAATGCCGGCGCCGCTGGCGAAGGAGAGAACAAATTGCCACATGTCGGCGATGGACTCAATGAATGCGCTTAGAATCATACCGACCAATGCGACCAACCCCGTGGCGCACCTCGAGACAAAAATGTAGTGTTTCTCGCTGGCGTTCTTTACCAGGAACGCCTTGTAGATATCGTTGATGAGGTAGGAAGGGCCCAGGTTGAAATGGGTGGAGATGGTGGACATGAACGCTCCCAGCAAGCCGACGACGCAGAGTCCCAAAACGCCGTTGGGCAGGAGTGCGCTCATCAGCCGCGGGTAGCTGAGTTCCGGGTCGGGCAGATTGCCAAAAAGGATCAGCGCACAAAGCGCCGTGATAATGATCGGCCAGGTGGAAAGGACATAAAGGATCGAATAGACAAACGTGCCCAGGACGGAGTGAACCTCATTCCTGGCGGCGCTCATGCGCTGGATGTGCTTGCCGCCGCCGTCGGAGTACTTGTTCGCCCACCATTGGATGAACAGGTAAACCAGGAACGCTGACCAGGGCATCAACTGTCCGCCCTCGAGCCCCGGCGAGAAATCCAGGTAGTGCTTTCCCTGGTAGAGCGCCTCGATCTTGGAAGACATTGCCCCGAGGCCGCCGACGTGCGCGACGCCGTAGCAGGCAAGCACCACGGCGCCGACGATGATGATGATATACTGAACGAAGTCGGTTATGATCACCGCGCAGAGTCCGCCGCTGATTGTGTAGATCACGGTGACGACCACGGCGAAGGTCAGGACGTACCATTGGTTCCACGGCGTCAGGACGGTCATGACCTTGGTCAGCGCCCGAAAGACCCAGCCCAGGACGAAACAGTTGATGATGACGCCAAAGTAGATGCTCTTGAATATTCGCAGGGCATTGCCGACCTTTCCGCAATACCGGTACTTGATTAACTCGGCATCGGTCACTACTCTGGCCCGACGCCACAAGCGGGAGAAGAAAAAGGTGGTGGCGACGGCTGCCATCGCCAGCGACCACACATACCAGGTGCCCATGATGCCGTATTTGGCCACCAGCTTGCAGACGGCCAGCGGGTAATCTATCGAGTAGTTTGTTGCTGCCATTGAGACGGCGATCAGCCACCAGGCGGTCTTTCTGCCAGATAAGAAATACTCGTCCAAGGAAGAGCCTGCCCGCCTCATGTAGTAGTTGCCGATGGCAAAAGAGGCCAGCACATAGGCCCCGATAATAGCGTAGTCAACGAAGATGAGCTGTTTCATTGTTGCGCTTTGGAGGTGGGAATCATCGGTCGTCCGGTTGCCAGGCGGGCGGGATGCGGCGGCTCGGCGGGCTCGGGACGGTCGGGCAGTGTGTCATAGCAACGGGCAGATTAGGGCAGATGCCGGCGACAAGAGCCAGCCTGAAGTATGCTGCTTCGCCACCCGGGGAAGAAGTTGGCCGGGTTGGCAAAGAGAGTGGCACCATCGGTCTGGCGCCAGTTCTGCCGGCGAAGTCCGTTGCTGAAGGGGCAGGAACTGTCTGGACAAGAAGCCTGCTCTGTCCACCTTGAAACAGCGCGTGGCCGCTGTGGGATCTGCTTATCCCGCGCCGAGGGTGGCCCCCCGCGTCCGGGGACTCAATGGTGGGGTCTGGTGAGCCGCCCCACCGTCAGCTCACCTCGCGGACCATGTCGTGGCCGCCAAAGGGATTGGGAACGCGGACGGTGCATTCCGGGTCTTCGCACCACTTGCCGTCCACGATGAACAGGTAGCTATGCTTGCCGGGAGGCAGTTTGAGATTGATAGACCAAACTCCGTCGGGTTCCTTGTCCATGACCAGCGCGTTCTGCTGCCACTCGGTGAAATCACCCACCAACATCACGCTGGTAGCCTCTGGCGCACCGTAGCGGAAGGTCTGCATCTTTGGCTTCTTTGATCTTCGACTCACAAGGCAATTTCCTTTCTGTACGTTCGGTGGCTTCGTCCCGAGCCCATGTGCCCGCTGGCGGATGCCCGCCGTTCCGTGTGTTTCGGCCTCAGGCCAACTCGCGGCGGAGGAAGACTCCGCCAATCGGCCAATAACTCAGTATCGCCTTGCGTGGTCCGCGCGTCAAATGAAAAGGCCTCCCGCATGTTCGTCCCCGAATCCTTAGCGAACGCGCGGAGTGACCCAAACTGTGGCCACGACGCAC
>DAOPPX010000010.1:0-65161 GCA_035358715.1 Verrucomicrobiota bacterium
ATACCTTCCTCACCAATTGATGCCTTTCCTGTTCACAAGGCTAAGGTTTGGGGCCATCTACCATGCCCACAGCCACGCCTCCGCCCCAAAGGACATAACTCTCCCTTTGGCTTTCGGCAGTACGCCCCAAACTTGGGCCGGTGGCTGACTCAGGACCCGCTCGGAGTGGCGGGGGGGGTCAACCTCTACGGCTTCGTGCATAACGACCCGCTGATCTATGCCGACCCGTTGGGCTTGCAGGGCTACATTGGCTATGGGCCACCTCCGGCGTCGCCAGACCCCATTGCCAGCGCGATGATACAGGGGAATTTGCAGGGCCTGGCTCCCGGACCGCCAATGCCCTTGGCTGGGGAGGCTGCTCGCATTCAGGGAGAACTGGCACATTTAGAGTATGGATTGGCCGGGCTGGTATATGACTTCACGCCGCTAGGCAATCTGTGGGGGAGTGCTACGGGCACGGACTTTAATGGGAACTGGCTGACGAGAGATGAGCGCGATGCTGCAATGCAGTTGGCCGGCATTGACGTCCTGACCTTTCTGGCTCCCGAGGCCAGGGCCAGCAAGGTGCCATGTGCTAAGCCCGGAAAGAATGTGGGACATCATTCCATCCCTCGTGCGATACAGAAGGAATTGCCGCCGCCGGTGAGAATTCACCCCGATGTCCGTGGACGTCGAGGCAATCCGAACATCAGGCAAGTCCCTGAACCGTGGCATAAGGACGTTCATTCGAGTCCTGGGGGGAACTACACCCCGGTGGAGACTACAATCGTCGGTTCGATCAATTCATCCGGGAGCGAGGCGGGTATGACGCAGTAACTCCTCAAGATGTGAACCAAATTCGTGATCGGGTAATGGAGGAGTTTGGAAGATGAAATTCTTCCTGCTCGATGATCCAGCGCGGCCGGGCGACTACGCACGTTTTTCTCATGTCGGGACGTGGACTCCTGGTTCTGTATGCTCGGGGTGCGGTCTATGTTCAGCAGAGCTGACCGAGCCGCTACAAATCGAATGGAATGACGGAACAGAGCGCATAGGAGATTTTTCTTGGTGTGGCTATCACTGCGTCGTCATCAACAGGGTTCGCGGTGTCTTAACAGACGCTAGCTTTGAGTGTGAATTTGGTCGTGTGGAAGTGCTACCCCCTTCGGGGAAACGGAGAATGCCGCGCGTGCCATATCCATATTCAGGTCCGACTCTCTCATGGATGATACCTACGTTGATTCAGTAATGGTGTCCTGGTGGACACGGTTATTGTTTTAGTGCTGCGGGGAGTGTTCGTAGCACTCCCCGCCCGATTTACTTAGATGTTACCAAATAGCCCAAAGGGCTTGTGTGGGAGTATCAAACGGCTCCACCTCAACCGAACGCTGAGTGGGGTTAAACTCATTTCCAACTGTTCGCAATGCGGGCGAAAGCGTTATGTGTTCAAGCGCGATGGTTTGATAATTGATGCTCGTGATTGGTGCGGAGAAAAGCTCTTTCTCATTGAGCAGTTCGGGAAATCCCATGCTACCTTCGTCACGGAGCTTGGTCTTGATACGCTTACGAAGGAAGGATTCAGTAATCTTTGTCCCCGTTTTGCTGGAAGCATCGAACCGGCTTGAAAGCGAACGGCAACCAATAGCATGGCGGATGCCACCTATTTGCATTGGCACCGGAGCAGCTTCTTGGGGTTCGCGGCCTTGCAACGCGGCAGGTGCGCCGTCCCATGTATTCATCCGAACATTCCAGCGCCGGGGCCACCCACATCCCGCGCTGTCCGGGTCAACCGCCGGGCTGGCCGGGTGGCACGGCGGGTTGCCGCACCGGCGGCTGTTCCCGGGTCACCCGATACTCCTGCACCTGGCCCCGGTCGCACCCGGCCAGCGCCGCCGCCAATAGGAGAAAACACCCTGGCGCCAGAGCTGGGAGGCTTTGCCTGCTGGTCAACAACTTCACCTCTCGTATCTACAAGCGTTTTCGCTGAAGCGCAAGCGGCCTGTTTGCCGCTTCAGAAACCCCGCGCCTGCTCACTGCTTCGTGTCCGTCGGGATCGTATCATCCGCCAGCAGCAAGGCCGGAACCACCCCTGGAGACGATGCCTCGGCAGAGCCCCGCGTGTGTGACTTCACCCGGAGAGCCCCGGATGCCTACTTCATTTGCTTGGCCAGGAATTCGTAGCTGGCCTGAGTGTAGTCGAACGGAGACCCTTCTCCGCTGTCCTGCTCATACACGTACCACTGGATTCCAGCCTCGTCGCCGGCAGCAAAGATCTCGGTCCAGTTCAACTCCCCTTGCCCCAGTGGCTTGAACTGCTGCTTCTTGCCTTTGCTGGCCCGGACAACATCCTTGGCATGGATCACCGGGCAGCGACCTTTGCACTTGCGGATGTAAGCCGCCGGATCGGCCCCGCCCACGTACACCCAGGCCACGTCCAGTTCCGCCTTCAGGTTCTTCGGCTTCGTGGACTCCATGAGAATATCCAACTTGCACCGGTTGTCGCCCGAGAACTTCTCGAACTCCCAGGCATGGTTGTGATAGGAAAGCCCAAGCCCCACCGCCCGCAGTTTCGCCCCCAGTTGATCGAGCCGCGCCGCCCCCTTCAGCCAATCCGCCAGGCTCGTTTTGCAGTCGTCCATCATGCCTCCAGGGCCCACGTACTTGACGCCAACGGTCTTCCAGAACTTCACGCTGGCCTCGAAGTCCTTCTCAAACGGCTCAACCGCCGTGTGCGCGGCCATGGCTTTCAGGCCGGCCGTTTCCAGCGCTGCGCGGATCTTCTCAGCGGGGAGGTTGGGCATGCCGCTCCACTGCACATATTTCCAGCCCATCTCGCGGACCTGCTTCAGCGTGTCCGCCAGGTCCTTCCTGGCCGGCTCGCGCAACGTGTAGAGTTGCAGCGCAATCGAGCGCCTCGGCCCACGCCTCTTCGGGGCGGCCACGGAGAGCAGCGGATGACAAGTGACTGCCAGCAGGCCCAGTGCGCCCAGGGCTTCCCGGCGAGAATACTGTCTTGCTTGTGAATTCATAAGGTTGTCGGTGGCTGTCGTTTGCTCGCCATGTTCCCGCAAACCGCCGGGAAATCAAGAACTCACTGCGCTTACCTGGGCCGTCACCGCAGCCCCGCCTGGCGGTTTGGACTTTGGCCTGGCCCAGGTTCCTCGGAGTTTCTGCTGATCAGAGGCTGCAGAACGCGTCAATCTGCCAGTCTGACGACGCGGAAGTCGTCGAAGCGGATCCAGTGCTCCGCGTCGGCGGGCCCGTGGTAACACTGAATACTGATCTCATCCTCGCCTGGCCCCGGCAGCTCACCCGTCGCCGCGGTATGGAACTCGCCCTTCCCATCCGGTCGGAACTGCGCGCTCCACGAGGTCCCGGACACAACCAGTCGGAGTTGCACGGTGGCGTTAGTCATGGCCTTGCGCCCGGGGATGATCATGAGCTGGCCGTCCACCAATTCCTTTACGAGTTTGAACACCGGTTTGCCGCTGCAATACCAGGTCAGCCCCGCCTGTTCGTATTGCTGCTTAGGCGGCTGCAGGCTGGTGACGCTCACTTCGAAGGCGAAGCGTCCCTGACGCCGATCCGGCGCCCCGCGCACCAGCGCATTGCGCACCGTGCTGGCGTCGCCGGGCCGGACATGTATTTCCAGTGCCCCCTCGCGCATTCGCCAGTCGGACGCGTCTTCACGCAGCCAGCACCAGCCCGCGGCGGGGCTGGCCTCGAAGCGATCTTCGAACATCACGGTTTCCCCCGCGCTCACGTCCAAGGCTGCCGCCAGCACACATAGAAAAACCAACGCTTGTCTCATCATTCGTTCCAGACAGAATTCGCTCTTCCGCCCCGAATGTCAATGTCTCCCCCGCGCAGCGCCGGGTATGCGCGGCCGCGCCAAGAGCACAGTCCGATCAGTTGTCCGCATGCCCGGGAACAGCAGAAAGGCGGTTGCATTTGAGCCGGCTCCCAGTTTGAATTAGGACTCTGGCCGCGAAACGGATGAAACGACGTCATAACCAGCCGGGCACGCCCTCGCCGACCCAAGGCCGCCCCCGCCGCAGCAAACCAAACCTCGAGCCGCGAGTTGCGCCAACAGGCAGTGTTACCCCTCGCGTCCGGCGGGTGTGGTGGATCGGCCTGGTTCTGGCGCTCGGCACGTTTCTCATGTTCTCCCCGGCACGCAGCTTTGAGTTCTTCCGCTTCGACGACCCGCAATACATCCTCGACAATCAGCAGGTCAAAGCCGGCTTAACCGGCGAGGGGCTGGCCTGGGCGTTCCGGGCTGTGCACGCGGGCAACTGGCATCCCCTAACCTGGCTCTCGCACATGCTCGACTGCCAGTTGTTTGGCGTGAACGCCGGACGGTTTCACCTGGTTAATGCCTTGTTCCATGCCGCCAATACGGCCCTGCTGTTCCTGGCACTGCGACGCTTGACCGGCGCGATCTGGCGGAGCGCGCTGGTCGCCGCGTTGTTCGCGCTGCACCCGTTGCACGTCGAGTCGGTGGCCTGGATATCGGAGCGCAAGGATGTGCTGAGCGGCTTCTTCTTCATGCTCACTCTCTGGGCGTATGCGCGCTACGCCCAGCGCCAGAGTCTGCAGGCACGCGCAGCGGCCTTCTTACCGCTTCCCTCCTCCGTCTTCTATCTCCTGGCGCTGGTCTGCTTTGCGCTCGGCCTGCTGTCCAAGCCCATGTTGGTGACCCTGCCGTTTGTCCTGCTGCTGCTCGACTTCTGGCCGCTGCAACGGACCCCCCACAGCAGTTTTCCGAATCGGTCCCCTGCCCCGGCGGCACCGCGGCATCCAGCGACGCGCGCCTGGACCGCGCTGATGATCGAGAAGATCCCGTTCTTCGCGCTGGCCCTGGCACAGAGCGGCATCACCCTCTGGACGCAAAAGGTGGAAGGCGCGATGGCGGCGGCGGATCAACTGCCCTTCTCCTGGCGTCTGGGCAACGCGCTGATTTCCTACGGACGCTACCTGCAGAAGATGTGTTGGCCCGACCAACTGGCGTTTCTGTACCCGCATCCCGGCAAGTGGCCCACGGAGATAGTCGCCGCCGCGGCGGGCCTGCTATTGCTCGTCTCACTCGGCGTGGTCTGGCTGGGACGGCACCAGCGTTACTGGCTGGTCGGTTGGCTGTGGTACCTGGGGATGCTCGTGCCGGTCATCGGGCTGGTGCAGGTCGGCCAGCAGTCCTGGGCCGATCGCTACAGCTACCTCCCGTTGATCGGGCCGTTCATTATTCTGGCCTGGGTCCTGGGCGACCTGGTGGAGAAATGGCGCTGGTCGAGACCGGTTGTGACCACCGGCGTGGCCGCGATCCTGGCCGCATGCGCAGTGGCTACGTCATACCAGTTAATGTTATGGAAGAGCACGGAACCGCTTTACTGCCGCGCCCTGGACGTGGCCATGCACGACAGGGTTTATCGCCGGGCGTATGAAACCATCCCTCTGTACGCGGAGCTGCATCTGAGCTTCGCCAGGGACTGGGCCGAGGTGGTCCAGACTGCGGACGAAAAGGAGCAGTTGGTGGCCTATCTGCGCAAGTGGGCGCTGCTCAAACCGGACAGCGCGCAGGTCCACTTAATCCTGAGCGAGGCGCTCGCCCGGCAGGGCAACTGGCAAGAGGCCGCCGCTCAGTTCAACAAGGCCGCGCGACTGGCCCCGGAGGCTGCGCAACCGCGCGGCCCGAGACCGCCTCCGCTCAACAATATCCCGCCCCCCGGCCGGTAGCATGCCGGCTCGGTCAAGCTGACCACGCCGGAATTCTCTCCAGGGGTGCAACTCCGGGCGCTGAGCGATGCTGGGCATGCCAAGCCGCTCGCATAGAACGGCCTTCAGTTCATTGTTGTTTTACCTCGGGAGAAATGCTATTGATGCAGCTCACAGAAAAGCGAGCGCACCATGCATGTGGCCCTGATGCCCAATCCGGCTCTGACGTGTGTCAGGGGCGCGGGCGGTTGCCCTGAGCACTCCGCCCCCGGCCGTGGCCGCCTCCGCGCCCGGGTGGCCGGGTCCTGTGCCCGGCTTTCACTGCCAGATCCTGACCTCCACACCCCATGAAGACCATGACTACCTGGCGACGGCTGAACGTAGCTTTCTGGCTGCTGGTCGTGTTGTTGCTGGTTGGCGTTGGCCTGGCGTTCTGGGTGGCCAATGCCCGCACGAATGCCGACAGACGCAGCGCCCAGTTGGCCGCGGCTCGGGCCACCATTGCCTACAAAGTTGTTCTCATCAGCGACACCGTGCGCGGTCTCCTGCTGGACCCTAAGGACACCTTGGAGAAGCGGCACAAGCGCGAGGCGGAAAATGACCTGGCGGCCCAACTCAACTTCATCCAGACCGAATTCCCCGACCAGCCTGCCCTGCTGCGCTCGGTCAGCAACCTGCGCGACTTCACCTCCCGCACCCTCGCGGACTTCCATCGGCAGGTGCTGGAGGCCGCGGAGAGCGATCCCGCCGGCGCAATCATGCTCTACAATAAGGACTATCCGGCCATCCGCGACGAGCGTGGCAAGCTTTTCACGGAACTGTCCGTGGAGATTCAGAATGTGCGCAACAAGGAGTCGGTTGCCATCCGGACGCTGGGGTGGGTTGGGCTGGCGCCCATCATTATCATCCTCCTGGCGATCCCCATCGTGGGCCGAGTGCATTCCATCACCGTCACCCAGCCCCTGAATCAACTGGCCGCCGCCCTCGAACGCATGCAGCAGGGTGATTTTACCGGACGCCTGACAGTCCAGCATCGCGACGAGTTTGGCCTCCTGAGCGAGGGGCTTAATCGTTTGGCGGATAATCTCTCCGAGCTGGTCGGCCAGGTCCAGCGGTCTGGCAACCAGGTCACCAGCACGGCCACCGAGATTGCCGCGACGGCCCGCGAGCAGCAGGGCACCTCCCGTGAGATTGCCACCACCACCGCAGAAATCGGCGCCACCTCCAAGCAGATATCGGCCACCTCCAAGGAGTTGGTGCACACGATGAACGAAGTCAACCAGGTCGCCGAACACACTGCCCAACTCGCCGGCAGCGGACACACCGCCATCACGCACATGGAGACAACCATGCGCCAGATCACGGAAGCATCCGGCTCGATCACCGCCAAACTGGCAGTCTTGAGCGAGAAGACGGTCAATATCAACTCCGTCGTCACCACCATTACCAGGGTGGCCGACCAGACCAATTTGCTCTCGCTCAACGCCGCCATCGAAGCTGAGAAGGCCGGCGAATACGGCCTGGGCTTCGCGGTGGTCGCCATGGAAATCCGCCGCCTGGCCGACCAAACCGCCGTCGCCACCTATGACATCGAGAAGATGGTCAAGGAGATGCAATCGGCCGTCGCCGCAGGCGTCATGAGCATGGACAAGTTCTCCGAGGAAGCGCGCCGCGGGATCGAGGAAATCCGGGAGGTCGCCACGCATTTGGCCCAGATCATCCACCAGGTCCAAACGCTCACCCCGCGGTTTCAAGCGGTCAATGAAGGCATGCACGCGCAGGCAGCCGGCGCGCTGCAGATCAGCGACACGCTGACGCAACTGACCGAGGCGGCCCGGCAAACCGCCGAATCTCTGCGGCAATCCAACCTGGCCATCGAGCATCTGAACGGCGCCGCGCGCGGCCTGCAGGCCAGCGTGGCCCGGTTCAAGCTGTCGCCTTAGCTTTGAAATGTTGTTTCTGCTGTTCCAGTTGGGCAAGGACCGCTACGCGTTGGAGGCCAGCCGCGTGGTCGAGGTGGTGCCGCTGCTGGAAATGAAAGCGCTCCCCCAGGCGCCCAGGGGCGTGGCAGGCATATTCAACTACCGCGGGCGCGACGTCCCCGCCGTGGATCTCTCCGCTCTCACCCTGGGCCAGCCCGCCACCGAACGCCTCAGCACCCGAATTATCATCGTTAATCACCCCGATGAGCGCGGGAGCAATCATCTGCTTGGTCTCATTGCTGAGCAAGCCACCGAAACACTCCGCAAAGAGGTCGGAGACTTTGCGGATTCCGGAATGAACCTGGGCCGGGCGCCCCACCTGGGACCGATGCTCCTGGATAATCACAACCCCATCCAGTTGATCTACGAGCAACGCCTGCTCCCGGAGGCCGTGCGCAAGGTCTTGTTCTCCGAAACTCTCGCCACAGGCAGTGACGCGGATTGAACATCTGCCGCGCAGAACACCAGAATGCAGCCCACCCTGGTGAATACCACCGAACCGCCAAACCAATCCCCAGCCAACCCGGAGGTCAAGGCCTGTTGGAATGAAATCGGCGTGCGGGGCAATGGCACCTGTCCGAAGCTGGCCGAGGTCATCCATTGCCGCAACTGCCCGGTCCTTTCCACGGCCGCGCTTCAGTTGCTTGCCCGTCCGCTGCCACCGGATTACCGGCGCGCATGGGCCGAGCATTTCGCGCGGAAGCAGACACCGCCGGCCCCAGCCCAAACCTCCGCCCTGCTGTTTCGAATCCACAACGAATGGCTCGCCCTGCCTGCTCATGCGTTTCAGGAAGTGGCCGAACGCCGTCCGGTCCACTCGCTGCCAAATCGGCGCAAGGGAATTGTGTTGGGGCTGGTGAGTGTGCGCGGGGAGTTGCTGATCTGTGTCTCGCTCGGCCATTTGTTGGGACTGGACGGCGCCCCGCCCGGCCATACACGGCATATGACTTATGACCGGCTGCTGGTGGCCAACTGGAGCGGGCATCGCTTCGTCTTTCCGGCCGACGAAGTTCGCGGCACCCATCGGTTTCAGAACCAGGAGTTGACCGATCCGCCGGCCCCCCTGGCAAACTCCGAGCGCACTTACATCCGGGGTATTCTTCGGTGGCAAGGCCGGTCGGTCGGCTTGCTCGATGCCGATCGTGTCTTCTCGTCTCTAAATCGGAGCCTGACGTGAACAAGCGCAACCCCGATGACCTGGCGAATCTCACGATGCTGGAGTTGTTCCGCGTCGAAGCCGAAAACCAGGTCGCCGTCCTTACCAGCGGGCTGCTCGAGCTCGAACAGGGCCGCGCAACACCCGAACGTCTGGAAGACCTTATGCGCGCGGCCCACTCGTTCAAAGGGGCCGCGCGCATAGTGGACCTGGAGCCCGCCGTGCGAATCGCTCATGCCCTGGAGGATTGCTTCGTCCTGGCTCAGCAAGGACAACTGGCCCTGCGCCAGCCGGAAGTTGACCTGTTGCTCCGCGGCACTGACTTGCTGCTCCAGATCTCCAGGCAAACCGAAGCCAACATCATTCGTTGGGAATCCGATCACGCCAACGAAATCCGGGAACTGCTCCGCTCCCTGGCTGGCCTGTCCCAGGCCAGCAGCCCGACCGCAGGCAAACAAGCGGCGCCCTCGTTGCCGCCAGCCACCGCGCCAATTCCCCACGAGGCTGATCCCCAGGCGGTCGCCCTGCCCAGCCGGGATGCACCCGAACGCGTTGTGCGGCTCACGGCCGGGAATTTGAACCGCCTGCTCGGCCTGGCAGGCGAGTCGCTGGTCGAATCGCGCTGGATGCGGCCTTTTGCCGACTCCCTGCAGCGTCTCAAACGCCACCAGGCCCAACTCTCGCAGCAGTTGGATGACCTGCGCCAACGGTGCGACGAAGACGGCTTGTCCGCGCGCACGCGGCACCAGCTTGGCGAACTGGCCCGGAAGGCGGCCCTTTGCCAGCAGTTGCTGACTGACCGGCTGCAGGAGCTGGACTCGTTTGACCGCCGTTCCGCGCAGCTTTCCCAGCGCCTGTACCTCGAAGTGCTGCGCACGCGCATGCGCCCCTTCAGCGAGGGCGTCCACCGCTTTCCGCGCATGGTCCGCGATCTGGCCCACGCCCTGGGTAAACAGGTGCGGCTCGAAATCACGGGCCAGAACGTCCCGGTGGACAGTGACATCCTGGAACGATTGGAAAGCCCGCTCGCCCACCTGTTGCGCAATGCGGTGGATCACGGCTGCGAGAGCCTCGAACAGCGACGACTTCTCGGCAAACCCTGCGAGGGCACCATCCGCCTGGACGCGCGCCACAGCGCCGGCATGTTGCTGGTCACGGTCACCGACGACGGCCCCGGCGTCCAGTTGGAGCTCGTCCGCGAGGCCATCCGGCAACGACAACTGGCCACGCCGGCGGCCGCCCAGGAGCTCACCGAGCCGGAACTGCTCGATTTCCTCCTCCTGCCCGGCTTCACGCTCAAGGAAACCGTGACCGAGGTTTCCGGCCGCGGCGTCGGACTCGACGTGGTGCAGAACATGGCCCACAGCCTCCGCGGCAACCTGCGAGTCGCCACTCAGCCCGGCCGCGGCCTGCAGGTCCAGTTGCAGTTGCCGCTCACCCTCTCCGTGCTCCGCACCTTGCTGGTCGAGGTGGACGATGAACCCTACGCCTTTCCGCTCAGCCAGATCATCCGCACCTTGAGGCTCAAACGCGAGACCGTCGAGACCCTCGAAGGCCGGCCCCATTTCCATTTCGCCGGGCGCCAGGTCGCGCTGGTGGCCGCCCACCAGGTCTTCGACACCGGCGCTCCCAAACCACGCGGGAGCGACTTGCCGGTTGTCGTTCTCGGCGACCGCAACCCTCGCTATGGCGTGGTCGTGGACCGCTTCCTGGGTGAACGCGAGCTGGTCGTGCAGCCGCTCGATGGCCGCCTTGGCAAGGTCAATTGCATCAGCTCGGCCGCGCTCATCGAAAACGGCGCGCCGATCCTGATTGTGGATGTGGACGACATGCTTCGATCCATCGAGAAGATGTTGATGACCCACCCCCTCAAGTCCGTCCCGCCCAACCATCTCGAACTCGCCGCCCGAACGCCAAAACGCATCCTGGTGGTGGATGATTCGCCCACGGTCCGCGAGTTGGTTCGGAAACTCCTGGCCGGCCGTGGCTACTTTGCCGACATCGCCGTGGACGGCATGGCCGGCTGGAACGCCGTGCGTGCCGGCCATTACGACCTGGTGATTGCCGACGTGGATATGCCCCGCCTGGACGGAATCGAACTCACCGCCCTGATCAAGGACGATCCCCAGTTCAAATCCCTGCCGGTTATGATTGTTTCCTACAAGGACCGGGAAAAAGACAAGTTGCGCGGATTGGAAGCCGGTGCAGATTACTACATTACGAAGAACGCCTTTCAAGATGATACGCTCTTTCAGGCGGTGGCGGACCTGATTGGCGAGCCCCGCGCATGAAAACCGCGCCGCCCAGCGACATGCCCGCCGCGCGGGAAACGCCGCGGGCGCTGCGCGCTCAAGATCATCAGGCGATTGCCGCCGGGATTTTGGCGCTCGACAAGATCGGTCCGAGGATTACGAATAGGGCAGCGCCCCAGACTGAGAAGCATGGCTGAAGAACTTAATCAGAACACTGCCAGGCCGGCCCCAGCGCTCCCGCCGCTGCCCGCCGAGGATCGCGTGACGGTGCTGCTCGTGGACGACCAGGTCCTGGTCTGCGAAGCGGCCCGCCGCGCGTTGGCCAATCAGCCGGACATTGATCTTCATTACTGCGCGGATGCCCGGGAAGCCATCGCGACCGCCAACCGGATCAAGCCCAGCGTGATTCTCCAGGACCTGGTCATGCCCGGCGTGGAAGGCCTCACGCTCGTAAAGCAATTCCGCGCCAATCCGGCCACGAAGGACACCCCGATCATCGTTCTCTCCACCAACGAAAATCCCCGGGTCAAAGGCGATGCCTTCGCCCTCGGCGCCAATGATTATTTGGTGAAGCTGCCTGACAAGATTGAACTGGTCGCCCGCATCCGGCATCACGCCAAAGCCTGCCTCAACCTGTTGCAGCGCGACGCGGCCTACCGGGCCCTGCGCGAGAGCCAGCAACAGCTCATCGCAAGCAACGCCGCGCTCATTTCCCTCAACCAGCGGCTCGAGGAAGCCACGACCGCCAAGTCCCAGTTCCTGGCCAACATGAGCCACGAAATCCGCACCCCCATGAACGGCATCATTGGGATGACGGGCCTGCTGCTGGACACCGACCTGACCGACGAGCAAAGGGAATATGTCGAAGCCACCCGCAACAGCGCCGAGGCGCTGCTGACAATCATCAACGATATCCTGGACTTCTCCAAGATCGAGTCCGGCAAGCTCGAACTGGAATACCGCCCATTTGAGCTCTGCGCCTGCATCGAAGAGGCCATGGAACTGCTGGCGCCCAAGGCGGCCGAGAAGAAGCTCGACCTGGCTTGCCTGGTGGACGACGCTATCCCCAGGATTCTGGTCAGCGACGTGACCCGGCTGCGGCAGGTCCTGGTCAATCTTATCGGCAACGCCGTCAAGTTCACCCAACAAGGCGAAGTAGTCGTTGAAGTGAGCTCTGCCGCCCACGGCCTGCGCAAAGCCGCCCCCGGCCATGAGAATGACACTGAACTCCTTCGTCATCCCGAAGAATGGTTGCTCCAGTTCTCCGTGCGCGATACCGGCATCGGCATCCCGCTGGACCGCCAAGACCGGCTCTTCAAGTCCTTCCAACAGGTGGATGCTACCACGGCCCGCCATTACGGCGGCACCGGGTTGGGTTTGGCTATCTCCAAGCGTCTGGCCGAGTTGATGGGAGGCAGGATCTGGGTCGAGAGTGATGCCGGCAAGGGCGCAACGTTTCACTTTACTATCTCCGCTCGGGGGCCCGCCGCCAAGTCCCCGCCGGCATGGCAAAACCGGCAGCCGCAACTCGCCGGCAAGCGCGTGCTCGTTATCGAGGACAATCCCACCAACCGGCGCATTATTTCGCAGCGCGGCCAGCAATGGGGCATGAAAGTCGAAACCGCCGCCGGCCGCCGCGATGCCCTGGCCCTGCTCGCGCAGGGCGACCTGTTCGATGCCGTCATCCTCGACTTGGAATTACCGGAACCGGAGGGGACGACCTTGGCCGAACAGATTCGGAAGCTGCCTTCCGGGCGTTACGTGCCCCTGCTCCTGCTCTCTTCCATGCGCCCGTCCGGCGATGATGCCCGCCCCCTGCGCGGCAGCGCCGCCGTTGCCATCCATAAACCCATCCGCCCGGCCCAGCTCCTCGAAGCCCTGTGCCGCGCTCTAAGTGTCCAAGTCCCGCGCGGAAAGAAACCGCCGGCCACCCCGACGCTCGACCACAACCTGGCCCGCCGCTTGCCTTTGCGCGTGCTCTTGGCCGACGACAATCCCATCAATCAAAAGGTCGGCCTGAGCGTCCTCAACAAACTCGGCTATGACGCCGACATCGCCAGCAATGGCGTCGAGGTGCTCAAAACCCTCGAACGCAAGCCTTACGACATTCTGTTTCTCGACGTGCAAATGCCGGAGATGGACGGTTTGGAAGCGGCGCGCCAGATTTGCCAGCGCTGGCCTGCCGAGAAGCGTCCCCGCATCATCGCCATGACCGGCAACGCCCTCGTTGGCGATCGCGAGAAATGCCTGGAAGCCGGCATGGACGACTACATCTCCAAGCCGGTCCGCGTCGGCGAACTGCAATCCGCGCTGGAACGCTGGGGCCCCACCAAACCCGGCAGGGGAGACACGGTCTTCCTGTCGCACCTCAGGGCCGCCTCGGGCGAGAAACTGCTCGACCATGCCCTCATCGCGGAGTTGCGCAACCTCCCTTCCACCAGCGGTGCCGGCATGTTCCAGGAACTTGTGGCCCTGTTCATCGAAAGCGCCCCGCGACGCATCACCCAGATCAGCCAGTCCATCAACGACGGCCCCATGCTGGCCTTTCATGCCCACGCCCTTAAGGGCATCGCTCTCAACCTGGGCGCCACACGCATTGCTGAGCTGTCCCAGAAGCTTGAAGAACTTGGCCGCGCGCGAAATGTGCATGGCGCTCCCGCCCTCGTCCGGCAACTCGGATCTGCCTTCGCCGAAACCAAAGCCCAGCTCCTCACCCTGCGCAGCCAATAACCCTCCCCCCATGCCGATCCTACCTGACCGTCTGAACTACGGCGACACGATCGGAATCGTCGCCCCCGCCAGCGCGCCGCCGGACCCCAGGAATATTGACCGCTCCGCCGCAGCCCTTGAACGTCTCGGGTTCAAGCCCAAGCTCGCCCCCAACGTCCGCCGGCGCTGGGGCTTTCTTGCCGGCAGCGACCGCGACCGCGCCGGCGACCTCATGCGGATGTTTGCCGACCCCAAGGTCAAGGCCATCCTTTGCGTCCGCGGCGGCTACGGCACCTCGCGGCTGCTGCCCCGGCTCGATTACCGACTCATCCGCGCCAACCCTAAGATCTTTGTCGGCTACAGCGACATCACCTCGCTTCACTGCGCCTTCCTGGCCAAGTCCAGGCTCGTCTCCTTCCATGGCCCGATGCTCAACTCGGACTTCATCAAGCCGGACATGCCCGCCTTCACCCTGCAAGGCTTCCTCCGAACCCTCATGGAGCCTTCGGCCCCGGGCAGCATTTGCCGCGGTTACCGCAGGAAGACGGTCACGATCCTGCGCCACGGCGTCGCTTCCGGCCCGCTCGTGGGCGGCAACATCAGCCTGCTCTGCGCCGCGCTCGCCACTCCCTGCCAACCCCGCTTCAAGAACTGCATCCTCTTCTTTGAAGACGTTGATGAAGCCCCCTACCGCTTTGACCGGATGCTGACCCAACTGCTCAACGCCGGGCTCCTCCAGCAGGTCTCCGGCATCGCCATCGGCGTCAACGCCGGCTGCAAAGACCCCAACGCCAGGGGCGCCCGGGAATACCGCCAGACCGTGGAGAGTGTCCTCCGTGAACGACTGCTCCCTCTCAAGGTGCCCATCGTCGCGGGCCTGCCCTTCGGCCACATCCCGCTCAACGCCACCCTGCCCATCGGCGGGCGGGCGACCCTCGACGCCATCAAAGGCGATCTGCTCATCACTGAACCCGCCGTGAAGTAGCCGCCTCCCCTCCGTCGGCCAGCACCCTGCCTCCGGCTCAGCCCCACACCGCACCCTGCACACCGCACTCCAGACTCCGCACTCCGCACTCCGCACTCAATTTAGTCCTCCCGTCCGGCTTCACGCTCGCGGATGAACCGCCGCAGCAGAATCAAGCCGATGGGCGCGACCGCGGCAATGATGCCGATCACCAGCCACATCACGCCCGAGTTCCGTTCCCCGACTTCCGGGCAGTACTTGGCCAACAGCCGGAACGAAACGGTGCCAACGATCAGCTTTGCCAGCAGGAATGGGATGTAAGAAAGCGCAGCGTAGGAGGCTTCCTGGCCCTTCGGCGCGATGGCCGCGGCGTATTCATACACGCGCGGGGAGTAAAAGGCCTCGCCAAACGACATGAGGATCACAAAGAGCGTGATCATCACATAGTAAGGGTGCACCTCGCCCGCCAACCCAAGGTAGCCGTGCCCAATCCAGCGCCCCACGAACCCGCCCGCCAGCGGCTGAAACCAGATCGCGGGCAGCGCCATGATAAAGACCGACGCCGCCGAAATAACGCCGCCCACGACCACCATGCGATACGCGGAGAATCTCTGGGTCATGGCTCCAATGAACGGCACAAGGAAAACAATGAGGATGTTGTTGATGGCCACCAGGCGGCCCACCGGCGCACCCTCGCCCAGCTCACGAATGCCAAACTTCGGAAAGACGTAATCCATCTGCATAAAGATGAGCTTGAGGAACGCAATTAACATCAAGAACGCCAGCAAGCGGTAGAATCCCGACTGCCGCACCAAACCGCCGAAGAGCTTCACCGTGTCCCTCGTGCTGTCCCTTAGCGTTTGCCAGCATGCCCCCCAGAAACCCGCGCCCGCTCGGCCCGGCGCTTCGCGCATGATCCGGATGCCGTCGTCGGTAACCTCCACGCCCCGCCGGATAAAGTAAATCACCGGCAGGATTGCTATCTCGATAACCAGCGCCGCAAAGAACAGCGTGCGATAGGTGCTCAGTTGGCAGTTCACCAGCGGCAACGTGAGCTGGCCCTGCTCGCCCAGGCTTTGCCGCAGGTAATCGAACAGAAACGCCGCGACCATGAAGCCCAGGTTCATAATGGTGTAGAACAGCGAGTAGGAAATCGAACGCTGTTGCGTGGTCGAATACTTGCGCACCGCGGCCACCAGCACCGGCGTGCCCAGGGCCTCGCCGACCGCCAGCGGGAAAAGCCCGGCAACCAGCGCCACCCATTTGATCGTCGTGAACGCCATCACCGCCCGCGCCACAACGCAAATCCACACGCCCAGGAAAAACGTCCGCCGCAGCCCAATGGCATCGGTCAGCGACCCCACCAGCAGCGTGACAACCGTCATCGAAATGGACCACGCCGCCACAAGACTGCCGGCATCCGCATCGCCATAGCCGAAATCTGCCATCAACCAGAGCGCAAGCGTCAGAACCGTCACCTTGTAGGCCATGACGCCGAGGAACTTCACACCGAACGTAATCCAAAGCTCGCGTGAAGCGTCCTTCAGAACAGTGAACTTGGCCAGAAAGCCCCTCATCGCCTGCAGCAGCCTACCCATGCGCCCGTTCGATATGTTGTATGCCTGGCATTGTGCCCTCGCATCAGAACCCAACCCCGCCGCATAGTAAAGCTGGAATTGACCGACCCGGACGAATTATGACCCCGGCAAAGGGGTGCAATACGAGGGCCGCCCGGGAAAGCCCGCCCTTCCGGCCGATTTGCTCGCAGTCTGCCGGAAATGGCGTCTTCAATCACGCCAAGGTATCGCCAGGCCGCGGCCGCCCCGCGCCTGGACGGGTTTGTAACATAAGCCCCCTGTCCGCACATCAGGCCGAAGGCACACGCGCCCCTGCGGCCGCGTAAAGCAGCCTCCATACAGCGCCACAGAATAGCTCCTGCATAGCTCCCACATGGCTACCACATGGCTTAATAGAAATTCTATTAAGCCATGTGGTAGCCAGGGACCACGGGGGCAGCCCGGGAGACCAACCCTTTGACCTGGACCCGCTCGTTACACCCGCTTCCTGGATGCGCCGGAAGACCGGCGGTTGGGGCCTTCGGGGAGGGGGTGCTTGTCCTCAAAGCCTTCAGCGACAGCCTCCCGCATGCGCATGTAATGGAACAAGTACTGTTGGGCATAGCCTGCGCGCGGGCCGAAGTGCTCGGCGGCGAAGCGGTGCAAGCGCGCAGCGCCCACCCGCCGCCGCGGGAAATAGAATTGGCGCAAGGCCTTCATTACCCAGACATCCACCGGAAAGGCAGACGGAAAGCCATAGCCAAAGAGCAGGACACAGTCGGCAATCTTCCGCCCCACGCCAGGCAAACGCATTAGCTCCAGGCGTGCAGATTCCATTGGCAAGCCGCGGAGGCGCGCGAGATCGAATTGGCGGCCCGCAACCTGGCGCGCAGTCGCAAGCAGGTAGGACGCGCGGAAGCCCATGCCGCAAGCGCGCAATTCGGCCTCGGTGGCGCGCGCCAGGCGGGCCGGGGACGGGAAGGCAAAAGCAGGCGCAGAGCCCGGCGGCACGGCCAGCGGCCTGCCGTAACGTTCGCACAGCACGGCGACAACCTGCCGGATCTGCACGATCTGCCTGGCGGAGGACAGGATGAAGGAAGCCAGGCATTCCCACGGGTCCTGGCGCAGCAATCGCAAGCCGCGGCAAGCGGCAACCGCCGCGCGCATGGGCTCGTCATCAGGAAAGGTGCGCAGCACCTCGCGCAAGTCAGCGGCCAGTTGCAGGTAATGCGCCAGCCAATCCCAGTCGGGAACGGGCTCCGCTGTCTCCGCCCGGAGTTGGCCCGCACCGGCATCGAGCCGGACCCAGCGGCCGCCAATCACGCCGATCCAGACCGGGTCGCGCCCTTGCCAGCGAAAGGCCTGGCCGCACGTGAGCGTGGCGGCCAGATCGTAGTCGCGGAGCGGGAAGGTTGCTGTCGCTTCCAGGCCGTTCACCGGAGATCGCGGCAGGCGAAGAGTTGGAGCCGGCGCAACACCTGGCCGCCATAGAGCACGTTGCGCACGCCCAGAGGCGTCACCGACTCGAAGGCTTGCTCCAGGTCCGGCGGCGGTGGCGGAGCGTCCTGCTTTCTACTTCCAAACTCGCGCACGAAGATCGCATTCTGTCCCTTGCGATTCTCATAGCCGGGCCAGAAGAAGAACTGGTTCCTTGGCGTTGGCCTGGCCCGGTAGAAGACCAGCGGCTCTTGCGTAACCGCGGCCTTGGCTTCAGGCAGGTAGAAGGAAATCTGGCCCACCATGCCATAATGAGCGCCGATGATGAACACAGGCTTGCCTTCCGCGAGCAATTCCCGCCTCGCCTCACCCACGACCCATGCCACCTTGTCCCATTCCCGCACCCGGCGCAGCGGGTCCAGGCTCACCGGCAGCCGTCGGCCGGCGAGCTCCTTGACCAGGTCGGTGTCGTGCCCAAGGATCACGACGGCAAATCCCAGTCCGAGCCCGGCCAGGAGCCAGGCTTTGATCCTCGCCGAGCCGAGCCGCCACTGCGTATCCCAGTAGATGACCATGAAACAGAACAAGGGCAGAACCGCGGGCGCGATCCAGTTCGGCAGCACGCGCGAGCGAAACGAGTGCAGCAGGTACGCCAGAAAGAGCGGCGCGCCCATGCTGAAGAAGAAGACCAGCCGCGGGTCATGGCGGCCACGGCGCCAAAAGGCGGCCGCGGCCCAGATGGTGGCGCCAAAGAAGACCGGGTTGAGCAGGCCAATCTCGGCGCCGAGGAATTCGCCCAGGTACCTGAGAGTCGGTCGCCAGGCATGGCCGGCTCCCGCGCGTTCGGCCACGTGGGTGACGGTGATCCAGTCATGCTGCCAGTTCCAGATCAACACCGGCAGCGTGCACAGCAGGTTGATTAGCAGGGCAAGATAGGGGCCCGGCCGGCGCAAGTGCTTGCGCGCGGGGGGCCAGAGCGCAAAGAACACCGCCCAACAGAGCAACTGGAACAGCCCGGTGTACTTGCTCAAGAACCCCAGGCCCATCCAAAGGCCGACCCACAACCAGGGGCGGGTGCCGGCGTTGTCCTGCAGCGCCTGCCAACCGGCCACCATCGCCGCCGCCCAGAACAAAACGGACAGCGGATCAACGGTCATCAGGACGGCGCCCGCGGACAGCAGCAAGGTGGCGCTTGTGATGAGCAGCAGGAAAAGGCCCGCGCGGGCGTTGACTTCGCGCGCGAAGAACCGCAGCAGGACAACGCTGAGCACCGCGGCGATCACCGGCGCAAAGAAACGCACGCCGAAAGCCGTGTCGCCCCACAGCAGGGTGCCCAGGAATTGCGTGTAGGCAATCAGCGGCGGCTTGCTGTAATAGGAGAGCGCCAGGTGCTTGGACCAGATCCATTGATAGGCTTCGTCTTCGCTCAGTTGAATGGTCCCGCTGGCGATGTAAACCAGCCGCGCCAGCAGGCAGATCGCGATCCAGACGTAGCCAAGCCGGAGCCAATGCTGGTCAACCGTGGCGTGCGGCACGCCGGAAGACACATGCGATGCAGGGGCCCGCACCTTGCAGGCATTCTGAGGCGCCAAGGCACGGGAGCCAGCAACAGACGCCGGGTCGCCGTCGGGGCGAGGTTTGGGATCGAGCAGACAAGGCAATGCCTGCCACCAAAGCGGGAACCACCTTCGCCCCAGCCGCTGCCAGAGGGCATTCAGGGACCAGACGCCCGCCGCGGCATACCCCGAGCCGAGAATGGCCCCCACGAGCACATCGCCGGGATAGTGGCTGCCGTTGTAAACACGGGAAAAGCCAACCAGCATCGCCACGGGCAGCATGAACCGTAGGCTGCGGCGATAGTAGATGAAGAGAACCATCGTGGCGGCGAACCAGTTGGCGGCATGCGCCGAGGGCAGGCTGACCTTGTCATCCATCTTCGGTGGGGCCATTTCTGCTGGCGGCGCGACGCTGAGGTCGCGGCCCGGACGGCGGACATCAGGCAGGACGGCATTGGGCCGCGGACGCTGGAGGGCACGCTTGAGGGGGTTGCAGACGAACCCGTCGCCGAGCGGAACGATCAGGGCCAGCATCAGCAGGCAGATAACACCCCGCGCACGGCCTTTCCAAACCAGCAGCACCGCCGCCAGCAGCAACAACGGGAAGAAGAACCCGTTGCCGCTGGCAAAAGGCATCACCTGGTCGAAGACCGGATTAGCCAGCCTGAGGTTGATGAACCGGAAGAACCCAAGATCCAGGGTTTGCAGCCAGTGCATCAGGCAAACCTTCGCTCAGTAAACAACGAGCGACCGGACCGGGTAGTCTTTAAGTTTCTGCCGGCCAGCCAGGAATTTGAGCTCGATGAGGAAGGAGATTTGGAGAATGCGGGCTTCCAATCGGCGCACGAGCGCGGCCGCCGCGGCCGCCGTGCCGCCGGTGGCCAGCAAATCGTCAATGAGCAGCACACGGCTGCCCGGTTCGAGGGCGTCCACATGCACGGCCACGGTCGCCGTGCCGTATTCGAGGTTGTATTCCTGCTCGTGGGTGCGGTAAGGGAGCTTGCCCTTCTTGCGCACAGGCACAAGGCCCGCCTGGAGTTTGACGGCCGCGGCGGCGGCGAAGATGAAGCCGCGGGCGTCAATTCCCACCACCGCATCCACGTCGCCGGGCTTGAACTGCTCGGTCAGCAGGTCAATGCTGCCGGAAAAGAGCCGCGCATCGGCGAGCACTGGCGTGATATCCTTGAACTGGATGCCGGGCTTGGGAAAGTCGGGGATATTGCGAATCGCCTTCTCGATGTCGGCGGGTGTTGGGCGCGGTTGGTTCATTCCTCCTCTTTAGCTGACTTGGCGTCTCAATCGTTTGGCCGGTTCAGGCCCTGGCGGCCTCCATCTTCTCGATCATCTTGCGCAGTTTCTTCAGGGCGAGGTTCTGAATCTGGCGCACGCGCTCGCGGGTCACGCCGAACTTGGCGCCGACTTCCTCGAGGGTCTGCTGCGGACCGCCTTCCAGCCCGAACCGGGCGCGCAGGATGGTCGCCTCACGGGGGTCAAGGGTCTTGACCATTTCCCGCAGCATGCTCACGACTGTCTTGTCTTCGAGCTGTTGGTATGGCGTTTCGGCGCTCTCATCCTCGACGACCTCCGAGAAGTTGTTTGAGTCTTCATCCCCGATTGGGGCATCAAGCGAAGTGGGCCGCACGGCTGCCATGCGCATTTGCGAGACACGGGCGGCGCTTATGCCCAGTTCTTCGCCCAACTCTTCATCGGTCGGTTCGCGGCCCAGCTCTTCCTGCAACCGCATGGAGGTGCGGCGCATCCTGGAAATCTTGTCCACCAGGTGCACCGGCAAGCGGATCGTCTTGGATTGGTTGGCCAGGGCGCGCTTGATGGATTGTTTGATCCACCACGAACCGTAAGTGGAGAGCTTGCCCCCCTTGGCCGGGTCGAAACGCTCGACGGCTTTCATGAGCCCGATGTTGCCCTCGCTGATCAGGTCGAGCAGAGGCAGCCCAATGCCCTCGTAATCGCGGGCGATCTTGACGACGAGGCGCAGGTTGGCCTTGATCATCTGCTCGCGCGCCTTCTTATCACGCCGCTTGATGCGCGCCGCCAGCCTGACTTCCTCCTCCGGGGTTAGCAGCTTGACCTCCCCGATTTCGCGCAGGTAGAGCTTGATCGCCGTGTCGCCGTCATAACCCGATCGCTCCCGCTCGCGCGTGGAACTCAGTTCGTCAGATTCGGTCTCCGTGTTAACGGACTCCAGGTCCGCTTCCCTGGGTTTGAGGGCCTCCTCATTGGCCAGGGCCCTGGCCTTGGGCGCCTGCTTGCGCCCGGAGAAGTCGCGCTTCTTTGCAGCCCGGGCGCGGCGCTTCGAGTGCGCCCGTGCCCTGGTCGCCCGCGCCGGGCGGGAGACGCGACGCGGCTTACGCCGCGCGGCCGGGTGAGGTTTCTTATGAGCGACCATAAACCGAGGTGAGAATCTAGTTGCTGCACTTGGCTTGGCAACCAAATAAAGCGCCAAAGTGCGGCGGATTTTGCTGGCCGGGAACGAGAGGTTTCGCGTATGCCCGCGGGCAGTTCCAAGCCAGGCGAAAACCGGCGTTCGGGCAAGTCCGAGTGCGCCCGGTCATCGGCCAGCGCTCCGCAGAGCCAGCCACCACGGCACGATGACGAGGAGGGCGAAGGCCAGTCCGCTGACGAGATTCGCATTGGGCTTCCGGGCAATTCCCGGCACAAGGCTCAGCAGCGCGCCCAGCACCAGTCCGGTTGCGAATCCGCCCAGGTGGGCCACGACGTCGGTTCCAGGCGTGAGCGCCAGCAGCACAAACAGCATTGTCCCGCCACAGACCCCGCTGACCACGAACTTCCATGCATGGGGCGTCTGCCGCCAGAGCGAAAACGAGTGCACCGTCAAGAGCCCCAGGCCACCCATGACCATCCCCGACGCGCCAAGGCTGCGGTGGGTTTGGAGCGAGAGCGCGCCCGCAAGCAGGTTGCCGCCGGCTCCTGCCAGGTAGGCCGCGAGCAATCCTGCCCCCGTTCCGTAATGCCCCATAGCCAGGCCGAGCAGGATCAACCCGAGGGCGGCATTGGTCGCCAGATGGGCCAAGTCGGCGTGGAGCCAGACCGCGGTGAAGAGCCGCCACCATTGTCCGTGCGCCACGGCGGCGCCATCCATCACGCCGGCGGAATGCAGGCCGATCTGCGAGTTCAGCCAGTAGAACACGCCGGTCAACAGGACCCACGCCAGGCTGCCCCAATCGAACAGCAGGCCGGGCCGAAACACCGGCTGCTGCCAGGGCCAGGCGCGATTCTCGATGCGGTACTGGCGCAGCGTTCTCAGCGCCCGCGCGCAATCCTGCCGAGCCACCACCAAGCCCCAACCGGCTCCCTCTTCGCCCTGGACAATCGTGGCCTCAATCCCCTGGCTCACGAGCACCAGGCTCCAGTCCATCGCCTGGCGTTGCGAACGCACCGGAATTCTGGCCGTTGGAGACTCCATCGGCAATTCGGCGGGCCTTTAGTCGTGGTTGAGCAGGCCGAGCTTCCGGACGGCAGCCAGGCTCTTCTCCGGCGACTCCTGCAAGATGACCTGCCAGCCCCGCGCGGCTCCCGCGGCCACGTTCTCGGGCCGGTCGTCCAGATAGAGCAGGTCCGCGCCGCGCCGGCCAGCCGTGCGCTCGACAACTTCATAGATCTGCGCGTCGGGCTTCATGGCGCCGTGTTCATAGGACAGAATGTAGCCGTCGAAATTGGCGTAGAAGGGAAAACTCCGGCGGATGTGCTCGGCGGCCAATTCGTTGGTGTTGGAGAAGACGTAAGTGGGGATCCTCCGCTGGCGCAGCTCGGCCTGCATTCGGATCATTGGTTCAATCTCTACAAAAATGTCGGCAAAACACCGGGCGAACTCGTCCAGACTGCCCCGGAAGCCGGTCACCCGGCAGACCTCGTCGAAGAATTGCCGCGTGGTCAGAGCGCCTGATTCATATTGATAGAACAGGGGGGAGTGGTTGATGAACTGCGCGATCTCGGCCATCGAGATCTGGCCGCGCGCCGCGATCCGCCGCGCCGCGATGACGTAGTCGAAATCCACCAGCACTTTGCCCAGATCAAAAACAACAACGGATGGAATATGCATTCAGAGAGAATCAGGTGTTAAGGCCGGGAGACTGCAAGCTATTCATGGCTGCATTTCCCGGCGCCCCTCCAGGGCGTGGCTCAAGGTCAGCTCGTCGGCAAACTCCAACCCGGTGCCGGCAGGCAAGCCGTAGCCGATGCGGGTGATTCTGAGCCCGGGCCGGGCGAGCCTCTTGGCCAGGTAATAACCCGTCGCCTCCCCCTCCACATCCGTCCCCAGGGCAAGAACGATCTCCTTGATCCCCCCGCCCGCCAGGCGCGTTTCCAGCTCAGCGATGCGCAAGTCTTCCGGCTCGACGCCGCCCAGCGGCGAGATGCGCCCGCCCAGCACATGGTACTGGCCGCCGAAGGCGCGCGACTTCTCCAGGCTGAGAATATCCACCGGCCGCTCGACGACACAGACCAGCGAGCCATCCCGGCGCGGGTCGGCGCAAATTGCGCAGGGCGACTGCTCGGTGAGCGCGCCGCACGGATCGCAGAACCGGACCCGCTCGCGAGCGTGGAGAATGGCCTCGGCAAGCTGTCTGACGGCGCCCGTCTCGGCCTGCACCAGGTGCAGGGCTATGCGCTCGGCCGAACGCGGGCCAACCCCGGGGAGCTGGCTCAAGGCGTTGATCAGCAACGCTATCGGTTCAGGCAAGGCAGCCATGCTAAAGCGGGATGCGCGGGGCCTGCGGCGTGGTACCGGTGCTGGCCCCCGGCCCCTGGCTCTCCACCCGCAGCTACGAAGTCAGACCGGGCAGATTAAACCCGGCGGTGGCCTTGCCCATTTCCGCGGAAGAGATCTCCCGGGCTTGGCCCAGGGCCTGGTTGGCCGCCGTCAGAATCATGTCCTCCAGCACCTGCGCGTCGGCGGGATTCAGCGCCTGCGGATCAATCTTGATCGAGGCGACCGTGCCGTCGCACTTCGCCACGACCTTCACGGCGCCACCGCCGCTGGTGGCCTCGACCGTGCGTTGGGCCAGCGAGGCCTGGATTTGTTCCATTTGCTGCTGCATGCGCGCAGCCTGTTTCATGAGTTTGCCAATGCTCGACATTGCTTGGAAGTTGATGGTCTGTGGTTGATGGTTGAGGGAGTAATTGCGAATCAGGCGCGGACCTCGACGATCTGGCCCTTGAAGATCTCCAGCGCTTTCTGGATCAGAGGGTCATTCTCAAAATCATCCTTGCTGAAAGGCACCGAAGCCAGCTTCCCCTTGCCAGGCGCGGCTGTTTTGGCCGCGGCGGCGCGCGTGGACGCGGGGCCCGCCGCTGGCGCCGGCGGAGTCTCGGCGGGCACGGGCGGCGGAGATGGGTTTGCCGGCGCTTCAGCCTTGATGAGCTTGATCTGGGCGTTTGGATGGCCCAGCTCGGACAACTTGGTTTGGAGCAGCGCGTGGTTCCGGGGGGTGTCCACCAGGCCAAGGTGGTCTGCGAACTCCGGGTCGAAACCGATCGTTAAGACGTTCTTTTCGAGAGAAACGGGGTGCGCCTCCAACAGGTAGCTGCGGGTGAACTGGCTGACACGGCCAACAGCCTCCACCAGTTTGCCCCAGAGGTCGCCCAGGTCGCCGGAAAGCGCCGCAGAGGCCGCAGCCTGGGAGGGACCGCGTCCCGCGGCTGCGGCGGCGGCGCGCCCTGCCCCGCCCGCAGCAGACTTTGGCAAAGCGGGTGCATTGGCGCGTTCCGGCGCCGACATGCCTGCGGGTGCTGCGCCGGCCGGGGCTGCGGGCATTCCACTCGAGTCGCGCAGATTCTGAAGCTGCCGCAGCAGCGCATCAATGCTCACCGCCCCGCGCGCTTCAATGGCCTTGAGCAGAGCCACCTCCACGAGAATCTTCTTGGACGCTGCATCGCGCAGTTGCCGCTCCGCCTCGGCGAGGACCTCCATGATGCGCGTGAGCCCGTCCGCGCCGGCCATGGAGGATTGCTCCTTGAGCGCCGCCGCCTCAGCCTCGGACACCTCCAGCATATTGAGGTCGCCGCGCGAAACCTGGAAGATCAACAGGTTGCGGAAGTGGTTCAGCAGATCGGATAAAAGCCGCCGCAAATCCTTCCCGTGGTTGGCAAGGCCATTCAACAACCGCAGAACCTTCTCGACTTCTCCGACCAGCACCATTTGCGCCAGTTCCAGCAGTTGGCCCTGTGCCGCGAGCCCGAACATGGACAGCACGTCCGGCTCCTCGATCTTGTCGCCGCAGAAACTGATAAGCTGGTCGAGCGCCGATTCCGCGTCACGCATCGCCCCTTCAGCCCCGCGCGCAATCGCATAGAGCGCGGCCGGAGCGATCTTGACCTTCTCCAACCCGGCAATGTGCTCGAGATGCCTGGCGATCAGCGCCGTCGGGATACGCCGCAAATCGAACCGCTGACAACGCGACAGGATGGTCGGCAGCACCTTCTCCGGGTCGGTCGTGGCGAACATGAACTTCACATGCGCCGGCGGCTCTTCGAGGGTCTTGAGCAGAGCATTGAAGGCCCCCGTGGACAGCATGTGAACTTCGTCAATAATGTATATCTTGAAGCGGGAACTGGCCGGCGCGTACTTGCACGTCTCGCGCAACTCGCGGACCTGCTCGACGCCGTTGTTGCTGGCGCCGTCAATCTCGAACACGTCAAGCGAGCGGCCCTCGGCGATCTCCTGGCAACGCTGGTCCTTCTCCTCGAACTCGACCTTCGGCCCGTCCTCGCAGTTGAGACACTTGGCAAAGATGCGCGCGATGGTGGTCTTGCCGGTCCCGCGCGGGCCGCAGAACAAATAGGCGTGGGCGATGCGCTTTTGCTCGATGGCATGGGCCAGCGTCTGCGTGACGTGTTCCTGTCCCACGACATCCCGAAAACGCTGCGGGCGATACTTGCGCGCTATGACCTGATAACTCATGTAAGTGCGGATTTCGGAGTACGCACTGCGGAATGAAGCCCAGACCGCTCTGGTTTCTCAATCCGCACTCCGCACTCCGCATTCAAAACTCAAAAGTGCCAGGGTGACCACGGCAAATGCGGAGCAGACTGCCGTTGCTGCCTTCCGGCCCTGGCGGGGTTCGTAAGTCCACAGTCCATGGGCCCTGGCAATCAGAACTCTGGCGCATGGATGCCGCGGCTTCAAGCCGAATTTGCAGGCTTGGACAATTTATCTCGAATGCGGCCGGGCGAACGGTTAGCGTGGGGCGCGCATGGGTGCATTCGTGACAGACTAGCAGACCGCCATGAGCGAGTTCGTCCATATCGAGCTGTTGCCGTTGGGCAAGGTGCTGCGGGTCAAGCGCGGCACGCCCTTGCAGGACGCGTTGTTTGCGCAGGGCGTCGAGTTTCCGTGTGGCGGGCGTGGGCGCTGCAAAGGCTGCAAAGTCAGGGTGCTGGCGGGCTCGCTGCCAATTTCGGAGGAGGAAAGGCAGAAACTCACTCCCGCCGAGCTGGCCGGAGGTTGGCGGCTGGCCTGCCGCGGACGAGCGGAGAGGGACCTGAAGATCGAGCTGGCCCAGTGGGAGGCAGCGATTCTCGCTGACGATTCGGTGCTCGATTTCACGCCCCGGCAGGGGTTGGGCATAGCGGTTGACCTGGGCACCACCACCATTGTGGCGCAGTTGGTTGACTTGCAGACCGGGCACGTGCTGGGCGTGCGCGCGGCGCTCAATGCCCAGGCCAGGCACGGCGCCGACATCATGAGCCGCATTGAATTCGCCCTGGCCGGCCAAAGCCAGCAGGTGTTGCAGGATCTGGTGCGCCAACAGATCGGCGGTCTGGCCGGCGCGCTGCTCGAGGAGCCTTCCGCCGGGGCGCGCGAGGTCGAAAGCGTGGTGGTGGTCGGCAACACGGTCATGCACCATCTGTTCTGCGGTATCAGTCTCGAGCCACTTTCGCATTACCCATTCGAGCCCGTTTCGGCGGGGCTGCAGCGGTTTGACACCGCTCAATTGGGGTGGGATTTGCGCGGTAATCCGGTGGTGCGGTTCCTGCCCTGTCTCGGGAGTTTCGTCGGCAGTGACATCCTCGCAGGCGTGCTGGCGACCAGGCTGCGCGAGAGCAAACAGTTGGCCGCGCTTATTGACTTGGGAACCAACGGAGAAATCGTCGTGGGCAACCACGAACGCATGCTTTGCGCGTCCACGGCAGCCGGACCGGCCTTCGAAGGCGCGCGCATCTCCATGGGCATGCGGGCGGCGACGGGCGCCATTGCCGGGGTGTGCGTGGATGAAGGCCGGCTGCGGTGTCATGTGCTGGGCGATGTCGCGCCCCGCGGCATTTGCGGCAGCGGCCTGGTGGATGCGGTAGCCGCGGGCCTGGAGCTGGGCTGGATTTCCGCAAATG
Source organism: Verrucomicrobiota bacterium (assembly GCA_035358715.1). Taxonomy (GTDB): domain Bacteria; phylum Verrucomicrobiota; class Verrucomicrobiia; order Limisphaerales; family UBA8199; genus UBA8199. The sequence continues at coordinate 27,671 of DAOPPX010000010.1, forward strand.
GCCGGCTGACCCGTGGCGACTCGCTGGCGCTGGCGGAGCCGGTCTCGCTCAGTCAACGTGACATTCGGGAGTTGCAGTTGGCCAAAGGCGCCATTGCCGCCGGCCTGCGCATCCTGCTGGAGCAGTGGGGCGCAACGAAGGCCGACCTCTCACAGGTCTTCCTCGCTGGCGCTTTCGGCAACTACATCAACCACGCCAGCGCGCGGAGAATCGGCCTGCTGGATTTCACCGCGGATCGGGTCCGGCCGGCCGGCAACACCGCCCTGCTGGGCGCCAAGCTGGCGCTCTTCAGCCTGCCCGAGCATGACACCGCCTATGCCGAAATCCGGGCCAAGGTGAGGCACGTCTCCCTGAACGAGGATGCGCGGTTCCAGGAGATATTTGTGGAAGAAATGGCGTTCCCTGCGGGGTGCAGTCACACCCCCAGCCGGGAGACAACTCCGTAATGCGGGACGGAGGCCGAGGACTGCAGGAAGAACCCAACCTTCCTCGCGGGCCTGGCGCCCCGGAGTCTGATTGCGGCCCCTATAGCCGTTCGCGCCCGGCGTAACCCGCGTCCAGATCGTGCCAGAACTCGATGTCCTCGTCGTCCTGCTCCCAGCAGAGGAACACCTCTCGCCCGCCGATGATCGCCGGGAAATCAACCAGCCCGCGTTCAACATCCTTGAGTTGGATTTCCCGGCGCGCAAACTCCAGCAACAGTTCATCCTGGTCAACCAGGGTCCTGACCCATGTGTTCACCAGCGCGCCCCCCAGATCACACCCCGGAACCATCAACCCGCTCAGGCGCCTCTCGACCTTTGCCTGTTCGGCGCGCAGGTGGTCGAGCCGCTGCAACCACTGCCGGACGCGCGGCAGCATCTCCCGGGCTTCCTCCTGGGTGTAATGCTTCTTAAACCGATAGGGCATAGCGGCTGGTGGGGTTACGGAGTCAAATCATCATTGGAAACGGGCGAGTCGCCTGCAACTCGTCAGGATGCGCGTCTCTGATCTGTGGTGGTTCCTCCGGATCATTTTGGGGTGCCCGCCTCCAGCTTCTTGCGCACCTCCGCATTCGGTTCGACCGCCAGCGACTTGCGCCATGCCTCGCGCGCTTTGTCGGGCTCCTGCAATGCGCTGTAGATGTCGCCCAGGTGATCGAAAATGGTGGCGTCGGGCTCTTCCGACAACTCGGCCGCCTTGAGCGCGTAGGGCAGCGCCTCGCCGGGCTGGTTGAGCTTGAACAGCACCCACGCCAGGCTGTCCAGGAAAGCCGCGCTCTTGGGCTCCGCCTTGACCGCCTTCTCGATCAGCTCCCGCGCCGGCTGCAGGTTCACGCCTCGTTCTGCCCACATGTAGCCGAGGTAGTTCATGGCCTCGGCAAAACCCGGCGCAAGCTGCAGGCATTGCTGAAAGTACTTCTCCGCTTGTTCGTAATCCCCGTTCCGCTCGCAGGCTGCACCCAGTTGGAAATAAAACCCCTCACTCAGGTGGCTCGGGTCGGTGGCCTTGGCGATAACCTCGGCGATGACAAAATGCCGAACTGCCTGCGCATAGTCCTTTTGCCGGTTATAGGCCAGCGCGGTGTAGAACTCCATCGCGAAGCTCTGCGCGAACCGTTGCCGCGCCTTCCCCAGAGTCGTCAGGGCTTCGTCGGGTTTCTTCAGCTCCATCTGCGCCACCGCCAGGTAGTAATAGGCAGATTCAATGTCCGGACTGAGCAGGATGGCTTTGCTCAACGCCTCGGCGGCCTCCGCCGGCCTCCGGTCTTCGAGGGTCAGCCGGCCCAGGTAATAGTAGGCCTGCGGGTTGGTCGGGTCATCGCGGAGGATTGCCTCAAGCTGTTCGCGCGCCCGCTTATGATCGCTGCCGCGCAGATAGATCGAAGTGAGATTGGCCCGCACCCGCTCTTCCACGAGCGGCAGTTCCGGAGGCTTCTTCAGCACCTCGAGGTAAAACTGCGCCGCCTGGGCCGAGTCGCCCAGCAGATTGTAGCCGTCGGCCAGCTTCAGCCGCAGCAGAGGGGTGAGCGCTTCCGACTTCGCGGCCCGGTCTAACAAGTCACGAGCCTTCACGTTCACGGCGGCTCTGGACGTTGAGGACTGAAGCCCAACACCCACGTACAGCTCGGCCAGCCCCACGAGGAAATCGGCGTCCACGTTTGGCTGCCCTGCCCCTTCGTCGAGCACTCCCAGCGCCTCTTCCGTCTGCTTCTTCGACAGGTAAAGCTGGCACAGGTTCCGATAGCCGACGATTGCGCCCGGCGATTTCACGATCGCCGTGCGATTGGCTGCCAGGGACTCCTCCGGCTTCTCCAGGCTCGCATAGATCGAGCCCAACCGCGCATAGGCCTGCCCCGAGGCGTCCGGCTGGGCCGCCGCGCGAGTTGCCACCTCCAGCGCCCGTTGGAGCTGTCTGCCGCGGATCAATCGCTCTGACACCTCCAGCGCGAGCGCTTCATCCCCCGGCTCCAGCAGCGCTGCCTGGTAATACCCCTCCTCCGCTTCCTGCAGCTCCCCGTTCATCTCATGAATCACGGCGGCCGCATATCGGGCATGCGCTTCAGCCCTTGTCTCAATGGACCGCTCCTCCTCACGCTCGCGTTTCGCGGAACTAACCGCGGGACTTTCCGGCATTGATGCCTTGTGCCCCGGCACAGAACCGCACCCGGTCACCAGCAAACCTGCGATGGCCGACACCGCTCCAGCAATCCAGAAACGACGCAGCATACAATAACACGCCCACCCCTCCCCGATCCGGGCAAGGGTGGCGCTCAACGCACTATTCGGCAGCCTGCGAAGGCTGCAAGGCTACTTCTGCCAGGTGCGCTTCTTGTGACGATGCGCACGCAGCTTCTTGCGCCGCTTATGCTTGTTGATCTTTGCTTTGCGTCGTTTCTTTAGTGAACCCATAGACAGTAGTGTCTGTGTTGTGCTTCTGCCGATCCGTTGTCAGCAAGCTGCGCGCAGTGCCCGCGCCGCTTCACAGCCTTTCGTTAACACCAGTCGGTCTTTTCGCCTGCATACCGTGCGGGATGCCCGCGCAAAGGTCAAGCCCGCGGGTGAAGACTGGAGCGTCTCTTGTTACTATCAGGCTGCGCCCGGAAACGAGTGCTATCCAGCGGCGCCGGCACCCGAAGCGGCCCGGGTTGTTTGGAGGTGGCTGCTGGAGCCCTGGCTCATGGCTGACCGGGCGCAAGCACAACCCTAAAACCAGTGCTACCCGTCCTGAGGCCCGGGTAGCCGTTGCTGTGGCGGTAGGCTGACCGGCAGTAAACGGCGTCGGAAAACCAGTAGCCGCCGCGCATGGCGCGGCCTGTGCCTGAAGCCGGCCCCTGTGGATCCACCACACTCCCCTTGGGATAAGCGCCATACCAATCCCGGCACCATTCCAGCACGTTTCCGTGCATGTCATACAGACCCCAGGCATTCGGCTGATAGCTGCCCACTGCCGTGGTGCGGCCCAGATAGCCAATACCTGTGCTGTTGGTGTTAATGCTTCCCGTCGCGGCATTATACTCGTAGTAGGTGCAGAAATTCGCCATCCCATTGCGCAGTGCATTACCGTAATGAAATGCCGTCGCCGTCCCCGCCCGGCACGCATACTCCCACTCCGACTCCGTCGGCAAGCGAAACACCCAGCCAACCGCCAACCGCCCCGCCGCCCGCTCCTGTTGCGTCAAACGCCCACAGTAGTTCGTCGCGTCCTTCCAACTCACCTCCTCCACCGGCCGCTTCAGGTCGCCAGTGAAGTAACTTGGATTGCTCCCCATCACCTGTAAATACTCACGCTGTGTCACCTCATGTTTGCCCATGTAGAATCCCTTCGTCAGCGTCACGGTGTGCTGCGTCTCATCAGAGAATCGCAGGGCCTCGCCCGCCGGGCTGCCCATGGAAAACGTGCCGGGCGCAATCCAGACCATATTCGAGATAACGGCGTTGGTCGCCACCTGCAAGGTGAATGCCCGATAGAAACGCCCCGGCGGACCGCCGTTGGCATCGGCCACCACATAAGGGCTGCTCAAGAGCGGAGTCAGATTCGTCAGGACCTTCCAGCAAAGCCCGCCGGTAAGATTAGTGGCCCGTTGAATCGTATAATTGGCGCCAACGTCACCCGCAATCTTCAGCCGAGCCAATCCGTTGGACACCTGCACACTCAGCACTGGTGGAGTTTGAGTATAAGCTGCCCCCGCCAGTAAAGCCACACCCACGCAAACCGCGAACGCTTTCTTCATACTTTTCAGAGTAAATAGACCGTGGCCGAAACCTGGCCCGGTTGAGGAGTAGCAAGCTGCGTGCCCAGCCACCAAACGAAGGAACACGGCGGAACTGGCCAGAATACAGCCAGTGGTTGTCCTGTTACTGCTATTACGTCTGCACACCCGGCGGTCTGCCGGGGGGCAATTTGGGCTAAGGAGGAGCCCGAGGAACCGCCAATGGGCGGTCATCGGCTGCCTGTCAATCTGGCAAGGCAAGGTCCTGGGGCTTCAGCCCCGGCTTGAACTTGCCGAAGCCAAACCAGCCGGGCTTGTATTCCCCAACGTAAGCTACGTCGGCGCGGCGTGTAATCTTCTTCTCCAGCCCAACCGCCCAGTAGGCGGCATTGACCAGCAACCGGCGGAGCCCCTCATTCTCGAGGTCCACCGCCGCGCCCATCGTTGTCGTGAACACCTTCGAGGTGTTGCCCTTCTCTCCCGTGTAGTCCCGCACCCAGGCGATCGGCATCATGGGGTCGTTCTTGGGCCCCGCGACCGGCGGGTCGCCTGGCTTCATGCCGGCTAAGACCTGTCCCCATACAAGCACCTTGGCATCCGAAGGCAATTGCGTGACGGTATAAACATCCGTCGGCCCCCAGATGTCCGCCACGCCGCGCAATATCGGATGCCCGCTGCACATCTCGTTGACCACCCCTCGCGTGCTTTCCTTGCCGTGGTTACCGTGGTGGTTTACCCACGTCTCCCCGAGCACTTGCTTGCCAAATCCGCCCGGCCAGACGGTGCTGTGCCAGTCGTACTTGGCATACGGGCTTGCCTTGTTCAGATCGTACTTGAAGGCGTGGGTGCTGGTACGCAGGGCGATGATCGGCTTGCCTGCGTTCAGGTAATCAACGAAGTGTTTCATCTGCGCGTCGGGCAGTTCACGAAAGCGCAGCCCCATCACACACAAGTCGGCTGAATCAAGCGCCCTCATCCCCGGGATATTCGTCAGCGTGACCGGGTCAATCGTGCCGTCGGCCGGATTGACGGCAAACAGCACGGTGCACTTGAACCCATGCCGCACCGCGAGAATCTTCGCTAGCATCGGCAGCCCTTCCTCGGAGCGATATTCCTCGTCGCCTGTCAGGAACACAATGTGCCTGCCCTGCCCCGGCCCCTTCCTGCCCTGGTAAACAACACCATCCGCCGCCTGCGCCCCGCCAGCGAGAGCCGCCAGCCACACCGCCAAAAATGCGCTCAATTGCCTGCTGATCTTCATGCCCGAGTCTTACCACTGCCGCGCCAAATGACAAGCACCCCATGCGAAACATGATTGCAGCCCGCGGGGAATTCGCCGATAAATGCCGTCATTAAGCGACGTGAACGCGAGCAAGACCCGGAAGCTGCCATGAACCTCCCGACGCCCCGACGCAGATTCATCCAGACAATCCTCCTGGCCGGCGCCAGCGCGCCGATTGGCCTGCGGCATTCGCTGGGGATAGCGGCCGAGAATGCTGCTGGCTGCCAGATCAAAGACGCTGTCCTGGGTGTTCATTTGTCCCCGGAATCCGGAAAGCTGGCGGTCTGGCGGCGCGACTCCCTGTTTCTGTCCAACGCTGTTGCGCGCGCGATCACCTCCGCCGGCGCACGCAGCACCAGCGACTCTGACTACCAGCGCCAGATTGAGGTCAGACGGCTGGCTGACGCGTTGGGAACCGGAAAGCAGATCATCGCCCGTTGCGCCGACGGCAGGAGACAGCTCGATTTCGAGGTGCGAGCCAGCCTGTACGACGGACGCGACTCGATGGTCCTGGAAGCCATTTGCCGAAACGCCTCCGCAGACCCTATTCTGCTGCAGTCCCTTGAGCCGCTCCGCGCCGTTCCTCAAGAACATGCTTACTGCCACCTGCCCGGCGTCAGCCGCGTTTTGACCAATGGCCAGATGTACTACGACGCGGGCAGGCTGCGGGAGGCCAAAGCTGGCGAGAATATCAAGAGCTGGTGGGACATGGCTTTTTACAGCGGCGAGAAGAAGGAAGGCTTGGTCGTCGGTTACCTGGAAAACAACTTCTCCCAGGGGCGGATTGCGGTCGGCATCGCCAACCCTGAGACCCCCTCCGCTTCACGGTCTGGCCACGCGCTCGTCGCCGAATCCACCTACCAGCAGGAGTTTCTGCTGGCGCCGGGTGCCAGTGTTTCTTCAGACCGCATCGTGCTCAATTTCGCCTCCGATCCTTTCACCGCTCTTGAATCCTACGCTCAGGCCATTGGCGCCACGCACCGCGTCCGGCTCAACCCGCCAATCAATGGCTGGTGCAGTTGGTTCTCGTTTTTCGGCGCGACCTCGGAAGCCGAGGTGCTCCGGCAGGCCGAGTTCGCCGCGCGGCACCTGAAGCCTTTCGGCTTCGAATACATCCAGGTGGATGACGGCTTCTACCGCGCGTTCGGCGATTGGGAAGGCAATGACCGTTTCCCGCACGGCATGAAATGGCTGGCCTCGAAGATACGCAGCCTCGGCCTGAAGCCGGGCATCTGGCTGGCGCCTTACGTCATCGCCGAGGGAACCGAAGTCCATCGCAGCCACCCGGACTGGCTCCTGCGCCGCCCGGACGGCAGCCTCAAACAGATCGGCCCCGGCCTGGTGGAGGATTCCGAGGCAGCAAGGCGGCAGACACCGAAACTCCACGCGCTGGATATCAGCCACCCCGGCGCCGCAGATTGGCTGCGACAGCTTTTCCGCACGGTGGCCAATGACTGGGGCTACGACTTCATCAAGATTGACTTCGTCGAATGGTCCTTGCTGGCCGCACACCGGTATTACGCCCCCGCCATCACCAAAGCCGCCCTCTACCGGCGCGGCTTTGAAATCATGCGCGAGGCTGTTGGGCCTCATCGGCACCTGCTCGATTGCGGTCCGGGGCCGGTCACCGTCGGTTTGCTCGACAGCATGCGCATCGAGCTGGACCAGCCTCCCGTAACCTGGCGGCAGTATTTCCTGCATCCCGCGAGCACGGCACCCGCCGCGGCCAGGCGCTACTACTACCACAATCGCGCATGGATCAACGACGCCGACCACGTCGTCCTCGCCAATCTCACGGCGCCTCAAGCCCAGGCCGCCGCCACCATCGTCGCCCTCTCCGGCGGCAACCTGATCGCAGGCGACCGAATGACCGACCTGGACATAACGCGCCTCGAGATGCTCAAGAAAGTGTTCCCCTCCTTTGGCCACGCGGCCCGGCCCATAGACCTGTTCGAGCAAGACCGGCCCGAGCTCTTCGCCCTGTCTGTGAAGAAGAAGTTCGGCGAGTGGCTGGTGCTGGGCATCTTTAACGCCGATGAGAAGGCCCCGGCCGAGAAGACCATTACCCTGGACAGCCTTCGGCTGAACCCCGGCAAAACCTACGTCGCCTTCGATTTCTGGCGGCAGAGGTTCTTTGGTGAACTCCGCGACCGATTCTCGGTCCGGCTCGAGCCCGCCTCGGTTGTGCTGCTCGCCATCCACGAGCGGCGCGGCGTGCCCCAACTCATCTCGACCGACCGTCACATTACCCAGGGGGGCGTGGAACTCGAGTCACTGGACTGGGATGCCGCCACACACACGCTGGGCGGCGTCTCGCTCGGCCCCGCCGGCACCGCCCACAACGTTTACCTCTACCTCCCCGAAAAGCGCCCCTGGATGCAGGGCGACCCCTTCATGTTCTATGACTTCCCCGGCTACACGCTCAAGGTGATGGACGATAACATCATGCGCGTCCATGTGCGCTTTGACCAGGCGGACCGCGTGGCCTGGTCCGTTGACATGCGAAAGCTCTTCGGGAAGTAGGGCGGGGCTCGCCTCCCCTCAAAACCGCTCGCCGCCATGTGCCCCTGCTCGCAGCTCAACCCCCGCCGTCCCAATGGCCCAACCGGTTGGCGGGCGCCGTGGCTGTTTCAGGGTAGATGAGGTAAACCGTATTCCTGGACCTCGCCCACGCGCTGACAACTTTCTCCTGCGCATAAACCTGCCTGGCGCGCACATTCCTCCGGACCGACACGCCCGGATTGTTGGTCACCACGTCCCCATCCTCTGTGAAACCCACGCACACGATTAAATGGCCGTTGTCCGGCCCGCTCGTCGGATCACGCGTGAGATAAGAAGAAACCGAGAGCACAACCGGGATGCCCGCCGCAATCCAATCCTCCAATTCGGCAATATCGCCAAGGCGGGCCACGTAGGCCCTTATGCCGGGGTGGCGCCCGGCAAAGGCGGTGTTGAAGGGCCAGTTGCCGGTGTCGCTGCGGGGCCCGTCGGCAATCGCCCTGGCAGTCTCGGGAACGGTGTGGTTCAACTCCGGCCGATGCAGCCGCTCGCCCCAGTATGCCAAGACCATCGAAAGCGAAGTGGGGCTGCACCAGCCGCCCCCGCCTTCATACTCGCCCTGGCGCCGCTCCGGAACCTCCAGCACTTTCCCCCAGGCGGACCGGTTAGGTTCCAACCTGAGAGCCGGCGCGGTGCTATTGCAGAACGAAAGCCCCAGGAACTTCAGCGGGCGCCGGCCACTTTCTCCACCCGCGGTGATTCGGAGCTGCACCTTGCGCGCGGCGTTGCTCAGCACGAGCGTGTCAGTCCGAACCACGCCATCCCCGTCCCGTTGCCCCCGCACGCTCTGCCTGGGAAACCGCGCCGGATCGTCCGACCACAAACCCATCGTATAATACCGCGTCGCCCGGTCAGGATAGATGGCACGTGCTTCCACTTTGAGCCGCACTCCGGAAGGCACATTCCACGAGACCACTAGCTCGTTCCATTCGATCGGAGCTGTGATCTCGGGTGAAACAAGGGTCGTTTCGTTTGTTAGCGACGCCGGGCTTCGGAAGAACCCGGAGAAATCGGTGATGCCAACAAAAGCGCAACGGCTGTCCCTTGCGGCGCCGGCCGCCCGGGGCGCGCCCAATGCCGTCAGCATTACCGCAGTTGTCAGCAGCAGGACCAGGCCCGGCAACCAGCCGGGGTGCCGCCTTCCAGGCGCGCCCGCCAGGTCCAGCCCGCCCATTTCATGGCCCGCACGCAATGTCAACAGACCGGAGCGCGACCATCTTGCCCGCTTTAGCCGTTCGTAGCGTGCAAGCGGGCAGGGTGCCCGCGTTCCAGCCTCGCAGGCATGTAATGTCCGGGCCAGGCCAAACCCATTCCGGACCGTTGACGCCACTTGACTCGCAAAAACCAATCTCATGTCTGTGATAGACTGCTATCCGTCGAGAACCGGGCAAGCTCCATTTTGGCCGGGCCCCTGGCAAAGCCCGGGCATCCGCGCTTCAGCCCCCGGCATTGCGCGAGCGGGTCAAGGCCGCCTGCCCTTGCGACTGCGCACATGCTCAAAAAACTCCTCGGCCACAATATAGCCAACGCAGTTGGTCGAACCGCAGCGGCATGGGTAATCCTGGTAGTCCGCCAGGTCGTAGCCGTAGTTGAAGGTGACCTCTTCACCCGCCGCAATGTCGCGCGCGGCGACAATCCAGATGCGGCCGTCCTGCAACTCCGCCTCGCAGTTGGGGGCGCAACTGTGATTGATCAGCCGCGCCGGGTTCCACGCCACATTGCCATCCAGGTCCTGCTCTTCATTGAGCGTGAAGATATACTCGTTGCTCTCCTGGCAGCGGCGCAGCGACTCCCTCTTGTTTATCCGCTCGCCCACATACTCCGCAACCCGCGTGCCGCAGCCGATCGGGCTCTTCGCAAATCCGCCCAGCCCGTGAATCAAAGACGGCCTGTACACCAGCAGGTCGGTTTGGCCCGGTGCCAGGCCCGGCGCTCCGCTCGGCTCAGAGCTTGAAAACATCGAATCCATACTCGCCCACAAACTGCTCCAATGGCGCCCGGATGTCCACCCGGCGGCGGGTGAATGGGTCCACATAACTCAGCCGCACCGCGCGCAAGCCCAAACCCATCCCCTGACGCCTCGGCTTGCCAACCCGCTCCCGGGGATTCTCCCCTCCCGCTTCCGAAGGGGTTTGCGCCCCGCTGAGGCGTTCCCCTTTCTCCCGGGGCGTTCTCTCTTGCGTTCCGCGCGCGGCCCCGTAAAGCGCATCGCCAACCACCGGGTGGCCGGACTGTGCCAAATGCACGCGTATCTGGTGCGTCCTTCCGGTCACTGGATGCGCTTCGATCAGCGTCATGTTCGCGTTGCTTTGGAGCACGCGAAACCGGGTCTCGGCCTCCTTGCCATGCCGCGCATCAACTCTCATCCTGCCGATTGCCTCCGGATCCGGCGCGAGCTTCAACCGGCACGTCCACTCTTCCGTCCTGGGCATGCCGGTGACAACAGCCAAATACACCTTCTCCATCCGGCGGCTCTCAAACAGGGCGCCAAACGAGTTGACCGCCCCCGGACTCTTGGCCAGAAGCAAAACGCCGCTCGTGTCCGCGTCCAGCCGATGCACAAACCGCAGATACTTCAGCCCGCGCGATCGCGCCCAAAAAGCCTTGGACGCGATGGACGACACCAGCGCCGCCTGCAGATTCCGGCCCGTCTTCTGCCATGAAAACGGCACCAGCATCCACCCCGGCGGCTTGTCAATCGCCAGCACCGACCGGTCCTCATAAAGAATGGGAATCCGCTCGCCCGTCAGCAGTTCAATGTAATCAGGCTTAGCCATAAGCTGGCGCAAATGAGTTCAATGACCGGTCGCTTCCGCGGCAACCATGCCCGAACCACAGCCTCCGCGAGAAGCAAAATAATCGCAGCAGCAGGGGCCGCTCGGTTTTCATCTTGAGCGCCCCGCCCCGGAACCCTTAACGTCACCGCACAGTTGAACAAGCCTGAACCTGAACCCGGCCAGTGGCTCGCCGCCGAAGACTTTGACACCGTCGTCCGGCTCACCCCGCTGGTCGCCATTGACCTGGTGGTGCGGTCGCCCGAGGGGCGGATTCTGGTGGGACGCCGGGTCAATGAGCCCGCCAAGGGCTCTCTTTTTGCGCCCGGGGGCCGAATTTCCAAGAACGAAACCCTGGCCGCCGCGTTCCGGCGCATTTCCCTGGCCGAGCTCGGGGTTGAGAAGCGCATTCAAGCCGCCCGGTTCCTGGGAGTGTATGAGCACTTCTACGCCACCAACAGCCATGAGGTCGCAGGCTTCGGCACCCATTATGTGGTGCTCGCCTACCGGCTGGCGGCAACCCCGGAGGACTTGAGCCTGCCCAAGGACCAGCATGGCGAGTTTGCCTGGCTCACGGAACCAGAACTCCTAAGCAGCCCGGAGGTCCACAAGAACACGAAGGCCTACTTCTCGTCCGCTGGCGCTGCCGACTGAACCGACCATCGTTCCCCAACCCGAGCCAGCCCCGACTCCCGATCCCGCCCTCCGACACGCTGCTCCAGCGCCGGAACCCCCTTCAGAAACCGCGCCGACAGCCCCCCAACCGACAAATCCCCTGCCAAAATCACAAGTCCCTGCAATCCCCACACTTCCACCAATCCGCCTCGCCGTGTACAAGGGGTGTACACCGGGTGCTCACCGGATGCACAAGGGATTTTCCGTTGTACACCCGGTGAGCACCCGGTGTACACCCCTTGTACACGGCGTGTTGGTGGCTACGGGGAAGCGCGCAAACATGCGGATTGCGCAGGGGTGAGTGTGCTTGTCACACACATTGGGGATGGTAGCTTGGGGGCCATGAAGAAACCCGCTGGACTTCCACGGCGCTCGTTCCTGAAGGGTTTGGCGCTGGCGGCGCCGGTCGCCATGACCGGACCGGGGCTAGCCGTCGCGCAGGATAACGACAAAGCGCAGTCATCAGCGCCAGCGGCCAACTCCCCTGCCAGGGAACTGATGGCGGACCTGGTCATCATCGGCGGCGGGCTGGGTGGCTGCGCTGCGGCACTGGCCGCGGCCCGGAACGGGTTGCGGGTGATCCTGACGGAGGAGACGGATTGGATCGGCGGACAGTTGACCGCGCAAGCGGTGCCGCCGGATGAGAATCCGTGGATCGAGACGTTCGGCGGCACGCGCAGTTATCTCAACCTGCGCGAGCAGATTCGCGAGTATTACCTTCGGCATTACCCGCTCACCGCCGAGGCGCGGGCCAAACCCTGCCTGAATCCAGGCAACGGCTGGGTGTCCCGCCTCTGCCACGAGCCGCGCGTGTCCCTGGCGGTGCTGCACCAACTCCTGGCGCCTTATGTCAGCGGGCGGAAGGTGCTCCTCTTGCTCCGGCACCGGGCAATGGACGCACTGGCCACCGGCGATCGGGTCGAAGCGGTCCGGGTGCGGAGTCTGGAGTCCGGCAACGAGGTCATCCTGCGCGCGCCGTACTTTGCGGATGCGACCGAGCTAGGCGATCTGCTGCCGCTGACCAAGACGGAGTATGTCACCGGAGCCGAGTCGCAGAAGGACACCGGGGAGCCGCACGCGCCTGCCGAGGCTGCGCCGCTGAACATGCAGGCGTTCACCTGTTGCTTTGCGATGGATTACGTGGCTGGCGAGGACCACACCCTCGAGAAACCGTGCGAGTACGAGTTCTGGCGCGACTTTGTGCCGGCCATCCAGCCGCCCTGGCCCGGGCGGTTGCTCGCCTGGGAATACAGCCGGCCTGCCAGCCGGAAGCCGATGAAACTGGAGACCGACCCCGAGAAAGGCACAGGGCTGTGGAGTTACCGGCGCATCGCGGACAAGGCGCAGTTCGTCGCCGGCGCGTATCCGGGCGATATCACGCTGGTGAACTGGCCGCAGAACGATTACCTGCTCGGCAACCTCTGCGAGGTGAGCGCCGAGGAAGCCGCGCGGCATGTTGCCCGGGCCAAGCAGCTCAGCCTGTCGCTGCTCTATTGGTTGCAGACCGAAGCGCCGCGGGCCGACGGCGGCGCCGGCTGGAAGGGGTTGCGTTTGCGGCCCGACGTGGTTGGCACGGAAGACGGCCTGGCCAAGTATCCTTACATCCGCGAAAGCCGCCGCATCCGCGCGGAGTTCACGGTCGTCGAGCAGCAGGTCTCCACCGACTTCCGCATGAAGGAAACCAACGCCACGCGGGACGAAGTCAAGGCGACGGAGTTCACGGACTCGGTGGGCATCGGCAGCTACCGGATAGACCTGCATCCGAGCACGGGCGGGAACAACTCGATTGACATCAGTTCCCTGCCCTTTCAAATCCCGCTGGGCGCACTGCTGCCCCGGCGAGTCGAGAACCTGCTGCCGGTCTGCAAGAACCTTGGGGTTACCCACATCACCAACGGCTGCTACCGGCTGCACCCGGTGGAATGGAACATTGGCGAGGCGGTGGGCGCGCTCGTGGCGTTCTGCGCGGCGAAGAAGCGCCTCCCGCGCGAAGTGCGCAAGCAAGCCGGGCTGTTGAGGGAGTACCAGAACCTGCTGACGGACCAGGGTGTGCCGCTGGCGTGGCCGAAGGCCGGGCCGCGATGAACGGTCGCGGGAGGCAAACGGGTCCTGTGAGCCAGGCGGACTCAGGGCGTGGAGACACTGAAGAATGAAACGCAAAGACAGGTTTGTGGTGGTGCTGGTGACCGCGCCGGACTTGAAGACGGCCCGGAAGCTGGCCCGGGCGGCGCTGGCGGCGCGGCTGATTGCCTGCGCCAACCTGATGCCGCGGGTTGAATCGCATTATTGGTGGGAGGGAAAGATCGCGGCGGGGAAGGAAGTGATGCTGCTCATGAAAACCACCGCGGCCCGCCTGGCCGCGCTGGAGAAGTTGATCGTGGCCAGGCACCCGTATGACACGCCGGAACTGGTGGCGCTGCCCATTGCCCGCGGCAACCGCCGCTACCTGGATTGGGTGCGAGCAGCCGTGCAATGACACCCTCCGAAACCTGTCCCAACTGCGGCGCCGACGTTCCTGCAAACGCCCGGGCTTGCCCGGAATGCGGCGCGGATGAACAGACCGGCTGGTCCGAGGCCGCCCGCACGGATGGCCTGGGCCTGCCCGATGAGAACTTCGACTACGAGGACTTCGTCAAGCGCGAATTCGGCGGCCCGCGGGCCGTGCCGCGCGGCATCCATTGGTTCTGGTGGGTGGTGGCGCTGGCTGTGTTGGCGGCTTTCGTTGCCCTCTGGCTGCGATAGACGGCCAGGCGCGCTGTTTTGCAGTTGAGGCGCCAGGGGTCTTGCCCTAAATATGTCCAAAACTCAGTCGCGTATGACAACACTCACCGCAAAGACTCCCCCCAGCCAGCGGCTCATGTCCGTGGACGCGCTGCGGGGCTTCGACATGTTCTGGATCATCGGCGCCGATTCCCTGGTTTATGCACTCAATCGCATGACCCAGACCCGGCCGACCAGCTTCCTGGCCAACCAGCTCGACCATGTCGAATGGGCGGGATTCCACTTCTATGACCTGATTTTCCCGCTGTTCGTGTTCATCGTCGGGGTGTCGCTGGTGTTCTCACTCACCAGGACCATGGCGCAGGAGGGGCGAGCCGAGGCGCTCAAACGAGTGTTCCGGCGCAGCGTTCTTTTGTTCGTCATTGGCATCTTTTACTCGGGCGGCTTGACGAATTCCTGGCCCGACATCCGGCTGATGGGCGTGCTCAACCGGATTGCGCTGGCCTATTTCTTCGCCGGCCTGCTGTTTTGCCTCTTCAAGCCGCGGGCGCTGGCCGCGATTTGCGTGGGCATCCTCGCGGGATATTGGGCGCTGATGACCTTTGTGCCGATTCGCGACCTCCAGTTAACCAAGAGCGCCCTCGCACAGCGCGCCGAAGAGGCGGGCAACGCCGAGACCGCCGCGCTGTTCAAGGACGAGCGCAACCCTTCGGCGATCAAGGACAGCCCGGCGTGGGCGGCGGCGCAAAAGATGTTCTATGCGACGACCAACCGGGTCACCGGCAAGTTCGACGCCGGGCTGAACCTGGCCGACCACCTGGACTTCCAGTATTTGCCCGCGCGCAAATACGACACCTTCTTCGACCCGGAAGGGCTCCTGAGCACCCTCCCGGCCGTGGCGACCTGCCTGCTGGGGGTCTTCGCCGGCCTGCTGCTCAGGATACCAAACCTTGCGGGCAACCAGAAAGTGGCGTGGCTGATTGCCTTCGGCATTGCCGCCGCTACGCTGGGATGGCTATGGGATGCCCAGTTCCCGGTTATCAAGAAAATCTGGACCTCGTCGTACGTGCTGGTCGCCGGCGGCTACAGCGCCATCTTGCTGGGGCTCTTCTACCTGGTCGTGGACATCTGGCAGGCGCGCGCCTGGTGCCAGCCGTTTGTGTGGATGGGGATGAACTCGATCACGATTTACCTCGCGAGCAATTTCCTCGGCGGCTTCCGCCGCCTGGCACGACGGTTTGTCGGGGGCGACGTCGAAGCGTTTTTCGACCAACATATCGCCAAGGGCTGCGGTGAAATGGCCATTGCGATTGTTGGCCTGCTGCTGGCGTTCTGGCTGGTCCACTTCCTCTACAAGCGGAAGATCTTCCTGCGCCTTTGAGCCGCCCGGCCGGTCATCGGCCTGGCGATTCTGAACCCGCCCGCCTGCGCCCGTCGGAAATGGGCAAAAAATAGCAGTTGCGATGGGACGCGGGACTGTTATCTTGGGCGTTCCTCGCGGAAAGGCTGGGCAAGAAGCGCTCCGCCTGACGGGGGAAATGAACGGCCTTAAATGCCTGCGCCGATGGGCGCGGGGGGCCATAACGACATACAAATCAATCCCGTGTTCCGCGGGATGGCTTGCCGGTGAGGCAGGCTTCTAACCAAAGGAAACTAATGATAGCTATTGGAGTTAAGGAACTGTTGGATGCCGGGGTGCATTTTGGGCACCAGACCAGGCGGTGGAACCCCAAGATGAAGCCCTTCATCTTCGACGCGCGCAACGGGATTCACATCATTGATCTGAGCAAGACGATGAACCAGTTGGAGGCCGCGTGCAATTTCCTGGGCACGACGGTGCGCAAAGGCGGCAAGGTGCTGTTTGTGGGGACGAAGAAACAGGCTCAGCAGGCGATCAAACAGACCGCCAAGGACACCGGGCAGTTTTACGTGACCGAGCGCTGGCTGGGCGGCACGCTCACCAACTTCGCGACGATCAAGCGCTCGATTGGGCGGCTGAAGGAGATCGAGAAGATGGAGGCCGACGGCTCGATCAACAACTTCGTCAAGCAGGAGCAGTCGGTGATCCGGCGCGAGGCGGCGCGGCTGAAGAAGTTTTTCGAGGGAATCCAGACGATGGACAAGCTGCCGGGGGCGCTGTTCGTGGTGGACATCAAGCGCGAACATAACGCCGTAGCGGAGGCGCGGCGGCTGAGGATTCCCGTGGTGGCGATTGTAGATACGAACTGCGACCCGGACTTGACGGATCTCCCGATCGCGGGCAACGACGACGCCATCCGGGCGGTGCGGTTAATCCTGGCGCAGGTTGGCCAGACCGTGATGCAGGCGCAGGCCGAGTACGAGACCAAGTATGCGCGCCGCAAAGCGGCTGAAGAGACCGCGGCGGCAACGCCTGAAACGGCGCCGGAGGGGACACCTGCGGCATCCGCAGAAGCACGCCCGCCGGCCGCGGCCGAGACGGCAACTCCGGCAGCTCCGGCGGTTTGACCTTTATCGGAAACGTGGAGCAGCCGCGGCCCTCGGGGCCGCGGCCCCAAGTGACCAATCCAAGCAACAATTGACGTTAATTACCTGAGGAAAGACTTTCTATATGGCTGAGATTACTGCGGCCCTGGTGGCCAAATTGCGCGGGATGACCGGCGCAGGGATGATGGAGTGCAAGAAGGCGCTGACGGAAGCCAAAGGCGACCTGAATTCGGCGGTGGATATTCTGCGGAAAGCGGGCACGGTGACCGCCGGCAAGATCGCGGCGCGCGAGGCTCGCGAAGGCGCCATCGCCCGCTACGTAGCGCCCGACGGGCGTGTCGGCGTGCTGGTGGAAGTCAACTGCCAGACGGATTTCGTGGCGCGCAACGACGAGTTCCGAGCCTTCGCCGACGAAGTGGCCAAGCGGCTGGCGGCGGATCCCCAGGCGAACCTGGAAGTCGAGCGCGAGGGGTTGGTGGCGAAGATTCGGGAAAATATCAAGATCCCGCGCCATTCGCGAATGGAAGTGACGGGCAACGGGATGATTGCCGCCTACATTCACACTGGCGCCAAGGTGGGCGTGCTGGTGGAAGTCGGCGCGGGCAAAGAAGAGACCGTGGCCAAAGACGACTTCAAGCAGTTGGTGAAAGACATCACACTGCAGATCGCCGCCGGCCATCCTTACGCCGTGTCGCGTGAGCAGGTGCCGGCGGACATACTGGCGAAAGAGAAGGAAATCGCCGCTGAGCAGTTCAAGAACAAGCCGCCGCAGGCCATCGCCAAGATTGTCGAAGGCAAGCTGGAGAAGTTTTACCAGACCTATTGCCTGGTGGACCAAGGCTTCGTGAAGCAGAACTCTGAAATCTCCGTGAAGGAGCACGTCGCGTCCATCGCCAAGCAGTTGGGGGACGAAGTGACGATCCGCCGCTTTGTACGGTTCCAGATCGGCGAAGCGGCAGCGTAGGTAAAGCGGACAACCTTTAAGTCGAGGGCGTCCTTCGGGGACGCCCTTTTTGTTCTTATCTTCGGCCAGGAAGGTGCTTAAGCTCGGGCGCAAGATTAAGATCAAGATTCAGACCTGGCAGTTGGTTGGCGCAGCCGCCATTCTGCTCGTAACGCTGGCGGTGTATTGGCCGGCGGTTCACGCGGGTTTTATCTGGGATGATGATGACATCCTGACGGCCAATCCTCTGATCAGCGCGCCCGACGGGCTGCGGCACATCTGGGCCGGCGGGAAGTTCTACGACTATTGGCCGATGACGCTGACGTCGTTTTGGTTCGAGTGGCGCCTTTGGGGACTCAACGCCACGGGTTATCACGTCACCAACATTCTGCTCCACGCGGCGGCGGCGATCCTGCTCTGGCGGGCGCTCAGGCATTTGAGCATCCCGGGGGCGTGGCTGGCGGCGCTCGTGTTTGCCATCCATCCGATCAACGTGCAGTCGGTTGCGTGGATTACCGAGCGCAAGAACACGTTGTCGCTGTTCTTCTTTGGCCTGGCGATACTGGCCTACTTGCGTTCCGAGCAGGCGCGGTGCGGCGCGGAAGTGCAGAAGCCGAAAGGCAAGAGGCCAAAAGAGCAAAGCCCGCCCGCCCAATCCTCACCCCGCAACGCCGAGGCGCTTTGGTATTGGGCATCATTCATCGCCTTTGTGCTGGCGCTGCTCAGCAAGACCTCCGTGGTCCTGCTGCCGGTGGTGCTGCTGTTGTGCGTCTGGTGGCTCGGAGGCCCGCGCAACCGCGCGCTGACGAAGGAAGATGTCGGACGCGCGCTGCCGTTCTTTGCCGTGGCGCTGGTCATGGCGCTGGTGACGATCTGGTTCCAGTACGAACGGAGCATTGGGACGGATGTGGTCACGACGGGCGATTTTCGGTCGCGGTTGGTGGGGGCGGGCATGGCCGCGTGGTTCTACCTGGCGCGGATCGTGTTTCCCCGCAATCCGATGTTTGTGTATCCGCGCTGGAACTTCTCGCCCGATGAGGCTATGAACTATCTGCCCGGCGCGTTGCTGTTAGGGGTATGGGGGCTCTGCTGGTGGTATCGCTGCGGCTGGGGGCGGCCTTACTTCTTCGCCCTGACCTACTTCCTGGCGATGCTTTTTCCCGTGTTGGGATTCTTCAAGATTTACTTCCAGAAGTACTCCTTCGTGTCTGACCACTGGGTCTATCCGGCCATGATTGGGATTATCGCGCTGCTGGTGGGCGGCGGCGCGCGGCTGGTGCAAAGGTCTGCCGAGGCGGCACGCCCGGCTCGCCGGCGTGTGGCAAAGGTCCTTGGTATAGTCGCGGCGACAGGGATGGTCGCGGTGCTCGCGCCTTTGACGTGGGCCCAGTGTGGAATTTACCAGGACGAAGAGACCCTTTGGCGCGCCACGCTCAAACGGAACTTCAAATGCTGGCTGGCGCATCACAACCTGGCCAGCCTGCTCCTGGAGACCTGCCGGCCGGAACTGTCGGCCAGCGCCAGCATGCCCGGCTTCAGCAGCTTGAGCCCGGCGCTGACTGATAAGCTGAATGCGGCCTTGTTCCACGAGCAGGCGGCGCTGGCCTGGAAGCCGGACCATGCGGCGGCGGCCTATGGCGCGGGGTACATTTTGAGTCTGCTGAACCGGCCTGAGCAAGCCATCCAGCAGTTGCGCCGGGCCATTGCGCTGCAGCCGGACATGGTGTCGGCACTGGATGCGCTGGCGTTGCTTCTGGCCACGCACGAGAATGCCAGCGTCCGGAACGGCGCGGAGGCCGCGCGGCTGGCCAGGAGCGCCGTCGCGCTGACCGGTGAACAGGATGCGCGGCTCCTGGAGACCCTGGCCGTTGCCAGCGCCGAGGCGGGGGATTTCCCCGCCGCCGTCCAAGCCGCCCAGAAGGCGCTGAAGCTGGCAGTGGCGGCTCAGGATCGGGACCTGGCGGGGGCGTTGGCCGCGCAGTTGCGCCTCTTCCAGTCGGGCCGCACTCTTCGCAGCCGTTAGCCCCGCTGTCTGCAGGCGTAGGTTTCGCCTGGCTGGTCCCCCCGCCGCCGCTTCGGCGCGGCGAGAAGATGATTCCTTGCGTGGCAGCGCAAGCCCGTGTATGAGACCACTGGCAAACGGCTTGCCGCAGAGCATCAAACACGCGGATAAATGAAAGGCTATGAGAATGAATATCTATAACCGTCGTGAGTTTCTGGGACGCGCAATTTCTTCCGGGGTTGGTGCGACACTGGCGATGGCTTCCCTGTCCTGCAGGACTGCGCAGTCCGGCAGGAAGAAAGTCAAGCTGAGCACTCCCCATGCGGAGAAACTGGGCTGGCGGCTCAGTTGCGCTCTTTACACGTTCCGCGACCGCAGTTTTTATGAGGCGCTGGAAGTTCTGGCGGGAATGGGGTTGCGGCGGGTGGAGCCGGCGTTCTTCCTGCCGTTGAGCAAAGAGCGTCCGGACCTGAAGACAAGCGAAAGCCTGTCTGCTGAGCAGCGGCGCGAGATGAAGGCACGGATGCGGGACCTGGGGTTCAGCATGCCGACCTACTACGCGCCGATCGAAGGAGACCGGGGCGCTTACCGCAAGGTCTATGATTTCGCGAAAGAGATGGGCGTCGAGACGCTGATAGCCGAGCCGCCGCTGGAGGCGTTTGAGGCGCTGGATGGGCTGTGCCAGGAGTACAAGATCAACCTGGCGGTGCACAACCACCCGGAAGGCCCCAACTCGAAGTACTGGAACCCGGACACCCTGGTCAAGGCGTGCGAGGGGCGCAGTGCGCGGATCGGCGCCTGCCCCGACACGGGCCACTGGGTGCGCTCAGGACTGGACACGCTCGAGAGCCTCCGGAAATACGGCCAGCGGATCATCGTGGTCCACCTGAAGGATGCGGCGGAATCAGGCAAGCGCAACAGCCGGGACGTGCCCCTCGGCACCGGACAGGCACATTATAGCGCGATCTTGCGGCAGTTGTACGATTGGAAGTGGCGCGGGGTAATGACGGTCGAGTATGAGCATCTCTCCCCGCAACTGGTTCAGGACGTCGCCCAGTGCGTGAAGTTCGTCGAGGACTTTGCCGCTAGCGTGAAGGAATAGTCTTATGATTAACCAGGAGCCCCACCTTTCGGTTGGCATCTATAGCCGCGAGGCCGAGACGCGCGGCGTGCTGAATGGCCGGTTTCTGCTCCCGGACAAGACCGCGCTGAGCGGCGAGTTTACCGTCCGGCCCAGCCAGGGCAGCCTGGTATTGGCCGCGCGGGACGGGCGAGAACTGGCGCGCGGATCGGAGATCCGGCTGGCGCCGGAAGGCAACGCCACGTTCACTCTGCGGGATGTGACGATCGGGATCAACTTCCACTGGGAGCGGAAGGAGGATGAGACCTTCGAGGGCGGGCTGCGGATTGTGCTGAACGCCGACGGCACGGTAACAGCCATCAATGACGCGGGCGTGGAGCAGTATCTCAAGAGCGTCATCGCGTCGGAGATGAGCGCGACGGCACCCATCGAGCTGTTGCGCGCCCACGCAATTACGTCCCGGAGCTGGCTCGTTGCCATGCTCGAACGGCAGAAGCGGGTCAAGAACGTCGGCGGCCCCGCCCGGCGCGGGCGGGAAACCGAAGAGGAAATTGTGCGCTGGTATGACCGGGAGGACCATCAGCTCTTCGATGTCTGCGCGGACGATCACTGCCAGCGGTATCACGGGCTTACCAAGATTATCTCCCCCAAGGCGGCGGAAGCCGTGCAGGATACCCGTGGCGTGTTCCTCGTCCATGGCGGGGAGATTTGCGACGCGCGGTATTCCAAATCCTGCGGCGGGCGAAGCGAGGTGTTCGCCAGCGCATGGGAAGATGTAACCGTGCCGTATCTGGCGACGGTGTCTGACGCGGCAGTGGAGCATCCGCTGATCAACTCCGAGGAAGCCGCCGAGCAGTGGGTAAACGCTTCGCCGGAAGCGTACTGCAACACGACCGACGGCAACATCCTCCGTCAGGTGCTGCCGTCGTTCGACCAGGAGACAACGCACTTCTACCGCTGGACGGTGAGCTACACGCAGGAGGAACTCAGCGCCCTGTTGCTGAAGCGGTCGGGCCTGGACTTCGGCGAGATCCGGCGGCTGGAGCCACTGCAGCGCGGGCCGTCGGGACGCATCGTGCGGCTGCGGATTGTCGGGAGCCGGCGGACGGTGGTGGTGGGCAAGGAGCTGGAAATCCGCCGCTGGTTGAGTTCGTCGCACTTGTACAGCAGCGCGTTTGTGGTTCAGCCCGAGGGCAGCGCGGGCGAGGTTCCGGCGCGGTTCACCCTGCGCGGCGCGGGATGGGGCCATGGGGTGGGGTTCTGCCAGATCGGCGCCGCCGTGATGGCTGCCAGGGGCTTTAAGGCCGAGCAGATCGTGAAGCACTACTTCCGCGGAGCGGAGCTGGAGAAACTGTACTGAATGAAGCCACGGATTCTCATCGTCGGCTGCGGCAGCATCGGCGAGCGGCACCTGCGCTGTTTTCAGCGCACCGGACGGGCAGAGTTGTTTGCCTGCGAAACGAATGCGACGCTGCTGCAGAAGATTACCCAGCAATACAACGTTGGCGGGTTCCCGGACGCAGGGGCGGCGCTGAAGGCGGAACGGTTCGACGGCGTGGTCGTCTGCGTCCCGGCGAGCCTGCACATCAGCATCGCGCTGCAATGCTACCGGCAGGGGGCGGCGCTGCTCATTGAGAAACCGCTGAGCACGGGGCTGGGGGAAGTGGGGGAGTTGAGGCAGGAGATCGCGCGGCGGAAACAGTACGTGCGGGTGGCATTCGTGTATCATTTCCAGCCCGGCCTCAAGGCGGTGCGGCAAGAGCTGCGCCGAGGCGCCTTCGGGCGGCCGCTGCAGGCGGCGACGGTGGTAGGGCAGCACTTCCCGACCTTCCGTCCGGCCTACCGGCAGATCTATTACACCCGCCACGAAACCGGCGGCGGCTGCATTCAGGACATGCTGCCGCACCTGGCCAATGCGATCGAATGGCTTCTGGGCCCCAGCACGCGGGTCTATTGCGAGGCCGGCCATCAGGCCCTGGAAGGCGTGACCGTCGAAGATACCGTCAGCGCTTCGGCCCGCAACGGCGACGTGCTGACGACCTACTCCCTGAACCAGTTCCAGGCGCCGAACGAAGCGACGTTCCTGGTTCACTGCGAGCGCGGCAGCTACAAGGTCGAGCTCCACGAGCAGCGCTGGGGCGCCTATGCGCATGGGGCCGCCGGCTGGGAGTACCACCCGGCGCCGGTGAAGGAGCGGGATGACCTGTTCGTCGCCCAGGCCAACGCGTTTCTCGACGGCATGAGCGGGGCGGAGACGGACCTGGCCACGCTGGACGAGGCGGCGCAGACGTTGAGGTTTAACCTTGGCGCGCTGGAATCCTGGCGCACCGGAAAGGTGGTCCATCTATGAAGATCGAGAAGGCCGAAATCCGGCTGGCGATGCTCGGCATGATCGAGGGCAACGGGCACCCGTACTCGTGGTCGGCGATCGTCAACGGCTACAACCCGGAGGAGATGGCCAAGTGCCCCTTCCCGGTGATCCCGCAGTACCTCTCCGAGGTGCCGCTCAACACGATGCGCATCCTCGGCGCGCGCGTCACGCATGTGTGGACTGACGATCCGGCGGACGCGCCGAAGGTAGCCGCGGCCAGCCGCATCCAGCACGTCGTCGCGCGGCCCGAAGACGTCATTGGCCAGGTGGACGCGGTGATCATCGGCACTGACGACGGCCACGAGCACGTCCGCCGGGCACGGCCGTTCATCGAGGCGGGGCTGCCGTTGTTCGTGGACAAGCCGCTGGCGGTCAATGTGGCGGACCTGAACCAGTTCATTCGCTGGCACCAGGCCGGGAAGGTTTTTCTCTCCAGCAGCAACATGCGCTACGCGCCGGAGATCCGGCAAATCCTGCGGCAGAAGGCGCAGTTGGGCGAGTTGCGCTGGATCACGCTCTGCACGAGCAAGACCTGGGAGCGCTACGCCATTCACGCGCTGGAGGCGATCTGGCCGGTGCTCGGGCCGGGGTTCCTCGGCGTGCGCACGGAGAGCCGCTCCGGCTCAGACATTGCTTACCTCACCCACCGAAGCGGTGCGCAAGTCAGCCTCGCGGTCATCTACGACGCGGTGGGCAGCTATGGCGCGTTGCACGTCTTCGGCACCAAGGGGAACCTGGCGGTGAACTGCTGGGACACTTACACTGCGTTCCGCAACCAGCTTTGCGCGTTTGTCGAGATGCTGCGCGCGGGCGAGCGGCCCTACCCGCTGAGTGAGACGATCGAACTGATGGCGGTGATTATCGCCGGCCTGCGCAGCCGTGAACGCGGAGGCGCCTGCATCGAACTGAAGGAGGTCTTCGCCGAATTGGAGCCTCCCTTCGGGACCCGGTAGCGCAAGAGCCGCGGGCTTTCACCGCTCGAGGGCAGCGCCGCCGGCGTGCAAACCGTTCGCACTTGCCTTTCTCGCTTCTCAACCTGCCGGACCGGCCCGGGTCACTGCCAGATGCTGAAGCCGCCGTCTACCACCAGGTTGTGGCCGGTGACATAATCCGAGGCCCGCGAGGCTAGGAACAGCACCGCGCCTCGCAAGTCAGTCTCGTCGCGGCCCATGCGGCCCAGCGGGGTGCGGTCGCTGTAATCCTTCACAAAGCCCGCCGGCAGCTTGCCGCGGTCGAAACCGCCGGGGGAGATGCAATTCACATGCACGCCCAGCGGCGAGAGCAACCCCGCCAGGTCTCGGGTCATGCCGATCACCCCGGCCTTGGCAGCGGCGTAGTCAATCGGCTGGCCCTGCATGCTGTTGCGCTTGTACATCCGGCGATCCCTGCCCACCAGGCCGGCGATGGATGCAATATTGATGATCTTTCCGTGCCCCTGATCGGCCATCAGGCGGCCGATTTCCTGGCAGCAGTAGAGTGAGCCGAGCAAGTTGATGCGAATCAACTCGGCAGCATCCTCGGGCGCCCGCTCGAACAAGTGCGCCTTGCCCTTGCCGGCGGGGGTTCCGCCCGCGTTATTGATGAGGATATCAATGTGCCCCTTCCACGCGCCGGCCTGGCGCGCCAGGTCGGCGATCTGCGGCTGCCGGGTCACATCGAGCGCCAGCGGCAACACATCCCGCTTGTGTTTGGCGCGGAGACGCTGCGCCGTCTGCTGCGCGTTGGCGAGGCTGCGCGAGGTGAGCACCAGATCGCAGCCCGCCTCGGCCAGCACGTCACCCATGTGAAAGCCGAAGTCGCGCGCTCCGCCGACGACCACCGCCACCCGGCCGGTCAGGTCAAACATCTCCTGAATGGTCATAAGTCAGTTCTCAGGCGCAAGGCAACATCGCCCGGGGCCATAGCCTGACAGAAACCAGCCGCCGCTTCAATCCCTCTTTCCTCATCTTCCCATATCGGATTTCATTGCCCGGCCCGGTTTTTCCCCCGCGCACAAGGTTTCCGGACCGAATTTTGGGCTTGCATGCGGCGGGAACTTTACCTAGTCTCGTCTCGGATTACGGCATTATGGGCTACTCAAAACTAGAGAGCCTTAGGATCGGAATCGGGTTTTTCGCGACTCAGCGGAGGGTGGTGTTTGTCGCTTGCAACCGGGAGTCCACCAATTGCGCTCATGCCCGGACGATCTCTTTGCCATGCTTGTGGGCCGCCCCTCGAAACCGTTCCTCCGGCGGCCTTCGGTTACCGTTCCTTTAGAAACTCACAGAAACGATTAACACCCCATACGAATCGGAGTTAACTATGAAAGAACCTCGACAATCATCGGTTTGGCAGCCTTGCAAGCTGCCGCACACAACTTCAACGCTTTGCCACGAGCCCGCACGACTCCTGCCACTGGCGCTAATGCTGGGCGCCGGCCTGCTGCTGGCGGCGCCAGGCGCCCGCGCCGCGGTGAAGAATTGGGCCGGCACTACGAGTGGTTACTGGGGCACAGGCAGCAATTGGACCGGCGGCGTCGCGCCGATCAACGGGGATGACCTTGTCTTCCCGGTGGGGGGACGCGCGGTGAACACCAACAACTTCACCAATCTGAAAGTCAAGTCCATCACTTTCACCGGCGGCACCTACGACGTGCGCGGCAACGCGCTGACGGTCACCAACGGCATCAGCAGCCAGCAGGCGGCGGGGGCCAACCTGTTCGAATGCAACGTCACCCTGGGGGCGGCGCAGACGGTGGAGTGCACGACGGCGGGGACGAGCCTGTATCTGGAGGGTAACCTTACCAACGGCGGCTTCACCCTAACTGTTTCAGGCAATGGCACGGTGGGGTTGGACGGCAGTATCAGCGGCAGCGGCGGGGTGACCAAGAACGGGACGGGAACCCTCAGATATGGGGGCGGTACGGCGAACACCTACTCGGGGGCGACCCTGGTCAACGCCGGCACGCTGCTGCTAACCAAGACGCTGAGCAACAGCAGCGTTGTGGCTGGTACGCTCACCATCGGGGACGGCAGCGGTGGGGCGAGTAGCGCGGTGGTGCGGCTGGCGACGAACTCGCAACTCGGCGCTACACCGGACATTATCATCAACGCCGACGGCTTGTTCGACCTCAACAGTATAACTGAAGGCGTAGGCAACAGTCTCACGCTCAATGACGGGGAGATTCAAACGGGCACAAGCACCCTGGCGCTGGCGGCCAACAGCACGATCAGCATCAGCGGCAACCCGCACATCTACGGGAAGCTGAGTGTCGGCACTGGCACCTGCACCATCCAGGGCAGCGGCTACCCCATTATCTATGCGGACGTGAGCGGCTCAGCCAATATCGTGAAGAACGACAGCGTGTCCCTCTGGCTTTATGGCGCCAACACATTTACCGGCACCCTGACCGCCAACACCGGCGGCTACATCTACGCCCTCAACGACTTGGCTCTGGGTGCCACCAACGGCAGCACGATCATCAACAACTCGGCTTATCTCGCGCTGGGCGGTGGAGTCAGCATCACCGGCGAGGCGTTGACGATGAACACGGCGGACAGCTATGCGCTCGACTCGGTAGGCGGCGTCACCAACATCTGGGCCGGTCCAGTCAGCCTGAGCCAGGATACGAGGTTCTACGTCGCCAGCGACGGCTTGTTGGACATCAGCGGCTCGATCACCGGCACGGGCGGGGTCACCAAATGGGGGGCTGGCACCCTCAAGTATTCCGGGAGTGGCGCCAACGGCTATGGGGGCGACACGACCGTAAACGAAGGCGTCCTGGAACTGGCCAAGACCGTCAACGCCGGCGCATTGCAGCGGCCCTTGGTCATCGGGGACGGGACCGGAACCGACCTGGTACGCTGCCTGAACAATAACCAGTTCTGGTCAACCAGTTTGCGCGTAAGAGTGAACAGTTCCGGGGTGTTGGACCTTGGAGATCGCACTGACTATATCGGGCCGCTGACCCTTGAAGGCGGCCAGGTCACGACCAGTGACACCGGATTGATCTGGCTCTCTGACAGCGTCACGGTTGTTGGCAATGGCGTCAAGCAAGCCACCATTGACGGTCAGGCGGGGCTCTATTATAACACGGTAACAATTACCAACAGCGGCCATAATTTCTCGCCGGACTTGAAGATCAACGCCACGGTGCGCAGCAGCGGAGGCACGAATAGCATCGGCCTGATCAAGAACGGTGGGGGCGAGGTTATGCTGGCCTCCTCAAACAGCTTCGTTGGCCCGGTGACGATCAACGGTGGGGACCTGTGGATTGGAAACTCGTTCGCCCTGGGCAACACCAACACCCCCGTTACGGTAAACAGCGGCGGCACTTTGTTCATGTACGCCTCTGACAATCCGGTCCTGGTTGGCGCCAAGCCGTTGGTGTTGAACGGCAGCGGTTATTTTGCACTGGGCGCTTTTCACGCGAGTCATGGCAATTGTTCCTGGGCGGGCCAGGTCACCCTGGCAAGTGACTCCGTAATCTGCAACACCAGCAGCCTGGAGTTGAGCGGGCCGATCACCGGTCCCGGCGGGTTCACCAACAGCGGTTCAGGAACGCTTACCTTGTCAGGCACAGCGGCCAACACCTACGGCGGCACGACGGTGGTCAACGAAGGCACCCTGGCACTCAGCAAGACCAGCAGCGTGAAATCCGTGCCGGGCAACCTTGTGATAGGCGACGGCAGCGGCAGCGATGTGGTGATGTTGGGAAGCAACAACCAGATTGCCCAAACGGCGGATGTCCTCATCCAGAGCGGCGGTTTGTTGGAGTGCGGCGCCTATTACGCTCTGATAGATACTCTGCGCGGATCGGGGACAGTGAACTTCGGGACTCTCGGCTATCTGGCTGTCGGCGAGGACAACGGCACCAGCACGTTTGACGGTTCGATGACCGGTGTCGGATACGGCGTTGGCTACACGCTGGCCAAGATGGGGAGCGGCACGTTCACCATGAATGGCGACGCCAGTTTCTCCGCCGGCATCACCCATGTGTACGATTCCGGCAAGCTTATCGTCAATGGCTCTCTTGCCAGCGCAGTCACCGTGGATAGTCTAGCCGCGCTAGGGGGAGCCGGTACCGTGGGAGCCATTACCGATTACGGTGTGGTGTCCCCGGGTGCCAGCGCCGGCCGACTCAACTCCGGCAACGTCACGTTCGGGTCCTCGAGCAGCCTCGCCGTCGAGCTGAACGGCAACGCGGTGGGCAGCGGCTACGACCAACTGAACGTCGCGGGATCGGTCACCCTTACCGGGGCGGCCCTCTCGCCGCTAACGGTGGGCTTCCTGCCCGCCGAAGGCGATCAGTTCGTTATTGTCAACAATAACGGCAGCGAGGCGGTTACCAACACCTTCGACGGCCTGGCGGAAGGTGCCGTGGTGAGCGACAGCACGGGCAAGTTCAACTTCCGCGTCAGTTACGCCGGAGGCACCGGCAACGACGTGGTGCTGACGATGACTAACCAATCGCTGGGGGCCGGCGACGTCGTGGTGTGGAGCGGCAACGGCAATGGGGCCATCGAAACCAACGAGTGCAATCTCCTGAGCCTGGAGGTCCGCAACATCAGCCTCACCCCCGTGAGCGGGCTCAAAGCCACGCTGCGGTCCCTCACCCCGGGCGTCGCTGTCGTGCAACCGTATTCCAGCTACCCGAATATCCCCGTCCTCTCCGTGCGCACGAATGACGACTTCTTCCAGATCACCACCCAGCCGGGCTTCGACTGCGGCGCGAAGGTGAATCTCGAACTGCAAATGGGCAGCACCACGCATGGCACCTTGAAGGTGCCCTTCTCGCTGCCCAGCGGCGTGGCCGGTTCCGTGGTGCGGTACAACAACAACGTGGATACCGCCATTCCCGACGGTGGCTTCGTGGACAAGACCTTTACGGTGGCTGGTATTACGACGCCGCTGAAGAAGGTCGTGGTGTCCCTTCACATCACCCACACGGCAGACAGCGACCTGGACATCTCGCTCATCAGTCCGGACGGCACGACGGTGGTTCTGTCCAGCGACAACGGCGGGACGTCGGATGACTACGGCACCGACTGCGGTGATGATCGGGCCCGCACCACCTTCGACAGCGCCGCGACGACGGCCATCACCGCCGGGACGGCGCCCTTTGCGGGCCGCTACCGCCCGGAGCAATCGCTGGAGGCCTTCAATGAGAAGTCGGGCGCGGACGTCAACGGTACCTGGACGCTGCGCATTGCCGATGATGCCGCCGGCGCCGTGGGCAGCATTCGCTGCTGCTCGCTATTACTCTACCCCACCGCCTGCACGCCCGGCAGCGGCATCTGCGAACTGTGCCCCGACGTGACCATCAAGTCCTACACCGGGCCTACGACCCCGTTGCAGACCGGATACTTACAGGCCAATGACATTGTCAGCGCTTGCGGCTCGGTGAAAGCCTGCCCGCCAACCGGCGGGGGCAGTTATCCCGCGGAAAGCTTCACGTTCCGAAACGGCCCGGCCGCTGCCTGCATCACCGTTACCGCATCGCACCAAAACCCATCCGGGTCGCTGGTGGCAGCGGCCTATCTGGGCAGTTTTGATCCGACGAATCTCTGTGCCAACTACCTGGGTGATGCGGGCTACTACGTGAACGCCTCGCACCCAAGCCAGGCATTCTCGTTTGACGTGCCGGCCAACGCGGTCTTCGTAATCAACATCGTCACGGACGCCGGAGGCATGCCCTACACGCTGGCCGTCAACGGCGGCAACTGCCGGCCGGTGCTGAACATCACGCGTGCCGGCGCGTCGAACGTGGCGTTGGATTGGACGACGGCGGCACCGGGATATCGTTTGGAGGCCACCAACCGGCTGAACGGTGTGCCGTGGGTCATGATCCCGCCCTATCCGCCGGTGGTGGTCAACAGCAAGTTCACGGTGAGCAACGCGATGGACAGCATCAAGTTCTACCGCCTGCACAAGCCGTAGCCTCAAGGCGCAGGCATGAGGTCGGCGTGGCGGACATTCCCGTCCGCCACGCCGTTCGTGGGCCAAGGAAGCGAACACGAATGTCCGCGCTCCGAGCCTGTGCGCTGGCTAACCAAGCTCATGCGAACCACATTTTGCGCGGATTCTCCTGTCTCCGAGAAAATCCTTCTCACGTGAGGCAGACTAGATAGACTCGCCGCATGAATCTCCGCTCCAGTCGTATTTTGCGCGAACTCCGGGCCGGCAAACAGCCAACCTGCTTTAAGCTGAACCTGGGCGATCCCCGGGTCATCGAACTGGCCGGCCTGGCCGGCGCCTCCTCCGTCTGGATCTGCAACGAGCATGTCTCGAACGATTGGTTCAACCTGGAGAACCAAATCCGCGCCGCCAAGCTCTATGACGTGGATACGATCGTGCGCGTCGAAAAGGGCAGCTACAGCGATTATGTGAAGCCTTTCGAGGCCGACGCGACGGCGATCATGGTGCCCCACGTCAAGACCGCTGAAGAGGCCCGGCATATTGTCGAGATGACGCGCTTCCACCCGTTGGGCCGGCGTCCGGTGGACGGCGGCAACCCCGACGGACGCTACTGCATGATTCCGACAACCGAGTACATGGCCCACAGCAACACCGAGCGCTTGCTGATCTTTCAGATCGAATCGCCCGAGGCGCTGGAGAACGTCGAGGCCATTGCCGCCGTGCCCGGCTACGACATGCTGCTGTTTGGCCCGGGGGATTTCAGCCACCTGATTGGGAAACCCGGACAGGTGAACGCGCCCGAGGTAGTGGCGGCTCGTCAGCGGGTGGGGGCAGCGGCGAAGAAGCACCGGAAATATGCCATGGCCCCCGGCATGCTGGCGCCCCGCGCGGTACTCACTGCTGAGGGCTACGGCGTCTTTACCCTCGGAGCGGATGTGCTCGGGTTGAGCGACTATTTCAAAGCCGGGCTGACGGCATTTGGCGCGTGACCCGCTTTTCCTGGCTAGACTACGGCGTCTTCGTTGTTTACCTGATCGTAGCGGTGTCGGTCGGCCTGCTGTTCGTTAAGGAGCAGCGGACGATCAAGGATTACTTTCTGGCCTCCCGGAGCATGGGCTTTCTGCTGGTGGGGGTCTCGGTCCTGGCGGCGTTGTTTTCCGGCATCAGCTATCTGGGGTGCCCCAGCGAGGTCTATGCGCATCGGTTCACGTTCGTGCTGTTCGGGCTGAGCTTCATCATCGCCACGCCGGTTACTACCAGAATCTTCATCCCGCACTTCTACCAGTCCCGCTTCTACACCGCCTACCAGTACCTGGAGGAACGCTTCTCGTTGCAGGTGCGCCTGCTCGCCTCCACCCTGTTCATTCTGCGCGTATTATTGTGGCTGGCGCTGGTGACTTACGCCCCCGCCCTGGCCCTGGAGCAGGTCACCGGCCTCCCCCTCTGGTTCAGCATCATCTGCACTGGAACCCTCACCACCCTCTACACGACGCTGGGAGGAATGAAGGCTGTTATCTGGACAGACGTCGTCCAGTTCCTGGTCCTGTTTGGCGGCCAGATTGTCATCCTCTGCGTGGCGCTTGCGCGTATCCCTGACGGGCTGTCGGGCGTGTTTGAAATCGGCCGGGCCGGCGGAAAGCTCGATCTGAGCCTGAGCCTGGATCCCTCCGTGCGCGTCACGCTTTGGGGTCTGCTGCTTGGCGGCACGGTGATCAACCTGGTGCAACTGGCCACCGACCAGGTGTCCGTCCAGCGGTACCTGACCGCCACCAGCATGGGAGAGGCACAGCGGGCGTTGTGGCTGAAGTTCTGGCTGCTCATTCCGGTGTTCATCGTGTTCTACCTGACCGGCCTGGTGCTCTATGCTTTTTACCAGACCCACGGCGACCCGCTGGCTGCCGGACGCATCACCAAGGCAGACCAGATTCTCCCCTATTTCGTGGTTACCGAGTTGCCCGCGGGATTACCCGGCCTCCTCATCGCCGCCATTTACTCCGGCACCATGTCCGCAACTTCCTCCGGCCTCAACGCTTTAACCGCCGCCACGCTGGTGGACTTTCGTCAGCGGCTTTCCCGCCGGCCCCTGTCGGAAAACCGCCAACTCAGGCTCGCCCGCCTGCTCACGGTGGCTTACGGAGCGCTGGTGATCCTGCTGGCGTTTGGCGTCAGCAAACTCGGCGCGCTGGTCGAGGCCAGCAACAAGGCCATCGGGTTGGTGGGCGGCCCGTTGCTCGGCCTGTTCCTGCTGGGAATGCTGGTGCGCCGCGCCTCGGCCTGGGGGGCTGTTGTGGGCTGGCTTGCGGGTGTCCTGATCGCCGTCCCAGTTTGCTTTTGCACCCGGACATCCTGGCTGTGGTACGGCGTCGTCGGGTGCGCAGTCACCATCCTCGCAGGCTGGCTCGCCAGCCTGTTGCTCCCCTCCCGCGCGTCAACCCCTGCGGACAGCCCCGCCCCCGCCCCGCCGGCTCATTGACCTGCGGCCAGAACGCAGCGAAACCCCAGGTCACAGTAATTGTAGGCCGACACGTTATAAAAGCGGACCGCGGCCCGGCACCTGACTGCGTGGCTATTCCAACTGCCGCCGCGGTACACCCGGTATGAGCCCGTCTCGCTCCCGTGCGGATCGCTTTGCGCGCTGCTCGGGTAGGGGCCCTGGCGGTCCCAGCACCACTCCCACACGTTTCCGGCCATGTCGTGCAATCCATACCCGTTGGCCGCAAAGCAGCCCACCGGGCTCGTATAAGGCCAAACCATGTCAGCATAATCGGGGTGGTAGCTCGCCGTCGGGCTTTGATCGTACGGATAGTAGTTGCTGCCATGCTCCTGATACACAACGTAATTGGCCAGACTGTGGGTGATTGTGTCCCCATTCGACCACGGGAACCGCCGCCCGCTCGCTCCGCCTCGCGCTGCCTTCTCCCACTCTGCCTCGGTCGGCAGCCGATACCCGTTCGCGTCCCACTTCACATAGGGCACGTCCACCCCCGTCTTGAAGAGAGTCGCCAAGCCAGCCTCGTTATAGTAGCAGGGCGTTCGCCCCTCCTTCTCGCTCCGCGCATTGCACCATTTCACACAGTCTCGCCAGTTGACCGTCTGCACGGGATGATTGGCCGCCTTGCCGGAGCCTGGGCTCTCGTAGGTGTACCCGTTGCCTCCGTTCCAAGTCTTCACCTCGTCCCATAGCGCCTTGGTCACCTCATACCGGTCCATGTAAAACGCGCTCACATACACCGTGTGCAGCGGCAGTGCTGAACCAGTCCCATCCAAAGCATCGCCCATCGTGAAGCCCCCCGCCGGGACCAGCACCATGCTCTCAGGCGCGGTTTCAGGCGCGGGCGCCGTCACCCGGTAAAACCTTGGCGCCCCTGGCACCGCACCCGCGTCCACCAACCAATACGGGCTATGTGCCACCACCAGATTTGTCAGCAACAGCCAGTGGGGCTGTCTCAATCCGATACAATATTGGATTTCGTGCCTGGAACCAACGGTGCCCTCGATGGTCAACCGCGGCACCAGTGCGTTACCGCTGGGCACCATGACCACGCCGGTCACCTCGTCTGCCGTCGCTTGAAGCACCGCCCCCACAGCCAGCACAAGCGCGCACAGACCCATTCTGACAGCATTTAATCTCGTTTGCAGAATTCGCAGCCGCGTGTCTCGGTTGATCTAACTCAAAACTCGGCCCCGGCCACATTGCCGCGGGCCTCTAATTACCAGCCAGGCAGCACGTTAGCTGCCAAGAACACTTGAAGCCACTCTCTTGTGCCCGCATATTATCTCCCCATAATTCCCTTCTTTTTGCTTGCCTGCCATGTCCTTGGGTGCTATAAATATCTTAGCTGACGGGACTTAGTAACTATTCTTGCCTATGACTCTTACAAAGCGCGACTTGGTGCTTCGCATCTGTGAGGATACGAAGCTTGCTCACAAAGACGTATTCAGCGTCGTTCAGCATACGTTTGATCATATCACCAAGGCCCTGGCAAACGGGGAGAAAGTCGAACTGCGCAACTTCGGGATATTCGAGGTGCGCGTGCGCAAGGCGCGGTTCGGGCGCAATCCAACCGCACCAGAAACCCAGGTTCCAATCCCTGAACGCTGCGCCGTCAAGTTCAAGGCCGGCAAAGAGATGCGCCTAGCGGTCCGCAAGCTCGCGCCCAGGCTCGTCACCAAACCCTCGCCGTCGAAGATCTGAACTGAAGCGCGAGCTGTTTGCCAGCCCGGTACCCTGTCCGGCTGGCACGCGGTTTTGCTTTTGCTTTTGAGGGGCACCCCTTAGCTTCTGCCCCCAATTATGGAACGTCTGCCTGGGTTTCGAGATTTCTATCCTGAGCCGTTGCCACAGCCCGGCCTGTGGAGCACCGATGCGCGCCAGTATATCTTTGACCAATGGCGCAGCCTGGCGCGGCGCTACGGCTTTCGTGAATACGACGGCCCGCCGCTTGAACCGCTGGAGCTCTTCACCACCAAGAGCGGCGAGGAAATTGTCGGCCAACTCTACCATTTCGCCGACAAAAGCGAGCGGCAGATCTCCCTCCGCCCTGAGATGACTCCCACGCTGGCGCGCATGGTCGCCGCGTGCGAGCGGGGGTACAAGAAACCGCTGAAATGGTTCGCACTGCCCCAGCTCTTTCGCTATGAGCGCCAGCAAAAAGGGCGCCTGCGCGAGCACTTTCAGTTCAATGCCGATATCCTCGGCGAGAAAGACCCCGCCGCCGACGCGGAACTGATCGCGCTCCTGATTGACACGCTCCGCTCCTTCGGGCTGACGCACCAGGATTTCGTCATTCGCCTCAGCAGCCGCAACGCCTGGCAGGAGTTCTTCCAGCGGCGTCAGGGCGACGCGGCGCAGGAATACCCCTTCTACCAGGTCATTGACAAGCTGGAACGCGAGGCGCCGGAGCAAAGCGACGAGAAGCTCGGGCGCATGGGTTTTTCGCTGCAGGAGGTGTCCTCCTTCATCGCCCAAGGCGAAGCCACTGCCGAGTTGGCCGCCATCGTGGCCAATCTCGCCGCGCGCGGGCTCAAGGATTACGTGAAGATTGACTACCACGTTATTCGCGGCCTGGCTTATTACACCGGCGTGGTGTTCGAGGCATTCGACCGCAAGGGAGAGTTCCGCGCCATTGCCGGAGGCGGCCGCTACGACAACCTCGTCAAGCTCATCAGCAATAACCGGGTGGATCTCCCGGCCCTGGGCTTCGGCATGGGCGACGTGGTGCTGCTGGAGCTGCTTCGGGCTCGCGCGCTGCTGCCGAAGTTTGGCGTAACCCTGGACGCCTTTTGCCTGATCGAAGATGAGAACCTGCGCGGCGAATCTCTGAAAGTGATTCACGATTTGCGGGCGGCCGGCCTGGCAGTGGACTATTCGCTTGCCGCCGCCAAGTCGGACCGACAGTTCAAGCGCGCGCAGGAGCTAAACGCGGCGCACACGATCAAGCTGGAGCGGGATCAGGCGGGAGCGCTGCAGGCGCGCATCAAGAATCTCAAGACGCGCCAGGAAACCGTTGTCCCGCCCGCCGAGGCTGCCGCGCGGTTGCGCGAAAGCAACGGGTGATTGAAGGTTTCTGCCGCGATCGGGCGGGCGATCGCTGAACCCATTCGGCGGCAACAAAAAAGCGAGGCCGTGGCCTCGCTTGCTAGCTTCAAAGATTCCCGCCGGCTAGGACTTCGCGGCTGCGGGCGCAGTGGCAGCCGCCGCGCGGGTCTCCTTTTCTTTCACCAGGGTCGCCCCCTTGCCGACGCGCTTGCGCAGGTAGGTGAGCTTGGCGCGCCGGACCGCGCCCTGGCGCTCCACTTCCACCTTCTCCACGCGCGGCGAGTGCAGGGGAAACACCCGTTCCACCCCTTCGCCGTAGCTGATGCGGCGGACGGTGAACATCTCGTTCAAGCCGTGACCGCGACGGCCAATCACGACGCCCGCAAAAACCTGTATGCGCTCTTTGTCGCCTTCAACCACTTTGGTGTGCACACGCACAGTGTCACCCACGCCAAAATCCGTGGCGTTTTTGCGATACTGCGCCGACTCAATTTTATCAAGTAATGCCTGATTCATAAAATGTCTCTCAGAGCAGGTCCGGTCGCCGCTCTCTGGTTCGCTGCCGAGCCTGCTCAGCTCGCCATCGGGCGATTTCCGCGTGGTTGCCCGAGAGCAACACTTCCGGGACCTTCATCCCGCGAAACTCGGCCGGCCGCGTATATTGCGGATACTCGAGCAGCCCCTGGCTGAACGAGTCTTCCCGGGCGCTGTCTTCATCGCCCAGAACCCCCGGCAACAGCCGGGTGACCGCATCAACAATCACCATCACCGGCAACGCCCCGTTCGTCAAAACGTAGTCACCGATGGACAACTCGTCATCCGCCAACCGCTCGCGCACCCGCTCATCAAACCCTTCATAGTGGCCGCATACCATCAGCAAATGCTCGAAGCCCGCCAACTCGTGCGCCACGGCCTGGTCAAACCGCCGCCCGGCGGGCGACACCAGTATGACGCGCGTGTTCTCGTGCGCCAGGGCTTCCACGGCTTCAAAGAGCGGCTCGGGCTTCAACAACATGCCCGGCCCGCCCCCAAACGGCCGATCATCCACTGTCTTGTGCCGGTCGTGCGCGTAATCGCGCAGATTATGGAGCGCCAGGTCCAGCCGCCCCGCTTCCCGCGCCCGCTTGATGATGCTTTCGTCGAGCGGTCCCGCGAACATCGCGGGAAACAGCGTCACCACATCAATCTTCATCTTCCGGTCGGGCCTCGACCTCGCGCTTGCTTGTGCATCATCGCCGGATCGGCTGTCGCGGCCCCCTGGCGTCCCCTCCGCCTCCAACGCCGCTCAGGCGCCCGGCTTGTCTTCGACGATCTCCAGCGTGCAGCGCAGCCCTTTCTTGGCGCTCCCGGCCAACAGCAGAGAGCGAATCGCATTGATCGTCATCCCCTGCCGGCCAATAATCTTGCCCACATCCTGCGGATGGAGGCGCAACTCGTAAACCGTCGTGCCTTCGCGCTCCACCGGCGTTATCGTCACCGCTTCCGGGTTCTGGACCAACCCTTTGACGACGTATTCAAGGAACGCTTGCATGGCCCCAGTTGGCTCTTACGCCGTAGCCGCCGCCGCGGCCTTGGCCGCTTTCTTGATGAAACTGGCGACCGTTTCGCTCGGCTGCGCGCCCTTGCTTACCCAGTATTGGGCACGGTCCAGCTTCAGCGTGAACTTATCACCCTTCTTCTGCGGCAGATACGTGCCCAGTTCCTCAATGAATTTCCCATCGCGCGGGCTGCGGGAATCAGCCACGACAATACGGAATGCGGGCTTGTTCTTCGCCCCGATCCGCTTCAAACGAATTTTGACTGCCATAAATCAATTTCTTCTCTGCTAGCGCCCACATCCGGGCCGCCCGCCCTAATGGGTCTTCCCAAAAGGAGGAAGGAGCCTAGACGCGCGCCCGCTGCTTGGCAAGCCCTGTTTTACGCTTTTCTTTCTGCGGAGCGCATCTTGCCACTACCACCGGGTTTTAGGTGCTCCCCCAGAGTTCGTCC
>DAOPPX010000011.1:0-62580 GCA_035358715.1 Verrucomicrobiota bacterium
AGCTCAGCGATAACCCGGCTGCGAAGATGACGGCTCAGGAGATTGCGGCGAGGGTGCAACGCGCAACGCAGGGCAGCGCGAGCGTTCAGGCGGCAGCGTAAGAGTTGGGGCTGCTGACACGGCGCTGACAAGAAAGTGGCGCAACCTTGCATTTGGGTGCGTAATGGCAGAATGGGCGACATGCAGATTCGCCTTTGTTTACAGGGGTGGAATGCATGTGAGCGAAAATCGCGTTCAAGTTCGACCCCTGTCGCGCCCACCAACCTGCTTGGCCAGTACCTTGGTCCCATCCACCGCCACCGTGATTTGGCCCACCTGCAAAAACTTCAACTCCTGGGCCAACTCCAGCACCCGCACGAAGGTCTGCTCCAACAGCCGCTGGTTCTGGGGCCGAAACGTGCAGATCGTGTCGTGATCGGGATGAGTATCCCCGCAGATCATCCGCACCGGCACGCTCTCCCAGGTCGCTTGCTCGATGCGCCGGGAGCCAAACACCCCCGTGGCGTAGCAGTAGAGCAACAACGCCAAAAGCATCCGCGGCGGATACTGTTCACTGCCCGCGCCCCGCTCTTTGACCCGCACCTGACGCAGGTCCAGTTCCTCTGCCACGTCCAGAATAAAATGCGCCCAGTGTTTCGCGGGCACCCATTCCCGCAGGTCCGGGGGGGAATCAACGGGGTTTCGTAATCAACGGTGACGAATCGGGCTGCCATATATTGATTGACATTCAGCCCCGCATTCTGTTCAACCGTCCTGAAAGGACCCTCCGCCTAAGTCCGACAGGCTGCTAGGGGCCGCCCATCTCTCGCAACATAGATTTCCATAGCAATTCTGCTCGCAGGTGGGGCGCGTCCTGCCAGTTCAGGCTCGGCTCAACACACTCGCCGCCATGGTATCGCGCGTCCTCCGCGGCACCAACCCCGCTTCTGCTCGTCCATGAAACCCAGCCAGCCCCTTACTGTCAACATCCCGAAGCCGGGAGGGTTGAGACCGGCTGTGCAGTCAGCGCCCCCAAGCCGATGCCGGCAGCGCACTTGCCGGGCGTTACAAGGGATTCTTCAGGCCCATTCCCGGCCAAGTCCACGCACCCCAGGCTCCCGGAACGGTCAAGGCACCAGACGCACGCGGTAGAAGCTTTGGGCCGGGTAGGGGTCGGCATCGAGGTACTCGAAGGTGTTGCCTGTGGTGGTCAGATTGGTCAACTCCTCCCAATCCACCAGGTTGGTCGTCGCCTCGATGGCGTAACGGTTCGGGGCGCCGCTGATCTGCAACAGGACTTGGCCGCCGGTTAGCAGGGTGATCGAGTCAATTTGCAGCGGGACGGCTTGAGTAAAGCTGAGCACCGCATCGGCGCTGGCAACCGTGCCGGCGATGTTGGAAACCACGACCGAGTAGCTGCCGGCGTTTTCAGCCTGAGCATTCCAGCAGGTGTAAGCGCTGGCGGTCGCGGCGGCGAGGTCGGCGCCGTTGAACCGCCACTGATAATCCAGCGGCGCGGTGCCGGTGGCGACGACGGTGAAGGTGACGTTGCTGCCCGCCGCGGCGATGACACTTTGCGGCTGGCCGGTAATTGCCGGCGGCACATTGACGGTGAGGATGGCGTCCGAACTGGCCAGGCTGCCGGCCACATTCGAGACGATCACAGCATAAGTGCCGGCGTCGTCCGGTTGCACATTGGCCCGCGTGTAGCTGCTGTCGGTTGCGCCGGGGATGCTTGTGCCGGCGAATGACCACTGGTAACCCAGCGGCGCGGTGCCGGTGGCGACGACGGTGAAGGTGGCGTCACTGCCGGCAGTCGCCGTCGCGTTTTGCGGCTGGGCGGTAATTGCCGGCGGCACATTGACGGTGAGGGTCGCATTGGAACTGGCCACGCTGCCCATGGCGTTGGTCACAACGACGGCGTAGGTGCCGGCATGCTGGGCTTGCACATAGGAGCGTGTGTAGCTGCTGTCGGTTGCGCCGGCGATGTCCGTGCCGTCAAACAGCCACTGATAGCTCAGCGGCGGCGCCCCGGCAGCGGTGACGGTGAAGGTGGCGTTGCCGCCTTCATTAACAGCGAGGCTCTGCGGATGTTGTGTGATGGCCGGCGGTGCGATCACCGTGAGCAACGCGGTGGCGCTGGTGACGCCGCCCAGCGCGTTGGTCACCACGACTGAATAACTTCCGCTGTCCGGGCTTTGGACGCCGGCCAGGTCGAGCGAGGCGCCGGTGGCGCCGTCAATGTCCGCTCCGTTCCGCCGCCACTGGTAGCTCAGCGGCTGGACGCCCGCTGCCATGACCGACAGGCTGACGCTGGCGCCCGCGGTTGCGGTCCGGCCCAAGGGTTGCACGGTGATATACGGGCTCCCGTCGTTTTCCAGCGCCAGGTTGTGGTAACCGCAGCTCGAGATGCCAATGACATTGGCCACGGTGTTCGGAGTATTGGTCTGGCCGTAAGTATTGTCGCCCCAGGCCAGCACCGTTCCGTCGGCCTTTAGGGCAAAGCTGCAGTAGCGTGCGACACCAATCGCGACTGCGTTGGTCAAGCCGGCGGGCACATTGGTCTGGCCGTAGGTATTGTCGCCCCAAGCGAGCACCGTCCCGTCAGACTTGAGGGCCAGGCTGTGGTAGCCCCCGGCCGCAACCATCATTACGTTGCTCAATCCGTTGGGAACCATCGCCTGGCCACAGTGCGGATTGCTCGATCTGGTTGTGCCGGCTCCCCAAGCCGCCACGCTGCCGTCCGCCTTGAGGGCCAGGCTGTGGAAGCATCCGGCCGCAATGGCGGTTACATTGCTCAAGCCGTTGGGAATCATCGCCTGGCCATAATGCGGGTTGCTGGAGCTGGTTGTGCCCGCACCCCAAGCCTCGACTGCGCCGTCAGACGTCAAAGCCAGGCTGTGATAGCCGCCCGCCGCGACCGCCACCACATCGCTCAGGCTGCCGGGAACCATTGCCTGGCCATAATGCGGGCTGATTCCCGTGTTGTTCGTGCCTGCGCCCCAGGCTGCCACGGTGCCATCAGACCGGATCGCCAGGTTGTGATAGTATCCTGCCGCAATGCCCACCACGCTTTCTAGATTGTTCGGAACCATTGCCTGCCCCACGTGCGGACTGACCCCTGAATTAGTCACTCCTGCTCCCCAAGCGGCCACAAGCCCGTCCGTTCTGAGGGCCAGGCTGTGGTAGAAGCCGGCGGCCACCGCCTGCACGCTGTTTAGCCCCGGCGAGATGTCCGCCTGGGTGTAATTATTCCGGCCCCAGGCGGCCAGCGGCCACAGGCCCACAAGCGCGTTGGAACTGATTGTGCTTCCGTGGGAGTTGCTGACCACGAGCGAGTAGTCTCCGCATTCCCCGATCTGCATATTGGACACCACCAGGGTTGCTGTGGTCGCGCCGCTGATCTTGCCGCCGTCCGCGAGGTTGGTGCCGCCCTGGCGCCACTGGTAAGTGCGCGGTTCGGGGCCGACGACGGTGGCGGTCAACACCGCCGCAGAACCCGCAACGACCTTCTGGCTGGCCGGCTGGGTCACAAAGAACGGCGGGAATTGCCCGAGCAAGGTGGCGTTCGAGCTGACCACCTGGCCGTTGAGGTTGCTGACCACGACCGAGTAGCTGCCCATGTCCATGGTCTGGGCATTGGCCACCGTCAGGGTGGGAGTCGCCGTCCCGCTGATGCGCCCGTCGTCAAACAGCGCCACTCCCTCCTTGCGCCAGCGGTAACTCACGGTAGGGGACCCCACCGCGCTGACGGTGAAGCTGGCGGTGGCGCCGGCCGCCACGGATTGGCTCTGCGGGTGGGTGACGATAAAGGGATCCATCACCGTCAGGGTAGCGATTGAGCTAATGACATCGTCATAGGGATTGGACACCACGACCGCATACTGGCCGGCATCAGCCGCCTGGGCGTTGGGAATCGTCAGGCTGGTGGTCGTTGCCCCGTCAATATTGGTGCCGTTGAACTCCCATTGGTAGCTGAGCGGCGCGGTGCCGCTGGCCGTCACGTTGAACTGGGCGGGCATGCCGATGCCGATCGTCACATCGGCCGGCTGCGCCACAATCCTCGCCGGCAGAGCCACCGTCAGGACCGAGGGGCTGCTGGTGACGGAACCCGCGGCATTGGTGATCACCACCGTATAAGTGCCTGCATCCGCAGGCTGCACGTTGTTCCGGGTGTAGGTGTAGAGCACTGCGTTGGTGATGTTCACGCCGTTGAACCGCCACTGGTAGCAGAGCGGCGGACTGCCGGAGGCCACCACGCTGAAGGTGGCCGTGCTGCCTTGCAGATTGGTCTGGGTTGCCACCGGTTGCGTGACGATGGCCGGCCCGATCGGCGGGGGCGGCACGTAAACGAACTTGTAGCCGTCACTGTACATCCGGGAACCCCCGGAGAGCGTGCCGCCGGACTTGGTGAAGGTGATGGTCGGCACCGTCACCCCGGCGGCCAGTGTCATCTGACCGACGTAGCCCCAGGTGTTGCCGTAAGACGACTGGAACACGGGGGTGGTCGCCGGCAAGCCAGAGCAGCTAATCTGCGTGATGCTCGCCACCAAATCCGCCGAGCAACTGGTAGCGCAATGCGTCACATAAACCTCGTAGGTCCCGCCGGCAATGGGCAGTGTTGGCCGCACGGTGACCGAGGGGATTCCGCCGCCGCCGGTGGCATACCGCACAGCCTGAACGCCGTTTAGGCCAGGAGCTGAACTCTTGCAGGTTGAAGGGCTGCTGACAAAGCCGGCATCAGTGTAAGGAGGGTTGAAATTCAGGGTTGGGCCGGGCAGGTAGGACTCCACAATCTTA
Source organism: Verrucomicrobiota bacterium (assembly GCA_035358715.1). Lineage (GTDB taxonomy): Bacteria > Verrucomicrobiota > Verrucomicrobiia > Limisphaerales > UBA8199 > UBA8199. Next base: position 4,780 of record DAOPPX010000011.1, read on the forward strand.
TCCGGCGCGGTGACCGCCGTGGTCGCGAAGACATTGATGTCGGAGACGCCCGTCTGGTTGTTGGCGTTCTTTGATTTGACGCGGTAGTAGTAAGTCGTGTAGGGGGTCAGGCCGGTCAGGCTGACGGTGTGGATGTAGGCGGGCGTGCTGTTCGTGACACTGGTGCCGTAACTGGTGTCCAGGCCGTACTCGACCACGCTGTCCGAGCTCTGGTCGGTCGTCCAGGTAATGGTGGCGGAAGTGGAATTGATATTGACGGCGGAGACATTCGCAATCACCGGCGCCTTGGTCCAGAGGGTGATCTCGTTGGTGGCGATGCTGGGCCAAATCGCCGCCGGATGGAGCTCGCACACCCAGTAATTCACCCCTTTGAACCCGCCCGCGGTGGCAGGGTTGGCGACGTTCTTGACCGCATTGACAAACTCGGTGATGAGCGCCGGGGTAATGACCCCGTCCCCGTGCCAGCCCTGGCCGAGCGGCACGATGGGTTTGATGGAGTTCCGCCACTGCCCGGAGAGGCCGGCTTGCCAGTTGCGAAAATCAGTGTTCATCTTGTTGACGCACTCCGTTGGCGTGACGCCAATCTGGATAAAATAAACCTGCGGCATGACGGCGTCGCAGTAGTAGCCGAACTCCTTGTAGGGGAAGGAGCCGTGCACGCTGATGTAGGGGAAGGGCGCGTGCGCCAGAAACTTGTTGGGCCAGTTCGACCGCACCATCGAGCAGAGCTGGATCGCCTTGGTGGTGTTGTTGGGCAGGTTGTGGGCCTCCCACTCGATCTCCGCGTCGAAGACAAAACCATCCGCGCCCTGGTTGAACACCCAATCGGCGAGCGCGCTCTCGCCCGGGATATCCAGCCCGTCCGAACGCGTGTATCCGAAGATCTTCAACCCGGCGTTGTGGGCGGCGTCCACCAGGCTGGTGGTGAACTGGGGGCTGAAGCCCGGCGTCGAGAACAGGGCGGCGCCGGTGCCGGCTTTGACGATGATGTACTGCATGCCCTGGTTCTTCAGGTGAGCCATCAAGCTGGGCACGTCGGTCACCGACGGCACGTTGCCGTTGCATTGGGCCACCGCATGATGCAACTGGTAAATCCAGTCGCCCTTCCCGAGGTTTGCGGGATCAATCCCTCCATCCCGGATTACACCGTGGGCGAGGTTGGTCAGTTGGCAGGCTAGAAGCAGGACCCCCAGACGGGGAACGACGCGTGTGGCGCGATACAACAGGCACATCATGACACCATAATATCCCGCAGGGAAACTGGGGGGTCAATGCCGATGTAGGCCTATTTTTTGACATGTTCATGCGGAGCAAGCCGGACTTGGCTGCTGCCGGTCGGGCCGTAAGCAAGGCTGCAGCCTGTCTTGCTGAACTCCGGTTGCTACCGGGTGGTCGCGCGCCAGGCATTGAATTCAAATCGCGTATGGACGCCGCTCCGGCTACAATGCGGGAGATGCGTCTGGGATCACTGAGCTTGGCCTCGAACCTGTTCCTCTCGCCGCTGGCGGGCTATACCAGCCTGCCGTTCCGGCTCACGCTGCGCGAGCTGGGCGGTCTGGGCCTGGCGACCACCGACCTGGTCAACGCCCGCTCGCTGCTGGAGAAGAAGGCCAAGGCCCTCAAGCTCATTGAGACTTCTCCCGCAGACCGGCCCCTGGCGGTGCAGCTCTTTGGCTCCGTGCCGGAGGAAATGCGCGATGCGGCGGCCTATCTGGAGTCGCTCGGCGTGGCCGCCGTTGACATCAATATGGGTTGCCCGGTGCGCAAGGTCTGCCGCGTCGGCGGCGGCTCGACCATGATGACGGAACTGGCCAAGACCGCCCGGTTGGTGAAGGGCATGGTGGAGGCCGTTAAGGTTCCTGTCACCGCCAAGATGCGGCTGGGCTGGGACGAGGAGAACCTCACCGCCCCGGACCTGGCGCGGGCGCTGGAAGACGTTGGGGTGGCGGGCGTATTCATTCATGGCCGCACGCGCGAGCAAGGCTTCCGCGGCGGCGTCAACCTGGCGGGCATCCGTGCCGTGGTGCGCGCGGTGAAACATATTCCCGTCATTGGCAATGGCGACGTCACCACGCCGCAGGCGGCCAAGGTGATGCTCGACCAAACCGGCTGCGCCGGAGTCAGCATCGGCCGCGGCGCCTTCTACAACCCGTGGATCTTCCAGCACACGCTCCACTACTTGAAAACCGACCAGCTTCTGCCCGAGCCCGCCTTCGAGGAACGCGTGCGCGTGATGTGCCGTCACCTGGACTTGATGATCGAGGTCTTCGGCGAGGCCCACGGCTGCCGGATGTTCCGCAAGATTGCGCCGTGGCACGCCCGGCGGTTTGGCCCGGCCAAGGAGTTCACCCACCACATTGTGCGCGTCTCTACCCGCGCCGGGTTCCTCGAAGTCCTCGAGCGTTACCGCGGCTGGCGCCGGCAGTTTCTCGACCCGGATGGAGAGCTGAAACTGCGGTTCCGGCCGCCGCCCCTGGCCGCTTCGTTCATGCGGGAAGCCGGGGCCGCCCAGCCCGGCCACATGCCGGTGCCCAAAGGGCCGGTCGAAGTTTGGTGAGAGAACCCGGTCGCTCGAGGGCGCAGCTCAGTTATTGAGCGGCTTTTTCGGGGGCAAATGCGCCAGAGAAGCGGCTGAGCAGCTACGGTGTTGAATTGGCACCGCCCGACAGCAGTTTCAAGGCGCTGCCACCGCCCGCAATAGATTGACAGCCACGCCGTCCCACCCCCGTCCCGCTACCGTAGTACCTCTAACCCGGGGTTAGAGGTACTACGGTAGCGGGACGGGGGTGGGACGGGGAGAAGAGGATAGGCCGCGGGTGAGGGGCGAGTGCGGAAGTGGCGTGCGGACAGGCAGTTGCCCCTGTGCGGGGCGCAAGGCCACGGATGGGGGCCAAGTGGGGCCTGGCTGGCTTGGGCTGGGGAAGGCGCCCATGACCAGGAGTCCACGCCGCAACCCGCTTTCGAGGTGCCAGGAACTGTTGCCGCATGACCCGCCTCTTGGGGACGTCGCCGGGAATTGAGACGCGGCCGTCCCTGGAGGTTGCTGACTTTGGCGGTTGAGCTTGTGGGGAACGTGCAGTAGGGTGAAACCAGATGGCGGGACTGATTTGTCATGCAGGGAACGCGAGGGATTCATTGCCCGGTGTCCGGGGCAGACCCTGGTAGGCTCAAATGAACTTTCATTCTTGCTCGACCGTAAGATTCCAGTGGGTGGCGCTGGGGATTCTGGCTTTGGCCGCCGGGCCGCTCTGGTCCGAGGATGTCTTCGTGACCTCGTTCTTTGGCCCTTCCTCGGCCGACGTTACGCCGTGTCCGCCCTCTTGCGTCACGGGCACTGTTTCAGACTCCGGCTCGACGTCCGTTTCATCGCCAATTCCCCCGCCGCTCAGCCCCGGGAGCGGACGAAAAGCGCGCTACGGTTACGGCCCCGGCTGCTCATGGAGCGTTACGCCCACGGACACAGGCCCCCTCATACCCGCTGGGGGCGGCGGCCCCTTCTTCTTCACGACGCTGCAACAGGTGCCGGGCCTTTACGGAATCTACGTCACCCAGAATAACTTGAAGAGCGGCTCCACGAACCTCATCGTCAACATGACCGCCACGGGCGGTATTCTGTCCGATGTCAGCGGGAAACAACAGGCCTCCATCCCCTTGACGGTGTTTCAGGCTGGACAGCCTGTCCACGCCTGGATCCGCGTCGGCTACATCAGCAACTTCGTGTCCAACCCGACCATCAGCTTCACTTACGCCAGCGGAACACTCAGCCCATCCGCCCGGTGGTACATGGACGCAGTCCGGTTCCAGGGTCTTTGCTGCTGCCCCTATATTCCCGAATTGACAGTCGTCGGCCCGTTGGTTGCCGGCCAAAGCAGTGTCTTGGTAACGAATGTGGCAGCCGGCGCCACGAATGTCATCGTCTATGCGGACGCCTGCCCGATTGGCGCGACCAACCATGCGGCCGGCTTCGCGGCTGGGTTGTTGACGGTGCCCACGACGGCGCTCCAGGCAGGGGCGATGATCTCGGCAGTGCAGGTGAAGGTGGGTTGCCGCAGCGCGATGCTGGTGTTCGGTCCGACCGTCGAGCCATTTCTCATCACCACACCCTATGCGGGCCTGAGCGCCCTTTGGGGTCGAAGCGCAACTCTCTCCGTCACGGTTACCGGAGCGGGGCCGGTCAGCTATCAATGGTTCAAAGGTGGAGCGGCGCTCGGCTCAGCCACCGGCTCGGCTTACAGCCTGCCGGCGGTCGGACTCGCGGATGCCGGCTACTACTCCGTGGTGGTGAGCAACGAGTTGAAGCTCACAACCAATAGCGGTCCCCTGGTGGTCAGGTCGGCGGATTTGGGGATCGGTCTGGAGCCGGGCATGTTCGCCGGCATCAACATCACCGGAGCGGCCGGCTATCGCTACCAGGTGCAATTTGCTCCGGACCTCGGCGCGAGCAACCCGTGGGTCGCGTTGACCAACCTCATCCTGGAACAGACGGTTCAAATCTGGGTGGATACCAGTTGCAGTGCCGTCACCCATCCGCAGCGCTTCTACCGCATCCTGCCCGCGCCCTGAACGCGGCAAGCTCCGGGGTTGGCGCCAAAGTGCGGGCCGGTTGCGGAAGCTCAATCCGGGAGATCGAGGCGGCGCCTCGCAGCGCCGGTTACGGCGCAGCCGGCGAGTATTGGCCGCGAAAGGTCTGCTCCAGCTCTTTCCACCGGGACTCCATCCGGCGCGCCCGCTCGGGCTGCTGCGCGGCCAGGTCGTGCATTTCGCTGCGGTCTTTGCCCAGGTCATACAGTTCCCACCTGTCTTCCTTCTCGCGGGCTGACACCAGCTTCCAATCCCCCATGCGCAGGGCGCGGTTGCCTTCATGGTGAAAGAAGATGAAATCGCGGCTGACCGCGCCATTCTTGCGGAAGGCGGGCACCAGGCTCCGGCCGGGAAGCGGCGGCGCGGCGGCTCCGTTCCAGGTTGGAGAACTCTGCGCCCCGGCCAGGTCGAGCAGCGTGGGCACGAAATCAACGACGTGGCCCGGGTCGCGCCGAAACTGGCCGCGCGCCTTGATGCCTTGCGGCCAATGCACAATTAGCGGCGTGGCGATGCCGCCTTCATGCGTCCATATCTTGTGCCAGCGAAACGGCGTGTTGCTGGCGCTGGCCCACCCGGGCCCCAGGCACAGAAATGACCGCCACGAGCCGGCGGGGGCGCCGGGGTCGTGGCCCTCGCCGCGGACCATGATGGTTGCGTCCGCGCCGTTGTCGGACAGGAAGAAGACGACGGTGTTTTCCAACGCGCCCATAACGCGGAGTTGATCCAGCACGCGCCCGATCTCGCGGTCCATCCGGTCCACCATCGCCGCGTGAATCGCCATCTTGCCGGCCTGGAAGGTCTTCTGCTCGGCGGTGAGCGTCTGCCAGGGCACCGGGTGCCCGGCTTCTCCCGGGCCGAGCTTGTCCATCACCCCGGGCTTGAAGTAACGCGGCGTGAAGTTGGGATCGAGCGGCGGCGGGGCGCAGTCGAGCAGGCGCATCCGGCGAATGCGCTCCCCGCGCTGCTCGCGAATCACGTCCCAGCCCGCCAGGTAGCGGTCCCGGTAGCGCGCGATGTCCTCCGGCGGCGCCATCAGCGGGAAGTGCGGCGAGATGAAGGCCAGGTACAGGAAGAACGGCTCCGCGGCATGGTTCGTGGCATGGTCTTTGAGGTAGCTGATGGCGTGGTCGGCGAAAGCGGTGGTCGCATAATAGCCGCTGTCCGGCGTCATCGCCGGCAGTTTGCGGTCGTCCTCGAAGTGTTTTGCCGGGGAGAAGTAGCGGTCCCAGTCCTGGAACATATACGATCGGTCGAAGCCGCCATCCGCGACCGGTTTAGGCGCGCCCGACACGTGCCATTTGCCGGAATGATAGCAGCGGTAGCCCAGCGGCTTGAGGTAGTGTGGCATCACCCGCGTCCACGCCGGCAGCCGTCCCTGCGGCGGGTCCATGCCGATTTGCTGCGCGTAGTAGCCGGTCATCAGGCTGGAGCGCGTCGGCCAGCAACGCGCGGTGTTGTAGAACTGGGTGAAGCGCAGCCCATTGGCGGCGAGGCGGTCCAGGTTGGGCGTTTGGATTTCACCGCCATAACAGCCGACGTCCGAATACCCCAGGTCGTCGGCCAGGATGACCAGGAAGTTAGGCTTGGCGGCCTTGGCGGGCGCGGCGCAGGGGCAGCACAGCGAAAGGCCGAGCACCGCCAGAATGCCAACAACGGGCGGGAACGGGGCGCGTTTCATCTCCTTCCTCGTAGCAGCCGAGGTGACGAGGCTCAAGCCTTCTTACGACCGGACGCTTGCACGGGGCGCATCTCACTTTATTGCAGGAAAGTGAGCTGCGCCCGCTTGCGCGCGGGGCGCGCGCTGCCGCCGAAGTCACCGCACGCGGGTAATGATGCGGTCTTTCACCCAATGGTCGCGGTACCAGGTGCTCGCCTCGAAGGTGTCCTCCAGCTCCTGCATGCGCGTCTTCAGGAGCGTCCGGAAGCGGCCCAGCGTCTGCTCCTGCTCGGGGCTCGCCGCCAGGTTCTGGAGCTGATAGGGGTCCTTGAGGTTATCGAATAGCAGTTCCTTCCGATCCTTCCGATAGATGGCGTAGGTGAATTGCTTGCTGCGCAAAGCGCGCCATTCGTAGCCGTCTTCCCAGATGGCGCAAGCGCCAGTGTTCTGCATGAACGCCGCTTCCGGCTCGGGCCCGGGCTTGCCAAACGCGCAGTGGCTCAAGTCCATGCCCTCGACCTTGGCGGGGATCGGCAAGCCCGCCAGGCCCAGGAGCGTCGGCATGATGTCGGGCGTGTTAAGGCACGCGTCGCTCGAGGTACCGGCAGGTATCCGGCCCGGCCAACGCATCACGAATGGCACGCGCACCGCTTCCTCGTAGAAGATGTTCTTTGCCCGCCGCCCCTGCGCGCCCATCATCTCGCCGTGGTCGGAGGTGAACACCACGATGGTGTTGTCGCGGAGGCCGGCCTCGTCAATCGCCTTGAGCAGCCGGCCGAAGTTCCAATCCAGGTTGGCGGTCATCGCGTAGTAAACGCGCAGCCATCTCAGAATCGCCTGGCGCTCGCCCGGCCCCCTGAATCGGCCCCACGCGTCCGAGTAAGGATCGTTCACCGGCTTGTAATTGGGCGGCAGCGCGAAGCGGGGCTCCTTGCCCTGATCGGCAAACATGGCGTAATACTCGGCGGGCACATTATTCGAGTGCCACGGGTCGTGGGGCGTGCCGATCGCCAGGACAAGCGCGAATGGCTTGCCGCTGCGGGCATGCCGCTTAATCTGGCCGATGGCCAGCTCGGTCTGGACATCGGGCTCATAGCCCTTCACTGGTATCTTCTCGAGGCTGTCGGTATGGTAGTAGCCCTTATAGTACTCGTGATGGAAGTTGTAGCCCGCCCAGAAGCCGTCAAAGCCCAGCCGGTAAGGGCCGGGGGGCGTATAGGAGTTCTTCGGGTCCCCGTGATTGCCCAGCTCGTTGGCCCACAAGTGCCACTTGCCGATATATGCCGGGTCATAACCGCTGCGGGTCAGCACGTGCGCCAGGCAGTCGTGGTTCGGGTTCATCCGCAGCTCGTTGATCACCATGCCCGTCGAGGTGGTGTACTTGCCGGTGAAGAGCGAGGCCCGGTAGGCCGCGCAGACCGGATGGCCGGACACGGCATTGCGGAAGATCACGCCCTGTTTGGCAAAGGTGTCAAGGTTGGGCGTCCGCGCCCGGGCATCGCCCGCAAAGCCGCAGGACTGGTAGCGAAGCTGGTCGGCCAGAACAAAGACCAGGTTGGGCTTGGAAGCTGCCGAGGCGGTTGAGGGCGAAGCGGAGGGGGAGGCCGTTGGACTTGCTGCCAGCAAGGGCAGCTCGATTATCAGCGACTTGGCCGCCAGCAAGACTGCAATCGCGGTGCGCGTCATGGCGCGACCTTAGCCCAGGGCGGTCCCGCCGCGCAAGCCCTGCTCCAAACGCCGGCGCGGCCCTGCTCGCCGAAGCCCGACAGGCATTTTCACCGTGATGAATGGCCCCCGCGTCACAACCGCGGCGTCGTGTGCGCAAGCACCTCTTTGCCCGGCCGCAGCGTGACAGTCATCTTCACCGCATTGGCTGGCGCGACTTTCAGTTCCGCCGGCCCCGGCTTTGCTCCCAGCCGGTAAACCGCCAGGAACCACGCGTTGGTGCCGTGCCGTTTGAACAGGCGCATGGGAAGGGTCAGTGACCCCGGGGAATCGTCGCGCGGGAAACCGCAGTGAATGATTTCCGCCGGGCCGTCGGCGAGCACGTCGAGGCGGAGCGTCTGTTTGCCGTTCGAGAAACATTCCCAGGCCTGGCTCGCGGAGCCGGCGCCGCGCGGATCCCGGAGGTAGGCCCAGGGGGCGGCGGCAGGCCAGGCGACCGTGTTGGTCGCGACGGCGCTGCCGCCGGCGGGTTCGCCGTTTACGTGCGTGAGCCAGGCGAACTCGTGGGGCACGGCGGAGGCGGCCTGGAAGAGGTCCACCAGATAGCCATCGGTCACAATGAGCGTGCGGAGCTGGCGCACCCCTTCGTAGAGCCGCCCCTGTAAATCGCCGATGGTGACCTGCTTGAACCCGGGCGCGTTGGTGAACTCCAGGAGGTCCAGTCGCTGACCCGTGAGGCGCTGGCTGCGGCGGTCAACCAGCAGCGTGTTGTGGCAGAGTGTCTGGCGGTTCAGCCCGGCCTGCGTGGCGGAGGAAAACGCGTGCTCGGCTGAGGTGCGGGCTTCGGAATCGGGCAGCCAAAGATGGCCGTCGCCATAGAGGATCAGCGAGAGTTTATCGGCATGCTCGTGCACCGGCTGGCCGGAGAAAGTCGCGAAGAGGCTCCACCCCCGGCCGGACCAGTAATTAGTCCCTTCGTTCGAGCGCAAGGCGATGTAGCCCATCTCCGGCCACAGCTTGCTGGGCTGCGGCGGCGGCGGCGCGGCGGGCAGATCAATTGCGCCGGTGAACAGAGCCTGGGGCGTTCGGGTGTTGCGGTCGACGATGAGCCACGCATAAGCGGGCTCGCCAAACCTGCGGAAGAAGACTTCCCAGTCCGGGTGTTCGGCAATGTGCACCCGGCGCGCGTAGCAGTCGCCGATGGTGGGCAGCGTGCGGTCCGGAAACAGGAGGGGAATCAGCGCGTCGTAGGCGCCCTTCAGGCAGTGGCCATTCGGAGAGCGATAGCGGAACAGGTCTTCAGGGCCGCCCGCGTTTGCGAGCATTTGCGCCAGCAGCACGAGCGGGGCCGTCTCCGCGAATTGGTAGGGGATGGAGCCTTCGAGCCACAGCCCATCGTCTTTGAAACCGTGCTCGAGCATGTGCTCGACGCCTTTGGGTCCGCGCAGGGCGCGTTGGACCAGTTCGGGCCGGCCATAGAACACGCCGATCATGCTCAGCCCGAGTTTGTGCCACGCGTAATGATTGTTCAGCCGGCCGCCGGGCTCGTGCTCGATCCAGTAGTCGTCGGACTTCCGGACCGCGGCGAGGTAGCGCTCGAAGAAGCGGTCGAGCCGCGCCCGTTCCCCGGCGGTGAAGCCGGCGTAGAGGATGTCGTAGGCCTCGAGCGCCGCCACCGCCCAGACCGTGTAGTTCATTCCCACGTCGTAATGCTCGAACTCGAACGAGTAATCCGAGAGCCGGAGCAGAAGGTCCCGGCCTTTGGCGGCGAGCGCCGGCGAGGGAGAGACAAGACTGGCCCGGGCGCAGTTGCGCGCTAGGTCAGCCCACTTCATCGGCACAATCCAAGTGTGATGGAAGACTTCGGGGTAGGTGGCACTCCAGGGCTTCTGTTTTGCAGCCTGCCACCATTCGCGCCCAAGCGGCGGCAGGGCTTCGACCCGGTTGGTGGCGGCACGCTCAGTGAGTTCTTTCGCCAGCCCGGCGAAGACGGCGCTGCGCTTCACACCTTCCTGCGCCCGCTGCGCATCCGCGGCCGTGATAAACAAAAACGGATGATCGCGCTCCGGTGCGGCGGGGAAGGCAGGAGGGCAGCCAAGAGCCAGCGCCGCCAGCAGGGCGGGAATGGTCGCGAGGCTCTGCGGCAGCACGCGCCGCTTGTCGCAGCAATCGCCTCGATGGTTCACGCTCTCGGCGGTCACGCCTCAGACCAGTAGCGCAGTTCCGGCTCGACGTCCAGATGGGAACCGAGTGGGCGAATCTTGGCGGGCGGCACCATCTCACGCTGGGAGGCAGACGACGGGCAGTTTGGCGGGTGCGGAATTCCGCCTCTTGCCTCCGGTGCGGCTGACGAGTTGCGCCTCCGGCCAAAGCGGTCCCAATGTTGCGCTTGCACGGCGCGGAGGTTTTCGGTTAAGTGGCATGCGATGGCCAAAGTTCTCTTGGTGGATGATGATTTGACCACGTTGCAGGTGGTCAGTGAGTTGCTCCGACAGGAAGGGCATGAGGTATTCCCCTTCTCGAACGGGAACGCCGCCATCGCGGGACTAACGGCGCATGCGCCGGACCTGGTGATCACCGACCTTTACTTTGACAAGACCCGGGCGCAGGGGCTCGAGGTGGTGGAGAAGGCGCGCGCGCTCTCGCCGCCCGCCGAGGTGATCGTCATTACCGGGTTCGGGACGATCGAGACGGCTTTGAAGGCGACGAAACTCGGGGCCTACGACTACCTGGAGAAGCCGTTCAAGGTCGAGGAACTCAAGATGTGCGTGCAGCGCACGCTCTCCTACAACGCCGCCAGGAACGAGACGGTTCACCTCCGCAGGCAGCTCAAGAAGAAGTACGAGTTCGACCAGATCGTGGGCAACGCGCCGAAGATGCAGGCGGTCTTCTCGATGATCGAGCGGGTGGCCAACACCGACAGCACGATCCTGGTGCTGGGCGAGAGCGGCACCGGCAAAGAACTGGTGGCCCGGGCGCTGCATTACAACAGCCGGCGGCAGTTCGCGCCGTTTGTGCCGGTCAACTGCAGCGCGTTGCCGGAGAACCTGCTCGAATCGGAGCTCTTCGGCCATTGCCGCGGGGCGTTCACGGGGGCGATCGGAGACAAGAAGGGGTTGTTTGAGGAGGCGGACGGGGGCACGATCTTCCTGGATGAGGTGGGCTCGATGTCGGCGATGCTCCAGAGCCGGCTGCTGCGGGTCTTGCAGGAGCGCGAAATCCGGCGGGTAGGCGAGAACCGGCCCGTTTACGTCAATGTCCGCGTGGTCGCCGCGTCCAACGAATCGCTGGAGAAGCGAATCAAGGAGGGAGCCTTCCGCGAGGACCTCTATTACCGGCTGAACGTCATCGCCATCCCGCTGCCGAGCCTGCGGGAGCGACGCGAGGATATCCCGCTGCTGGTGGCGCATTTCCTCAAAGGCAAGGCGGCTCCCGGTACAAACCAGCCGATGCGGATAACCCGCGAGGCGATGGAGATTCTGCGCACTTACGACTGGCCGGGGAACGTGCGGGAGCTCGAGAACGCCATCGAGCGGGCGGTGGTGCTATGCGAGGGAGGCATCATTCAGGCCGGCGACCTGCCGCCGCACCTCCTGGCCGGCGTCAAGACCGCTGGTCCGGCGCCGGATGCCCAAACCGCGACCTCCCTGCCGGCGGTGCCGGATTCGGCCGTGTATCCGCTCCAACCCGCCGGAGAGCCGGAGGCTGCTCCGGCAGCGGGTTCCGGCGCCGACCAGCCGCTGGTCCCGATGAAGGCCTACCTGCGGCAGCAGGAACTGGCCTACTTGAACCGCGTGATTCAGCAATGCGGCGGCAACAAGGAGGAGGCCGCCATCCGGCTTGGCATGAGCGTCGCCACCATGTACCGGAGACTGAGCGCCGACGAAAAGGAAGCGTAGGCGCGGGAGCGCGGGACCCGCAGCCGGCTTTTTTGCTTTCCAAACCGGAGCAGTTGCCTACTATCAAAGCCGGTCGCAGTAGTTGCGGCGGTCAGTTGATCAGCTCACCAAACGGACGAAGAGACTTATGCCATTAACACATACTAAAGAACTGTTTGCCAGGGCTCTGAAGGGCAAGTACGCGCTGGGCGCTTTTAATGTCAACAACATGGAGCTGCTCCAGGCGATCATCGAGGCTTGCGAGGAGGAGAAGGCCCCCGTCATGCTCCAGATCTCCAAGGGCGCGCGCCAATACGCGAACCCCCTCTATCTCCGGAAGCTGGTCGAGGTCGCGATCAACGTGTCCAATATCCCCGTTGCGGTCCATCTCGACCACGGGGACACCTTCGAGCTGTGCAAAGACTGCATTGACGACGGTTTCACCAGCGTGATGATTGACGCCAGCCACGAGCCGTTCGAGAAGAATGTTGAAGTGTGCCGCAAGGTCGTGGAGTACGCGCATGCCCATAATGCCGTCGTGGAAGGCGAACTGGGCTGCCTGATCGGGGCGCAGTTTGACGAGGGCGAAGAGGGGGGCCAGTTCTCGAAAGAGGGGCGCTATACCAATCCCGAACAGGCGGTCGAGTTCGTGAAACTCTCGGGTGTGGATTCGCTGGCGGTGGCCATTGGCAACTCTCACGGGGCGTATAAGTTCAAGGGCGAACAGCACCTCGACCTGGAGCGGCTCAAAGCCATCAAGCAGGCGCTCATGGACGCCGGCTTGGGTGATTATCCGCTGGTGCTGCACGGGGCATCGAGCGTGCCCAAGGACCTGGTGGAGGAAATCAACAAGTACGGCGGCAATCTGACCAATGCCGCGGGCGTCCCCGAAGGGGACATCGAGATCGCGCGGCGCACCGGCTGCGCCAAGGTCAACATTGACACCGACCTGCGCCTGGCGATGACCGCGTCTATCCGCAAGGTCTTCGCCGAGAACCCAAAGGAGTTCGACCCGCGCAAGTATCTTGGCCCGGCCCGCGCGCGGGTCAAGGAACTGGTGCAGCACAAGGTCCGCAATGTGCTTTGCTGCGCCGGCCACGCCTTCGACTAGCTTTTGCCCGCCAGACGGGTTCTGCCTCAACCGCAATGCGGCGAAGTTCCTCGCTGCCGAGCCGCGGTCTGTACCAAAGCAGTTTGACAGCGGCGCTCTTCATTCGGTAGAAGGAGAGCGTCCCCGGGCAATTCGCTGTTTGTTATGAATTACGAAGCTTTCTACAAGATCAGTTACGGCCTCTACGTCGTCAGCTCAACGAACGGCAGTCAACGCGGTGGCTACATTGCCAACACCGTTTTCCAGGTGACGTCCCAGCCCGCTCGCTTTGCCATCGCCTGCAACAAGGACAATCATACTTGCGGACTGATCAGCCAGAGCCAGGTGTTTGCTGTTTCCGTCCTGCAACAAGATGCCAGGGCTGAGTTGATAGGGCTGTTTGGCTACAAGTCCGGCCGGACCGTTGACAAGTACGCCTCGGTGCGCCACCGAACAGGACAAACCGGCGCGCCCATTTTGCTGGAGGACACTCTGGCCTGGCTTGAATGCAAAGTAGTGCAGACCATTGACGTGGGCACCCACCTGCTGTTTGTAGGCGAAGTGGTCGAGGGCGATATCCTTAACGACTCCCAGCCACCGCTCACGTATGCCTACTATCGCGATGTCAAGAAGGGCAGAGCGCCCAAGAACGCCCCCACCTACATCGCTCCGGCCAGTGTTGAAGAGCCCGGCACCGCCCCGGCGCTCGGCGCCAACTACACTTGTTCCGTCTGCCACTATGTTTACGACCCCGCGCAGGGCGACCCGGATGCCGGCATCCTGGCGGGCACCCGATTCGAAGACCTGCCTGAGGGGTGGGTTTGCCCGATTTGCGGCGCCCCCAAATCCGATTTCGTCAGCGAGCCCTGACTTTCACCCTGAACCACCAAGTTGCCTCTATGAAGACTCCTAACATCGTTCAGAAATCCCCCGCGGTCCAGAAAGCTGAGACGGGAACCCACTATTGGTGCGCCTGTGGGAAATCCCGGAAACAGCCTTTCTGCGACGGGTCTCACAAGGGAACGGAGTTCGTCCCCGTGAAGGTCGAGGTCAACGAAGCCAAAACGGTGGCCTGGTGCCTCTGCAAGCACACCAAGAACCCGCCCTTCTGCGACGGAACGCACAAGCAGCTTTAGCCCGGGGAACACCGCCCGACGGATAGCGCCCGGCGGCGGGCGCGATCAACGGGAACGTCCGGGACGGCGGAGCCGGAAGCGATGGAGGCGGCACTGCTTTGCCGCGCAAGCTTTTCGGCTCAGGTAACGCTTATGACCGGGTTCACTTGCTGGCGCTGGCCAGTTCTTCGTTGTTGGCGACGTTGACAATCTTGAACTGCTCGGCGTGGAGGCCGGGGTCGGCACGGAAGGAGAGTTTGCCGAAGTAGCGTTTCTCCATTTCGATGAGGTGCTTCTCATCTTCCTTGCGGAGCCGTTCGAGAATGGTGGGGTGCACCACGATGCGCAACTGGAAGTCCGACTCGTCCCGCGGGCGCTTCTTGAGGATCTCGCTCAGTTTGCGCTGGATTTCGACGCTCATGGTCAGGGCGCTCTTGACCTTGCCCCGGCCTTTGCAGTAGGGGCAATCGTCGTAAACGGCGTCATTGACGCTCTCGGAGTGGCGCTGGCGGGTCATTTCCAGCAGGCCAAGCTGTGAGATGGGCAGGACGTGGGTCTTGGCCTTGTCGCGGTGCAGGGCCTCTTTCATCCGCTGATAGACCTGCTGCTGGTCGCGGCGTGCTTTCATGTCAATGAAGTCGAGCACGATCAAGCCGCCGATGTTGCGCAGGCGCAGTTGACGGGAGATTTCGTCGGCGGCCTCGAGGTTTACCTTGAGGATGGTCGCTTCCTGGTCCTTGCCGCCTTTGTGGCGGCCGGTGTTGACGTCAATGGCGACCAGCGCCTCGGTTTCATCCACGACGATGTAGCCGCCGCTCTTGAGGTGCACCTGGCGGGAGAAGGCGTTCTCCAACTGCCGTGTGATGTTGAAGCGGTCGAAGATCGGCTGCGGGTCGCTGTAGAGTTTGACCTTGTCGGCGGAACGCTTGGAGATCTTGGAGATCATTTCGCGCATGCGGTCGTAGGCCTTCGGGCTGTCCACGACGATGCGCGCGACGTCTTCGGTCAGGAAGTCGCGCACGGTGCGCTCGATCAGGTCGGGCTCCTGGAACACGCAACTGGCCAGGGGCTGGCTCTTGATGCGTTCCTGGATTTGGCTCCACTCCTCGAGCAGGAGGGCGAGGTCGCGCACGAAATAGCGCTTTTGCTGCCCTTCGCCCACGGTGCGCATGATCACGCCCATGCCGTCCGGAATGGCCAGTTCGCGCAGGATCTTCTTCAAGCGCTGCCGTTCCTGTTGGTTCTCTATCTTGCGCGAGATGCCGCTCTGGTCCGAGTTAGGGAGCAGGACGAGGTAACGGCCCGGCAGGACGAGGTTGGTCGTGACGCGGGGACCTTTGGTGCCGATGGGACCTTTGGTCACCTGGGTGATGATTTCGCTGCCCGGCGGGTAGAGGCGCGGGATGTCCTTTTGAGTAATCTTGGGTTTGTCGCGTCGGCGGTTGCCGCGGTCCACAATCTCGACGCCGCTATCGAAGCTGTTCGGCACAATGTCCCAGTAGTGAAGAAAGGCGTTCTTCTCGAACCCGATGTCCACAAAGGCGGCTTTGAGGCCGTCTTCGAGGTTGCGGACCTTGCCTTTGAAGATGCTGCCGACGAGCCGTTCTTCGGTCGTGCGCTCGATGGTGAATTCCTCGAGCCGGCCTTCCTCGGAGACGGCGACGCGCGTTTCGAGTGTTTCGGCGTTAATGACGACTTCCTTGTGGATGCGTTTGATGGGTTTGATCAGCCGCTGGACTCGCTTGACGAGGTTGTTGGCCGCGGTGCGGAGGGTTTCCACAATTCCCTTGGGCTGCTCCTTGATGGAGACGGGCGCGAAGGGTGTTTCCTCCTGGACGCGTTCGGGGGTTTGGAGGTTCGGTTCGCGGAACCGGGTCCTATCCACCGGCTCGGTCGCTGGTTTGGGCAGCCCCTCCGGCGGCAAGCCGGCGGCGATATTCTCCGCCCGGTCAATCTCGTGGTCGTGCCGGCGTTCATAGACCTTTTCCGGGGTCGGGGATCCGCCCACGGCCTCGGCCCGGGCCTGGATGGCTTCGCGGTCGGTCGGCTGCGGCTGCCCATGACCTATGCCGCGACTGGGGCGGAACCGCATGCCGCGCCGGCGTCGAGAGAAGTTTCTGTCACTCATATTTAGTAGGCCTTTCGATAGATGTACACGTTTTGCAGGATGCCCATAGCGATCAACGAGCCGAGCACTGATGATCCGCCGTAACTTAACAGCGGCAGCGGCACGCCCGTCACGGGCATTAACCGAATGTTCATGCCGATATTGATGAAGACATGGCTGAAGATGAGGGCGACGACGCCCACGGCCATCATCTTGCCCAGGCGATCGCGCGCCTGGCCGGCGATTCTGATTCCCGAGAACAGAACCACCCCGTAGAGCGTGAGCACTATCACGCTGCCGACGAATCCTTTCTCCTCGGCAATGACGGAGAAAATGAAATCATTGTGCGCCACTGGCCGCGGCAGAAATCCCAGGGCGTTTTGCGTGCCCTGCCGCCAGCCTTTGCCCGTGAGCCCGCCGGAGCCGACGGAGATCAACGCCTGCCGCACATTGTGCGTGTAATCAGCCTGCTGCTGACGCAAGCGGGCCAAATCCGCCCTGGAGGCGCCCGGCGGCGGAGGTTCTTCCTTGCCAAAATACACCATCAACCGCCGCCGCTGATAGTCTTCGAGCTTGATCTGCCAGTTGGGCGGGGCGAACAGCACGTTGACCACGAACAACGCGCCCAGCAGGCCCACCCCGCCGAGCAGGCGCAGCAGGTAGCGCCTGGGAATCCCGGCCACGAACAGGATCGCCAGCCCGGTCGGCAGAAACACCAGCGCTGAGCCCAAGTCGGGTTCCTTGAGGATCAACAGGAACGGCAGGATCATCAGCCCGAGCGACTTCCAGAAGGTCAGCAGCACCCGCAATTCCTCGATCGGCCGGCTCAGGTAATGGGCCTGGGCCAGGATGAATGCCAGCTTGGCGAACTCCGACGGCTGCAGGCTGAAGAAGCCCAGGTCGAACCAGCGTCGCGCCCCGAAGCGCACGGTGCCGAAGACCAGCACCAGGGCCAGCATCAGGATCGCAGCCCAGTAAATGACCATGGACCACCGCGCAATTGTGTGATAGTTCACACAGCAAACGACGGCGGCGGCGCCGATTCCCAGCACATACCAAACGACTTGCCGGAACCAGCTCTGCTTGTACCACGCCAGCGTGGCGGCTGACTCGCTGACCATCGTCGCGCTATAGACGAAGACCGCCCCCAGCAGCATCAGCCCGCACAGCGCGGCTATCTGAGGCCGGTCAACGCGGGATTCATGGCTTTGGAGGTCTTGATCAAACATTGCTTAAGGGCTCGAATTGCACATCAGTTGTTCCGGGCAACGGCCGGAGATTTGGCCAGTTTCGTCCGCTCCCAGTCGAGCAGGGCGGAGTAGATCTTGCCGGCGATCGGGGCGCAGGTGGCGCCGCCAGAGACACCGTTCTCGACCATCACGACGACGGCGTATCGCGGTTGTTCGTAAGGCGCAAACGAGGCGAACCAGGTCGTCTGGCCGGTCTTGACGTTGCGCGTGTCCTGCACCTGGGCCGTGCCGGTCTTGCCGCCGGCCCGCATCCCCGCGACGGCTGCCGCCCGGCCCGTGGCGTCGGCGTCTTCCACGTCGGCCAGCATGGCCTCGCGCAGAATCTTCAGCGTGCGGGCGCTCACGCCCAAATGATCCCGCACCCGGCCCCGGGGAAAGACTTGCGGCGGCAAGGGCGAGGTTGGGTCGGCCGATTCGACGCGATCCACCAGCCGGGGCCAGAGCACGGTGCCGCCGTTGGCGATTGCGGCGGTCAGGACCGCGACTTGCAGCGGAGTCAACCACACCGGGTCCTGCCCGATGCACATGTTGCCGGTGTTGCCGTCGGTCCAGCCCGAGCGGAGGCGCTGCAGGCTCGGGAACTGGCCGGGGGCATCCTGGCGGGTGGGCAGCCCCGCGCGCTCGCCGAAATGCAGCCGCTGCCCTATGCGGATAATCGGCTCCGGCCCGGTGCGCAGGCCGCAGGTGATGAAATAGGAATTGCTCGAGAGCTTCAGCGCCCGGCGGAAGGTGTAGTCCCCGGGCGGCGCCAGGTCCCTGAAAGTGTGATTGCCTACTCGTTTATGGCCTTTGTTGGGCTGGGCGGGATTGGGCTCGATGTGGATGGCTGCATCCGGGTTCCAGCCGTTCTCCAGCGCGGCCATCCCCACCACCGTCTTGAATACCGAGCCCGGCATGTAGTTCTCAAAGGTGGCGCGGTTCTTCTCCGCGTTCAGGTCGGTGATGCGCTGCCATTGCTCCGGGGTAACACCCCGCACGTACCAGTTCGGGTCCAGCGTGGGCGACGAAACCAATGCCAGGAGGTCGCCCGTCCGCACCTCCATAACCACCACCGCTCCGCGCGTCGTCGGGCCGGAGACGCCTTGCAGCGCGCGCTCGGCCGCCTGTTGCACCGCCAGGTCAATCGTCAGCACCACATTGCGGCCGGGCGCGGCCGGGCTCCATATATTCTCGGTCTGGCGGTAGCCGACGTTATTCACCAGCACCGACTTGGCGCCAGCCACCCCGCGCAGTTCCTTGTCGAAGGCGTACTCGATCCCGACAATGCCGCGGTAATCGGGCAGCCGGAACGAGAAGAAAGCCTCCTCGCCTTCCACCGAGCTGTCGTCGCGCTGCAAATGGCCGAGCGCATGGGTGGCCGTCGTGCCGTAAGGGTAGCAGCGGGTTGACTGAATCTCCAGATCCACGCCCAGGGGACTGGTGGACTGTTCTTCGAACCGCGCAATTTGCGTCGGCGTCAGGTCGGTGACCACCGGGTAAGGCAGGGCGAGACGCTTTTGGTAATGAAGCTCGAAGTTGGTCGCCACCAGCGAGAGCGGTTGCTGCAGCCGCTGGCTGACCTGGTGCACCACGTTGCTGGCCACCTCGTAGCGCGCCGCCCGCCGCAATGCGCTCCTGTTGGCCTGGGTAAAGACGAATGGCCTGCGCTCCTCCTTGGTGAGCTTGCGGTCCAACCGGTCCTCCAGGTCCTGCTGGCGGAGCTTGAGCTCGGCGCGGGCGCGGGAGGCTTTTTCCGCATACGCCGCGTCGAACGAGTCATGGAGTTCCTCGAAGTACAAACTCACGTTGTAGGTGGGGCGGTTCTCCGCCAGCGCAACGCCGTTGCGGTCCAGAATCTTGCCGCGCACCGCCGGGATGCGAACCGTGCGGAATGACTGCCGTTCGAGCTTCGTCCGGTATTCGCCCGCCGAGACGACTTGCACCCACCACAATCCCCCCAGCAAGATGCCCAGGCCGACCAGGACAGTCACCGCCACCATCCGCAGTTGGAGGTCGTCTTTTCTGAGTTGGTCGAAGATGAACATCAGTGTCGGGAGCCGTGGTAATGGGACGGGGCTGCGGCTTGCGGGGTCATCGGCGTCCCCTCCGGATTTCGCGGTCGAGTCGGAAGCTGGCTTCGGGGGCGCGGCGATGAACCAGCGCCCGCTGCAGCCAGCCGAACAGTTCAAACCAAATCGGAGTCGCGATGGCTCCCCCGACGCAGAGCACGACGAATTGCCACAGCGTGCCCCAACCGAAAAGCGGGCTGCGGCCCATGGTCAGCAGCACCAGCAGCGTCAGCGCGGGCACCACCACGCTGGCCGCCAGCCCGAGGACCGCCTGGGCGAAAGGCTGATCTCGCAGGATCAACCCGCGCTTTAGGTGGATCGCCAGGCCGACTGCGAACAAGGGAAGCACGGTGACTCCCAGCGGATTGGCGGAAAGGGAGTCGAACCACAGCCCCGCGCAAACGGCCAGCAGCGTCACGGTGGTAATGCCCGTGGACAGGGCGGCATAAACCATCAGCGGCGGCAGCAGGTCCACTTGCGCCCCCACCAGGTAGCGCACACCCCCGAACGAGGCTTCCCAAAACACCGCCAGGAAGGCCGCCCCCAGTACGAAAGCTGTATTGAGCCAGTTCATGGAAACATCACCCACACCTCTTCCAGCGCGCTTAGGTTGGCCGCCAGCCGCACGCGGGCTTCGTAGCGCGACCCGTAGTCCACCGGCTGCACATCAACGATGACGCCGATGGGAATGCCCTTCGGGAAAATGCCCCCCTCGCCGCTGGTGACCACCCTTTGCGCGGGTTTCAGATTGGCGCCCGGGGAAAGATAATCCAACCCGACGAGCTGGGCCGCCAGGGGGCCGGAGGCGCCGATGACGCCGAGGTCGCGCGCCTCGTTCTCGACCCGCGCCGAGACCCTGCAGTTGGGATCTCCGAGCAAGACAACCTGCGAGCGCGTGAGGCTCACCGAGGCGATCCGTCCCACCAGACCGTCGGTGGTCAGCACCGGCAGGTTCACTTGCAGGCCGTCGCGGCTGCCGAGGTCAATCTGGACCGAGCGCCACCAGTTGGCGGGCTCGCGCAGGACCACCTTGGCCAGCTTGAGTTTCCAGGGCACCTGGGCGCGCCAGCCGACGAGCTGCCGCAGGCGGGCGTTCTCGCCGGCGATCTCCTGCGCCTGCAACGCCTGCAATCTCAACCGCTGTTCCTCCTGGCGCAGCAGCTCATTCTGTTTGACCAATTCCCGCCGCGGCAGGACGGCGTCGCCGGCGGCGCCGACCGCCTGCTGCGTGGAGTTGGCCAATCCGAACAAAGGCAGAAAGAGACTGCCGATGGCGAGCTTGAGGCGGGCGGTTGTTTGGCCGGGCAGGTTCAGAACAACCAGCGTCAGCGCCACCACCAGACCCAAAGTAATGTAATGCGGCCGTTTTAACATCTAATCCGTCGGCAATAAGCGATCGGTGACTGGCGCCTGGGGAAGGGTCGCTTGCGACCGTTTACCCATGCCGACTGCCAGTCACTGTGATGGCGAAGGGAGGGAACTACTTGGAATTAGAGGAAACGCGCTTAAGAAAATGGAGTTCCTGCAGCACGCGGCCGGTGCCTTCGGCAACGGCGCTGAGCGGATCGTCAGCGACATGGACCGGCAAACCGGTCTCTTCGGCCACCAGCCGGTCAATGCCGCGCAACAGCGATCCCCCGCCGGCCATGACTATGCCCCGGTCCACCAGGTCGGCGGACAACTCGGGCGGGCAGCGTTCGAGGGTGATGCGTACAGATTCCAAAATACTCGACAACGGCTCCTGCAAGGCCTCGCGAATCTCTTCCGAGCGGATGGTCAGCGTTTTGGGCAGACCCGCGCTCAAATCGCGGCCCTTTACTTCCATAGTTATTTCCTGCTCCAGCGGAAAAGCCGAGCCAATTCGCATCTTGATCTCTTCCGCCGTGCGTTCGCCTATCATCAGGTTATAGGCCCGTTTAATGTGTGCCACGATCGTCTCGTCGAATTCGTCTCCGCCCACCCGCAGGCTGCGGCTGAAGACGATGCCGGCCAGGGAAATGATTGCGATCTCGCAAGTTCCACCGCCGATATCCACGATCATGTTCCCCGCTGGCTCATGCACCGGCAAACCGACGCCGATGGCCGATGCCATCGGTTGCTCGATCAAATACACTTCCCGGGCGCCGGCATGAGTGGCAGAGTCCTTAACCGCCCGCTTTTCCACTTCGGTAATACCTGACGGCACCGCGACGACGACCCGCGGCGCAATCAGTTTCCGATGATGAACCTTCTGGATGAAGTGGCGCAGCATCGCTTCGGTAATCTCGAAGTCAGCGATGACGCCATCCTTCATCGGCCGGATCGCCACAATGTTCCCCGGGGTGCGCCCCAGCATCCGCTTGGCTTCTTCGCCTACGGCAAGAACATTCGTGGTCCCAGCCTGAATCGCGACGACCGAGGGCTCTCGCAGAACGATGCCCTGATCCCGTACATAAACAACGGAATTCGCCGTCCCGAGGTCTATCCCAATGTCATTGGAAAACAGGCTCTTAAGTTGTGCAAACATGAATTTTGCCTAACAAGCAGACAGACTATGGGAAAGTCCGCCTTGCCGTCAAGAGTATTAGCCCTCCTTTTTGTGCCGTCTTTCCCACGCCTCTGCCGCCCCGGGCGCGCGCCTGCCCTTGTCCTGACCAGGTCAGGGCGTTTTGCCGCGCTCGAGGAGGCAAATTCTTTTGCTTCCGGCCGGCGAAGGTTTAAGCTCCGCGCAGTGAAAACGCTTATCAGAACTCTACTCGTGTTGGCGCTGGGCCTCCCCTGGATGGCCCGGGCGGAAGTCAAACTCGGCAACGAAGTGCTGGCCGAAAGCCAATTCAAGGTGCTGCAAGGCAAGCGCATTGGCCTGATCACCAATCCCTCGGGCGTGAACCGGCAGTTGGAATCCACCGTCGAGGTGCTGCGCGCCGCGCCGGGGGTGAAGCTGGTCGCGTTGTTCGGCCCGGAACATGGAGTTTACGGCGACGTGGATGCCGGGGAGAAGGTGGAGACCCAGGTGGATAAGCGCACCGGGCTGCCGGCGTATTCACTTTATGGCAAAACACACAAGCCCACCCCGGAGATGCTCAAGGGGTTGGACGCGCTGGTGTATGATTTGCAGGACACGGGGTGCCGCTCCTATACCTACATCAGCACGATGGGCGTGGCGATGGAAGCGTGCGGCGAAGCGGGCATCGAGTTCATCGTGCTGGACCGGCCCAACCCGCTGGGCGGCGAGCGGATCGAGGGGGCGATGCTAGACGAGAAATTCCGCTCGGGCGTCAGCAAGTGGAACGTGCCTTACGTCTATGGCCTGACCTGCGGCGAGCTGGCCCAGTTGATCAACAGCGAGGGCTTCATCAAGAAGCCGTGCCGCCTGACCGTCGTGCCGATGAAGGGATGGAAACGCTCCATGGTGTGGGCGGAGACCGGCCTGCCCTGGGTGCCGAGTTCGCCGCATGTGCCGCATGGCGAGTCGGCGCTCTACCAGGTGGCGACGGGGATGCTGGGGGAGCTCATGAGCGTCAGCATCGGGATTGGCTACACGCTGCCGTTTGAATGCGTCGCCTCGCCGGGCCTGGACCCGCATAAGCTGGCGGCGGCATTGAATGCCTATCGTCTGCCCGGCGTGAAATGGCGGCCCATTACCTACAAGCCGTATTACTTCACGTTCACCAACCAGGTCATCGGCGGCGCGCAGCTCTATTTCACGGACCCGGCCCGCGCACCCTTGACCGCGATCAACCTCTACGCCATCGAGGCGTTGAAACGGGTCGGCGGGATAGACGCGTTTGCCGAGGCGGAGAGGCGGAAGCGGGGGTTCGGCATGTTTGACAAGGTCAACGGGACCGACGCGACGCGCAAGGCCCTGCAGGCGGGAACTTCCGCAGCCCAGGTCGTCGCGTCCTGGAAGGCTGGCGAAGACGCCTTCCGGCAGGCGCGCAAGAAATACCTGCTTTACTGAGGTCCAATCGCGAGTTGACTCAGCCGCGCCCGGGCGCTTTATTGCCTGCATGCGAGTCTTGCTCTTGGCGATCCTCCCTGGCGCGCTGGCGCTCACAGGTTGCGTCAGGAAATTGGAAAAGACCCCGCCGCCCCCCCCGACGGCGCCCCATGCCGGAACCCCCGCCGCGCCCACCGAACCGGCCTTTCAGAATCCCGCTCTGATTGTAACGCCGGACGTTATCCCGGCGGGCAAGGTGGCGTTGGTCAATGCGACCGCCCGGCATGTGGTGCTGACGTTTCCCTTGCACAAGATGCCGTCACTGGGCCAGCGCCTTGCGCTCTACCGGCGCGGGTCGCAGGTTGGCGAGGTCAAAGTCACCGGCCCGCAGCGCGAAGACAACATCGTGGCCGACCTGGTCGCCGGCGAGGCGGACGTTGGCGACGAGGTCCGCAGTCAGTGACCGACCGCCGCCACGGTCCGTGCAAAGGCGGAGAAGCCCGCCCGGCGCGGGTTAGTCTCCAGGCTCTGGCTGGACGCCGCCAATAGATTCGGTGAGGGGCCTGACGGTTTTGGGCAGCGACTTCTTTCGGTAGGGCGAGTGGAGATTGAAGTAAATCCCGCACAGCGGACGCGGGGTGTCGCTCTGGCTCAGAATGACCGTGACCTGCTTGTCCAGGGCAATGCCGTGCCGCAGCTCCGGCCCGCGCCCCTCGTAGGCCTGGATCGCCTTGGCCAGCAACGACTTCAGCGCGGCTTTGAACTCATCCGGCGTCTTGTCAAGGCACACCACGTATTTCTCGTAGGCCTTCATGGCGTCGGCGATCTCGCGGCGGAACATTTCTGTGGTCACAGCTCCGAGCCTAGGCCGGACCGCATCCGGACGGAAGCCAAAAAGCGTCCAGCCGCGCAGCCATCAGGCCCGGTCAACTCAGGCGCCGATTCGAGGCCGCGCGCCGAATAGCGCGGTGCCGATGCGCACCATGGTCGCGCCCTCCTCGATGGCCACTTCGTAATCCCCGGTCATGCCCATGCTCAAGTGCGGCAGCGGCGCGCCCAGGAGCTGCTCGCAGCGCGCCTTCAGCTCGCGCATTTGGCGGAAGACCGGCCGCACCTTTTCCGGGTCGGGCGTCCACGGGGGCACGGTCATCAGGCCCTGGATTTCCAGCCGCGGCAGCGCGTTGATGCAGCCCAGGTCCGCCAGCAACTGGTCGGGGCGGCATCCGAACTTGCTGGCCTCCCCCACCGCGTTGACCTCCAGCAGGATGGCCAGCCTCCGGGACGCCTGCTCCGCGCGCCGGTTCAGCTCCTCTGCCAGCCGCAGGCTGTCCACGCTTTGCACCATCTCGAAAAGCTCCACGGCGTCGCGGCACTTGTTGGTCTGCAAATGGCCGACCATGTGCCAGCGCAGGCGGCTCGGGCAGAGGGGAATCTTGGCTTTGGCTTCCTGCACCTTGTTCTCGCCGAACAGGCTCAGCCCCGCCTCGGCGGCGGCGCAAACCACCTCGGGCGGCTGGGTCTTCGTCACCGCCACCAGGGTGACCGAGCCGGGGTCGCGCCCCGCGCGCGCGCAGGCGGCTTCGATGCGCTGCCGGACCGCCCTTACGTTCGTCTCCAAATCCATGCCGACACGATAGCGGCAACGCACATCAGTGAATAGCGAATACTGCCGGGCGCTCAGTTCATCGGCGCCTGCCGGATTGCGCAGCCCACGCTCCGCGGAGTGGGAGATTCCTCCGGGGGCCGGCCCCTCAACTTCAGGCCGCGCCCGGCAACTTACCTGCGCCGGAGATGGGCAATCGTCTTATGGGCGTAAAGCAGCCACAACAGGCTCAGGAACCCAATGAGCACGATCTGGCCGAGCAACGGATACCTGTAAATGAGAAAGGCAATCCCGCCGCACACAACGGTGGCTTTGATCAAATCAAGGATAGACATATTACTATGCTCGGTTTCGGTCCCGGCACGCGGCTGCCTGCGCGCCCTTCGCCGACCAGGCCGCCGCTCACCTGAGCCCCGCAACAACCATACCATAACCGAAGGCAAGTCTTATGCCAAACGGTAGCTGCCGCAGCCCGGAAACGGCCCCGCCCCAGCGCCCATTTTCGCATCGCCAACCGGACCGGGCAGCCTAACCTCTATGTGAATGCAGCGCCGGCCACAAGGACCAGGATGAAGACGATTGTCATCGCCATCGGCGGCAACTCGCTCATCAAAGACGCGCGCCACATGAGCGTGCCGGACCAATACGCCGCGGTGGTCGAAACCTCCCGCCACATCACAGACCTGCTGGAGCGCGGCTACCGCGTGGTCATCACACATGGCAACGGGCCGCAGGTCGGCTTCATCCTGCTGCGCAGCGAGCACTCCCGCGGCATCCTCCACCAGGTCCCGCTGGATTCAATCGTCGCCGACACCCAGGGCGCACTCGGTTACCAGATTCAGCAGGCCCTCGAAAACGAGTTCCGCCGCCGCAAGCTCAGGAAATCCGTGGCGACCATCGTCACCCAGACGCTGGTGGACCGCGACGATCCCGCCTTTGCCAAACCGAGCAAGCCTGTTGGCCAGTTTTACACCCGCGCGGAAGCCGCAGACCGCATGCGGGTCGAGAAGTGGGTCATGGTCCAGGACGCCGGCCGCGGCTGGCGCCGGGTCGTAGCTTCGCCCAGGCCCGTCCGCATCATCGAGTCGGCCGTGGTGAAGCACCTGGTTAAAGACGGCTACGTGGTCATTGCAGCGGGCGGCGGGGGCATCCCGGTGGTGGCCGACGCGGCCGGCAACCTCAGCGGCGTGGCGGCTGTAATTGACAAGGACCTCGCCTCGGCTGTCCTGGCGGAGGCCATCTCCGCCGACCTGCTGGTGATCTCCACGGCGGTGGAGAAAGTCTGCCTCAACTTCGGCCAGCCAAACCAGCGCGCCCTGAACTCAATAACCGTCGCCCAGGCCAGGCAATACATTGCCCAAGGCCATTTCCACCCGGGCTCGATGCTGCCCAAGATCCAGGCCTGCCTTCAGTTCATCGTGAACGGCGGCCAGGAAGCGCTGATCACCTGTCCCGGGGCGCTCTCTGCCGCCCTGGAGGGCAAGACCGGCACGCGGATCGCAGCCTAGTGCTTGCAGCAGAAAACCGCGGCCAGGGCGGCCAGGAACCCCACGATTAAAACCCACCCAATCAGGCTTGCAGTTTCTCGCCGCAGGCTTAGAGTGTAAGACATGGGCAAACCAATGATCATCGCTGGCGCCGTTCCTTTCCCCAACGCAATCTAGCACTCCAACCCAACCCCGAACCATGCGCATCTCCATTCTCATCATCCCGCTCGTTGCGGCGCTCAATGCTCGCGCCGACCTCATCAGTTGGACCAACACCGCCGGCGGCAATTGGAACGTCCCCGCCAACTGGAACCCAAACCGCGTCCCATCCACCAATGACACCGCCGTAATCACGAGCGCGGGCACCTATACCGTCACGCTGAACACCGATCCGGTGATTGCCGGCCTGGTCGTCGGAGGCATCACCGGAACCCAGACGCTCGCAACTTCCGGGAACACCCTCACCTTGAACGGCGAGGGAACCGTGAACGCCAACGGCGGCCTGAACCTCTCCGGCACCACCCCTCTATCCGGCACCAACCGGCTCACCCTGGCAGGCGTCATCACGTGGCGATACGGCGCGATTGACACCAACGCGGCGGTGAACGTGGTTGCCGGCGGCCAGGTCTTGATCAGCAGCGGCGGCATTAACCACGCCAAAACGCTCCACGGCACCCTCACCAACAACGGCGTCATCACCTGGCAGCCGACCGGCAACTTCATCATCGGCGGGACGCTGCATAACCTGGCGCAAGGTGTGTTCGACGCCCAGTTAAGCGCTTCAATTGTGCTGTTGGGCACCAACGGCGTCATCGTCAACGACGGCGTGTTCCGCCGGTCGGTCGGCAGCGGCAATCTCGACTGCTATGTGCCATTCGTTAACAAGGGCGCGGTGGACACGCAAATTGGCACGCTCAAATTGTTCGGGGGCTCGGTCCTGAGCACCGGCTCCGCGTTCACCGGCGCCGGGGTGACCGAGCTGCGAAGCGGCACGAACGTGCTCAACGGCACAGTTACCTCGACGAATCTCGTGCTTCACGGCGGAGCGCTCGAGGGCGCGGGCACGCTCAGCGGAACCGTCGCGTGGACCTCCGGCCAGCTCAGTCAATCCGCTTGCCTGACGGTGGCAGCCAACGGCGCGCTGACCTTCAGCAGCGGGGTCAAGTTTGAGAAGCTTGTTTATGGCAACCTCACCAACGCCGGCGTCATCACCTGGCAACCGATCGGCGCCCTGAGCCTCGGCGGGGTGTTCCACAACCTGCCGGGCGCGCTCTTCGAGGCGCAAACCGACAACATCTCCATCCTCAGCGCCGCCCCCGGCGCGCGCATCATCAACGACGGCGTGTTCCGCAGGTCCGCGGGCTCCCTCACCGTGAGCTGTGACGTGCCCATGAGCAACAATGGCACCGTGGAGGTGCCCCCCGGCACACTCCGCTTCGACGGCGGTTACACCAACCCCGCCGGCACGATCTCGCTGGCTGGCGGAGTCTTCCGGACCGGCCAGCCGTTCTGTCTGGCCGGTGGTCTCTTGACCGGCTGGGGCTCGGTGGTCGCCGACCTGACCAACGCCGCCACCATCCGGCCCGCGCTCTCCAACGGTGTGCTGACCATCACCGGGCGGTGCGAACAATTGCTCGGCGGCCGCATGGAATTCGAGCTGGCGGGCAACAATCCCGGCACCAACCAAAGCCGCTTGAACATCACCGGCCAAGCCACCCTGCGGGGGACCGTGGCCGTGCGCTGGGCAGGAAATTACCTGCCGCCGACCGGTACAGACTTTCCAGTCATGACCTTTGCTTCCCGCGCCGGCCAGTTCTGCTGCTTTGACAACTTCTTCCTGCTCGGCCAGGGCCGGCGCCTGACGCCGGTTTACAGCGCCACAGGTCTCACGCTCGCCACCGTGGCCGCCCCCGAGCCGGCATCCGTCCCCTTGAGTGTGGCCGTGGACAACGGCGCAATCGTCTGCTGGCCCGTGGAATTCCCCCGCTACGAGCTTGACTACTCCACCAACCTCAGTCACTCGAACTGGACGCACCTGCCCGGCGTGACTAACCGCTACCTCGAAGCCCCGCCGCTGGCGCAGCAGAAGTACTTCCGCCTCCGCGAACCTTGAAGACGTGAAGGCCGGCGCAGCCCCGGCAAACGCCGAGTGTCCAATTTCCCCATCGCCATACCCCCTCCTCTGGCCGTCGTACCCCCGTCGCTCCTCCGTCCTTCCTCCGTTGCTCCTCCGTTCCACCTCCGTTCCACCTCCGACCGGCGATGGGAGGTGGAACGGAGGAGCAACGGAGGAAGGACGGAGGAGCGATGGTGTTGCTACGGGGTGCCTACCCTGCTCCCGGATTGGCGGCGGGGGCTGGCATAGGTTGTGCTGCCAATCGCCTGGGTGCAGGTTGGTTGGCCTGCCTCCAGCGGGTCGGCGCCCGACACAGACGCCGCCCTGCGTTTCATAGTGGGTTGGGTTGGAGGCGACCCGGGAAGCCATAGCCCGGGTCGCCTTTTGCAGGCTGCCCCGGGAGGCGGCAAGCCCGCGGCGGCGCGCTTGTGGGGCCATGGCTCGCGCCCCAGCGCGCATGCATGAAGGAGCGCGGGCGTCTTGTCCGCTTGTCTGGTCCGCAATCCGCAAAGCGGGCAAGATGCCCGCGCTCCTCCGGCAGCCTCATGCATACGCGGCCCGCGCCGGGAACGCGCGGGGTCACCTTGACATGCGCGGACGCTGTGAGAGACTGCCCTGCCTATGGCTGAACCAAAGACCAGCGAGTTGATGGAAAAGATAGTGTCCCTCTCCAAGCGGCGGGGGCTGATCTTCCAATCATCGGAAATCTACGGTGGCCTGAATGGCTTCTGGGATTACGGCCCGCTCGGCGCCGAGCTGAAGCGCAATATCAAGGAGCGCTGGTGGCGCTCGATGACCCAGCTCCGGGACGACGTGGTGGGGCTGGACGCCTCGATCATCATGCACCCGAAAATCTGGGAAGCCAGCGGCCACACCAGCACGTTCAGCGACCTGATGGTGGACTGCCTGCTCACGAAAAAGCGGTTTCGGGCCGACCAAATCGAGCCGCAGAGTGGCACGGCCTACTTTTACACCGGCGCCAGCGACGCAGCCGCCGGCAAGGAGTCCAAAGACGCCTTCTCGGCGCTGATTGCCGCGGGCAAGCACGCCGACTACGCGCGCAAGGTCGCCAGGCAATTCTACCAGCAGCGGGGGATCGAGAACCCGGAGCTGCAAGGCGAGCGGACCGAGGAGGTCAGGAATACGACCCGCTACAATCCCGAGAACGGCAGCCTGCTGACCGAGCCGCGCCCGTTCAACCTGATGCTCAAGACTTACGTCGGCCCGGTTGAAAGCGCAGACAACCTCTCGTATCTGCGGCCCGAGACGGCGCAAGCGATCTTTGTGCAGTTCAAGAGCGCGCTGGAGGTTTCGCGCCAGCGGGTGCCGTTCGGCATCTGCCAGGTCGGCAAGGCCTTCCGCAACGAGATCAACCCGCGCAACTTCACCTTCCGCTCGCGCGAGTTCGAGCAGATGGAGCTGGAGTTCTTCATCCGCCCGGACGAGGTGGTGCAAAAGCTGGCCGGGTCCGTTGCTGCGCTTTCCGACGCCCAACCCTCAACCCTCAACCCTCAACCCAACTGGGGCTGGGAGCTCTGGCACAAGTACTGGGTGGAGCAGCGCATCCGGTGGTATGAGAGCATCGGCCTCGGCCGCGACACGCTGGTCGAATACTGGCAGAAGAAAGAGGAGTTGGCCCACTACGCCAAGGCGACGGTGGACATCCTGTTCAAGTTCCCGTTTGGCACCCAGGAGCTGGAGGGGATCGCCGCGCGGGGGGACTTTGACCTGACGCAGCACCAGAAGTTCAGCGGCAAGTCCATGGAGTATTTCGACGAGGAGGCCAAGGCCAAGTATGTGCCGCACGTGATCGAACCGTCGGCGGGGGTGGACCGGCTGGCGCTGGCGCTGATCTGCAACGCCTATTGCGAGGACCAGGCCCCGGATGAGAAGGGCAAGCTCGAGACCCGGGTGGTGATGCGTTTCCACCCGCGCATCGCGCCGATCAAGGTCGCCGTCTTCCCGCTGCTCAAGAACAAGCCCGAGTTGGTGAAGAAGGCCAAGGAAGTGCGCGAGCTGCTGCGCCCGCACATGTCGGTATTCTATGACGAAGCGGGCGCCATCGGCCGCCGCTACCGGCGCCAGGACGAAGCCGGCACGCCGTTCGGCGTGACGATTGATTTCGACACGCTGGGCGAGCAGGGTCCCGAGCTGCGGGACACGGTCACTTTGCGCGACCGCGACACGATGAAGCAGGAACGAGTGAAGATTGCCGACCTTGCGCCCATGCTGCTGGAGAAGATCCAGTAGCGGGGAGCGACGCCGGGCTAATACAGTGACCACGATCGAAGCCATCAAGTTGCTGGAGAAGTTCCGGGCGGGCGGCGTGGGCCGGGATGAGGTCCTGCGGAAGTTCCAGGCCGCCCCGTCGGTGGACCTGGGGTTCGCCACAGTGGACACGCACCGCGCGTTGCGCAAGGGCTTCCCCGAGGTCATTTTTGGCGCGGGCAAGACGCCGGCGCAGGTGGTGGCGATTGCGGCCAAACTGTTGGCGCACGAGCAGCACATTCTAGTGACCCGCGTGGGCGCAGACCACGCGCGCAAGCTGTGCCGCCGCTTCAGGCGGGCGGTCCATCACGAGCTGGCGCGATGTGTGACAATCGAAAGGAAGCCGCTGCCGAAGCGGCCGGGCACGATTGCCGTGGTTTGCGCGGGCACGAGCGATTTGCCGGTGGCGGAGGAGGCGGCGGTCACGGCGGAGATCATGGGCAACCGGGTGGAGCGGATCGCGGACGTAGGGGTGGCGGGGGTGCACCGCCTTTTGGACCGGCTGGAGCCCATCCAGCGCGCGAGCGTGATCATCGTCGTGGCCGGCATGGAAGGGGCGTTGCCCAGCGTCGTGGCGGGGCTGGTGTCCCGGCCGGTCATCGCCGTGCCGACGAGCGTGGGCTACGGCGCGAACTTCCACGGGCTGGCGCCGCTGCTGGCCATGCTCAACAGTTGCGCCAGCGGGCTGACCGTGGTGAACATTGACAACGGCTTCGGCGCCGGATACGCGGCCAGCCAGATCAACGCCCTGGCCGCCGGATAGCATGAAGACCCTTTACCTCGACCTGTTCAGCGGCATCAGCGGCGACATGTTCATCGCCGCCTTGATTGACCTGGGGGTCGAGGCCGGCCAGTTGGAGCAGGAGTTGAAGAAGCTGCACCTTGGCGGCTATCACCTGCGCGTGACGCGCGGACGCAAGTTGAACCTCGAAGGGGTAAAGTTCGAGGTGCATCTGGCGGACGACCATGACCATGGCGAACAGACCCACGCCCACCCACATCACCACGAACGAACCTTTGCCGAGATCCGACAACTGATCGCCGAGAGCCAGCTCTCGGATTGGGTGAGACAAAAGGCGGTGGCGGTGTTCCAACGCATCGCCGCGGCGGAAGGAAGGATTCACGGTCTGCCGCCCGAACAGGTGCATTTCCACGAGGTGGGCGCCGTGGATTCGATTATTGACATCGCCGGGGCCTGCATCGCGCTGGAGCGGCTGGGCAAGCCGCGCGTCCTGGCGGGGCCGGTGGTGGAGGGAACGGGCTGGGTCGAGTGCGCGCACGGGCGCTTCCCGATTCCCGCCCCCGCCACGCTCGCGATTCTGGGCGCGCGCGGAATACCCCTCTCGCAGTGTGACGAGCCAAGCGAACTGGTCACCCCCACGGGCGCGGCGCTGCTGGCGGAGTTGGTCGAGACCTTCGGCCCAATGCGGGAGCTGGTGGCCGAGAGGATAGGCTACGGCCTGGGCACCCGCGACCATCAAACGCGGCCCAACGCGCTGCGGGCGGTGCTCGGGGAAACGCCGGCGGGGGACCAGGCGCCGAAGTCCTCCGGGACCCACGACTGGGAGACTGACACCATCACGGTGCTCGAAACGAACCTGGACGACATCAACGCCGAGATTCTTGGTCACTTCGTGGACAAGGCGCTCGCCGACGGTGCCCTGGACGTGTTCCACACGGCCATCCAGATGAAGAAGAACCGGCCAGGCGTGCTCCTGACGCTGCTTTGCGCCCAAGCCGACGCCGACAGGTTCTCGGAGCTGATGCTGCGCGAGACCAGCGCATTTGGCGTCCGTCGCTATGCGGCCGAGCGGCGCAAGCTCCAGCGCGAGCTTGTGACGGTGCAGACCCCGCATGGCGGCGTAACCGTGAAGGTAGGCAGGCTCGACGGCAAGGTCCTCCAGGCGGCGCCGGAATTCGAGTCGTGCAGAAAGCTCGCGGCAAAGGCTGGTGTGCCCTTGAGGGAGGTGTATGACGCCGCCCTCCGCGCCTTGCCGCCTTCGCAGGCAAGATGATTGATCCTCAACTGTTGGAGGTGCTGCGCTGGCAGGGACGACGCGCGTTCAATTCCAGCTTGCCCTGCCCGCGGTGATGCAGTTCGCACACAAATCGGCTTGCTTTGGCGTGCCGTCGCCACTAACCAACCGTATGCAATTGACCCGGTCGCCGCTCGCTCCGCTATCCCCCGCCGAACGGATTCTTCTTGGTCCTGGCCCCAGCCCCGTGCCCCAGCGTGTGCTGCGCGCCCTGGGAGCGCCGACCATTGGCCACCTGGACCCGCAGTATATCGTTATCATGGACGAGACATGCGAACTGCTGCGCCAGGTCTTCCGCACGAAGAACCAGCTCACGTTCCCGGTCAGCGGCACGGGCATGGCAGGCATGGAGTGCGTGGCCACGAACCTGATTGAACCGGGCGACGAGGTCATCGTCTGCATCAACGGCGTCTTTGGCACCCGGATGAAGGACGTCATGGAACGCTGTGGGGCCACGGTCCACGTCGTCGAAGCGACCTGGGGTGACGTGTTCACCCTGGAACAGATCGGCGCCGCACTGGAGCAGCACCCCCGCGCCAAACTCCTTGGCATCGTCCATGCCGAAACCAGCACCGGAGCCCATCAACCGCTCGCCGGCGTCGCCGATCTCGTTCATGCCCGCGGCGCTTTGCTCGTGGTGGACACCGTTACCAGCCTCGGCGGCCACGATGTTCGCGTGGACGAATGGGGCATAGACGCTTGCTACAGCGGGACACAGAAATGCCTGAGTTGCCCGCCCGGGCTGGCGCCGGTTACCTTCGGCGAGCGCGCGCTCGCCCGCATGGACGCGCGCAAGCGCAAGGTTCAGTCCTGGTACCTGGACGTCTCCATGCTGCGGAAGTACTACCTGGCCGGCAGCGGTGGCCGTTT
Organism: Verrucomicrobiota bacterium; assembly: GCA_035358715.1. Lineage (GTDB taxonomy): Bacteria > Verrucomicrobiota > Verrucomicrobiia > Limisphaerales > UBA8199 > UBA8199. Next base: position 38,470 of record DAOPPX010000011.1, read on the forward strand.
CTACCACCACACCGCGCCCATCAACATGACCTACGCGCTCCGGGAGGCGCTGCTCATCATCATCGAGGAGGGCCTGGAGAACCGTATCGCACGCCACCAGCAGATGCACCTGCGTCTGCGCAAAGGACTGGAGGCCATGGGGCTCGGCTACGTGCCCAAACACTCCCTCCACACGCTGAACTGCATCCACATACCGGCTGGAGCGAACGATGGCGCTGTTCGCGGGCGCATGCTGGAGGAGTATGGCATCGAGATCGGCGCGGGGCTGGGTCCTATGGCCGGCAAGGCCTGGCGCATCGGCCTGATGGGCCACGGCGCCACGATCCGCAACGTGGATCTGGTGCTGACCGCCCTGCGGGAGATTCTTCGGTAGCGCCCGGTATGTCTGAGGTCCTTCATCGTTTGGCCGCCTTGCTTCCGCCCGACCGGTTGCTGACCGGGCCGGCGCAACTGGCCGCCTACGAGAGCGACGGCCTGACTGCCTATCGCACGCGTCCGCTGGCTGTCGCCGTTCCGGAGACGACGGACGAGGTGGTCGCGCTCGTCCGGTTCTGCCACAAGGAGCGCCTTCCCTTCGTGGCGCGCGGCAGCGGCACCAGCCTTTCAGGCGGTTCGCTCCCCGTCGCCGACGGCATCGTCATCGCGCTGAATCGCCTGACCCGGATTCTGCGGCTCGACCCGGTCCAAAGGCTTGCGGTGGTTGAGCCGGGGGTCGTGAATACGCAAGTGTCGCTGGCTGCCGCGCCGCATCGGTTGCATTATGCGCCCGATCCTTCCAGCGCCCTGATCTGCACCATCGGCGGCAATGTAGCCTTTAACTCCGGCGGCGCCCACTGCCTGAAGTACGGGATGACGGCCAACCACATCCTCGGCCTCAAAGCCGTGCTTCCGACCGGCGAGGTCGTCGAGTGGGGCGGCGCCAGCCGCGAGAAGATCGGCCCGGACTGGTGCGGCCTGTTCAATGGGAGCGAGGGCCTGTTTGGCATCGCGCTCGAGATCACTCTCCAACTGCTCCCCCGGGCCGAGTGCTTTCACACCGTGCTGGCGGGCTACCGGACTCTTGAACAGGCTGGTGACGCGGTCTCCGCGGTTGTGGCCAGCGGCCTGCTGCCCGGCGCGCTCGAGATCATGGACGCGCTGGCCCTCGAAGCCGCCACCGCGGCAGTCCATGCCGAGTATCCGCCAGGCGCCGAAGCCGTGCTGATCGTCGAGCTTGAAGGCACGCGCGAGGCTGTCGCCGCGGATCGCGGCCGCCTCGATGCCATCATTGCGGCAAGCAAGCCGATCGAGATGCGCCCCGCCCGCGACGCCGAGGAACGCATCGCCATTTGGAAGGGCCGCAAGAGCGCCTTCAGCGCGGTGGGCCGCCTGTCGCCCGATTTCATTGTCCAGGACGGCGTCGTGCCGCGGCGCCGGCTCGGCGAGGCCCTGCGCCGCAATGGCGAGATGGCGCGCGAGGCTGGCCTGCGCGTGGCGAACGTCTTTCACGCCGGCGACGGCAACCTCCATCCGCTGATTCTCTTTGACGGCCGGCAGGCCGGCGCCCTCGAACGGGCCGAGGCCCTGGCCGGGCGCATCCTGAAGCTCTGCGTCGAAATGGGCGGGTCCATCACGGGAGAGCATGGCGTTGGAGTCGAGAAGCTCGATTATCTCCCGGCCATGTACAACGCTGACGAGATAGACTGCATGATGCGCCTGCGCGCCGCCTTTGATCCGCTCTGCATCGCCAATCCCGGCAAGAAGTTTCCGCGCGCCGGCGCGCCGGCGCTCCAGCACCGCGGGCTGCATCCGCTGGAAAAGGCCGGCCTGCTGTCACGCGAGTGATGCCCATGACCGAGCCGCTAACACCCGCAACACCCGCCGCGCTAGCCGAAGCCGTTCGGGCCCACCCGCGCGTGCTGGCGGTTGGGGCGCGCACCAAGCCGCGCCTCTCCCGGGTGCCAGGCGAGGTGGCGTTGCTCTCCACGCGCGACCTGCGCGGCATAGTGGAATACGAACCGGAGGAGTTCACCTTCACCGCGCTCGCCGGCACGTCTGTGCGCGAGATCGGCCGGGCGCTGGGCGCGAAAGGGCAGTACCTGCCCTTCGATCCCATGTGGGCCGAAGCCGGCGCCACGCTGGGCGGCACCGTGGCGTCGGGCGTCAGCGGGCCCGGGCGCTTCCGCTTTGGCAGTGTGCGCGACTTCATCCTGGGTATCCGGTTTGTGGACGGCATGGGACGCCTGCTGCGCATGGGCGGCAAGGTGGTGAAGAACTGCGCCGGGTTCGATCTGCCCAAGTTCATGGTAGGCAGCCTCGGGCGCTATGGCGTGCTGGCCGAAGTCACATTCAAGGTATTCCCCACGCCCGCCTCGCACCTGACCTTGAAGCTGTCCACCAGCGGGGCCGAGGCCGCCGCGCGCGTGCTGGCCGACGCCGCCAACTCGCGCTGGGAGTGCGACGCCCTCGACCTGTTGCCCGACGGCAAGACCGTCTGTGCGCGTCTGGCCGGTCCTGCACCGGCGCTCGAAGCCGTCTCCCGCGAGATATTGGCTCGCTGGCCCGGCCAGGCGCTGTCGGCAACCGAAGCCGACGCCACGTGGTCTGATCTTCGCGAGTTCCGCTGGACGCACCCCGGCGGCGCGCTCGTCAAGGTGGCCGTCACGCCGTCGGTTGTGCCCGCGCTGGATACCGCCGCTCGTTCAATTGAGGGCACACGGGTTCACTTCAGCGTCGGTGGCAATGTCGCCTTCGTCTCCTTTCCCGCCCCGGCGCCGCCCACCGCCTTTCAGGAACGGCTGCGCGCGCTGGGCTTGCCCGGCGTTACCCTCCGCGGCGACGCTCCGCTTTGGTGCGGGGCGCGCTCGATCCCCGCCGTCGCCGGAGCCATCAAGCAGGCGCTCGACCCGGAAAACCGTTTTCCCTCCACGGAGGACTGATGCTTCACTCGATCCATCCAGAGCAGCACGGCCCCCTGGGCGAGGCGATGACTCATGCCGTGCAGGCCTGCGTGCATTGCGGCTTCTGCCTCTCGGTCTGCCCGACTTACGCCGAGCTGCGCGAAGAGATGGACAGCCCGCGCGGGCGCATCGTGCTCATGAAGCTGGCGCTGGAGGGCGCGCTCGCCTGGGAGGCCGCGCAACCGCACATTGACCGCTGCCTGGGCTGCCTGGCGTGCGAACCGGCCTGCCCGAGCGGGGTTCCCTACCGCGATCTCATCAGCCCCTTCCGCGCGCTGGCCGCGAGCAGGTTCCATCGCTCCGGCACGGACAAACTGCGCCGCTGGCTAGCCGGGCAGACCATCCCCTATCCCTCGCGCTTCCGGTTCGCGGTCCGCGCGGCGGGCGTGGGCCGTGCCCTGCGCCCGCTGGTGCCGCGTGCGTTGGAATCAATGCTCGATCTCGCGCCGTCCTGCGTGCCCCCGGCTCAAACCTGGCCCGGCATCACCCCCGCGCGCGGCGAGCGGCGAGCCCGCGTCGCTTTGCTCACGGGCTGCGCTCAGCAGGTGCTCGATCCCGATATCAACACCGCGACCATCGAGGTGCTGGCGCGGAACGGCGTCGAGGTGCTCATCCCGAGCGGCCAAAGCTGCTGCGGCGGCCTGGCGTGGCACTCCGGCGATTGGGACGCCGCCCGTGCCTTCGCCCGCCAGAACCTCGCCGCCTTCCCGGCAGACGTGGACGCCATCGTCACCAACGCCGCCGGGTGCGGGTCCACCATGCGCGAGTACAACCTCATTCTCCGCGGCACGCCGGATGAGGCTCGTGCGGAAGCCTTCACCAAACGGGTGGTGGACGTCTCGGTCTTTCTGGCCAAGCTCGGGCTGCGCGAGAAGCCCGCCGGCAACGGCCACCCCCAGCGCATCGCCTATCACGACGCCTGCCACTTGGCGCAGGCCCAGAACGTCCGGCGCGAGCCGCGCGACCTGCTGCGGGCCATCCCTGGAGTGGAGTTATTGGAGCTGCCGGACGCGCATATCTGCTGCGGCAGCGCCGGTTCCTACAACCTGGACCAGCCTGCCATCGCCGCCGCCCTCGGCGAGAAGAAGGCCAAGGCCGTTCTGGCCACGGGCGCAGAGGTTCTCGCCACCGGCAACATCGGCTGTCTTACCCAGCTCCGCGCGCACTTTGCCCGGCTCGGCGCCAACCTTCCGGTCCGCCACACCATTCAGGTGCTGCGGGACGCCTACAAGCCGGACGCCCGTTAGAGCCGGCCCCAAGCCCGTTTCCACCTCGTCGCGTGCCGCGCGCGTGCAGGCCTGGTATCTTCCTGTATTGGCCCTGTACTATTCCTGTGTTCGTCCTGTAGTTCTGGCCCCTCTTTCGTGGCCGGCACGCAGCCGCCGGAACACGCGCATGAAGGCCTCCAACCGCTTGGGCTCGAGCGCGCCGAGGAAACGGCCACCCTGGCGGAAGGTCGAGCCGACGATGAAACCGTCGGCCAGCGGGAAATAGGTCTTGATATTCTCCGGCGTGATGCCGGAGCCGATAAGGACGGGGACGCGCGCGTACTCCTGGACGCGCCGCAATTCCGCCAGCGCGGGCGGTTCGGTCGTGCGCGCGCCGGTGACGATCACGCCGTCCACGAGGAAGAACTCGGCCTGCTTGACCTCGTCGAGAATATCGAGGTCGCCGGTCAGTGCGTGAGAGCAGTGCTTCTTCTTCACGTCGCCGAAGACCTTGAGGTGCTCGGCGCCCAGTTCCTTGCGCCGGCGCAGGATTCGGCCCGCGCACCCCTCGATCAGCCCCGCCCCGCCCACATGGGCAAAGACGTAGCCCTCGACGCGCAGGAAGTCGAGGTCGGCCTCGTGCGCGATTTGCAGCGCCGTCTCATTGGCGGCTTCGAGCACCTGGATGCCGATGGGGCCGTCGAACTGGCGGCGCACGGCGACGGCGACCTGTTTCATCACCTCGACCGCGCGCGGCGGCAGCGGCGGCTTGATGTAGGGCAAGTCGTGGCTGTTCTCCAGCACGATGGCGTCCACGCCCGCTTGAGCGTAGCGTGTCAAATCGGAGAGGGCTTGCTCGATGATCCGCCGGTCGTCGCCGCCGTAGCGGGGCGCGCCGGGCAGCGGCAGCACGGCGATCATGGCGCCGAGGAACTTGTCGGGAAGAGTGCGCATGCGTGAGTTGTCTTTGTTGTGGCAACGATTGCCGAACGCCGGCCCGGGTCAACTCGAAAGAAGCGTCTGGAGGCTTGGCCCTTTCACGGCAAGGAGGCCGGGGCGTTCATGGCGCGCTCGATGGCCTGGCACCATTTCGAGGCGCTGCCGGATTCGGTGACCAGGAGCAGGCTGAGGGCCTGGTCGGGGCTGACTCTGATCTCCAAACCGGCTGTGGAGGCCGCCGCCGGGGCGGATTCAAAGTGGCGCCACTTGCCATTATAGATGTCGCCGGTCAGGACGGTGGGGGTGTGCCACTTCGCACCAGTCGAAAGACGGACAGTCCCCGGGCGCAATGGCATGAGGAGGAGGGCCCGGGAGAGGCGGACGTCACGACGATCCAGCGACAGGATTATGCCCTCCGTATCGTCCTGGAGCAGCGCCTGCTCACCGAGTCTTCCAGCGCTTTGGGCTTCGACGGCACGGAGCGCCCCGCGGCCATCAAACCAGAGCAGCCCCGGGCGCTTTGAGGCAACAGACACGGTGAGGGCTGGCTTGCAGTCAACGAGGGTCACTGTTCTCGCCGAGGTCGCGTCGTCGGTGTTGAACAGGACATACACCTGGCCGCCGTCCCGCATCGGCAACCGGAAGACGTGCACGAGCGGATCGTCGGGCTGAAGGGCGATGGGCCGGACACGGGCCGCTGCCAGCACACTGCGGTAGAGCGCCAGATCATTTTCGCGCCGCGCCGGAACACTGTGGAGCTCGAGCGGGTCGGCGCTGAAGATGACCGTGCCGCGGCCAAGGCGGTGCTCAACTACCAGCGGGGAGCCGTCCGCCGCACGGCGGAGCACCCGGGTGGCGGTCTCCCCGTTCGTGGCGAGGGGTTGGACTTTGATGCAGGGCTGGTCGGCAGCGCTGGTGGCATTGACGCTGATGTTGGGGTAGTTCTCGGCCAGGAACCGGACGCCGCACAGCTCCTCCAACCGATTGGTGCGCGTGCGCTGCACGCATTCGTCGTAGGAGATGTCGCCGGACAGGTAGAGCACACCGCCGCGGCGGACCCAGTCGCGGACCTTGCCGAAGGTTTCATCCGCTGGGCAGAACGGCAGGGGATAGAAGATGACTTTGGCCGAGGGCGGGATGACGAGGCCGTCCTCGTTGAGCGTGCCGAGGTTGTCAATGTGCGTGGCGAGCGCGAGGTCAAAGCCCTTGAGGATGCCCTCGATGACCTGCCATTTGCCGCCGCCCATCCGATGGCTGTCGGCTGTCAGCACATAAACATCGGGCTCGCGATAGACGGGGGTGAAATGGCGGAAGAGCAGGCTTTGGTTGCGGTGCACGCAGGCAATGTCCTTGGGCACTTCGTCGCACGGATAGACCATGCCCCAGGGGAAGACGCGGTGGGCGCTGTCCTTCCAGCACCAGTTGTGGATGCGGGAGGCGCCAAGGCCCAGCGAGTAGTGGGCGATGGCGAGGAAGAGCGACGCCGCCTGCTCCGGGGTGCGGGTGATGTGGTAGCCGTAATCCTGCCCGTCACCCCACGCGGGATGCGTCTTCACGCCATACTCCCCGGGGCCAACGGACTTGCCGCGCGCGCGCTGGTCGTTGTATTTGCAGATGGCCGGGAAGCGGGCGATGTCGGCGCCCGGCTTGTCGAAGTAGCCGAAGTTGCACAGGTCCAAGCCGTCAATGCCCGCGGGGATGTCCACACCCTGGTGAGGCAACTGGTAGAACTCCGACGAGGTGGGATGCCGGGAATCCGCCTCGCGGATGCCGCCGATGAGGGCCTCGCTCCAGCGGCGGATGAGCGCGGCGCGGAAGCGGTTCAGGTCGCGGACCCGCCGATCATCCCAGGAGTAGCCCCAGTCGTTGAAGTCCTCGGCGTGGATTTGCCCGAGAGGCTGCGGCGGGGCATCATCTCCCCAGGCCTCGCGCAGGCGCTGGTCGCTGCCATACCGCTGTTGGAGGAACTGGTTGAGCTGCGGGGAGACGGCGTTGCTGAGCTGGCAGCGCAGGTCGCCGTTCAGGTAGTGAATCAGCCCGGGCACCTCAGCGTAGCGCCGGGCGAAGTCGCGGCACCAGGCGGTCTGTTGCGCCAATTCGGCATCGCTGGCCGCCGTGTTGTAGCCGATGAGCAGCCCGGCGAAATAGACCTGCTGATACTGCTGGGCGAGCTGGATAATGCCGTCCAATTTGCGCAGCAGCTCGTCGCGCCGGGCGGGCGGCGGAAGGCCGAACTGGAGGTTCTCATAGATCTGCACGCCCAGATCGCGCCGGGCGCGCATGTCGCGCAGCCATTGGAGGGGAGTCTCGCGGCGTGTGTCGAAGGTATAGGACCAATCATCCGTGCCGAACAGGAACATGGGCCGCGTGCCGAGCCGCAGGTAGTTGTCGCGGTAATTGAGCGCGGGGCCTTTGGCAATGGCCTTTTCGTCGCGGACGATGAAAGCGCTCTCGATGCGGTCAATCTCCTCCTCGCCCTCCCACAACTGACCCAGCAGGTAGTAGAAATTGGCCTGAAAGGCGGCGGGGGTCCAGGAAAGGGCGACCGGCTGCGCCTGGCCGGCGGGCACCACCGCGGAAGTGGTCAGCAGCGCGCGAGGCTGCCCGGCAGGCTCGGCATCGAACTGAGGCGGTTCGCCCTCGTAGATGCTCACCGCGAGGCGCAGGTCGCGGCTGCGCCTCCCGCCGTTGAATACGTTGGCGAGCAGCCTGACGCTCTCGCCTTGCCGGTAGCAGGTGAGGTCGCTGACCAGCGAGGCCAAGTACGTATCCTTGGCCAGCGAACGCACGATGTCCACGTAGGCCTGGCCCATCGCCGGCTCAGACTCGGCGAACAGGTTTCGGTTGGTGACGCCGAAGAAGGCCCAGCTTGAGCCGGCATAGGTGCCCGCCGAATGACGCAGCAAGGCGCCGACCGCGCCTCGCAGGCGGCCGTAGCGGTCGTGGCCGTTGACCAGGGGAATCCAGCGTGCCGCGTCGTTGCCGGTGACGCCCGCCGCCGCCCAGCCCTCAAGCGGTCCGCTGACAGCGAGGCCCGGCCGCACCACGCTCTGGTGGCGCGCGGCACGGGCCGACGCAACGCGAGCGAGGAGATAGTCCGCATCAAACACCCCCAGTTGCGTGGGCGCGACCTCCAGGCCGTCAGATGGATGGCCGTGGCGCGTATTCAGAAGCTCGGGCCGTGGCAGGCGGAAACTGAGGTTGGCCTGGAGCGCGCGCCGGCCCGAATGGCGGGTCTCGCTTTGCACGACGCAAAACCGGGTATCCGTGCGCACCCAATGGTTCGTGGCCGGCGCATCCGGGTCAAACTCCTCCTCGATCCCATCGGCGAAGATCACGGCGCCGGCCTCGTCGGCAAGGCGGCAGTCATCGAACCACGCGGTGCCGCTGCACCGGTGCAGGCCGGCGCGGATGTCCACCCTCGCCACGTCCGGGCTGAGGCGGAACCGGTGGGTGTATTCCTGCCAGTCGCGCGTGCCGGTGACTTTGGCGAAGTCAATCCACCGCAGGATCGAGCCGTCGGCGGCGAGCTGGTAGACGGCGAAATAAGCCATGCCGGGGCCGTGAACATTCTCGGCCTTCAGGAAGCCCGAGAACGTCAGCGGTCCTCTGCCGCGCAACGGCGCGGCGGGGATGGCGCGGTGCCAGGCGACGTGCTCGCTGGGCGGAGGGGGCAACGGGGGAGGCGGCTGCCAGCCGGTGGCAGCGCGTTCAAGAAGGTTGTCGAAGGCATAGCCGCCAGTGGAGAAGAACTTGCCTCCCTCGCGCAGGAACTTGCGGAAGTTGTCGGCTGCCTTAACCGGGAAGCTCGCGCCGTAAGGCAACACCAGCACGTCGAACTGCTCCCGGTTCAGGGAGCGGGCGTCGGCCAGTTGATCGCTGTCGAGAAATGCCGTGCTGAACGCCGGCCCGGCCAGCAGGCGGGCCAAGTGATCGGGCGAAGCCGGCGCGCCGCTGGCGGGAATGTCATCCTTGAAGATGGCGACGTGTGCGACCTCGGCAGGGTCCTGCGCCGCTGAAGCCGCAAGCGAGACGAGGCACGCACAGAACAGCCGTAGGCAACTGTTCCGTCGCAAGCCACCTTTCCCCTCACCCCAACCCTCTCCCTTGGGGAGAGGGAGAACTCCTGGTCGGGCCGGAAAATGCTCCCCACCCGCAGACTTCCCTCGACCGGTCGAACGGTGTTCCCTCTCCCCAAGGGAGAGGGTTAGGGTGAGGGGGAACAGCGCGTCGAATTTCATACACACAGCCGGCTAAGGTAAGTCGCCGTTTTCACAGCCGAATGCGACTGCTTCATATTTTACCCTGCTGAAGTCGCGCGATGTCCGGCTCCTTAGGGTCCAGGTCGGCCGGCAGGTACGAGAACAGCTCGGCGTTCTTGAGCCAGAACCGTATCTTGTAGTCGCTCGCTTTCTGCGCCGCGGCGAACGCGGCCGGCCTCCATCTCAGCTCGTGGCGGACGGCGTCGCCGCGGAAAGCGACGCAGTCTGCTTTGGCAAAGCCCGGCAGCACCCGGTTGCGCCGGTCGAGGATTTCCGCCGCGACGTAGCCGTTCGGGTCGGTGCGGGCGTTGATGGTCACCGCCGGGCGGCGGAACGGGTCGCGGCGGCTGATCAGCCAGCCTTCGGTGTCGCCGGCGCGCAGGGAGCAGAAGCCGTCCAGGCGGAGAGTCGCCAGGCCAATGGCGGCGTTGACGCGCTTGTCGTCGTGCAAGCCGTCGCAGCCGCCGTAGTAGAAGTGGAGCCGGTCGCCGACGGGCACCGGGGCGCGGGCGGTGACGATCATGCCGCCGTCCCACTGGCCTTGCGAGCCGCGCGGAATGAACTGCGGGCGGCCCGGCGCGCGCGTCCAGTTGATCAGGTCCCAGCTCCAGGCGAGCTGCACTTCCATCGTGCGCGGGGAACCTTCCTGCGCCTCGTGGAGCTTGTTGACGGAGTAGTCGCCGGACTTGAAGTAGCGCGCGCAGTAAACCCAGGGCAGGCCGATGTAGAGGCCCTGGTAAGGGAAGACGGGCATGCCGTAGATCTGCGTCGCATCCGGGTCGAGGTCGTCGGCGGCGAACAGCGGGCCGTCGTAAGGCTTGGTCCAGGCCAAGCCGTCCGGGGACCAGGCGACGCCAACGGCCCGGCCCCGGCGGCTGCGGGTCTTCCAGGTCACGGTGTAGCGCTGCTGGTAAGGGTCGTAGAAGAAGTTGACGACATCAGACGAGCTGAAGAGAGCCTTCTTTTCCGTCTCGGGAACATATTTCCAGTGCAACCCGTCGGGGGAGAAGGCGACGCGGGCATGGCCGGCTTTATTGTCGAAGCCGAACAGGGCGTAGCGTTTCTGAGGATCAGCGGGCTCGGGGCAGCGAAGGACGCTCGGGTTATGGCATTCGCCCCCCGCAACCTCGGGCTGCGCCGCCGAGACGCAGAAGTTGTTGGCCTTCGAGCCTTTGAACTCGATGATGCCGAGCTCGGGCTTGGTCCAGTGAATCCCGTCGCGGGACTCGGCATAGCCGACGTGGTTGCCTTGGGTGAGGACCTGGTACCAGAGGCGCAGCTTGCCGCTGTCCCAGGCGGCCGTGCCATAGACGTAGGGCCCGGTGATGGCCGCGGGCACGCTTTCCCAGGGCTGGTCGCCCTTGAGCACGGGGTTGGCGGGGTGCTTTTCGGCCGCGTGGAAGACCCGGGCCAGGCCCTGTTGCTGCTCGACGGCCCACGCATCCAGGAACAGGCGGCGCCAGTGGCCGCGCGCCGGGCCAGCCAGGGCGCTCTCGAACGGAAGCTGGGAAGTGTCACCCGCGGTGGCCGATTGCGCGCGCGCGCCGCCTCCCAGCGGCCAGGCAGAGGCGCCCGCGGCAGCGCTGGCCACCAGTTGCAGGAAGCGGCGGCGGGGGAAGGCGTGCGTGTCCATGCGCTATTTCTGGCCTTCAAGAAAACCTGGAATGGCCGGCTACACTGAGGTTCAGACGCGCAGTCATTAGGCTCTAGCCTACCCTGCCGGGGGTAGGTTGTCCATGACGCCGTGAACGGCAGCGCCCGTCCGCGCAAGGGCCAGGTTCGGATGGGAAAGAAGAGAAACCAGGGCCATCCGGGACGCTCGTTCTTCCGGCCAAGCCGTGGTCGGCAGAGGCCTGCAGCATTTCAAACTTACGAACAGGCAAAAACGCACCGCCCGGCGCGAGCCGAGATGGCGCACCTGCCGGATTGAGCCCCTCAATCCAACCTAAGACTATCCTTACTCTCGTCTAAACCCCTCCAAAACCCCTCCTACACACCTCGTATACCCCTCGTATACCCCTCGTATTCAAAATACGAGGGGTATACGAGGGGTATACGAGGGGTATACGAGGGGTATACGAGGGGTATACGAGTGGTATAAGAGGGGTATACGAGGGGTTTAGGAGGGGATACGCCGTGAGATTGGCCGGGATTTTGAGGCATTGTTCAGAGAGGCCCATCTTGGGCCATTGCCGGGAACTGAGATGCACTTCGCGGCGGCGGCTGACATGCCGCTTTCCAACGCGGAGGCCGGCCTGTAAGCTGGGGGCGATGAAGAGCTAACGGAAGCAACAACCCATGCCCGCAACAATCGGATTCGACAACGAGCGTTATCTCGAACAGCAAAGCGCCGCGATCCTTGAGCGCATCAACGGCGCCGATCAAAGACTGTACCTGGAGTTTGGGGGCAAGCTGCTGTTGGATTATCATGCGGCGCGGGTGCTGCCCGGTTTCCAGCCCGAGGTGAAGATGCGGCTGTTGCAGCGGCTCAAGGACCGGGCGGAAGTCGTGCTGTGCATCTACGCCGGGGACATCGAGAAGAAGAAGATGCGGGCCGACTTCGGGATCACCTACGACACAGACGCGCTCAAGACCATTGACGAAGTGCGGGAATGGGGCATCGCGGTGAGGGCGGTGGTCATCACGCGCTTCGACAATCAGCCCGCGGCGGTGGCGTTCAAGAACAAGCTGGAGCGCCGCGACATCCGCGTCTATACGCATTGCGCAACCAAGGGCTACCCCACGGACGTGGACATGATCGTCAGCGAGGAGGGCTACGGCGCCAATCCCTGCATCGAGACGGAGCGGCCGATCGTAGTGCTCACCGGGCCCGGTCCGGGCAGCGGCAAGCTAGCCACCTGCCTGTCGCAGCTTTACCACGAGCACCGGCGCGGACGGCGTGCCAGCTACGCGAAGTTCGAGACGTTCCCGATCTGGAACCTGCCGTTGAACCACGAGGTGAACGTCGCCTATGAAGCGGCCACCGCCGAGCTGAAGGACGTGAACCTGATTGATCATTTTCACCTGGAGGCCTACAACCAGACGGCGGTCAACTACAACCGCGACCTCGAGGCTTTCCCGCTGCTGCGGCGGATCATCGAGCGGATCAGCGGCCAGCCCTCGTTCTACAAGTCGCCAACGGACATGGGAGTGAACCGCGCCGGGTTCGGCATCGTGGACGATGCGGCCTGCCGGGCGGCGGCGCGCCAGGAGATCATCCGGCGCTATTTCAGTTACGCCTGCGAATACGCGATGGGGCTGGTGGAGCGCGATTCCGTGGAGCGGGTGGAATTGATCATGCGAAACCTGGGGCTGGGCGTCACGGATCGCCGGGTCGTGGCGCCGGCGCAGGAAGCGGCGCGCCAGGCGCCGGCCATCGGCAAAGGCAACGCCGGATTCTTCTGCGGCGCCGCCCTCGAGCTGAAGGACGGACGAATTGTCACCGGCACAAACTCGCCGCTGATGCACGCCGCCTCGAGCCTGATTCTCAACGCGGTGAAACTGCTCGCCAGCATTCCAAAGACCATTCATCTGCTGCCGCCCAACGTGACCCGGTCGCTCAGCCACTTCAAAACGAACGTGCTCAAGGGCAAGGTGACCAGCCTGGACCTGGAGGAAACCCTCATTGCGCTGAGCATCAGCGCCCTGATGAACCCCGCGGCGGAGGCGGCCATCGAACGCCTGAAAGAACTCAACGGCTGCGATGTCCACCTCACGCATATTCCCTCGCCCGGCGATGCCACGGGCCTGCGCAAGCTGGGCCTCAATGCCACCAGCCAGCCCGAGTTCGCGTCGAAGTACCTGTTTGTGAGCTGACCCAACCGGGCCGGTTCGCTGAGCCCGGCCTTGTGGGCCGGCAATGTCTCCGCCTTCGGTTGTTCCGTTTTCCGCTTGCTCCACCGGTGCTGGGAAACTCATCCTCACTTACCTTCGGAAGCTTACCTCCAGGCCCAGCGTTTGGCCGGTCGGCTTCAGGCGCACGAGTCCCGTGGCCTTGTCGAAGTCGGAATGTCGCTTGCCGTTGACTCGAACAGAGCGGATTGGGCTGCTGTCAGGATTGCGCAGGCGGAGGATAATCCGGTCTGGGGCCTGGCGTGTAGGCGGCTGGATGGTCGCCCGGATACAGCCCGCCGCGAGGTGCGACTCGATGCGGTAACTCACCGGCCCGAAGCGGGTGGGGGCGTTGCTGACGGTCAGGGTTTGACCGTCCTTGAGCCAGTTGCTGGTGATGAATGGCGCCAGCCATAGCTCCGTGCCGCGCTCGGTGACGAGCATGGTGCGGGTCTGATGAAGGAAGTAGCCGGTCTCGTGCGTCTTGTCCCATGCGCCCGAGTGGCGGAAATGTTCCCAGAAGGTCAGGACCTCGGGGTTGAGGAGTGAGGCGATGGCGTTGAAGTAGGAACGGAGGAAGGGCTTCACGTCATCGCGCAAAGCATAGATCTCGCAATTGCGGGTGTAGTAAGGCTGCACCTTGGAGAAGCCGCCGAGGTTGAACCAGTCTCGCTCGTTCATGGTGGCCGGGTAATCGAACCACCCATCGGCCAGGAAGTGGACATCTTCCATGTGGTCCAGCATTCGTTCGGCTTCCCGGCTGCGGGAATCGAGCACTGCCGCGGGGATGAGTTGGTGAGCGCCAAGCTCGACATCGTAGCACCAGCTCCGGCCGGCGTCCTGGCCGGGGAAGAAGTTGCCGAGTTTGCCGGGGCTATGGACCTGCGAGGGGTAATGGGGGATCCAGGTGCCGTTGCGCAGCGGCACGGCAGGAGACTGCGATTGGGTCCAGTGGTAGGCGCGGAGGATGTCAGCGCGGAGGGCGGCGGCGCTTTCGAGCAGAGACTCGCCATTTTTGCTGCCGCGGGCGGCGGGAAGCTCGGCGACGGCATTGCCGGCTTCGCGAAGGGCGGCGCAGTAGTAGGCGCTGAGGGCGAAGTGGTATGCGAAGCTGTTCCAATCCGCCAACACGCCGGGCGGCATGAGGCCGGATTCCGGGCGGAGGGGGTGCCTGGTCTTCCCTGTCTGCCGGATAATCCAGTCGGCGACGCGCTGGATTTCGGGGGCGACCCGGGACAGCCAGTTGGTGTCGCGGTGTAGCTGGTAATGCTCGCCGAGGGTCCAGAGCTGCCAGGCGGTGCCGAAGGTGGTGTAGCCGGTGGTGAGGAAGCCGTTGGTGTTGTAGCGGTGGATGAAGAAGTCCAGCGCGCGCCGGGCGAACTCGCCATGCCCCATGAAGTCCATGCCGCGGATGACAGAGTTGCCCTCGCTCTCGAGCGGCCCGTAGCTCATCGCAGCCGCCCAGGGCGCGACGCGCGCGCCGTCAGCTTCGTTGCGCGCGGCGATGAGACAACGAACCTGGGAAGAGCGAATCACATTATCGAGCAGGGGGTCGGGTGTCGAGACCTGCATGGCCGGGCCGAGCACCGCTTTCCAGTAGGCCTCGGTATCCGCCCGCAGTCGGGCTGGAGCGGGCAGGGCCGCGGGCGTGGCGCGCTGGGCCGGCAGCAGCACGGGAAAGGAAACGGACGCGTGCGCGGGCAGCGTGCCGGCCAGCTTCAGCGCGCCCCCCTGCGCCGAAACTTCGAGCGCGCGCGCGGCACCGGTGGCGGCCAGCGCGAACGGGCCGGCGTCGTCTGCCACGTGCCAGCCGTCGGCGCAGGGGCTCAGGCTGGCGGCTTTCTTTGGCCGGCTGGCGGCCAGGCAGTTGAGCAGGAGCGATGCTTTGGCCGGTTGGGAGAGCGTGTTGGTGATGGTGAATTCGGCGACGCAAACAGAGCGGCGGTTCAGGCGGGCGGGGTTGATCCCCGGCTCATCGCAGGGCGCCACAAACACGCGCTCGGAATAAAGCACGCCCTCGCTGGCCACGGTGATGACCGGGATGGGCAGCCAGCCCCCGTCGAGGCGACGCTCGGGCGCGGCCGTCTGCCCGAGACCGAACTGCGGATGGATTTCGCCGGCGGTGGCGAACCAATCTGAGCCCGGCTCCGGAGCGGTTTGGAAACGCAACGTGCCGTCGCGCTCGACGACGAACTTGGCGTTGTCGCAGGCCAGCGAGAGCATGACGGGGCCTTCGCGCTGGGTGTCGTGATGCGTGCGGACCATCGCCTGCGCGAGCGTCTGGTCGGGCAGTTCGCGCACTTGCTGGAGGATGGTCTTGCGGCCGGCGACCTTGCGTTTGTAGTCGGCCAGTGTGATGGGGGCCGGGTCGCGCGTGACGAAAATGCCATGGTCGGGGAGATACACGCAGTCGTTGGCGAGCAGATCCTCCACCGCCACGCCGAACGCCCCGGTGGGCAGGCGGAACTGGAGGATGGTGGGGTCGGAATGGAGCGGAGACGGGCGGCTGGAACGAATGGTTAAGTGCAGAGGGCGCGAAAGGTCCAGGGGGAGGACCCCCAGCCCTGTTTGGGAGGGCGAGCGTCCCCGCGAGCCCTGACTGCTGATCCCCGTAGAAGTTTGGGCTCGCGGGGACGCTCGCCCTCCCTCGGGAACCAACTCGCCGTTGTAAATGGCAAGGGTGCCGCCTTTCGCCCGGGCGGGCTTTTCGGCCTGCACGAGCAGGCGCATCGTTTGCCAACGCGAGCGGGTAAAGGCGCAAGGCGGCCGGACCGCGGTCTGCTCACTGGCCGGGAAAACCCAGCGGACTTTGTATGTCTGGGCCAGACCGGCTCCGGGCGGCAGCCGAAAGACCAGACGATTGTCCGCTGCCTGCAACTCGCCCGCGAGCGGCTTCCAGGCCCCCTGCCAGGCCGATTCGCCGAACCAGCCCTGCACCTGGACGGCGTTGGTGGCTGGGACGGTTCCAGGCGCCGGGAATTCGAGCGCCAGTTCCTTGAGGGCGCGGCGGTTGAGCCACTGGAGTCCGATGCAGCCCAGGCCGTTCGTGCTGACGGGCACACGGTAAGTGCCGTCCGGACGCGCGGCCAGGTCGGATTCGAGAAAGAGGTCCTCAGCGCGGAACTCCTCGATGCGGCTGGCCCGCGCGCCGTCCAGACGGTTCGGATCCCACGTCACCACCCGCGCGAAGGGGGCCACATCCACAGCCGGCTCCGGCTGCTGGCGGGCCGAGGTGCTGGCGCGGGTCAGGCGCGCGTTGGCCCAGTTGGCCATGTCGCAGGCCATCCCGTCGCCGGCATCGTCGGCTTCGAGTCGCAACTCCTGCGCGCCGCCCAATTGGACGTGCACCCGTTGGGCGGCGTTGGTCTCGCGCAAGATGCCGCTGTCGAACCGCTGCCGGCCATCCACGAAGACGCGGAAGATGACGCTGCCGTCGCCGCAGGGTTGAAGCCCCACCTCGGCATCGAAGGCGGCATACTGGCCTTCGAGCAGGATGATAAGGGAACCGGAGGCGTGATGACCGAGGCCCCGGGAGTAGGTCTGGCCGGCGATTTGGAGGGGCTTGCCGGCATGGCCCGGCGCATGCGCTGCAACGTTTGCACCGAGCTCGCCCCAGGCCTGGCTGGCCAGGAAGACCAACTCCGGCAGGTCCGCGAGGTATTCGATGGCCGCCGCGCCGGGCGGATTGGCGGGTGCCGGCGCCTGGCTCGCGGCGCGGGCCGCGCCCGGCAGGTGGAGGGAGGCGGCGAAGAGGATTGGAGATGTCAGAAGCAGCAGCGTGCGCATGGAATGTCCTTTACTGCCGCAAGGGCCGGCAAGCGAGACAATTTATCGGAGAACAGGCAAGGCAACCGGTTCCTTCCGAAAGGCCTGCCAGGCCTGACGCATTGCACCTGCGCGGCAGGCAATCCAGGCGCCGACATCCTGCGACGGGCGCCCGGGGCGCTTTTACTGCGCGGGCGGGCTCGGCGTCGCGGCGGGAGCGGCCGGTGTGGCCGGCGCGAACATCTTCTTTGCCATGCTCCTGCCCATGCGCGTCATCTGCATCTGGTTGGCCTGGAACTTGCCCAACGTCTGCAACTGCTCGGGCGAGAGGATGGTTCGGGCCCGTTCATACACCCGCTGGTTGATCGTCTCCTGGGCTTGCAGGAGCTGGCCGGCCTTATCATCCGCCAGCAGCGCCTGCATCCTGGCCGCGTCCTGGCCGGCATCATTCAGCGGCAGGCCGGTGGCGGCGGCGACGCTCTTCTTCTCCTCTTTCATGAAGGTCAGCAATGCCTCGGTCTGCGGGTCGCTCAAGTTGTAATCGCTTCCGGCCTGCTGTTTGAACTGGTTGAGCATCGTGCGTTCGCCAAGGGTCTCCTGGTATTCCTTGTATTGCGTGTAGCGCGCGTCCCCCAGCATGAGCTTCACCTGCTCGTCGAAGCTCTTCTGTTCGGCCGCCAGGCTGCTGAGCATCTCGGCGCGGTTGGTGGCGGCGGTGCCGCTGAGCGCCGAGAAAGCCTTCTCCGCGG
This sequence comes from Verrucomicrobiota bacterium, assembly GCA_035358715.1. Lineage (GTDB taxonomy): Bacteria > Verrucomicrobiota > Verrucomicrobiia > Limisphaerales > UBA8199 > UBA8199. The sequence continues at coordinate 56,163 of DAOPPX010000011.1, forward strand.
TCTTCATCATGTTGTCGGCCAGCAGATCCTTGAACACGGCCGCCTCTTCGGGCGTCAGCTCCATCTGTTTGACCAGCGGAGCGTAGAGCTGATCCGTCGTCATGCGCTGCTGGTTGCGGATGAACTCCCGAGTGTCCGGATCCTGCATCATCGTGGACAACATCTTGCCGAAGCCGCCCCGGTCCGCGCCCGGCTTTGGGGCCTCGGGCGCCGCCGCGGGGGCGGCAGGGGCCGGCACGGCGACATTAGTTGCGGCGAGCTGGCGGGCCCGGAGTTGCGCGGCCAGCTCGTCCGCCTCCCTGGCGGCGTCCTGCCGCTGCTGCTCGGAACGCTGTAGGGCTGCCTGTATCCCCTCGACCTCCTGAGTCCGGGCCTCCAGCTCGCCCCGCAGGGCGGTGAGTTGGGATTGCAGACTGGCGGACTTGCGCGACTGCACGGCGCAGACCACCGCCAGGGCGATGGTCGTGGCCGCGAACAGCAAGGTGACGGTGTTCTTCATATCAATTTGCGTATTGGACAGGTTCGTTCCGGATTAAGCACGGACATTTCATGGTTGATCAACGCGGCACGGGCCAGGTGCCGGCAAGGCGGTCTTGCAGGCCGCGCTGCGGCAAAGCAACTGAAAGAGCAGCCAACAGGCCAAGCAACGCAATGGCCAGCCAGGGTTCCCAGGTCAGTTTCCCGGCGACCGCGAGAACCGCCACGACGAATAAAAGAACCACCGGACCCCATGCCACGATTGCGCGCCAGAGCAGGCGCAGCCTGGAGGCGCGCGCGCCGTCCTTGCGCACATACGCCACCCCGGCGATCAGCAAAACCACCCCGCCGCGGAAGGTAACCGCCGCGACCAGCGCCGGCAGGCCGACATAGAACAGCAGCGACGCGGCGAGCATCATGACTGGCAGCGCGGGGGGTAGTTTTTCTCCAAAGATCTGTTGCTTGGGCACGTGCCGGCCAACCGCCGCGTCGGCCTCTTTGATCTCAGCTTCCGTGGGCGCAGGATGGTCGGCTACGCTCTGCTCGGCAAACTTCCGGCCCTCTCCCTTGATCATGCTCATCATCATCCAGCTCGACCATGCGGTCTCGTTGGTGATCAGGCCGCGGTAATGGTGGGCGATGTAAACCGCAAGCTGGCGGTCGGCAGGCATTTTCACGTTCTTGCTCCCAAAGAACCGCGCCGACGCTCGCATTTGCAGCAGGGAGCTCAGCTCCATCGCGCCCGGATTCCTCCGGGTAAGTTCTTGCACGAAGGTCAGGCCGAAAACGCCGCCCACGCACGCCAGCAATGGAAAGGCCATGCACCCTCCAACCAGAGCCGCCCGCCGCCATCGCGAGACCGCCGCCACCCGCTTCAACAGCGGCTTGAGGACCGCCGCCGCCTCATCGGCGCCAGCCAGCCGCGGCAAGTTCGCCAGGAACGCCCGCGCGTGCAATGGCAGCGCCGCCCCGTCGCCCGCAGCCTTCGTGCCTGGCGCCCCGGTTCCTTCCAATGCCGCCGCGGCCACTTCAGCCAGAAAGCTCGGGGCGGTCCGAGATGCCGAACTTGCACTTGAATAAGCCGTCGGACTTCGGAATCCGGCATCCCCAGTCAGGCCGGGTGCGGGAAAGTCCAGCAGCTTGGCGCGTCCTTCGGCAGTGATCCAGATGCGGTCCAGAGCCAGTTCGGGCACGGTGCCGTCCTTTTCCGCGGCGCTGATCTCGGTGGCCAGGTCATGCAGCCAATAGCGCACCTCGCGCCACGCCTGGGGCTGCCCAACCAATTCGAGCAATGGCCGGGCATGGAGGGCCTCGAAGGCGTCCCAGTTCTCCCCGGGTGACCGCTTTCCGGTGAGCCAACGCAAGCGACCCACCCGGCCCAGGTTGCGCAACGGGGCTGGCACCGGCTCTGTGCCCGGAGCCACCACCCGGATCCAGACCTTGCGCAAGAGCTTCACATCGTAGCCCAGAAACCACTTCGCACCAGCAGACTCTTCCATCGCCTGCAGCACATGATAGGGGCCAACTGTTATGGCCGACTCGACGGCCGGCGGCGGCGCTTCGGGAGCCAGCAACACGGGCCGGGACGCGAGGGCGCTCCGGGAGACCACCCGGGTGCCCGTCAGCAGGTCCTGGATGGCAGCAAAGCCGTTGCGCCGGCGCGCGGTGACGAACAGCAATGCCATGACCACATAGATGGAAAGCCCCAGGAATGTCTGCGTCCACTGGGACGCCGTCATGTACGCTTTTGGATTCATGCCAAACGCCAGCCAATACGGCGCGAATGGCGGCAGGATGTAAATCAGCGCACGCAACAGGGCGCGCGCGAAGCCGGGCGGGTTCTGGTCTGGCCCGACGACACGCAGGCGGCAAAGGGCCTTGCCTGCTGTGGCGCCCCATCGCCCCTCCAATAACGCATAATAAAGTGTCACCCCACAGACCCATCCGAGCAGGCAGGCCAGCATCATCGGCGAAAGCTGCAGGCTCTGCTCCATAAATGCCATCAGCCCTCCAAACACCAGGAGGTTGACCGCGCCCGCCGCCAGGCCGAGCAGCGTCATGTCCACCACCCCCGCCAGCAAACGCAGCCCCAGCGTCGCGGGTGTCGGCGCGGTCGAACCATAGGGAGCCAGCGCCCGGGCCAGGTCGGCGTAGGTCTTGAACCGCTCGCCCGGCTGTTTTTCGAGGCAGCGCAGCACCACCCTGGCCAGGCCCGCCGGAAGTTCCCGCCGGAAGTTCCTGGGCGAGGGCGCGCGCTGTTCGAGCACGGTGGCCAGGAGCTGGACCATGTTCCCGGCCTCGAAGGGTGTGCGGCCGGTCAGCAGGCCCCGCGAGTCCGCCTGACATCCGGTGCAGACACGCTCCACTCTGCGGAGTTCCTCGGCAGCGGGGAAAGGGGGGCTGCCGGGGAACGACTCTAACTGCACCGGATGGCACAGGACGAGCGGACATAAGGCCTGAAATCCCTGTCAGTTCCGGGGTTTTTGGGTGGGAAACCTGAGGTAGCTAGGGGGCAAACTACCAACCCAGAGGCAGGGCTCGTAACCTCTTGTGGCGGCGACGGGCAGAGGAGGGCAGCCCTAGGGCAAAAGGGGGGCTGACCGCTGACCTAGCCGACACAACTGACTCGGGCGGGGGGGGAAGTGAGGCGACCGACAACCAGCTAAGGCAGAACAGGCCTCGAGACTACGGGAACTGACTCGGCCTGGGGAGGGGGGCCAGCACAGGCAGGCTCCTTCGGACTGTAGTTGGTGCAGGAGGTAACGGCTTCGAGGTCTTTGAGCCGCCTTGCCTGACTGAGGTTCCAAGCGGCCAGACCGGAGCCAATGACCGCAAAGATGCCCTCGGCAAGGTAGCTGTATGGGGGAGGGAGAGCTAGAGCGGCAGGGGCAACGGTCTGGACGATGTTGGAAGCGGTATTCGAGATTTGCTGTTCTTTCTCTATCCCCTCGCGTGTCGTGGAACAGGAGATGAAAGCAAAGGCGAGAAGTGATACGAGGAGAGCGCCGAGAATGACGACGGCTGCGGGGTGGCGGGGGGCAGCGCCGCTGCCGCATCGTTCTTGAGGACGGCAGACCACTCCGCGATGAAATACCACGGAACGGGACAAGGGTTTGGAACGTCGTTGGAGCATAGGGGAATGAAGGTCAGGGTTTGGAGGTCGAAAGTACAGGGGACTGGGGTCACCGTGCCGAGGGCCAGTCTGACGAACACGCTTTGCAGATGGTCGGGCCAGAGGTTGGGAACAAGGTGCCATGTGCGGGTGTTGCGTGAGGACATCGGGCACGGTTGAAGAGGGCCTGCCGTCCACCAAAGGGAAGAGGACGGCAGGCCGGTGCGGTTTTGCGATCAGGCACCAGCCGCCACGATGGGGCGGAACTGGAGACCGATGCCCTTCTGACCGCTTTTGACCGGGACGATCTTGAGGTCAATGCCATCGCCAACGGCGGGGACACCGAAGCGGGCGGTGTAGGGCATGCTGGCGTCGAGGCTGTCGTCCCACGCCGCAGTGGCGGCGTAGGTGAGGAGGCGCAGGCCCGACTCGTCGCGAGCGATACCCTGCGAGTTGGGGGCAGTGGCCCAGAGCTCGTAACCGTCGGGAGCAAGGGTGCTGGTCACGCCCTCGATGCCGAGGGTGAGGACACCGGCCTTGACCTCGCAGGTGATCACCGGGGTGTCCATGACGCCGAAGGTCGCCTTGGGAGGCGGCACATCGTACTGCGCGAGAGCGGAGTTGGCGCGGACGGCGTTGAGGCTCACGAAGGCGTTGAAGCCGGTGAGGTTGCCAGTCAGGCCAGCGGCGAAGCTGTCCCAAGCGGCGCGTTTGGCAGCGGTGAGGCCGCGCCAACCGGCAGCGAGAGAGGCGAGCAACTGGCGAGCGCCCATCTGGCGGTTCGTCTGAGGGTTCAGGGGCTGGACACGCTGACGAAGCGAGGTGCCCTGTCGGCTGCGCTGGTAAACGATGTCACCAACTGCGCCGGTGATGTCGGTCGGGAATAGTTTCTTTGCCATAGGTTAGGGTGGGGAGCTACGAGGAAGCGCCACTAGACGGCCACGTGACGGCCACGTAACGGCCACCTGACGGCCAGAGGATGGCCGGACGGGGGTTAAGCGTCCGGCCACCTACGCCCGAAGGATAGGTCGTCGAGCCTGTAACACAGCTACAGGCCACGGCTGCTATGAGGCGGATTCTCATGCACGGAAAGGATAAGACGCTGGGAAGCGGCTGTCCATATACCAATTGAGGCTACCCCGTGGGGAAGGGGTGTCTGGAGAGGGTGGAACGGAGAGCGAAGGCGAGTGCGGTCATGGGGGAAAGAACTGGAAGGGGCCGCGAGACTTTGGCACAGGTGGTCTTGAACTCGCCTTTGTCAATCTCTCCGTAGACTCTGATGCAGTACAGAAGGGAGGGGGCACCGCCCACGCTGCCAAAGTCGGGGGCGGTGGAAATGTCAATGACGGCAATCGCCTTCTTAGCACGGGGGGTGCGGTCGGCGACTTGCGTTAGTGTTGCGCGGAGCATGGGAGGCTAGAAAGAGCCGTCGTCGGACTCAACAGGCCCCCACTCAAGGACGGTGCGGAGACCGCCTTTGCCGAAGAAGGTGCGGGTGCGGATGGCCAGGGCGATGTTCGCGCCGAGTTCGGGGACGTCGGGAACGGGCCGCGCCGTCCAACGGTCAGCCGAAACACGGTCGGGGCCGCACTGCACGTCGAGGGTGGTGACCCAACGGGTTTTGCCTGTCTTGTCATTGACGATGGACTTTCTACGGCGCGAAACGACGGTCCCGAAGCACCAGAGACCGGGAGGGCACAGGCCCGGGTCCGGCAGGTGACCGACGGTCGGAACTTCGTGGGTGGTTTGGGGTGTTGCTTTTGCCATGGTGCTTGTCTTTCTGTTTCGGTTGTTGGCGAGCATTTGCGGCGAGCCACTCGCGAATCAGGTCGAGAGTGGTGCCGCCTATGCCCGAAATCTGAGCCAGTTTGCCAGCGCGATATGCGTCAACGAGGTCGGGCATCTTGTGGAAGCCGTGAGGAGCGAGACGGCGAGCGACGGGGGAGCCAAGCGCTGCCGTGATGGAGAGTGAGGGAACGGGGGGCTGCTCGTGGAACCTGTAGCCAGCGAAGGAAAAGGGCTCGGCTTTGGAATGGACATGCCAGAGACCAATGGCGAGGCGGCGAGCAAGGGCGCCGATGGCTTTCTTGTAACCGCCTTTCTTGTGACGGCCAGCGATTGAACGCCCGTACTGGCCGAAGGGATTGGAGGGCGAAGCGATGAGAACCTGAGCGGCGGCGGCCAGAGCGCCATGCAAGCGAATGTTGCCAGCGCGGCGGGTAAAGCTGGTAACTTTGCCTGCACTGGTCTTTAGGGAGGGGTCGCAGCCAGAGAAAGCGGAGACTTGCTTGGCGTGCTCAAAGCGGCGGGGGTCGCCGACTTCCGCAAGCCACGTGATGGCTGTAACCTCTCCGACTGCGGGAACTGAGAGGAGGAGCTGGAGGAGCTTTGTGCCGGGGATGGGGGATGTGCCGGTGGGCCAGTCTCGGGCGCGAATGAAGTTGCGAGCGACGACAAGAGAACGATGAGCGGCCTCCCTGGCGGAATCGAACTTGGACAAGAGACCCTCAACCACCCGGGCGACCTCGGGCGGGAGGCCGCCCGGACAGACGCCGGGGCAATTGAGAGGGGAGCCAAGGAGGAGGGACTCGGTAATAGCGCGGCCGATGTGAGAGCGGATAGGGTCGCGTGCGGCGTAAGTGTGGCCGAAGCGCAGGACAATGTTCTGGATGCGGTTGGTGCAGCGGGTAGCCTCACGGGCGAACTCACGACGCTGCGCCCACAGAACGCGCAGCTGCTGGAGGTCGGGAGGAGCAACGAAGGAAGAGCGCCAAAGGTCCGGTCCTGAAATAGATTGTCACCTTGTATGGCAAAGCGATTAGGACAGAA
>DAOPPX010000012.1:0-60839 GCA_035358715.1 Verrucomicrobiota bacterium
CGGCAACTCTTCTTTGTCAACAGTTCCGAGGTACTACGGTATTGGGACGGGGAGGAGAGGGGGGCGGGCGGGGGCAAGCGGCGCAGAATCGTGCGTGACCGGGAAGCAGCTTCGGGTTGACCGGGAGGCGCTCCTGAACGAATGTTGGGCATGAGGACTACAAGGACAAACTGGCTGGCAATGTCTATGGCAGCAGTGTTGATGGTGCTAACGGCAGGATGTACTGCCGTGTTGGTAGGGGGTGCGGCCGCTGCCGCGGGGGTGGGCACCTATGCCTACGTCAGCGGCGAACTGAAGGGCTCCGAAGCCGTGTCCCTGGATCGGGCGTGGAGCGCATCGCAGGCCGCGATGAAAGACCTTGAGTTCCCCATCACCAACAAGGCCAAGGATGCGCTGCAAGCTGAACTGACCGCCCGAACCGCTGCCGATAAGCGTATTGTGGTCAAGTTGGAGAAGGTGTCGGCCAAGACCACGGATATACGGATCCGCGTCGGCACCTTCGGGGACGAAACGGTGTCACGGCTGATCCTGGACAAGATCAAGAGCCACTTCTGAGGCCTTTGGCAGATCACCCGGGGGGGCGACATTGTGGCGGGCAGTTGGCCGGCCGCGACATGAGCCGGCGGGGCACGATTCTTCTCAAGCCCAGATCGAGCGGGTGGTTGCGTGCATGATGACCGTGCGCGGCGGACCATGGGAGTGCTTGTTGTTGTGCGCGCTGTTCACGCCGGTGTAAAACAGGTGCCACTGGCGATCACGCTGAACGAGAAAGCTCGAGCCGTAGATCCCATAAGAGTCGGGCTGCTTTTCGTCGCCGCGCGCCAGCCAGGCCGAGCGCCGCGGACGGTGCCACGTCGAGCCGTCCGGGGAGAAACACCATTCCAGGTCCATCGTCTGTGCCTGGCAACGGTAGTGGCCCAGCATGCCGACCTGGCCCTTGGGCGTGTGAGTGGCGGCAAGGTAGTAGAACTGCTGATCCACCGAGTCAAGGTTGTCCCGCTGGATGACGCGCTTGCGGTCCTCGAAATGCAGGCCGTCGGCGGAGGTATAGCGGTCAATCACCCGCAGCAGGCCTGGGGCATTGTCATGGGCCATGTAAGCGGGGTCGCTCCTGGGCACCGACAGCAGCGCCACGCTGTACATCTCGAATGTGCCATCGGGAAGCTGGTAGATGTTGGTTGCATCATTCGAGATCAATCGCGGCACAGCCAACGGCTCTTCCGCCGGGCGGTTCGGGCTCGGGTTCTTGTGAATCATCAGTCCATCGAGCGAGGCGACGCCGTGGGCGGCCCGGTCTGATGGGTGGTAGAGAACGGGCCGCAGCGGGTCAATGACGGTGTAGCGTTTGCCGTCATCGCTCTCGGCAGCGAGGTAACGGACGATGCCCGGTCCATGGACCCAGAAATAGATCCGGTGACGGCCGTTCCGAAGGAGGATGTGCACCACTTGAACCGGGTTCCACCTGTCGGGCAGATGGCCGATGGTGAACGGACCGTCTGCGGCATCTCCGGGCGTGCAGCGCGCGGGGAACTTCTTGAATGGGCCGCCCGCAGCGCCCTCGGCGTAAGCAACCAGGTAATTCTTGCCGCAGGCCGAGTACCAGAACCGCCAGCGGTCGCCGCCGAGCGGCTCCGCCGGGCAAGTGAAGTTCTGGATGTGCCCGCCTTCCCAGTCCTCCGTGGGTTCAAGAACCACCCCGTGCTTGCGCCATGCGCTTGGGGCGCAGGGCTCGGGGATGAAGCGGGCGGGTGAGGCGGCGCCGCCAAACGCGTGTGGCGATGCGACGATAGCGGCGGCTGTGCCCAAGCCTTGATGCAGAAACGTGCGGCGATTGATAGGACGCATGGGACATCCATTACACGCGAATTGGATGGGAGGCAAGCGCAGCCGGACGCATGCGTGCCCAAGGGGGCCTGGGGCCGGCTTGAGCCCGGCGAACTGGTGGACGGCCCCGGGACGGCCAGAGAGCCACGCCACAAGGTCGGAAACCTCCGAGGCGGGACTGGCGCAGCCGACTACCTCTATGAGGGTTGAGCACTCAAGTGTCCGCAGTCTCTCAGTCACCGCAGATGAAGGAGCCTTGCACGCTGGCCCCACTTTGGGCTTTAGCCTCAAGCCCGCTGCCTTTAGTCTTCGGTCATGCGGGAACGAATTGGCATTTTGACTGGCGGCGGCGATTGTCCGGGGCTCAACACGGTCATCCGGGCGGTTGTGAAATGCGCTACCAAGCGCGACTGGGACACCATTGGGTTTCTCGACGGCTTTGAGGGGCTATTGGAACCAGTGCGCTATCGGCAGCTTGATTACAAGGAGATGGACGCGCTGCTCTTTGTGGGCGGCACGGTGCTGGGCACCTCAAACAAAGGCCGGTTTGCGGCCAAGACCGGGCACGGCGAAACCAACCGCATCCCGCGCGACATCCTGGATCAGGCCAAGGCGAACATTGAGGAGCTCGGCTTGCGCGCGCTGGTGGTCGTGGGCGGCGACGGTTCGCTGACGACGGCGCAGCAGCTCTTTGAACATGGCGTTCCGATTGTCGGCGTGCCCAAGACCATAGACAATGATCTCGAAGCCACGACGCTCACCTTCGGCTTTGACTCGGCGGTGGCCTGCGCCACCGACGCGCTGGACCGGCTGCGCACAACCGCGCAGAGCCATGACCGCGTGATGGTCCTTGAGGTCATGGGCCGTTACGCCGGCTGGATCGCGGTCACCGCCGGCATTTCGGGGGGCGGCGATGTGATTCTCATTCCGGAGATTCCCTTTCGCCTGGAGAGCGTGTGCGCGAAGGTTGCTGAGCGCGAGCGCGAGGGCAAGAGTTTCACACTGGTCGTTGTCGCCGAGGGCGCGCGTGAACAAGGCGCGGACTTTGTGACCTCGGGTGAGGCCGAGGCCAGGCGCGAAGCCCGGCTGGGGGGCATCGGTGCCGTGGTGGCCTCGGAAATAAACAAGCGCACCGGCAAGGAAACGCGCGTGTGTGTCCTGGGCCATTTGCAGCGCGGCGGAGCGCCGACCTCGTTTGACCGGTTGATTTGCACGCGATTTGGCGCCCGGGCCGTGCAGCTCATCGCGGAGGAAAAGTTCGGGTACATGGTCGCGCTGCACCCGCCCGACACGGTTGCCGTCCCGATTGCAGAGGCGATTGGCCGTCTGCGGGTCGTTCCACCCAGGGGCGATATGGTTCAGGCTGCCCGCGCGCTGGGCATCAGCTTCGGCGATTAGCGGCTTGTAATGGCCCGGGCCTTCTGACACTGATTGGCGCGAACGGATCGTAGTATGGAACCGTCAAATATGAAAACAAGCCAAGTATCAATCAGCCCCTCAGGGGAGAAGTGTCCGCTGCCCACCCAGGAGGAGTACTCTGCCGAGTTTGCCCGTTTAAAGGAGCTGGCGGCCAAACACCGCAAGGCTGGCAGGGAAATTGTGGTGGTGGTCGGCCTGGGATTTGTCGGCGCGGTGATGGCTGCCGTGGTGGCCGACGCCACCGACAAGAAAGGCCGTTCGACGAAGTGTGTCATCGGCGTGCAGCGCCCGAGCACGCGCAGCTTCTGGAAGATTCGATTGCTCAACCGGGGCGTTTCGCCGGTCAAGGCGGAGGACCCGGAGGTGGAGCAACTCATCCGCCGCTGCGTTAATGAGAAGCAGACGTTGGTGGCCACCTACACCGAGGAGGCGCTGAAACTGGCTGACGTGGTCGTGGTGGATGTCCAGTGCGATTACCTCAAGGAATCTCTGGGCAACGTCCGCACCGGGGCTGCTGAGATGGCGGCGCTGGAAGCCTCGATTGCGACGATCGCGGAGAACATTCCGCCTGCCGCACTGGTGTTGATCGAGACTACCGTCGCCCCCGGCACCACCGAGCAGATTGCCTACCCGATCATGAAGAAGGTCTTCAAGAAGCGAGGCATCCGTTCCGAGCCGTTGCTGGCGCACAGCTACGAGCGCGTCATGCCCGGCAAGAACTATGTCGCTTCGATCCGTGATTTCTGGCGCGTGTGCAGCGGCGTCAACCCCACCGCCCGCAAACGCGTCACCCGGTTCCTCAACGAGGTGCTGCACACCGACAAGTACCCGCTGACTGTGCTAGACCGCCCAATTGAATCGGAGACGGCCAAGATCATCGAGAACAGCTACCGCGCCACCATTCTCGCGTTCCTCGATGAATGGTCAATCTTCGCCGAGCGCAACGGCGTGGATTTGAAGAAGGTGATCGAAGCCGTAAAGGTCCGCCCGACCCACTCCAACATCATCTTTCCGGGGCCGGGCATCGGGGGCTACTGCCTGCCCAAAGACGGCGGGCTGGGGGTCTGGGCCTACCGCCACATCTTCGGTTTCGAGGATGACATCTTCAAGATCACGCCCCTGGCCATTGATATAAACGACACCCGCTCACTGCACGCGCCCCAACTGGTGCGCGACGCCTTGCGAAATATGGGCAAACCGATCGCCGCCGCGGAAGTGCTGCTGCTGGGCGCCGCCTACCGTGAGGATGTGGGGGATACCCGCTACAGCGGCTCGGAGATCATCGTGCGCAAACTCTCCGAAATGGGTGCCGATGTTAAAGTGCATGATCCCTACCTGGACCATTGGTGGGAGTTTGAGGCGCAAGATACCTACCCGCGTCCCGATTATAGCTGGGCCCGCTTTTTCCATCGGCAGGCCCCGCTCAAGAATCTGCGCATGGAGAAAGATCTCTGGGCGGCCATGAAAGGGATTGACGCCCTTGTGCTGGCGGTTCGACACGACCAGTACTTGAAACTCGACCCGGATCAGGTGTTTAGGAGCGCCGGCAGGCCCTTTGCCGTCGTGGACTGTTTCTGCGTGCTTGACGACGACAAGATCCGCCGTTACCTCGAGTTGGGGTGCGAGGTTAAGGGCATGGGCCGCGGGCATATCAAACGGATCAAAGACAGCCTCGGCCCGCGTCCCCCCCGGAAACGGGCAAGGTCTTAGCCTGGCCGGGGTGCCCCCGTCCGCCATCACCGGGTGGAAGCCGGCGGACAATTGGCCCGCGAAAAACCAAATAATTAGGTTGACGACTTCGCCTAGGTTTGGTAATAATACTGAAGTTAAAGTCACGCCCAGCCTGAGACGGGCCGGTCGGGATAGTTGTATGAAACGTATTACCAGCATCATAATTTGCGCTGCCCTTCCAGTTGTTTGCTCCGCCTTCGGGAAGGAGGCGCCCAAGGCCAACCCCTATAAGATGGTTCTGGCCGCGGTTCCATCGGCGGAACTTCCTGTAAAGGCGGCGGATCTGGTCCTGCAGGCCAAGCCCAAGGACCGAAAGGCTACGACCGTTGATGTGGTCAAGGGCGCGGTGGGGATTAATCCCGCAGCCGCCACCTCCATCGTCGGGGCCATTGCGCGGGCTGTGCCGGATATGGCGCCAACAGCGGCGGCGGCGGCGGCAACCGAACAGCCAAAACAGGCCAGTGGGATTGCGAAGGCCGCAGCAGCCGCTGCTCCATCCCAGGCTGGCGCGATTGTGACGGCGGTGTGCCAGGTGGTGCCCGCCTACTACCCGAATGTTGCTGTGGCGGTCTCGCAAGTCGTGCCGGGAGCGAACACGGAGATTGTGCGGGCGGTTGGGGTAGCCCAGCCGGCTCTGCGTCCGTCACTCGAGAAAGTGCTGGCAGGGTACAATGGAGGGGTAGCTTCTGTGGGCGGGGCGTTAGCCGAGGCCGCGTGGGTTGCTCAGAACGAGGGCCAGTCTGCTCCGGTAACAGTATCACCGCAACCCACCGCTCCGACTCCTGCTCCTCCCCCCACGATTGCAGCCACTACGCCCGCGGTGCCCCCTGTTGTTACCCCCCCGGTGACGCCGGTCGTTACGCCGCCGCTTACCACTACTCCGACCACCCCGCCGGGCCAGCCGGGGCCCTTCGCTAGAGGACCGACGGTTGGCCCTCCCTACTTTCCACTGCTCACAACGCCAACTAACGTTACGTCTGCGACCTCAACCGAAGTTCCGGAAGGCGGGCGTAATTACGCGAAGCCGTAGAGGCTTCGGCTGAGCCCGCCGGGTGAGACTCGGCTGGGAATCGGAACGGAGCACGGCGGGCCACAGGGTACTGGCTTTCGGCCGCTGGGCACTAGTGTAAGCACTGGTAAGCACTGCCATCAGGAGAGTTGTCTCGTCTTGCCAGTAGCGGTCAGCGATCAGCTCCCCGGCTTGGGAATGGAGTTGCTGCGGAGGGCAGGGGGCATGGGGTTAAACACCTTCAGGGTCAGGCCATCAACATTTGCGCCGACCGCATAAAGGCTGGAGTGGAGGTATCGCGTGACGCCGTCGAAGGCGGGGAGAAGCGAAAAGTCCATCCAGATGCCGAGATTGCTTTCCGGCCCGGTTGTGCCCGGCAGGGCAGGGAACAGGCTGGGACCAATGCCGTTGGTTGAGGCTCCTGGGTTATTCTTCGCCGCATCGAAGGCAGCGCGCATGGTATCCGCCTGATTTTCGTACCTGAAAAGGCCCGTGCCCATGCCGCCGACATTCTGCGCGGCCTCAAGCAGGCCGGGTTTGTCCCGGAGCGCTTTGACCTGGCTTTGGCCGCTTCTTAGGTGCTCCTCAAGCAGGGCAGTGTCGGTGGACATTACGACGTAGCCGGCACTCGCAGCCCAGTTGAGCGTGCGCGCTGGTGTCGGACGGGGGGCTCCGGCGGTAGAGAACGGCAAAGGAGGCGCCGGGACCGAGAACACCTTCCGGCCCAGGAACTCCCGTTCGGCAAGCGTGTCACCCTGGGGGAAAATCACAAAGAGGCGCTTGAGGGCGAGCGCCAGCAGATCAGGGTTCGGCGAGCCGAGCAAGAGGAGCGAGGGCGCGGTTTGTTGTGCTGTCGGGGTGCCGGCGCGAGCCGCCCGCTCGTAGCTGATGATGTCGTCGCCGAGACTGGCAAGCAAAGCCTGTTTGAGGTCGAAGCCGGGCTCGTCCTGTTTGGCGCGAGCGTTGGCGGTGTCGAGGATCAAGTTGATCGCGCTGCCGGCCTGCGGGGAAAGGTCATTGAGCATTTTTTCGAGAGTCGCCCAGGCCCTGGGGATGTCCAAGCGCCAGCGGAGGAACTGCGCGGCGTCGGCTGGAACGAAGGGCGGCGGGCTGGCGTCCTTCGGTGCGCCGCCCAGGGCCTGGAGCAGGCCGCGGCGAGCGGCGTCCGGCACGGCAAGGAAGAAATGCAGCAGGCAGCCCTCGTTGGAGTCCTGGAAGTTGAAGGCCAGGGTCCTGCAATCGGCCAGTCCGGAGGCACTGAGGACTTTGTCCGGCTTGAGAGGTTCGAGCGGATCAGGCGGCTCGGTGGGGACGGGTTCGGACGGTTTGCGGCTGAGGGAATCTGCGAACGCCTTGACATTGACCCAGCCATAGAAAGGGGCTGTGCGGAAATGAGCCTGGTGGCTCGCTTGATACACGGCCAAATCGCCCAGGATCGGGGCCGAGCCGCCAGTGAGACGGGTGACGACTCTCTCCACGCTCCTGACCGAGTTGCCCGCTACCAGCAGTGAATCAACCTGGCCAACGACCAGATCCGGGCTCGCGGTCAGCAGAACCACGAGCATGTCGAGCAGCATGTCTTCCTTGCGTGCCGGGTTGACTGGGCCCTGTTTGAGCTCGGGATAAGTAATGACCGGGGGGAACACCGGCGCGCGCCAGAGCCATTTGGCGAGCGTCTTCGGCACGTCGTTGGTTGTGACAGCAAGGACGGAAAACTCCAGGTTGCGAATGGACTCCGTCTTGATGGTCTTGCCCGCCGCGACCCATTGCTTGCGGAGGTTGGCGAGGTTCGTCTTGAGCAGGCCGGCTCTGTCCCGTGTGTCGAGCAAGAGCAGGTAGCCGAGAGGTTGGTTCTCCCCGCCCTGCGACATATTCCTCATTACGGCAAAGGTCAGTTGGCCTTGCAGCAGGCTGCTGTAGGTGTCCAGGCTCAAGTTGAGCTCCCGCTCCAAAGGCTTGACGACTTCCTCCTGCCAGCGGGAGACAAACTTATCCCGCAGCGGCTTCATGACCGGATCGTTCCAGAGTTGGCCCTTCGGCGAGCTTTGGGAGATTTGACGCAGTTTGGGGAAGTCGGGGGCCGTGAGCACGAGCAGCGTGTCGTCCGGCAGCAACTGTTCCGGGCCAGGGACCGCGGCCCCGGCGGCGAGGACGGGCACACACAACCCAACGACCAACAGGCCGAGTCTCAACCGGTCAGTGAAACCACGAAACACGTGCGCCAGAAGATCAGGGCTTACTCTTCCACCGGGCTTTGTCGCAGACGGCCTGGCGGTTCGAGATAGCGGTAGGGGTTGCTGGGATTGTCATTGGCATAGGCAAAAGCATCGCGATGGTCGAGGAAATGCTTGACAGACTCGACCGGAATGGCAAAGCCGAGCCCCTCGCCGGAGGTAACTTTCATGTTAATGACGCCGATGACTTCTCCGCTCAGGTTGAACAGCGGGCCGCCGCTGTTGCCGGGGTTGATCTGCGCCGAGGTCTGCAAATACAGCAGCCCGCCCACCTCGCGGGTCTTAGTGCTCAGGATGCCCTCCGTGACCGTGCGCTCCAACCCCAGCGGACTGCCGATGGCAAAGACGCGTTCGCCCACCGACAGCGCGTCGGCGCTGCCCAGCGCGACAAAGGGAAACCGGGGCGCGTCCTTCTCCTCCACCTTCAGCAACGCCAAATCGGCGAACTTGTTGAGCGCGACGATCCGCACCTGCTTGTAGGTCTTCCGGTCGAGTTGTCCGCTCCGCTGGTGATAGACCTCGACGGAGATCTGGCTCTCGCCCTCGATGACATGGAAATTGCTGATGAGGAAACCCTCCTCGTTGATGAAGAAACCAGAGCCGAGCCCGCTGGGCGTCCGGATCTGCACGACCGCAGCGCCAAGCTGACTAACCAGTTCCAGCACCGTGCGGCTGGCGGCCGGCTTGCCGGAGGCGAAGTAGAAGCCGGGCCTGGCTTCGGTGGTCTCCACGTTGACGCTCCCAACGCCAGGCTTGGTCCCACGCCGCGACTTGGTTGCGGATGGCGGAGCGTCGCTTGTGAGGATCTTGGCGACTCGATTGCGCGGGATCACCAACACCGTATAGCCGACATCTACGACGATCTGGTCTGACTTCTCTGCGAGCAACTTGCCGGTAATGCTCGCGTTCTCCTTCAACTGGATGGTGTCCGCCATCGCGGAGGCCAGGCCAGCCGCCAGGAGCAGAGCGAACACATGCCGCAGGGTTAGCATGACCAGACATTACCCACGACCCGCTCCTTTGACAAGCGGCCAGCCCAACGCCCGGCAGGATGAGGGGGGCGCGGCGCAACATCATCCCTCCGCACCTCACTTGGGGACGGGGTTCACGGCCAACGACTAATCACCGCTTGCGCGAAACAGGCGGCAAGTCACGCACACCCTTGACATGCTTGGCCGTGCTTTTGCAGTATAGATTGCGATGCGACCATCATCCGACGCCGGGAACCCGGCCCAACCACGACCGGTTCTCTCCACAGCCCCACTGGAGGCCTCTGCCGAATCTGTCACTTGGTATCACTGGCTGGTGGTCTTTTTTGCCTCCTGCGGGTGGCTGTTCGACTGCATGGGCCAGCGAATCTTCGTACTGTCGCGTGAGCCGGCGTTGAGAGAGTTGCTCGGGGCGGCGGCTTCGGACGGGCAGGTGAAATACTGGGGAGGGATTGCCACGCTGCTGATGATGGTCGGCTGGGCCACCGGCGGCATTCTGTTCGGGATGATGAGCGACCGTTATGGCCGGGTGAAGGCCATGGTCACCACCCTGCTCGCTTATACGATCTTCTCCGGGCTCTCCGGTTTCTCGCGGACGGGCATCGAGTTCCTGATCTATCGGTTGCTGTTTGGGTTGGGGGTGGGCGGCATGTTCGGCGCGGCCACGACTCTGGTGGCGGAAAGCGTGCCAAAACACTTCCGCACGGTGGCGCTTGGCTCGATGCAGGCGCTGTCGGCGTTCGGCAACATGATCGCGTCCGGGCTTAGCCTCAAGATCACGCCTGGCATCGAGAGCTTCTGGGGCCACTACAGTGGTTGGCAGGTGTTGTCCTTTGTCAGCGTGTTTCCCGCACTGCTGGCGATACCGATGGTCCTGCTGCTGAAAGAGCCACAGGTCTGGATCAAGGCCAAGGCGGAAGCCGCTGGCGGGGCTGCGTCTAAACGAGTTGGTTCGTTTGCTGACTTATTTCGGCATCCGCGTTGGCGCAAGAGCACCTTGATTGGCATTTGCCTGGGCGTCGCGGGCATGGTTGGGTTGTGGGGGATTGCCTTCTTCTCGCCGGAGCTGATCACCACAGCATTCAAGAACAGGCCCTTGCAGATCGAAGAGGTTCTCAAGCCGGAGGAGCTTTGCGCGGCCTTGAAATCGCCCGCCAATCCGGCCATCACCCACCTGAAAGCTAAGCTGTCACCGGAGGTGGCTCGGCAGGTCGAAGCCATCGAGAGCGGGAAGGAAGTGCCGTCCGCGACCGTGCAGGCGCTGGTAGCTGACCTCAACCGCCTCATTCAGGAAGATACCCTGCATGACGAAGCGGCCTTTCAATCGGTTGAGTTGAAGAAGCGCACCCGGAACCTGATCCAACGCGTGCAGCAGAACGGGGAGCGGCAGAATGTCATTTCGCTCAACCGGCAACTGGTGGAACATCTGTTTCCCAGTGCCGTAGGCGAGTTGCAGCGGACGGTTGACAAGACCATAAGCCGCGGCACGCTGTTGCAGGACGTCGGCGCGCTGCTGGGGATGTTCGCCTTTACCTTTGTGGCGTCCTATTTCAGCCGAAGGGCGGCTTTCCTCGCGGCCTTTGTCCTTTGCCTTTGCACCGTTTCTTATGTGTTTTATGCGCTGAAGACGGCGACGGACGTGCTCTGGATGCTGCCACTGATGGGCTTTGCAACGTTGTCCTGCTTTGCGGGCTACTCGATCTACTTCCCCGAAATCTTCCCCACCCGCCTGCGCGGCACCGGCGTCGGTTTCTGCTATAACACCGTCCGCTACCTGGCCGCACCGTTCCCGTTCATGCTTGGCTGGCTAAGCACCCTCATGCCCTTCCGCACGGTTGCCGTGATCATGTCCTCGATTTACCTGGTCGGCATCATCGCGCTGATTTGGGCCCCGGAGACCAAGGGGCAGCCATTGCCGGAAGATTAGGGCACAAGCCGGAACCGAATCTTCATGCCGATTCGGCGTGAAACGCCACGCCGCAAGAGCGGCGCACTTCGGGGATGCGGTTCCACAGCGTGTCACCCCATTTGCCTGGCCCGCACTACGTCGGCGCCGTACGATTGTTCACTGGCTCTTGCGTCGGGTGCGCTTTTACCGCCCGCCTCACACTGCCTCCCTCCGTTCATTGCCATTCCCGCAGCCGCATTCTATCCTCCCCGCATGAACACGATTCGCGTCGGTTCCGACAAAGAAGCCCAACTCGGCCAGCGGATGGCAGTGCTGGGTGTGCGCGAGGCGGACATTGAAGAGACCTTCGTCCGGTCGGGCGGGCACGGTGGCCAGAACGTCAACAAGACGGCCACCTGCGTCGTCTTGCTGCATCGTCCAACGGGTCTGCAGGTCAAGTGTCAGATCACCCGTCAGCAGGGGCTCAACCGCTTTCTGGCGCGACGGCTGCTGCTTGACAAGATTGAGCGACGGCGGACTGGCCGGGGGGAGGCGGAGCGGGCCCGCATCGAGAAGATCCGCCGCCAAAAACGGCGCCGCAGCCGCCGCGCCAAGGAGCGGCTTCTTGCCGACAAGTCCCACCACGCCGCCAAGAAGGACGCCCGGCGCCGGGTTATGTTGGATTAGGTTCAGGCTCCGAAGCGAGGTTTTCGGCTTCGGCGGGGAAGTGCAAGCGCGCCTTGCCTTGGGATGAGTCGTAGCAGTAGCTTAAGCCCCACACATGAACCTAGCTGGCGCACTTGCCAGGTCAGTCGAGACGCAATCGTCCAAGATCGCCTTGCTCTGGGGCGATTGCGAGTATTCGTATGCCCAACTGTGGCGCCAATCGCTCTTTGTCGCTGAACAGCTCAGGCAGCAGTTTGGGGTGCGACCCGGGGACCGGGTTGGGCTGTGGCTCAAGAACTGCCCGGAGTTCGTAACATCGCTGTTTGGCATCTTGCGCGCGGGCGCGGTCGCGGTGCCGATTAACAACTTCCTCAAGGCCGACGAGGTGAACCACATTCTGGGCGACGCAGGGATTGACGTGCTCATCACGAATGCCGAACTGGGGACGCATCACCGGGCGCTGGAAGCGGTTAGGCCACACCTGAAGCTCCTTCGGGTTGAGCAACTCCAGAGCTTCGAGTCGTTTTCAGGGGAACAAAGCGCGCCTGCTCTGGCTGGAGCATCATCCGCAGCCGTTTCCCAGGCTCAGGCCTTTCCCGAGCCTGCGGAGTCCGACCTGGCGGTGATCATCTACACATCGGGCACGACCGGCCGGTCTAAAGGGGCAATGCTGTCGCACGGGAACCTGCTCCATAATGTCGAGAGCTGCCGTATCGTGCTTAAGACGGTCGAAGGGGACCGGTTTGCGGTGCTGCTGCCGCTATTCCACAGCTACATGCTTACAGTGGGGCTTCTGTTACCGTTGCTGGTGGGCGGCTCGATGGTGCTGGTCAAGTCGCTCCACCCGGTGCGGAACGTGTTGCAGGAGATTCTGCAGCGGCAGGCGACCGTGCTGCCGGCCATTCCCCAGTTCTACCGCAGTATGGTCAACGCGCCGATCCCGGTCCCTCTCCCGTTGCGGCTCTGCGTGAGCGGCGCAGCGCCGCTGCCAGTGCGGGTGCTCGAAGAGTTCGAGGCCAGGTTCCACATCCCGCTCATCGAGGGCTACGGCCTCAGCGAAGCCAGCCCCGTAGTGACCAAGAATCCCCTCGACGGCACTCGCAAAGCCGGATCTATCGGCCCGCCCCTCCCAAATGTCGAAGTCAGCATCCAGGACGACGCCGGGCGCCAGTTGGGGGCGAGGCAAATTGGCGAGCTCTGTGTGCGCGGCGGCAACGTGATGATGGGCTACTGGCGGCTGCCCGAGGAGACGGCCAAGGTCATGCGCAACGGCTGGCTCTTGACCGGCGACATCGGCTACCGAGACGAGGAAGGCTATTACTACATCACCGACCGGAAGAAAGACATGCTGCTGGTCAACGGGATCAATGTCTATCCGCGCGAGATTGAGGAAGTGCTCTACCAGTTTCCAGGCGTCAAAGAGGCGGCGGTCATCGGCAAGCCTGATCCGCGCAAGGGCGAGCAGCCGGTGGCTTTTCTCGCGGCGAACGACGGCGTGGCACTGGAGGAAAGGGCATTGCTGCAGTTCATGCGCCGGAAACTGGCCAACTACAAGGTCCCGCGGAAAGTCGTAATCCTGCCAGCCTTGCCCCGCAACGCGACCGGCAAGATTCTCAAGACCACGCTCCGGGACCTGCCCCTTCCGTGACCCCGGCTCGCTTCTGAGCAGTTGGTGTGGGTTGCGGGCGGTTTCCAGGCTGGCCATCGGTCGCCCTGGGTTGCCAAACTCGGCCGGAAGCGATACCCAGCCCCTGTTGGCTTCGCCGGAACAGGCTGGGCGGGGCTTTCAGCCCACCGCCCGGCAGGGCTTGCACCTCGAGCTGTTCCCGTAGCACCTGGCTCCCAACAGGCTTAATTGAAAATCTATTAAGCCATGTGGGAGCCATGTGGAAGCCATGAGGGAGCTACTTTCTGGCTCTGCACGGGGGAAGCCGAGGCCCCCGGGTCGGCTACCATCCCCGGTTCGACCCAGCCGGGTCAGGATGGGGCAGCCAATCCGCTGCCTAATCGTGCTTCGTCCCCAGAATCGCCCAATCCGAGGGCGGTGGCCTATCGGACATGGTGATCGCGGGTTTCAGACCGAATTGCCAGGCACGGTTTGCCACCCCAACATAGACTTCGCGTAAGAGCTTGAATTTGATTGAGTTGAGTTCTGGATAGGAGCTGGGTGTTGGGCTCCTGAAGGCCAAGAATGAAGGGGCCGGAGTTACCTTGTGATCTGTCTTGAGGGTGCTCCGAGTCGGATTGCAGCGCCTTTCCGAGCTCTACGAGAGGACATTCATGGTCGAAATGCCCGATTCCAAGCGCCTGAACCGTTCCATTTACTCGGGAAAGCGCCGGTTTTGCCGTTTTCAGCCGCGTCTCGACTCCTAATCTCGTCATTTCTATTCTGCCTTTACGGGTTGACGGTGGGGGTGAGCAGCCTTTAAGGTATTGGGAATAACTGCCGGGGCGCATGAAGCGTCGCAGCAGCAAACGTTTATGCCTGAAGGATACTGCGTCAAATGCAAAGCGAAGAAAGAAATCGCCAATGCCGTCGAGGAAACGATGAAGAATGGGCGCAAGGCCATTAAAGGCAAGTGCCCGACCTGCGGCACCGTGATGTTTAAGATCCTGGGCGGCAAGGCCACGCCTGCCGCGCCCGCGCCGGCTCCGATCCCACCGCCGCCAGCCAATCCACCTGGTAATGAGTAATATTCTATGCCCCAGCAACTTGCTTACGTCATCATAACACCGTATTCGCTCCACAAATCGCGCACGGGCGGCATTCTGACCCGTCTGATTACCCGCACCGGGTGTGAGCTGGTTGCGGCGCGCATGTTCGCGCCAAGTGCGGAGTTGGTGAAGGAATATGCCCAGGAGACCATTTCAGCGGAAGACCCCCAGGACCGGCGCATCCAGGAGCTTATCTACGACTATATCCTCCGCAACTTCTCGCCCGACGCAAAATCCGGCCGGCGGCGGCGCGTCATGATGTTGCTCTTTCAAGGGGAGGACGCGGTGACCAAGACCCGGTCGGTAGTCGGCAATGTCAGCTCGGATCGCCGTGTGGGGGAGACCATCCGCGACACGTATGGGGACCTGATCACGGACGAGCACGACCAGTTGCGTTACTTCGAGCCGGCGGTGCTGGCAGCCCCCACTGCGGCCGAGGCGGAAAAGAAGCTCAAGCTCTGGGCGCATTACTCGGATGCCGACGGCGGGGTTGTGCGGGATGTCATTGCCTACCAGCCGGGGGAGAAGCCGCAGCAGACCCTGGTGCTGATCAAGCCGGAGAATTTCCGGTTTGCGACCGGCCGGCCGGGCAACATGATAGATTTCTTCTCCCGCACCGGTCTGTATATCGTGGGCGTCAAGGTTCACCGGATGAGCGTGGCCCAAGCCTTGCAGTTTTACGGGCCGGTGCGGGAGACTCTGCGCACCAAGCTCAAGGGTGTCGTGGCGGCCAAGGCAGCCGCGGCGATCGAGAAAGAGTTCGGCTATAAGATTGCTCCCGAACAGCAGGAGCAGCTTGGCAGGATACTGGGGCCGTCTTTCGGCGACAACCAGTTCGACAACATCGTGCGGTTTATGTCCGGGCGATCGCCGTCGGAATGTCCGCCAGGCGAAGAGGAGAAGCCCGGATCGGAGAAGTGCATCGCGCTGGTTTACGAGGGCGTCGGGGCGGTGGCCAAGATTCGCGACGTGCTCGGCCCGACCGACCCATCGAAGGCGCCGCCCGGCTCAATTCGCCGCGAGTTCGGGCAGACTATCATGGTTAATGCCGCTCATGCCAGCGACTCGGAGGAGAACGCCCGTCGCGAGATGGGCATCGTCAACGTGGCCGAGAACAACTTCCGCCAGGTGGTCGAGCAATTCTACGGGAAAGCGTAGGAAGCGGGGCGGGAGGGGAAAGGGCGGCGGGACTGGTCGTGGACAGGGGATTTGGGGTTGCTCCCCCGAAGGCCTACTTTGCCGGCCAGAACCCGGCTTCCCCCTGTAGCTTCCCCAGCAGCCGGGCATCGGCGGCGGGAAAGGCGTAATGGCTCAGTTCGCGTGGCCCGACCCAGGCAAACGCCGCACAGCCCAGCGGCTGCGGCTCATGTTGCAGCCAGCGGCAGCGATAAAACTTCAGGTGCACGGTCTTGTCCGGGTAGGCGTGCGTCAGGCTTTCGACCAGCTCGTCCACGGCGACCTCGATGCCCAACTCCTCGCGTAGTTCGCGTCTCAGGCACACCTCGAAGCTCTCCCCGGGCTCGCACTTGCCGCCGGGAAACTCCCATAGCCCGCCCAGGTGCGCGTCAGCTTGGCGCTGGGTGATGAGCAGCTTGCCTTCGCGAAAAACCAGGGCGGCGGCGACGTCGACCAGGAGGGCAGGGGAGGCAGCGGGGGGCGGGTGAGCCCGTTCGCCTGTTGGCGTGGCGCCGGTCACTGCTGGAGTTTCGCACTTCGCATTTGCCCTTTCCCGGCTCGTGCGGCGGGGCTTACCGCCCGATGCTCTTGTAGATAAAGCCAAGACTTTCCATTTCCGCGAGGTCGAACAGGTTGCGGCCATCGAACAGGATGGGGTGGGTGAGGGACTTGCGAACCCGCTCCAGGTCGAGCTTCTTGAACTCGTCCCACTCGGTGGCGAGGATGAGAGCATCGCAGCCCTCGGCCACCGCGTTCATGTCCTCGACGAAAGTGACGTCCTTGAGCACGGTCTTGGCCTTTTCCATGGCCTTGGGATCGTGGACGCGCAGGATCGCGCCCTCCTTTTGCAGGCGGTGGCAAAGCTCGATGGCGGGCGACATGCGGATGTCATCCGTGTTTTGCTTGAAGGCCAGCCCCAGAACGCCGATGGTCTTGTCCTTGAGCACCCAGAGGGTGTCCACGATCTTCTTCACGAACCGGTCCATCTGATCAGCATTGATCTGCTGGACTTCCTTCAAGAGGCGGAAATCGTAGCCGACCTGCTCGGCGATCTTGATGAAGGCGCTGAGGTCCTTCGGGAAGCAGCTCCCGCCGAAACCCAGGGAGGCTTGCAGGAAGCGCCGGCCAATGCGCTGGTCCATACCCATGCCATTGGCCACTTCCTGGATGTTGGCGCCGGTCGCTTCGCACAGAACCGACAGGGCATTAATGTAGGAGATCTTGAGGGCAAGAAAGGAGTTGGAGGCGTGCTTGATCAACTCCGCCGAGTTGATGTCCGTGATGATGATGGGGGCGTCGAACGGCGCATAGATCTGCTTGAGCGCAGCCACAGGCCGTTGCGACCGGACCCCGATCACGATGCGGTCGGGCCGCATCAGGTCTTCGACCGCAAACCCCTCGCGCAGGAACTCGGGGTTGCTGACCACGTCGAAGTCCACCTTCGCTTTGCTGTAGCGTTTGATGGTTTCGGCGACCTTGTCGCCGGTCTTGACGGGCACGGTGCTCTTGTCCACGACGATCTTGTAGCTGGTCATCGCGGCAGCAATCTCCCGGGCGACCTTTTCGAGGAAGCTCATGTCCACCGAGCCATCCGGCAACGGCGGCGTGGGAACAGCGATGAACACCACGTCGGACTTCTCCACGCCTTCCGCGATGCTGGTCGTGAATAGGAGGCGCCCGGCTGCCCGGTTCCGCGCTACCAATTCCTCCAGGCCCGGCTCGTAAATGGGAATGCCGCCAGCCTGCAGCGTCGCCACCTTGGAGGCATCGCTGTCAACGCACACAACCCGGTGGCCGACTTCGGCAAAACAGGTGCCGGTGACCAGTCCAACGTAGCCCGTTCCAATGATGGACAGGTTCATTTGGGCGTTCCGACTTTGATCGGTGCGGCGTTCGTCGGCAACGGAGCCGCCGGCGCGAAGAGTGCCGGGTAATTCCGTTTCAGGTCCTCCAACCGCATGCGGGCTTCGTCGCCCAGCGAGCCATAGGCATCGGTGCGTTCGACTTCCTCGTAAAGGTTGCGCGCCTTCTCCGGCTCGTTTTGCGCCTCGTGCAAGCGGGCCAGCGCGAATCGGGCCTGCGACAGGGTGCTGTCGCCCGGGCGGCGGTCAATTAGCTCCTTGTAGGCCGTCATAGCCTCGTTGGTCTGGCCCTGGGCATTCAGGCAAGAGGCAATCCCCAACAGGGCCTGCCCGAGGAACGGGCTGCTCGCATACTCGCGGCGGAATCGCTCGAACTGCGCCTTGGCCTCGGGATACTTGCCCTCTGCGAACAGGATGCCCCCTGCCTGCAATACGGCTCGCGCGGCGGCGGAGCTTTTCGGGTAGGTTGAGGCTACCTTCAAATACGCATCGGCGGTGATGCCGCTGCTGCCGCCCGCGCTCACCTGCGACATAGGCACCTTCGACAGCGCTTCGCTCGCGGCGACTTCGGTGGCGTTGCGCCGGTAAAGAACAAAGGCAATGATGAGGGCTGCGACCAATACGACCACAGTCCCCACAATGGCTGGCTTCTTGTTTGCCTCAAACCAAGCCCAAAGTTTGTGTGAGACCGGCAGTTGCTGAACAGTAGGTTCCATACAGGCGGGCGAGTGTTCCGATTGGACGCCGGAAAGGCAAGCCCGAAATGGGCCGAAAACGGGACTGCGCATCGCATGCATGAGGCACAGACGTTCCTGTCCGCCAGGCGGACTGTGGGTCAGCAGGGCAGGAATCTCCTCCTTCATGCGCACGCATGGTTGCGAGCAGAGTCCGCCAGTTATTGCTGGTTTGAGCGCCGAGTTCGAATCATAGTGGGCTGATCCGCATGAACATGAAACCGGGCCCAGGCATATTGATGATCAACGCATACCGCCTCATCGCTTTTTGCGCGCTGCTGGTCTCGGCTGCTGTCAGTCCGGGTGCCGAACCGCCTTCCAATCAGGACATCCTGCAAAAGGCAACGCCGCTTCCATCCCATCCGCGGCTTTTTTGGACCGCCAAGGATGAGGCGGGCGTGCGGGAGAGAATTGCGTCCGACAGACAAATAGGAGCGATTTGGGAGGCGGTGCGGATCACTGCGGATGCAATGCTGACTGAACCCACCGTGGTTTACCGCAAGGATGGACGGCGGTTGCTCGGACGCTCGCGGGAGGCGCTAAGTCGCATGATGCACCTGGGTTTTGCCTTCCGCCTGACCGGCGACAAACGCTATGCGACGCGCGCAATGGCGGAAATGAAGGCCATGGCTTCAATGCCGGATTGGAATCCCTCGCATTTCCTGGACACGGCGGAAATGACGCTGGCAATTGCAGTGGGCTACGATTGGTTATTCGACCAACTGCCTCCCGAATTGCGGCAGGCAAGCCGTGAGGCGATTGAACAGAAGGGGCTGGGCCCGTACGTAGGAGCCAGGAACAAGCCCGGCTGGGAGCATGGGCGGAATAACTGGAACCAGGTTTGTCATGCCGGAATGGTTGCCGGCGCCCTGGCGCTGCTTGAAGACAATCCAGACCGGGCGGCTGAGGTCGTCCGACGCGCGCTTGTTGGCCTGCCTTATGCCATGAAGGTGTACAACCCGGACGGGACTTACCCTGAAGGCCCAAGCTATTGGAACTACGGCACAAGCTTCAACGTCATGCTCATTTCGATGCTCGAATCCGTGTTCGGCACGGATTTTGACCTCAGCCGCAGCCCGGGCTTCCTCAAGTCGGGCGAGTTCATGCTCAACATCATGAGTCCAACCCGGCGGACGTTTAACTTCAGCGACTGCGGCACTGGCACCGGCTTTTCGCCGGCGATGGTGTGGTTTGCGGCGCGCACGGAGCGGCCGGACTTGTTGTGGTTTGAGAGCGAGCTGCTGGAGCAGGAGCTGGCTTCCATCCGGCGCAGCAAAGGCCGGCGGCAGGGCGACCGTTATTTCCCGCTGGTCCTGGTGTGGGCCAAAGCAGGGCTGAAGCCGAAGGAGCCGGCCAGCCTCAACTGGCTGGGGCAAGGACAGAACCCGCTGGCGGTATTCCGCAGCTCCTGGACAGACCGCAACGCGGTGTTCCTGGCCATTAAGGCCGGAACGCCATCGGCCAGCCACGCGCACATGGATATCGGCTCGTTTGTGCTGGACGCCAAAGGCGTGCGCTGGTCTCTCGACCTTGGCGCGCAGGACTACAACGCATTGGAACAAAGAGGCGTCAAGCTCTGGGATTTCCGACAGGGCTCCGAGCGCTGGACCATCTTTCGCTACCACAATCGCGCCCACAGCACGCTGCTCATAGATGACTCGGAGCAGGTCGTGGCCAGCGCGGCACCGATATCATCTTTCTCGGCTGATCCGAAGAACGCGCACGCAGTGGTGGATCTGAGCGCGACTTATGCCGGGCAGGTTGCCAGTGCCACCCGCCGCTTTGCGTTGCAACCGGACCGCCGGGTGGTGATCGAAGATCAACTCACCGGTGGCGATAAACCCGCCAGGGTGCGTTGGGGGATGGTCACCCCGGCCACCCTGAAAACCGACGGGGCCAACCGGGCCTGGCTGGAGAAGGACGGGAAGCGCCTCCGATTCGAGGTTCTTTCCCCCGCCCGCGCAACCATTGAATCCTGGCCGGCCAATCCACCACCGCGAGACTACGACAAGCCGAATCCGGGGGTGAGCGTCGTTGGCTTCACCGTGCCGATCGAGCCGGGACAGAAACTCAGTCTCAAGGTGCAGCTTTGCCCGTGAGCGTGGCGCGCGGGCAAGCCAATAATTTCCTCGCCTCTGCCCCCCATGCAGCGTAAGGTCTGACCTATGCATAGGAACCTTTCGCGTCGCTCAGCCTTGCGCAAAATGACGGAAGGCACGGCCGCTCTGACGGCCATCGCCAGCCTGTCCCCCGGGCAAATTGCTGCGGAGGAAGCCCGTCCGCCGGCGCTCAAAGGCAACATCCGGCACTCCGTCTCCGCCTGGTGCTATGGGAGCCTTTTTAATCCCGGCAAAGACAAACCGGCCCCGATGAGCTTCGAGGACTTCTGCCGCGCGTGCTATAGGCTGGGGCTCGAATCAGTCGAGTTGCTCGGCGAGGCTCAGTGGCCGGCGGTGAAGAAGGCCGGTCTCACGTGCGCCATGTGCAACGGCCCGGACAGCATCCCCTACGGCTGGAACCGGCTCGAACACCATGACGACCTGCTGGCCAAGTTCGAGAAATCAATCCCCAAGGTCGCCGAGGCCGGCTTCCTCAACATCATTACCTTCTCCGGCAACCGCAACAGGATGAGCGACGAGCAAGGGCTGGAGAACTGCGTCACGGGGCTGAAGCGGCTAATGCCGATTGCCGAGAAACACAAGGTCACCGTCTGCGTCGAGCTGCTCAACAGCAAGCGCAGCCACAAGGATTACATGGCCGACCACACCGCATGGGGAGTTGAGCTCTGCCGGCGCGTCGGCTCCGAACGTCTAAAGCTGCTTTACGACATCTTCCACATGCAGATCATGGAAGGAGATGTCATAGACACCATCCGCGAGAACCATCAGTACATCGCACACTACCATACGGGTGGCGTCCCCGGCCGAAACGAGATTGATGACACGCAGGAGATCAACTACCCGTCGGTCATGAGGGCCATCGTGGCCACGGGCTACAAGGGTTTCGTGGGGCAGGAGTTTGTTCCCCGCCGGCCCGACCCGCTGGCTTCCCTCAAACAATCCGTGCAGATCTGCGATGTCTAGCCCCCGCGCAGCATGCCGGTTGCGAAAGGTCTGGCTCTTTTTTTTTCCATTCCACACTTGACGGAACCGCCAGCCTCTGCGAAATTGGATACAGATGAAGAAAGAAACCTCGCGCCAGTACCGCTGGCAACAGAAACAGATCGCCCTCAAGCGATGCGCTCGCTGTGGCGACAAGCGCACCCACTACGCCGTTTTGTGTGACTGCTGCCATCTCGCCGACCGGGTGCGGCAACAGAAGCGGTCGGGCAGCCGGCCCTGGCAGAAGGGCAGGCGGGGCCGCCCCCCGAAGGTCAAGCTACCGGTCAAACGGCAGAGGCGCCGGTAGGCGCCAGATGCCGGCTGGTCATCCCTGCGCCAGGTCCTATGCTGGGCGATGTGAACGGAAAGTGGCATAAGTGCCTGCCTTATGTCTTCATGCTCGTCGCGGCGTTGTCGCGCTGGCCGGGCTTGTTCCCGCCCAACTTCAGCGCGTTCTACGGCCTGGCCTTTTGCGCCGGCGCCTTCTTCCCGCGCCACGTCAAGTGGTGGCTGCCGCTCGGCACGCTGGTCGCCACGGATATCGCCCTCAGTTTCTATTACCGCTCCGTCAGTCCGATGCAGTTGGTCAACTATGTCGCGTTCGCGCTGATTATCCTGCTCGGCACGAGGTTCAACCAGCGTTCGCGGTTCCTCGGGCTGCTGGCAGGCGGGATGCTTGGAGCGATCCTCTTCTACCTCATTACCAACACCGCTTCCTGGCTGTCCAATCCTGCATACACCAAGGACCTGTCCGGCTGGATCATCGCGCTGACCAAAGGGACGAGCGGTTACCCGACCACCATCGAGTTCTTCCGCAACACGCTGCTCAGCGGCGGCCTGTTCACCGCGCTTTTCGCCGGCGCCCTTAAGCTCACTGAAGCGCCCGAACCCGCGCCGGAAGGGGAGCCGGCACCCGCCGAGGAACCGGACGGGGAAGCGGCACCGGAGGAAGCGAAGACTTGAGGAGAGTAGTGCGCGGCGCGGTTTCTGGAACTGCCCCGCGCCGTTGCCGAGCGCAACACGCATCATCGGGCCCACGCAGCATGAAGATCGGCGTCCTTTCGGATACGCACAACCACCTTGACCGCCGCATCCCGCAGCTCTTTGCGGGCGTGGACCATATTCTCCACGGCGGCGACATCGGCATGCCTCTCATCCTTCTGGAACTGGAGCAGATCGCACCCGTGACCGCTGTGAGCGGCAACAGCGATGATCCGGGTTTTGGCTACCAGGAAATGGCTCTCGTCGTTCTGGCGGGCCGCAAGTTCCTCCTGCGGCACATTGTCAGACCGCAGTCCCCCGCCGATTCCCTGCGCGCCAGCCTCGCTCGCGAGCGCCCGGACGTCGTGGTGTTTGGCCACACGCACAAGCCTTTCTGCCAGAACATCGGCGGATCGCTCTTCTTCAACCCGGGCTACGCCGGCAAACCGCGCTTCGGCCTCGATCGCAGCGTGGCCATCCTGCACTGCGATCCGAACCAGATCAGGCCGGAGTATTTGACGCTGTAGCGGCCAGTTCGCGCGCTTTGCGCAGGTCGAGCTTGCCGGTGCCCAGGTAGGGCAGCGCGTCGAGGCGGAAGAACTGGTCGGCCCGCGGTTTCCAGAGGTTCGGCAGGTCGCACTGCGCCAGCTTTTCGAGGCAGGGCCGCAACTGCTCCTCCCCCAGCTTGTGCAGCACGATCAGCCGCTCGCCCTTCCTCTCATCCGGCACGCCCACTACCACGAAGGTCTGCTCGGTTGCGCCCGCCAGTTCGTGCAGCTTCTCCTCGACCCGGATGTGCGGCACCATCTCGCCGCCGATCTTGCTGAAGCGGCTCAGGCGGTCCGTGATTTGAAGAAACCCGTCCTCGTCAATCGCGGCAATGTCCCCGGTGACATACCAGCCGTCCTGCAGCGCCTCGGCTGTCTTGTCCGGCCGGCCCAGGTAGCCCTGCATCACATTGGGGCCGCGCACCAGCATCAGGCCGGCCTGGCCCAATGGCAGCGGGGCGCGGGTATCCGCATCCACGATGCGGACGCTCATGCCGGGCAGCGGGTGGCCAATCTTGCCGCGTTTGGCGCCGATCTGCCGGAAGCCGGCCGAGCGGAAGTCGTGCGTGTTGACCGCCGCCACCGGCGCGCATTCCGTGCAGCCGTAGCCTTCGAGCGGGCGGATGCCGAATTGGTCCTCGAACGCCCCGGCCAGCCGCTCGGGCAGTTTCTCCGCCCCGGTCATTACCACGCGCAAGCTGCCGAAATCCCCCGCTGCGCAACTGCGCATGTAAAGCTGCAGGAACGTCGGCGTGGCCAGCAGGAACGTCAGCGCATGTTCCCTGACCATCGGGCCGATGGCCTTCGCATCGAGCGGGTTGGGATGGTAAACCACGCGCACCCCCAGCGTCGCCGGCAGCCACAGCGTGCCCGTGAAGCCGAACGAGTGGAAGAAGGGAAGCACGCCCACAAAGCCATCCGTCGGGTTCAGGCCAAAGACCTGTTCGAGCTGCTCAATATTCGAGCCGACGTTGTAGTGGCTCAGCATCACGCCCTTCGGTTCGCCGGTGCTGCCGCTGGAGAAGATCACCGTCGCCAGGTCGTCCAGCGCCGCTTTCTTCTTCCGGCCCAGAGAGCGCTCGATCCAGCCCACAGGCTGCAGCCAGGCGGCGAGCAGGGCGCAGAGCTTTTCGCCCCGGCCCGGGTTGGCCGCCAGTTCCTCCAGCAGCAGCGCCTGTCCCGGCACCTTGAGCTTCACCTTCTCCAGGAAGGCGCGCGAGGTCAGCACCGTCCTGATCCCGCACTGGCGAACGCAGGATGCCAGCGCTTCTTCGGACACGGTGTAGTTCAGGTTCACCGGCACCTTGCCCATCAGCAACGCCGCAAAATTGGCCAGCGCGCCCGGCACCGACGGCGGCAGCAGCAGCCCCACCATCGGCTGTCCTGCCCACACCTTCCGAAGCCGCCGCGCCAGAAAGATGGTCCGCACCAGCGCCGAGCCAAAACTCACCTTGCGGGATTGCGCGTCGGCCATCGCAAACCGGAAAGGGTCCCGCCGCGCCGTCCGCACCAACGAGCGATGCAGCGGTTTCATGTGCGCCTTGCGGTTCTCCCACGCCTCTACCATGAGTTCCTGCACGCGCTCCCGCACTTCGAAAGGCGTGGCCGTATGCGGCAGCGGCTGGCCGAAGTTCACCGTCACCCGATACGGAATCCGCCGCGGCAGCTTCCAGAGAAACCGCCCCCGCTCGAAGCTGAAGATGCTGCCCCACACGCCATCCAGCGCCACAGGGACGATCGGCGCTTCGACGTCCTTCATGATGCGCTCGAACCCGCGCCGAAACGGCAGCAGGTGCCCGATGCGCGTGATCTGGCCCTCCGCAAAAATGCAGACCACGTCCCCGTTCTGGATCGCCTCGCTGGCCGTTTTCAGAGAATGGAGCATCTCGCGGGGGCGCAGCTCCGAGGAGATGGGGATGGCACGCAGGATGCGGGCGAAGGGCTTCACCAGCCGCTTTTCATAGATGCCCTTGTACATGATGAACCGGACAGGCCGGTCCGTGGAGGCAAGCAGCAACAGCGCATCCACCAGCGAAAGGTGATTGCTCACGAACAGCGCCCCGCCTTTGCTCGGGATGTTCGCGCGGCCGTCCACCCGGATTCGATAGACCGTCTGCGTCAGCAACCACAGCATGAAGCGCAGCAGGCAATCCGGCAGCAGCCACACCACGTACACCGTCGCCGCCAGCGTCATCAGCGCCCCCAAGGCAAACACGCCGCGCGGCCCGAGATGCAGCCCGACCGACGTCACCCAGTACACGCCCGCCGCCGCAAACAGCCCCGCCGACGACAGCAAATTCGCCGCCGCCAGCATTGCCCCTTTCTCTTTTCTGGCTGGCCGGTGCTGCAAGATTGCCGAGATCGGCACAATGAAGAACCCGCCAAAGAACCCCAGCGTGGCCACCGCGCCCAGAATCTGGCCAAAGCTCAGCGCCGGGTGCCAGAGCACCGCGGCAAACACCATCAGCCCCAGCGACCCCAGCGGGACCAGCCCGTATTCGATCTTGCCACCTGACAGGTGCCCCGCCGCAAAACTGCCCGTCCCAATCCCGATTGCCAGGGCCGCCAGCAGGTAAGTGGTGCGCACCTCGCCGATCTTCAGCACGTTTATCCCGTAATCAACCATCCCCTGCTGCAGCAACTGGCCGATGAACCAGAAGTAAACATTCCCCAGGCACGCCAGCCACAGCACCTTGTCCCGGCGCATCACCTTTATCTGCTGCCACAGATCGCCCAGGAAGTTGGCCCGGAACACCTTCTCCGGGTTGGCGGCCGGCACCCGCGAGATGCCGAAGCTGAACACCAGGCCCAGAACCGCCAAGCCAATCAGCACCGTGCCCGACCACGCCTGGCGCCCCTCAAACCCTTTGTAAAGCGCCGTGCCGGCAGCCATGCCCGAGATGATGGCCACGAACGTGCCCAGCTCCAAAACGCCGTTGCCCCACGAGAGCCGCCGCTCCGGCAGCAGTTCCGGCAACAACCCGTACTTCGATGGCCCGAAGAGGGCGCTGTGCAAACCCATCAGGAAGATCGCCGCCAGCCCCATGGGCAGACTGCGCAGCAGCAGCCCCAGCGTTGCAAACAGCATGATCAGGATTTCCAGCAACTTGACCCCGATCGTCACCGTGCGCTTGCTGAACCGGTCCGCCAGGTAACCTCCCGCCATCGAGAACAGCAGAAACGGCAGCGAAAACAACCCTGCCGTCAGCGGCACCAACGCGTCATGGAACCCCTGCGAAAGCGCCATATTCAGCCCCACGAACGTCACCAGCATCTTGAGGGCGTTGTCGTTGAAGGCACCCTCGAACTGGGTGGCGATCAAGCTCCAAAACCCCCGCAGCAGCGGGTGGGCGGGCTCCGCGGCTTCCGCACGAGACTCTGCCTGGTTCATATCAGATCAACTTGCTGCAATGACTCTGCGCTGCCTTAATTCGAGCGCTAGGTTAACTCTCCTCCGGCGTTAAACGCCAATTGATAAAACTGCGGCCAAAATCAGTCCGCTCAATGAACGCGTTCTGCCCCATGTTCCGGCGTGAACGTCGGGAAAGCTCACGGTTCATTAATCTGACAATGAGCCGGCCCGCCCTGAAGAGCCATTGGGCGGACAGTTGCCTTGGGCCCCGGGGTAATGTCTAATGGACCGAATTGCAGTCCGTGAGCAAAGCATTCATCCGAATCGGCGGGGCGCGTGAGCACAATCTCAAGAACCTCACGCTGAGCATCCCGCGCGACAAGCTGGTGGTCATCACCGGCTTGAGCGGCTCGGGCAAGTCTTCCCTGGCCTTCGACACCATTTATGCCGAGGGCCAGCGCAAGTACGTCGAGTCCCTCTCCGCCTACGCCCGCCAGTTCCTGGACCAGATGCAGAAGCCGGACGTGGACTTCATCGAGGGGCTGTCCCCGGCGATCGCCATCGAGCAGCGCAGCTCCGGCTCCAGCCCGCGGTCCATCATTGCCACCACCACGGAGATCTACGACTACCTCCGGCTGCTCTACGCGCATGTCGGCCAGCCCTATTGCCCGGAAACCGGCGTGCCCATCGTCCGGCAGACCACCAGCGACATTGTGGACAGGATTCTCGCCCTGCCGCCGCGCACGCGCGTGATGCTCCTGGCCCCGGTGGTCCGCGGTCAGAAGGGCGAGTTCCGCGACGTGGTGGAGCGCCTGGCACGCGAAGGCTTTGTCCGCGCGCGGGTGGACGGCGAGCTGGTCGAACTGGCCAGCGGGGTGCGCATCAAGCTCGATCCCAAGGCCCGGCACACCATCGAGGCGGTAGTGGATCGGCTGGTCATTGATGAGAAGATCCGCGTCCGGCTGAGCGATTCCGTGGAGACCGCGCTGCGATGGGGCGAAGGGGTCCTGCTGACGTTACACCAGCTCCCCAGTGCGGAATGTGGAATGCGGAGTGCGGAATCGGCCACTCCGCACTCCGCACTCCGCACTCCGCACTCAGTCGCCCCCTCCGCCTGGATTGAGACTCTGCACTCCAACCGCAATCTCAGTCCAGCGACCGGCAAGAGCTACGAGCCCCTTACGCCCAAGCATTTCTCGTTCAACGCCCCAGCCGGCGCCTGCCCGGTCTGTCACGGCCTGGGCCAGAAACTCGTGTTTGACGAGGGGTTGGTGGTGCCCGACCCGGAGAAGTCGCTCGAACAGGGCGCGATTCTGCCCTGGCGGCGAGGCGGCAAGCGGATGGTAGTTTACTACCGAGGTCTGCTGCGGGGCGTGGCAAAGCACTACCAGCAAAGCATGGACGCGCCTTACCAGGCCCTGCCGGCGGATTTCCGCCGCGCGCTGCTGTGGGGCACAGGCCAGACGGAGATCGAATTCAACTTCTGGCGCGCAGGCAAGATCAGCAAAGTGACGCGGCCTTTTGAAGGGGTCATCCCCAACCTCCAGCGGCTTTACCAGGAGAGCGAGAGCGAATTCACCCGCAACCGGCTCAAGGGCTTCATGAGCCCGCAGTTCTGCGACGCTTGCCGGGGGCGAAGACTCAAGCCGGAGATATTGGCGGTGACCTTGGGCGATATGGAGGCGGCTGGACGATTCAAGGCGATCTTCCCCCTCACCCCAGCCCTCTCCCTCGGGGAGAGGGAGGAACGCCGTCCGCGCCCAGAAGAATCCGCAGCGCCTCGGCTTGGGGAAGACCGCGCAATAGTTCCACCGCTCCCCCAGGGAGAGGGCCGGGGTGAGAACCTCCCGAACTACCGGTTCGCGCCTTGTCCCCCTGAACCCCTCACCCGCCCTAAAGGGCACCCTCTCCCCCTCGGAGGGGGAGAGGGAAGGGGTGAGGGGGTCGTTCGTAATGCCGAGGTTCGTGGGGAGGGAGAACAGGCGGTCCAGGAATCAACGCGCGTCCCTATGCCTGGGCTGTCCATCATGGACGTGTGCGCCCTCTCGGTCGAGCGGGCCGACGAGTTCTTCGCGACGCTGAAGCTGACCGAGTTCCAGGAGAAGGTCGCGCATGACCTCATCAAGGAAATCCGGGCGCGGCTGGGATTCCTCAGGAACGTCGGCCTGGGCTACCTCACCCTCGATCGCGAGAGCGGCACGCTGAGCGGCGGCGAGGCGCAGCGTATCCGCCTGGCGACCCAGATCGGCGCCGGGCTCGTGGGCGTGCTTTACATCCTCGACGAGCCGAGCATTGGCTTGCACCAGCGCGACAACGACCGCCTCCTGCGCACCCTGGCCGGCTTGCGCGACCTCGGCAACTCGGTGCTGGTTGTCGAGCACGACGCCGACACCATCGGGCACGCCGATTACATCCTCGACCTCGGCCCCGGCGCCGGAGTGCGGGGCGGCGAGCTGGTGGCCGCGGGCACCCTTGCCGAAGTGCTCGCCCATCCCCATTCGCTCACCGCGAAGTACTTGCGCGGCGAGCTTTCAATCCCGGTCCCGCGCCACCGCGTCAAACCCTCGCCGGACCGCGGCTGGCTTGAGGTGCTCGGCGCGCGCGAGAACAACCTCAAAGACATCAATGCGCGCATCCCGCTCGGCACGCTCACCTGCGTCACCGGCGTCAGCGGCTCCGGCAAGAGCACGCTGGTGGACGATATTCTGCGGCGCGCGCTGTTCCGGAAGTTCTTCGGGGCCAGGGAGCGCCCCGGCGTGCACCGCGGGCTCAGGGGGTTCGAGAACCTCGACAAGGTGATCGTGATTGACCAAACGCCGATTGGCCGCACCCCGCGCAGCAATCCGGCCACCTACACCGGCATGTTCAATCACATCCGCAACCTCTTTGCCCGTCTCCCCGCTGCCAAGATCCGGGGTTACAGCTCCGGGCGTTTCAGCTTCAATGTCAAAGGCGGCCGCTGCGAGAAATGCCAGGGCGACGGCCTGATCAAGATTGAAATGCACTTTCTGCCGCCGGTGTACGTCACCTGCGAAGCCTGCACCGGCCGCCGCTACAACCGCGAAACGCTCGAAATCAACTACAAGGGTAAGAACATCGCCGACGTGCTGGATATGACCGTGGATGAGGCCGTGACGTTTTTCCGCGCCGTGCCGCAGATCTATGAACCGCTCCTGACGCTGGTGGAAGTCGGCCTCGGCTACATCGGACTTGGCCAGGCGGCGACGACCCTGAGCGGCGGCGAGGCGCAGCGCGTCAAGCTGGCCGCCGAGCTGAGCCGCAAGGCAACCGGCCACACGCTCTACATACTCGATGAACCCACCACCGGCCTGCACTTCCACGATGTGGCCAAGCTGCTCGAAGTCCTCTTCAAGCTCCGCGCTTCCGGCAACACGTTGATCGTCATCGAGCACAATCTGGATGTGATCAAGACGGCCGATTGGGTCCTCGACCTCGGTCCCGAGGGCGGGGAAGCCGGCGGCCGGATCGTCGCCGAGGGCCCGCCGGAAGTCGTCGCCAAGTGCCCGGCCAGCCACACCGGCCAATACCTGGCTCCCGTCCTGGCGCGTCCTTCTTAGCCTGTCACACCGCGCCCGGCGGAGCGCGTCACTCCACCACTAGCGCGAAGACCTCGATTCCCACCGCGCCCCACGCGAACCCTGCAGGCGGTCGCCGTTACCCGAATAGTGATGCGCCAGAGGCGCCGGCTCCCGTCATGCGCGAACCCCCGCCATTCCCAGCACGCCGAGCCTCGCCAGCGCCATCCTGACGCTATGTACAACGGATGCACAAAGGATGCTCCACGGGTGCTCATGCTTCGCCCCAACGCGCACCCGGGGTGCTCCCGTGGGACTCCCGTTGTACACAGCCCGAGACGACGAAATTGAGCTCTGGGCGGGGGTGGTCTGGGCTTTCGGTTTCGTGACGGCGGCCGCGGGTTTGGGCTGCGCTTCCTGGCGACCTTTCGGACTGCCCGACGGCGGCGGGGGCGGGACAATCGCGCTGGTCACCTGGTCCGGGCCTTTCCAGCCATTCTTGTGCTGGCTGGTGACGATAAAGATCTTCTGCCCGGGCCGGGGGGTGCCAAACCGGGCGATATACGGAGCGGTGATGTCGCATTGGCCGTTGATTGCCTCCCCCAGCAGGCCCAGGTAACAGACCCGACGGTGTTTCATCCGGCCCGCACTGCACGGGGCCTGGCCATAGAGCATGATGTCCTCCACTGCAGTGCCGGCCGCCAGCAGCAGCCGCACCGCGCCGTTCTGGTCATAGTCAACGGTCAGTTCGCCCACCGCATTGGGGCTGAACACCACGGGCGACGGGGGCTCCGTCACCGGCGCTTGGCCGACGGTCCGCAGAGTATTGTTGATTTTGACGCAAAACTGCTGGCCGCTCAGGTGGGAATACTGGCGAAGCGTGGGCCAACTGGGGACCGTTTGGGCCGCCGCACACCAGCGCTCCCGCTGGGGTTCGGTCAGCTTCAGGCCCCAGCCCCGCGAGGAGGCGGCGAAGGCCTGCCGCGCCCGAAGTTGGGCGTCGGTTTTTGGATCATGCGGGATGGACAGGGTGCGAAAGCACGTTCCAAACGGCGACAAATAGGCAACCTGTGCTCCGAGGCGCCCGGTGCGTGGGGTATCGAGGACTTTCATAGAATGACAACCTTTCTCATACCGGCTGGAAGCTCCGCCCGCCCGCAAGCCCGTCGTGAGCCCGCCGTCACAGGTGCAGTCGTTCCAGAGCCGTGGGAAGAAGTTTACCCGATCCGCGCGCCGAGCCAATCCCAAATTGACCCGGAAGACGGGCATTGCACCCCGGGCTGCGTTTCGTGTAGAAACTCCAGTGATGGCTGTCGAGTCCAAGCCCCTGTTCCACCCCGAGGTGATGCGCCAGCAGGCCCGGGCGTTCAATTTGCCGGAGCGAGTGGCGGCCTGGCAGCCCAAACTCCAGCGCTGGGCCGGCTTTATCGGTTCGGGCCGCGCCGATCAGCACAAGGAGACCGAATTGCTCCCTGACTTCCTGCGCGACATCTTCTGCGGGCTGCTCGGCTACACCGGCCCGGCCGAGGCGCCTGACACCTACACCCTGTCCCAGCAAAAGCACGTCGAGGTGGACGGTGAATTCGCCGATGCCGTCCTGGGCCGTTTCCAGCCGGCCAGGGAACAGTTCATCGCCGTGCTTGAGGGCAAGGGCACGCGCGATCCCCTGGAGCGCCCGTTTGCCGGGCGGCGTATGTCCGCCGTGGACCAGGCCTACCGCTACGCCATCAACCTGCGCTGCGACTGGATCATCGTCACCTCGATGCGCGAGACGCGGCTTTACTACAAAGGCGCGCACCAGCGAGCC
Source organism: Verrucomicrobiota bacterium (assembly GCA_035358715.1). GTDB lineage: Bacteria > Verrucomicrobiota > Verrucomicrobiia > Limisphaerales > UBA8199 > UBA8199. The sequence continues at coordinate 31,573 of DAOPPX010000012.1, forward strand.
TACGAGCGCTTCGAGACCGTCCGCCTGGCCGCCGACGAGGCCCTGCTCAAACGCTTCGTCTTCCTCCTGGGCGCCGAGCGCGTCGTCCCGGCGCATGGCGTGTGCCACCTCTACGAATTGCTCCGCGCCTCCGAAACCGTCGGGCGCACCCTCACCAACCAGTTCTACGCCCGCTACGCCGACATCCGTCAACGCGTCCTGACCCGCCTCTGTCGCGAGAACCCGAAGGTCCCCGCGCCCGAAATCCTGCGCTGCACCCAGAAGCTGCTGGACCGCGTCCTGTTCTGCGCCTTTTGCGAAGACCGCGGCCTGCTCCCCGCCGAGTCCCTCAAGCACGCCTTCGCGCACTGCGACCCCTACAACCCCCACCCGGTTTGGCACAACTTCCGCGGCCTGTTCCGCGCCATTGACGAAGGCAACGCCGGCCTGAACATCCCGGCCTACAACGGCGGCCTGTTCGCCCTGGATCCGGCGCTGGACGCCCTCCAGGTGTCGGACGAGGTCTGCGCCCATTTCAAGGAATTGGGCGACTACGATTACCGCCCCGCGCGTGAAGTGGCCGACGCGGACGAGACCACCGAAGTCCGCTCGGTCATTGACGTGGACATCCTCGGCCACATCTTCGAGCAATCCATCACCGACCTGGAGCGGCTACGCCACAGCCTGGAGACGGGAGCTGGAGCGCCGACATTCTTGTCGGCCAAGCGTGATGTTACACCCGAAGCCGACAAGAATGTCGGCGCTCCTAAAGACCGTGAGTCCACCGTGGGCAAGCGCCGCAAACAGGAAGGCGCCGTTTATACGCCCGCCTTCATCACGCGCTACCTCGTCGAGCAGGCGCTGGGCGGTGTGCTCAAGGCCCGCTTCGAGGCCCTCCGCGCCCGGCACGAGGCCGAAGCCGCCGGCACCGCCCGCAAGGCCCTGGCCGATCCCAACGCCTACGACCTGCCAGCCCTCAACGAGCCGCAGCGCAAAGCCCTCATCCGCTTCTGGGAGGCCTGGCAGGAGGAGCTCAAGCATATCCGCATTCTCGACCTGGCCTGCGGCAGCGGCGCGATTCTCATCGAAGCCTTCAACCAGCTCCACGCCGCCTATGAGCTGTCCAACGCCCGGCTGGAGGAGCTCCGCGGCCAGCGCACCCTCTTCGACCTCGACCGCCAAATCCTGCAGAACAACCTCTACGGCGTGGACCTCAACGCCGAGGCCATCCAAATTTGCCAGCTCAGCCTCTGGATCAAGACCGCCGCCCGCGGCAAGCAATTGACCAGCCTCGACCACACCATCCGCGAGGGCAACAGCGTCATCGGCGATCCGGCCGTCCATCCCAAAGCCTTCGACTGGCAGGCTGCCTTCCCCGAAGTCTTCGCCCAAGGCGGCTTCGATGTCGTCGTCGGCAACCCGCCTTACATCCGGCAGGAGTTGCTCAGCCCCTACAAACCGTGGCTGAAGGCCCACTACGAAGTTTTCCACGGCATGGCGGACCTGTATGTCTATTTCTACGAGCTGGGTGTGCGGCTGCTCAAACCGGGCGGCCTGCTCTGCTACGTCGTCACCAACAAATGGATGAAGGCCGGCTACGGCGAGCCGCTCCGCCGCTTCTTTAGCGAAAAGGCCTGGGTCCGCTCGGTGGTGGACTTCGGCCACGCCAAGCAGATTTTCGAGGAGGTGGACGTGTTTCCCTCGATCCTCCTCGTCGAGAAGCCGACCAAAGCGCCCAAGCCCAAAACCGCCCGCCTCTGCACCATCCCCCGCGAGCAACTGCGCATTGACGACCTGAGTGTGCAGATTGAGAAGGAAGGCACAGAACTGGAGCTTGCCCAACTGCGGTCAGGAGGCTGGCAGCTTGAGCCGACGGGCGTTGAATCGCTGCTTGCCCGAATTCGTGAGGGGCGGCGTACCCTCAAGGAACTGACGGGGATTGCTCCGCTCTACGGTATCAAGACCGGGCTTAACGAAGCGTTCCTGATTGATGACGAATGCAAGCGGCGGCTGGTTTCGGAGCACGAAGGCTGCAGCGAGGTCATCAGGCCGTATCTGCGCGGCAGTGACATTGGCCGCTGGAAGCCGGAGTGGGCAAATCTGTGGATGATTGCCTTGGCATCCAGCAATGATAGAGCTTGGTCGTGGGCGCAACTCGGAGAGCGGGCAGAAACTGAATTCAAGGTCCAGTACCCCAGCCTGCACCGGCACTTGAAGCCATTAGAGGATCGCCTGCGAAAGCGGCAAGACCAAGGCAAGTATTGGTGGGAACTACGCGCTTGCGCCTACTGGGGAATATTCGCGACAGAGAAGTTGTGCTACCAAGTTATTCAATACCACCCATGCTACGCTCTTGATACTTGCGGGTTGCTTGGAAACGACAAGACCTACTTCCTGCCCACTGCGGACCTCTTCCTCTTAGCTGTGCTCAACTCGCCGCTTATGTGGTGGCACAATTGGAGAACGTTCACCCACTTGAAGGACGAGGCGCTTTCCCCGATGGCCTACATGGTAGAGAAACTGCCTGTCGCCGAACCGACCGCTGCCATCCGCGAGGCTGCCGAAGTCGGCGTTCGCCGCCTGATCGAGTTGACCACCCACCAGCAGAAGACCCAGCACACATTGCTCGACTGGCTGCGGGTGGAATACAACATCGAGAAGCCCGGCACCAAGCTTCTTACCCCGGCCGACCTCGATTCCGACACTTGGGTCGCCGAAGTAAAGCGCATCCGAGGCAAGAAGCAGCCCCTGACCGCCGCCGGCCTGCAAGCCTTGCGCGACGAATACACCCGCACCATCCTCCCCGCCCGCGCCCTGGCCGCCGAAGCCCTGCAATTGGAGCGCACCCTGAACGATCTCGTCAACCAAGCCTACGCCCTCACCCCGGAGGAGATCACCCTAATGTGGCAAACCGCCCCGCCCCGCATGCCGATCCCGTGGCCCTGATTCCTACGACACAAGCGGTGCAGGTGTGGTGCTAGCGGGGCTTCACGGCGAACAGCGGGTTCCCGGAATTTGGTTGCCCCCGGTAAGACTCCGCCGCAGCATACTGCCAATGCGGTTCTAGAAGATCCCGACTAACGCGTGAGCGCTCAAACACAGATTGTCCTGGCCAGCGATGTCGCCCAGCTCATCCGACTCATCCGAAACCAGCGGGTGATCCTGGATTCCGACTTGGCTGCCATTTACGGCGTGCAAACCAAGATGCTCAACCGCGCTGTGAAGTGAAACGCCAATCGGTTCCCGTCGGAATTCGTGTTCCGCCTGGCTCCGGAAGAAGCGGCGGCTTTAAGGTGCCAAATTGGCACCTTAAAGGGCGGGCGTGGCCAGCACCGTAAGTATCCTCCCTACGCCTTCACCGAGCACGGCGCGCTGATGGCTTCGACCGTCCTCAATAGCCTGCGCGCCGTGGCCATGAGCGTCTACATCATCCGTGCGTTCATCAAGTTACGGGAGGACTTGGCCGCCAACGCCGCCATTCTGAAACGGCTGGCTGAGATTGATAAGACCTTGCTGATCCAAGACGTTACGCTGCGCGAAATCCTCCAGAAGCTCCGCCCGTTGCTGGAGCCGCCGCCACCGCCGCGGAAGCCCGAGATCGGCTTTCACGTCAAGGAAGACGCAGTCCGCTACCGCATCAAGAGGCAAACGAAGTGAAGCGCATCCCCGGCAAGAAGCAGCCGCTGACCGCCGCCGGCCTCCGCGCCTTGCGCGACGAAACCACCGAATGCGGAGTGCTGAGTGCGGAATGCGGAGTGATGCGACCGCCGAGATCGCCCTGATGTGGCAAACCGCGCCGCCCCGGATGCCGATCCCGCCGCTTGCCTCGCCGCCATGAACTCAGACCGCACGGTTCCGGCTTCGCACTTGAGTTGCGGCGCTGTTGTGGGTAGGTTGATTAGATGCCGATGACACTCGATCAAATTGTTGAAGAGGCCCGGCACTTGCCGACCGAGCAGGTCGCGGAGTTGGTGGACCGGCTTTCGGAAGGGCTTCATCTAAGCCCGGGGATCGAAGAAAGCTGGAAAGCCGAAACCCGCCAACGGATTGCCGACATTGAGGGGGGGAAGGTGCAAGGCATTCCTGGGGCCCAAGTATCCGCTCGAATCCGCAAGCTCGTCGGGCGTTGAAGCCGCACTATTTCCATCTGGAGGCGGCCGAGGAATACGCGGCCGCGGCGGACTATTACTTCAAAATCCAGCCGGGGCTGGGTGGCCGGTTCTACGACGAAATCGAGCGGCTGATTGAAACGGTCTGCCGGCAGCCCGATCTGTTCCGGGTTTTTGATGCTCCTGCCCGCCGCCATTTCTCCACTGTCTTCCCCTACGCGGTGATCTATATCGAGCAGGTAGATCGTATCTGGATTGTCGCCGTAATGAACTGCAAGAAGCGGCCCGGTTATTGGAAACATCGGCTGAAACAATAGCGGGCGGCTGCAGGGGACGAACGCGCTCCGTGCGCGCGGCGATCCCACCGCACGTTGCTCGACTGGCTGCGAGTGGAATACGGCATCCAAAAGCCCAGCACCAAGCTTCTCGCTCCAGCCGAGCTGGATTCCGACACCTGGGTTGCCGAAGTAAAACGCATTCGGGGCAGGAAACAGCCGCTGACCGCCGCCGGCCTTCAAGCCGTACACGGCGTAGACACCCGCACCATGGTCCCCGCCCGCGCCCTCGCCGCCGAGGCTCTGCGATTGGAGCGCATCCCCAGCGACCTGGTCAACCAGGCTTGGAAGTTGGATAGGCCCGCGAGAGGCGCGGCCGGCGAAATCGCCTATTGACATCCCCGCGCGCCCTGTCAACATGGTGCCATGCTTGGTGAGGCTGGGAATCAACTTTTACTCACCCGCGCAGCGCTCAGTACGGGCGGGCGCAGAAGAAGCAGTTTGTCAGTTCAGTTGAGAACACCAACGCCCTCCCACCGGACCTCGCGCCGCGAGTTCCTGAAAGCCTCCGCCGTGTATGCCGGCGCGCTGGCCTTTGGCCCGCTGGCCCGCGCGCAAATGGCGGTCGCGCGGGAAACCGGCCTGCGGCCGCGGAGCATTCACCCCTTTCCAAACCAGGTTGCCTGGGGCACGGGCACCCGGAGCATCAGCCGCCGGGTCACGCTTGCGGTGGGGGGCGGCGCCGATGCCGCCGCAGTGGAGATGATGAAGGACACCTGGCAGCGGTTCACGTTTGGAACGGTGAAATTAAAGCTGGCGCGAGAGGCCGCGCTCAAGCCATGCGAGTTCTCACTCTCGGGCGCCCGCCCGCCGCAACTGAAATCCAAAGCCACCTACGCACTGACGGCGGACGCCTCGGGCATTGCCGCCAGCGGAGAGGATACGGCCGCCATGCGGCACGCATGGTTCACGCTGCTGCAACTGCTGGATCCAGACGATAGGGCGGAGGGCCGGCTCGGCTTCACGCTCCCGCAAGTGACAATACAGGACTGGCCGGCGTTGAGGTTTCGCGGGCTGCATCTGTGCGTCTTCCACGAGACGACGCCGGTGATGATCGAGAAGGCGATCCAGCTCGCGGCGTTCTACAAGTTTACCCACGTAGTGCTGGAGTTCTGGGGCATGTTGCGGCTCGATGCGCTGCACGAGCTGGCTTGGCCCGCGGCGTGGACGAAAGCGCAGGCGGGCAAGCTGGTTTCGATTGCGCGGGGCCTGGGGCTGGAGGTTATCCCGATGTTCAACTGCTGGGGCCATGCCAGCGCCTGCCGCATCAAGCATGGACGGCATGTTGTGCTGGACCAGAATCCGCGGCTGGCACCGCTGTTTGAGCCGGACGGGTGGACCTGGTGCCTGACCAATCCGCGCGCGCAGGCGTTGATTCGCGGCGTGTGCGATGAACTGATCGAGTTCGCGGGGCCGGGCCGGTATCTCCACATCGGCTGCGACGAGGCGTATTCGCATGCGACTTGCGACCGCTGCCGGCAGACCGACCGCGTGCAGTTGTTCGCCGAGCACGTGAACCAGTTGGCCGCGCACTTGGAGAAGCGCGGCCGCCGCGCCATCATGTGGGGCGACGCGCTGCTGGAGAGCGGGAAATGGCCGGCCGGGTTCACCGCCAACGGCACGCCGTCGCTGCCGACTCATGAGGCGCTGGAGCGCCTCTCACGCAAGATCGTTATCGCCGACTGGCACTATGGCGTGACCCAGGGCGAGGTGCCGACGCTGGCGCACTTCCGCGGCCACGGTTTTGAGACTGTAGCCTGTCCGTGGAACTCGGCGGGCAACATCCGTACGCTGGCCAGGGCCGCCGCAGCCAACCAGAGCGGGCTGCTGATGACGACCTGGCACCACCTGGCCCAGAGCATTCCCACGCTGGCCTGGACGGCGAACTGCGCGTGGTCGGAAAACCAGGCCGCTCTTGGCCTGAAGCAGATGGAGGGATCGCTGATGCGCGCCGCCTCCGCCAGCCACCTGCGCAAGCTCGTGCCCGCGGGAGGCAAGTTCAACCGGGCCGGTTGGAATCCGTTCGAGCTTCCGGCAGAAGTGGATTGACCTGAAACTCGGTTTGCCAAAGCTGCCGCTTCTGCTAATGATAGCTGGTGCATTTCTTTGTTCAGCACAGCGAACTCCGCGACCTTTATGAAAAGGTCGCCGCCGGCCAGCGGATTTCCGAGGCCGACGCGCTGCGCCTTTTTGAGAGCAAAGATCTGAACACCGTCGGGGCCATCGCCAACCTTGCCCGGCAGCGCAGGGTCGGCCACCGGGCGAGCTATATCCTGAACCGCTACATCAACTACTCGAACTACTGCATCCTGAGCTGCCAGTTCTGTTCGTTTGCGCGCAAGACGCGCGACGCGGACGGGTTTCAGCTTGGCATCCCGGAGATCGTCGCGAAGGCCCGCGAGGCGCTGCAGTTGGGCATCACCGAATTGCACATCGTCGGGGGGCTCCACCCGTCCCTGCCGTTCAGTTACTACACGGACATGCTCCGGGCGTTGCGGACGCTGAACTCGCGCCTGCAGTTGAAATGCTTCACTGCGATTGAGGTCCTGCACCTGGCCTGGCTGGCAAAGATGTCTGTCGCCGATACCCTCGGTGCTCTGAAGGATGCCGGGCTCGATTCCCTGACCGGCGGCGGCGCGGAGATCTTCCGCAAGGAAGTGCGTTCTGCCATCGCCCGGGGCAAGGAGTCGGCTGAGGAGTACTTGGATGTCCACCGCGCGTGGCATCGCCTGGGCGGTCGCAGCACTTGCACCATGCTGTACGGTCATGTCGAATCGCTGGCCGACCGGGTGGATCACCTGTGCCGGTTGCGTGGCTTGCAGGATGAGACGCGCGGGTTCAGCGGCTTCGTCCCGCTGCCCTATCACCCTGAGAACAACGATATCCCGGTAGAGAAGCCGCCCACGGGGTTTGATACCCTGCGGACCATTGCCGTCAGTAGGGTTTACTTGGATAACTTTGATCACATCACGGCCTACTGGGTTGGCATTGGGTTGAAACTGGCGCAGGTGGCGCTGAGCTACGGCGCAGACGACCTGCACGGCACCATCCTCGAGGAGCATATCTTTCACATGGCCGGCGCGCACTCTCCGCAACTGCAGAGCGAGGCCGAGATGATCAAGGCCATCCGCGAGGCAGGCTGCGTTCCGGTGCAGCGCAACACCTTCTACGAGCCCATCAGGGTGTGGGAGGGCCCGACGCCGCTCACGGAAAGCGGCGGCCAGCCCTCAAGAGTCCTTGAAGCCAACCTGGCAAGCGCATGATGAACTCCCCCGACGACGCTCCCAAGCTACGCATGGCCCCGCCGGAGATGGCGGATGAGGTGGCCCATCGTTTCGAGCGCGAGCAGCGCGCCGTGGATTTGCAGCGCGAGAGCGGCATGGAACGCGCGCTGGCGCCCTTTCGAGTGGGAAATTCCGGCTTCCTCAATACCGTCCCGCTGACGCGCGGACTGGAGGAGGAGATTATCTACGCGCCGCCCGCGCAGTTGGCGGCGATGCTGCAGCGCGACGAGTTGGATGCCGCGCTGGTGAGCGTGGTCGAAGTTCTGCTCAATGACCGTTATGATGTCCTGGACGGCATCGCCATTGCCTCGCTGGGTGAAGTCAAGAGCGTCCTGTTGGCGCACCGCAAGCCGCTGAGCGAGGCGAAGGAGATATTCTGTGATCCAGCCTCGCTGACCAGCGTGCAACTGCTGCGCGTCCTGCTGGCCGAGCGCGGGCTCAAACCGGCGTTCAAGCCGCTGCCCAGCTATGATTTCGCCGCTCTGCCGGACTACGCCATGCTGATCGGCGACTCGGCGCTCGATTTTGTCCTGGGGCCGCACCAGCACGACATCTGGGACCTGGGCACGGCCTGGTATGAGATGACCGGACTGCCCTTCGTGTACGCCGCGTGGGCCTTGCGCCGTGGCGTCGAAAATACACGGTTGCGGCGGCTGCTGCGCGAGGCTCATGACTTTGGGCTGGATACGCTCGACTCGATTATCCGCACCCGGAGCGAATACACTTATGATTTCCGCAAGGATTACCTGGGATGGCATATCCACTACCATCTCGGCGCGGACGAGAAACGCGGTCTGGCAAGGTTCATTGAACTGCTCCGCAAGCACGGCTGTGGCCCGGTGTATGAACCCCGGTTCGTGATGTAGGCCCGGGGACTCTGCCGGCGGGCAGCGGTCAGGCAGGGGGAGAGGGCTCCGGGTTCTGGGGCGGCCGACCGTCGGCTCCGCCGCCATCCAGGTCAATGAGGATGTCGCGCGGTTCGGCGCCTTTGCTGGGGCCGACAATGCCGCGATTCTCCAGCTCATCCATGATGCGCGCGGCGCGGCCATAGCCGAGGCGCAAGCGGCGCTGCAGGAGGGAGACGCTGGCTTTTTGCTCGCTCCGGATGACTTCGATGCAGTCCTGGATAATCTCCTCGTCCTCGTCAATGCCGGACTCATTGCCGAAGCCGTTGTCGGCGCGGGAAAGCTGCTGGTGAATTTCGAGTTCGAAGCTCGGTTTGGCCTGTGTGGCGATGAACTCGACGATGCTCTGGATTTCCTGATCGGTAATGAGCGAGCCCTGTGCCCGAATGAGCTTGGCCGATCCGGGCGGCAGGAAAAGCATGTCGCCCTTGCCGAGCAGCTTGTCCGCGCCCATCGCATCGAGGATGGTGCGGGAGTCCACCCGGGCCGCGACCTGAAACGCGATGCGCGCGGGAATGTTGGCTTTGATGACGCCGGTGATGACGTCCACGCTCGGACGCTGGGTGGCGACGATGCAGTGGATGCCTGCCGCGCGGGCCATCTGCGTGATGCGGGCGATGGCCATTTCCACGTCCGCCGGCGCAACGAGCATCAGGTCGGCCAGCTCGTCAATAATGACCACGATGTAGCTGAGCTTCTCCGGGATGACGATGTCTTCCTCGCGCGGGACGACGATTTCCTCGTCCACTTCCACGGCAAAACCGTCGGCGCCCGGCTCCACCTTTTCCTTCCTGGCCAGGAGCGCCAGCTCGGGCTCGCGCGGCGGCAGGGGCTTGTTCTTCGGGCGCGAGTTGAAGGACAGGATGTTGCGCACGCCGACGCGCGCGAAGATCTGGTAGCGCTTTTCCATTTCGTTGACCACCCAGCGCAGAGCCAGAATGACCTTCTTGGGATCAGTAACCACGGGGACGACCAGGTGCGGCAGTGTGTTGTATTGCTGGAGTTCAACCACCTTCGGGTCAATCATCACGAAGCGCAGCCGGTCGGGCGGGAAGCGGTACAGCAACGAGGTGATAATGGCATTAATGCAGACGGATTTGCCCGCGCCGGTGCTCCCGGCGATGAGCAGGTGCGGCATCTCGGAAAGGTCGGTGATGATCGGATGGCCATAAACATCCTTGCCCAGCGCCAGCGGGATGCGGGCTTTGGTGTTGCGCCATTCGTCCGACTCGAGCAGGTCGCGGATAATCACGGCCGTCTTGACCGGGTTGGGCACCTCGATGCCGACGGAACTCTTGCCGGGCACGGGCGCCAGGATGTGGATGCGCTCGGCTTTGAGAGCGGCCGCGAGGTTGTTGCTGAGCGCGGTGATCTTCTCCAGCTTGACGCCGGGCGCGGGGTGCAGCTCGTAGCGGGTTATGGTGGGGCCTTTGGTGATGTCACCCAGCTCGACGGAGATTTCGAACTGGGCCAGGGTCTGCTGCATCAGCTTGGCGTTGGCCAGCAGCTCCTCCTTTGACTCGGTAGGCTTGATGTTTGGATCAGGGTGCTGCAGGAAATCCATGGGCGGCAACTGGTAGTTGCCGATCATGGGTGTCTTGGCGACGGTGAGGAGCTTGGGCTTCTTCCTGGATTTGGGGGCCGCCCCAGAAGGCAGGCCGTGAATAACCACTTCGTGGTCGCGCTTCGGCTCGGGCGCTTTGCCTTCGGTCTTCTCGGCGGCGGGAGCGTCGGCTTTGACCTCGGCGGGCTTGGGATCGGCTGTCTTGGCGGCGGGCTCCGGCTGCCTGCCCAGGACCTCCGCAGTGGTGGCCACCGCAAGCTCCCGGGCCGGGATGACTTCGCCTTCGTCGGCAGGCGCGGGCTCGATGGCGGGTTCCGGCGCGGCGGGTTTCCTGGCCCGCGCGGCTTTGGCGGGTTCCGGCACGCTCAGATCACGAACCGTCGGCTTGGGCACCGGTTGCAGGTCCGCACCCAGGCCGGCGCGGTCCACTTCATCCTGGAGTCTGCGGGCCTGGCGCTGCAGATCCCGCGCCCGCTGTTCCAGGGCTTGCTCTTCGGTGGCGGGTGCACACTCCGCGCGGGCGCGCCGGTTCCAGATGGCGCGAACCCAGTCGCCCAGCCGGAAGTTCGTCAGGAACAGAAGGCTGACAAAGTAGAGCATGAGGAAGATGATCGTGGCCCCGGCAGCGCCAAAACACTCGCTGAAGAGGTGCTGGTTGAGGTTGCGCCCGATGATCCCGCCGGCCACTGCGCCCAGGTTCCGTTCGAGGCTGCCAAGGTAGTGCCGGTAGATATCGAGGAGGCCCATGCAGCAGACCAGCAGAACCAACGTCCAGATCCAGCGGCGGCGCAGGCAGGCGAACATCTCGAAGAAGCACCCCAGGCCAATGAAGAACAGCACCACCGGCAGCACGAACGCCGCCGCGCCGATCGAGAAGAAACACCCGTAGGCCATCCACGCTCCGAACGGACCAATCCAGTTCAAAGCCGGCTGGTTGTGGGGCACAGCGTTGGCCGACACGTCGCGCGGGTGGTAGGAGAGCAGCGCCACCATCAGCAAGACAGCCAGACACAACAGCACTATCCCGATGACGTCGTTGAACCCACGGGGAGACCCTGAACTTGCCGATGCCTTGCGAGCCATGCGGGCAGATTAGCAGTTGCGGCGGGCGGGAGGCAAGGTTGGGTTGGAGGGGGCCTGGTGTGTCTCAGGCCAGGCGGCAGCCGGCGCACCCGGTGCCTTTGAGCATGATCGCGCCGGTGGGACAAACCTCGGCGGCGCGGCGGGCGGACTGGCGCAGGGCTTCTGACATGGGCCGGTGGAAAGGCGCGGCAACCGCGACCTGGAATCCGCGTCCGACGAAGGACAGTCCCAGCTCTTCGCCTGCCTGGGCCGCCACCTGCACGCAAGCCCCGCAAATGATACACTTGCCTGGCTCGAAGATGATGTCGGGGTGGGAAGTATCGCGTGCAAAATGTCGTCGCTCGCCAACGAAACGCTGCGGGTCCACCCCGTATTCGGTGGCAACCTGGCGCAGACGGCAGGGGACTGCCTTCCCGCAACCGCAACCCAGGCAGCGCCGTGACTCGCGCGTGGCCGCCTCCATCGAAAAGCCCAACTCCACTTCCTCAAAGGTAGTCCGCCGTCTTTCCAAGGGCAGGTGCGGCATGGACGCACGCGGTGCCTGCTCGATGTCGCGCAGGAGCACCGCCAGTTCCTCCTCGCTCAACTTGCCCAGCATGACGCTCACCAATTGGGTCGTGCCAACGACTTTCTGACCGGCCAGGTATTGGTCTATGGACGCCGCGGCGAGCTTGCCTGCAGCCACTGCTCGCACTGCCAGATCCGGGCCAGAGACGGCGTCGCCGCCGGCGAATACGCCGGGCAGGTTTGTCGCGAGGGTTCCTGGGTCGGCCGCGATGCCCCACTTTGACAGAGCGAGTTGGGGATAGCCTGAGGCGTCGGCCTTGACGGTCTGGCCGATGGCAGCAATAACGCAGGTGGCGGGCGCGTTGAATTCCGATCCAGGAATCGGCACCGGGCGGGCGCGACCGCTTTCGTCCGGCGTCCCCAATTCCATTCGCTGGCAAGTGAGGCTTAGCTTCCCGCCCTTGCGTTCCAGCCGCATGGGCGCGACAAGGAAATCTATCTGGACGCCTTCGGCCTCTGCGGCCTCCACTTCCTCCATGAGGCACGGCATCTCGCGGCGTGTGCGGCGATAGAGCACTCGCACGGACTTGGCGCCAAGGCGCACGGCGGACCGGCTTGCGTCCATCGCCGTGTTGCCGCCGCCTACAACGATGACATCACTGCCAATAACAGGTGCAGGGCCGTCAGTGAGTTTTTCCAGGAACTCCAGTGCGGGGGTAGCGAGTTCTTCGCCTGTGCAACCCAGTCCGCGGGAGCCTTGGGCGCCGATGGCCAGGAACACGGCGTCGAAATCGCGCCGCAGATTCTCAAAGGACAAGTCGCTGCCGAGCCGCTTGCCCATGTGAAATTCGGCGCCCAAGGCGCGGATCATCTGAATTTCCGCGCCGAGCACATTCCGGGGCAAACGAAACGCCGGGATGCCATAACGCAGCATCCCGCCTGGCTGTGGGTGGGCGTCAAACAGCGCCACTGAATGCCCCAGGCACAGCAGTTGATGCGCGGCAGCCAGCCCTGCCGGACCGGCTCCGACGATGGCCACCCGCCGGCCGCTCGGGTCCACTTTTTGGCCAGCGGGGGGGGCAGGAGATTTCGCCTGCCGCTGATGATCGGCGCTGAAGCGATGCAGGTTGCGGATGGAAAGCGCCTCGGTCACGTCACACTGCCGGCAGCGCTGTTCGCACAACCGCGGGCAGACGCGCCCCAGCGAGGCGGGTAGGGTGAGGCCGTCGGTCACAAGGCGAGCGGAGGCAGCATTGTCGCCTGCGGCAATGTGGGCGATGAAACCGGGGATGTCCAACCCCGCCGGGCAGCCGGTGCGGCAAGGGCCGACACACTCGCCCGCGTGGTCGGAGAGGAGTAACTCCAGAGCGGTCTTGCGGGCGGCCCGCACCTCCTCAGAATTGGTCGTTACGACCATGTCCTGGGCAACCGGCGTGGCACAGGAAGGCCAAAGATTGGGGCGCCCTTCGATCTTCACCGCGCACAGGAAGCAGGAGGCGGATGGTTCGAAGCCCTCGACGTGGCAGAGCGTAGGGATGGCAATGCCCAATTCACGCGCCGCGCCGAGGATGGTGGTGCCAGGGGGGACGGACCCGAACCGACCGTCTATGTTGATGGTGATAGCGTTCATACTACCTCCACCGCTCCATAAGGGCATACCTGCCGGCAGGAATCGCAGCGCGTGCACTTTTGCAGATCAATCACATGCCGCTCGTAAGGCGTCATGGGGATGGCGTCAGCAGGGCAATGCTGGGCGCAGATCGTGCAGCCGGTGCAGTTGTCACCCACGTGATACTTGATGAGCGCCTTGCACTTGCCGGCCGGGCAGCGGCCTTGCAGGTGCGCCTCGTATTCGTCGCGGAAGTAACGCAGCGTAGTCAGCACCGGGTTGGGCGCGGTCTTGCCGAGGCCGCAGAGACTTCCTGCGGATACCTGGGGCGCCAATCGCTCGAGCTCGTGCAGGTGCTTGCGGGTGGCGTGGCCGGCGCAGAGGAGATCGAGCAGTTCAAGCATCCGCTTGGTGCCGATGCGGCAGAAAGTGCACTTGCCGCAGGACTGGTTCTGTGTGAATTGCAGGAAGTAGCGCGCGATGTCCACCATGCAGGCAGTGTCGTCGAGCACAACCAGACCGCCGGAACCCATGATGGCGCCAATATCGCGCAGCGATTCGTAGTCCACTGGCGTGTCCGCCAGTCGCGCCGGGACGCAGCCGCCGGAAGGCCCGCCGATTTGCACTGCCTTGAAGGCACGCCCTGCGGCGACTCCGTCTCCGATCTCCTCCACGATCTGGCGGAGGGTGGTGCCCATGGGGATTTCGATCAGGCCGGCCCGCCGGACTTTACCCGCCAGCGAGAACACCTTCGTGCCCTTACTCGTTGCGGTGCCGATGGCCGCGAACGCCTCTGCGCCATGGCGGATGATCCACGGCACCATGGCGAGCGTTTCGACGTTGTTGATCAGGGTGGGCTTGCCCCACAGTCCAGACTGAGCCGGGAACGGCGGACGCAAACGCGGCATTCCACGGCGACCTTCAATTGAGGCGATCAAAGCCGTCTCTTCCCCGCACACAAACGCACCCGCTCCCTCTTTAATGGAAATGCGGAGGGGGTAATGAGTGCCCAGGAGACGATCTCCGATCCAGCCTCTCCGCTCGCATTCAGCCAGCGCTGCCCTGACGCGCTGCAAGGCATGGGGATACTCGTGCCGGATGTAGAAGACGGCTTCGTGGGCGCCAATGGCTACGGCGGCGAGGGCCAGCCCCTCGATGATGCGATAGGGAAAGGACTCAAGGATCATCCGATCCATGAACGCCCCGGGGTCACCCTCATCGCCGTTGCAGATGACGTACTTGGTCTCGCCGGCGTGCTGGCGGACCAAGCGCCATTTCTGACCGGTAGGGAACCCAGCGCCTCCGCGCCCGCGCAAGCCGGAGCGCTCGATGAGCGCGATGATTTGATCAGGGGAAATGGGAGCCGAGCCGGTGCCATCCCCAGCCGCCCTGCCAACGTTGGTCGGGTGGGGTTTCAGGCAGTCGGTCAGAGCCTTAAAGCCATCGTGCGCAAGGTATTCATCCAGGTCCAGTGGGTCCATGCGGCCATAATGTTCCATGGCGATGTGGACCTGCCGGCTGAAGAACGCCTTGGCGCTGGCAGCGTCCCTTCTTACCGCCAGGTCGTCGAGTTGCGGTGTCGCTGAATCATCTTCTACCAGCAAGCCGTCCACGATCCGGGTGCATAGCTGCGAAATACGCGGTGTCAGGCCCTGCGGCCGGAAATGAGTTTCCACGAGGTTGTCGGCCTGTTCCGGGGTCAGCCTTTCGTAGGTCACGGCTGGCTGGCCTGGAATCGCGATCTCGATCATCGGGGTGCGGTAGCAGGCGCCAACGCAGCCGACGCGTTTCACGGAGGCATTGGCGCCATGCCGCGCGAGGCTTTGCTGCAAGGCCTGGAATGAGCGATCCGTTCCCTTGGCCAGGCAGCACGAGTCGAGACAAACTCTGATTTCAGCCCCGCCGTTGCCGGGCGAGGGGGGGGTGACGGCTGGGTTAGCGGTGGCGGAGTCCTGCCGGCTGCTCAGAAATTCGGCAATGGTTCCCGGGACTTTTTCGGCGGTAGCGTAGCCGATGGTTTCCTTCCCGATGCGCACGACCGGGGCGAGGGTGCAGCAGCCGAGACACGCAACGCGCTCGATGGTGAATCGCCGGTCAGCGTCCGTGTCCGAGCCCGGGGGGATGCGCAGGTGGCGGCGGAGCGCCTCTTCGACACGCTCAGAGCCGCCGACATGGCAAGCGGTGCCGTGGCAGACGTGGACAGTATGCTTGCCGCCGGGCCGGTGCCGGAACATGTCATAGAATGTGGCCACGCCGTTGATGCCCGCAGGGGTGATTTGCGTGGTCGCACAGACGCGCCGCAACGCCTCTTCCGGCAGGTAACCATAATGGTCCTGTATAGCCTGGAGCAGGGGGATGACCGCATCGGGCGTGCGACCGATGCGCTCGATAGAGTCATCCACGTATTTGAGGTCGGCAAGCATGGCAGAAGCACCGGAGCCTTCGGATTTCATAGTTGGCCGGGCCCTTTCTCTGATGCGCCGCCCGCACGGATGCACCACACGTTGGTCAGGCCGCGCAGAAACATCCTGTCCTGTGCAAATGCGGGACTGGAATGGAAGGAGTCCTCCATCTCGGTACGGAACAGTTCTTTGAACTGCCGCGTGGCGGCGATTACCGCCGCGGTTCCCTGCTGTCCGAAGAGGTAAAGGCGGTCCGCAGCCAGGGTCGGGGAGGAGTGGTATTCCATTTCGAAGTCGTGCTCCCATTGCTTGCTGCCGTCCTTTGCGTCGAGGCAGGTCAGCATTCCGGAGGTGGTGAGGGTGAAGATGAGTTCGCCGTTGCTGGCAGGGCTGGTGACATCGGGCACGCTCTCTTCGTAAGCCCAAACGAGATGAGTCTTGGTCACATCGCCTTGCCCGGTCGGGCGAATGGCCATCAGCTTCTCCGACGGGCTGGCGACATACAACAGGCCGCCGGCATACGCCGGCGAGGGGGTGATCTCTCCATTCAGGCAATCGGCCCGCCAAATCTCCGCGCCGTCTACTGCTGCGTAGGCGATGACACAGGGAACCGCCAGCGTGATCACTTGCGCCCTGCCGTCTGCCTCAATAACGTTCGGGGTTGCCCAGGTAGCGCCGGTCTTGCGCGGACGCTGCCAGACGGTTTGGCCGGTGCGCCCGTCCAAAGCGTAGAGCTTGGAGTTGCCGTCCTCGTTCTCTCCCTGGTCGAGTTGCAGGATCAGCCGGTCGCGCCAGGTGGCCAGTGAGGTGGCATGTCCGTAGGGGTTCTTGAGCGCGCCAAAACTCCTGGTCCAGGCCGGCTTGCCTTCCAGCGTGAAGGCGGCGCAGTCTCCGTTGGCAAAGACCGCATACACGCGGCGCCCGTCTGTGGCCATGGTAGAGGCGGCGTAGCCGGTGGAGTCCGGCACATCGGTGCGCGCCGGGCTGCCGGAGACGCCTGCCACCGGTTGTTGCCAGAGGGTCTTGCCGGTTTCGGCGTCGAGACAGACAACGTCGCGTTCACGCGCGTCGCCGCCGGAAAAGAAGATCCGGTCGCCCCAGACGATCGGCGAGCTGAAGCCCCGGCTCGGAGTTGGAACTTTCCAGGCAATGCCTGCGCCGGTTTTCGGGTCCCAGGACGTTGGAGCATTAGTGGATAACGACAATCCGCTGCCGCTTGCGCCAAGGAAGCGCGGCCAGTTCTGCGAATATTCCGCGGGCGAGGCGGCATCGGCAGCTTGCGCCTGATCCGTGGCATGCGGTTCCTCCGAGCTGGCGCCGAGAAGCTTGTCCAGGTCTGCCGTCCGGGTGGGCAAGCTGGGGCTGCGGCCGAGACTCAGGAGAAATAGGCATCCCCCTGCGACTGCGCCGCTCACCGCCACGGCCCATCGCGTCCAGGAGGCGGAGCGTGCGGCCTGGCGGGGGTCATCGGACTTCGGTCGCGGCATCGGGGACCGCTTCCGGCACCGGACGGCTTGCGTAACGGCTAGAACCAGTACGGCCGTCCCGCCCAGCAGCAGGTACACGCCGAACTCCATCTGTGACAGATGGCGGAAATAAAGCTGCCGAAGCTGCAAATCGAGCTCGCGGATGTTCTGTTTAAGCTGCTTGTCGGCCGGGTTGAGCCGCAGTTGTTCCTTGTAGGCCTGGAGCTGGGGTGATTTCAGCGGGTCATTTGCTTTGGCCCGGATGTGTTCTGCCAACAAGGTGAGGCCCACCAGCAAAGCGAACACGCCCGCAACCCATGCAGCCAGACGCCAGGCCGCATAAGCCGTCGCCCCGCCAGCTTGGCGTGGCGTGCTTTCATGTCCGGCTTGGGGGATGCTAGGCACCGATCAACTCCTGCCTAATCCCTGCGGGTTAGAGACTCCAGTCATCCCTGCTGCAGGCGCAGCGACCGGCTTGGCTCCGCGGCGAACCCGCTCGTTGGGACAAAACTCGAAGCACCGCGCGCAGGCGAAACACGCGCCCCGGTCAGGCTCGTAGTCAGCTCGCTGGCGGCGAACGGACAGGCTGATCAACTTCACTCCGACAACCAGGCCGATCCAGGCACCGAAAAACCACCCGCCAATGCCGAAGCGTCGCTGGATGGTGGCTGCGGCGGTCAGGATTTCCTTCGGTGTCTGTCTTGCGCGCTCGAGCGCGAGTTCGTCCGGCGTGAGTGCGTCGAGTTTCGGGGGGCTTCCTTGCGCGCGTATGAATTGATCAGCCAGGCTAACCGTCGGATGGAGCCGTGACGCGGGCGCGCCGAATCGGGACCCCAGCCAACCGCCCCCGGCCAGCAGGATCGGCAGGAGCAGGAGCAGCCACGCCAGGCGCCGGCGATCCCGGGCGAGGGTTTGCGCGCCTGGGGCGGCTTGAGGTTCACGCATGGCGCCGAAGGGGCACGATGCCTCGCATAAACGGCATTGTGTGCAGGAGTCCGGTGTCACCCGCACGCGCCATTTTGCGACAGTGGCGGCGAGCTTCAGAAGCGCACCGTAAGGGCACAGGAAACGGCAGTAGGGGCGGCCCACGAACATGCCCAGTCCGACCAGTCCCGCCCCGCTCAGCACCATCAGCGTGCGGCCGCTCAAGCGGAAGATGGGCACAAATGGATCATACTGGCAGATGATGAAGGCGCTGCCGGTGGCGGCGAATAAGACCCCCGCGCCCAGATAGACGAACGGCAACACGCTGAGCGCCTCTTCCAGCCAGACTGGCACCTTGAGCGGCTTGATCAAAACAAGGTCTTGCAGCGCGCCGTGCGGGCAAACTGCCGCGCAGAAGGTCCTTCCGGCGAAAATCGCCACCGCCAGCGGCAGAACAAAGAACGCGAGCACGCCCAGCGGGAGGACGTAGGAGCGGTCGCAGAGGGTCAGCGCGACGTTTTGCAGCGAGCCGATGGCGCAAATGCAGCCGTCACGCCAAAAACCGAAGTAAAGCAGCGAGAGCAGCGAAAGGGCCATCACCCCCTTGCGCGAACGCCGCCGGTAGACCAGCCAGGTTGCCAGCCCCAGGAATACCGCGAGCACGCCGATGTCCAGAAACTCCAGCGCCAACGCCCGCGCTGGGGGCGTGGTGGTGATCGGCAGTTGATGCCCGCCCTCGAAATCCGGCGGGGGAAAGCGCTGCTCAGCCAGACTGACATCGGCCGAGAGCGGGAACAGCAAGAGTGCAGCCCAGAGCGCCACAACACGCGCAAGTCCCGCGCCTTCCGCCTTCTGCTTTCTGCCTTCTACCTTCATTTCAGTGGGTGTCGGTTTTGAGCAGATAGGGCTGGTCGGCCGGCACGCGGCGGAAGGCGTCGCCGGCGCAGACCTTTGCGATGGCGCATTCGTTGCAGTTCAGGCAGCGATCGTGGCGCACTTGCAGGAAGAGCGAGCCGTTGCCGAAGCGAGTGCAGCCTTCAACGCACTTGGCGCAGCCAATGCAGAGCCGCTCGTCTATGGTGTATTCGTAGTAGGGGTCCTCGATGTAGGTTCGCTTGATGGCAGAAGTGGGGCAGAGGCAATTCTCCGCGCCGGTGTTCAGGTCGTTGGGTTCCGGCTCAAAATAGCCGGTGCAAAGCTGGCAGTAGCCGCAGAGGGCATAAGAGTGGACGCACTTGACGGCGGATTGCTCCAACACGCAATGGATGGCGCAGTTGCCGCAGCGGACGCATTTCTGCGGGTCGATTTGCCAGACGGTGTCCTTAGCGCTGCTTCGCCCGGTTACCAACCCAAGCAAGCCTCCCATCCCCACAAGCCCGGCCGCGCGAGCGCCGTCGCGCAGGAACCGGCGCCGTGTGACGGGTTGCTTTTGTCGGGAGCTGGCGTTCAAGCTTTGCGCTTCATGATGCGGACGTCGTTGGCAACCAGGTCGAGAATGTAGATGCGCTCCTGCGAATCCACAGCCGCATCCAGTCCGCCTAACAAGTTGTCCGACCGGGACTTGAGTGTGCCCGCCTTGGCGTTCTCGAAGAAGGTCTCCGTGCCGGCGACGACGGACTCGAAGACGCCTCTTGGAGAGTAGATCTTTACCCGGGGCAAGCCCTTCTCGCAGGTTGCAGCGCGGCCATCGGGCAGCAGGGCAATCCCGACCGGGTTGCAGCAGCCGCAGAATCCCTCGATTGCCGCAGAGGGCTGGCCCCAGAAGAACTCCAGGCCGCCGTCCGTGGTGTAGGCCTCCACGCGATGGCGGCCGGTGTTGTTGACGCGCAGCAGGCCGTCATGCGCCAGTTTTACATCCAAATAGGGGCTGGGCACGACCAGGCCCGGAATGTTCCGGTCCCTATTCCGCTCGCCAATGCGCCCGACGAGTTTGCCGGTCTTATCATAACGCAGCACGAGGCGGTTGCCGGAATCTGCGGCAAAGACGTCGTTTTCGCCGAGAGCAAGGCCGGTCAGCCAGGTCCGCTGACCGGGGGATTGCCACGTCTCGAGGCGTTTGCCGGCAGAATCGAACACTGCCACATGATCCCGGACTCCGGCATACACAGTGCCATCGGGGGCAACTGCCACACACCGCACGGGCGCGGCGCAGACAATTTTACTGACGCTGCCTCCGGCGCGATCCAGTATGGTCACGGTATCGGCGGCAGCGATGTGCACGCGGTCATCCGGGCCGATGGCGATCCGGCGCGGGTTCGGGGCGGGGCAGGGGAACCGGCCGACTTGTTCGTAATGGACGAGCTTGGGGTCGGTCCGCCGCAGCCGTTCCACATCGAGCGCGAAGGGGTTGGCATTTCTGCCGGGGTTGGCGGCGCGAAGCAGCGGGATTGAGCTGCTGCTCACCGCGAGGATGCCTGCGGCTCGCGCGGTTCCCTGAAGGAAGCGCCGACGGGTGAGGTCTTGATTTGGGCAGTCCATTTCAGCCTCGCCTCCGGGCACGTTTGGCGGAAAGCGCCTTGGGAAGCCCGCAAGCGGCGAGGTGGCCGCAACTGCCGCAAAAGCCTTGGTCTGGACAGTGTTGAGCCGCGGACTTTCTGGGGCGCGCGGCCAAGGCAACAACCGCGCTCACCACCGCCGCCAAGCCATAGCGCGCGGCGGCGCGGAAGAACTCACGCCGGCTTTCCACCTGTTCGGGCCGAGACTGCATAGCACACTGGTTGAGTAGCAGCCTAGAAGGCTGCGCCGTTAGAGCAAAACCAGCTACGTCCGCTTTGTCAAATACCAACCTTCCTTTGTCCCGCAACCCCGCAATGGAGTTTCACTCGGCCGCTTTTTGACTGGCCGCTAGACCTGCTACCGCGCCGGCACCGGGTCGGGCCCGGTCTTGTGATCATTCTGCTGCTCGCGCCAAGCCGCGAGGCGGTTCGCCAGTTGGAGTTGGATGCCCGCGTAGGCGGGGTCGCCGGCGAGGTTGTGGACTTCCCAGGGGTCGAGCCAGGTGTCGTAGAGTTCCTCGCGGGGCCTCCAGTGATACCGCTGCAAGACTATTGCGGCGAGCTGGTCTGCGCCGGCAGCACTCACCCAGGAGTCCCAATACTCGCGTCCGCCGTCGTGGTCCTTGGCACGGTCCATGTGTGTGGTGTACTTGTTCTCTGGCGCGAGGTTGAGGATGAACTTGTATCGGCTCGTGCGGATGCAGCGCATCGGGGACACATTCATGTCCCGGTCCTGTGAATGCGTGGCAAAGATGACCTCGCGATGCGCATTGGTCCGGCCCGCAAGCAGCGGCAGGAAGCTCCGTCCGTCCGAACCTGCCATCGGCTGGCCGCCAGCCAGCTCGACGAGAGTCGGCGCCACGTCGGCCAGTGAGATCATGGCGTCGGTGGTCTTGGCAGGGCGGGTCTTCCCGGGCCAGCGGACGATCAACGGCACACGGATGCCCTGGTCATACAACCCCCACTTGGCGAACGGCCATTGCGCGCCCTGATCCGCGGTGTAGAGGAAAACCGTGTTGGAGACGAAGCCCAGCCGATCCAGGCAAGTGAGAAGCAGGCCGAGGTTCGTGTCCATCTTTGCGATGTCGGCGTAGTAGCGCGCGCGGGACTTGCGGAGCTCAGGCGTGTCAATGTGGTTCGGCGGGACGCTTAACGCGGCGGCATCACAAACGACCTTCTCCGGCCAGATAACGTGCGGGCTGTGATCGCAGACCACCAGGCAAAAGGGTTGGTTGGTTGGCGCCTGTTCAAGCCACGTTTCCACGGCACGGACGTTGAGGTCCAGGTGCAGCGCGGAGTTCCTCTCGAAGCCGGGCTCCGGAACCTCCGATTCCTGAATGCGCTCGAACGGAAAGACCGCCTTGGGTGCGAAATGGGTCTTACCGGCTTGCGCGACGCGGTAGCCGAGGTCCTTCAGGAAATGCGGCAATGATCGCACCTCCGGCCGGCACTGGGACTGCTCC
The DNA here is from genome assembly GCA_035358715.1 of Verrucomicrobiota bacterium. Lineage (GTDB taxonomy): Bacteria > Verrucomicrobiota > Verrucomicrobiia > Limisphaerales > UBA8199 > UBA8199. The sequence goes on from DAOPPX010000012.1 coordinate 53,698, forward strand.
GCCATATTGTTGGCGTGGGCGCCGTTGCGAAAAGGCATCAGCCCGGTGTAGAGGACCGCCCGGGACGGCATGCAGGTGGGAGAGCCCGCAAAGGCGCGGCGAAAGAGCAGGCCCTCGCGCGCCAGGCGATCAATGCCCGGTGTCCGGACGTCGGTTGCGCCATAGGCGCCACAGTCAGTGGCGGTGTGATCGTCAGCGACGAACAGAACGATGTTGGGCTTTGCGGCGACCGTGCCCGCGAGTGCCGCCCAGCCGGCGAGGAACAAGGCTCCTGATACGCGCTGAAAGGTCTTTCCCGGCACAAGAGGCGAAATGAACATTCACTGAATGGTCAAATCCGAGAACGCGGCGTGCGTGTCCACCACGCGCAAGCCGACTCTGCCGCCGCCGTGCTGGAAATCCTGCTTGCGCATAACTTCCTTGCCGTCCAGGCAGAAGACGATTTCCGCCTTGGCCTTCGACAAGCAGGGGAGGTAACTGGCGTTGTGCCGGAGTCTCCAGTGATCGGCACCTTCGGCGATTGGATTGGCTGAGACACTGCCATCACGGCGCGCCTGAGTGGTGGGCACGCGGCTGCCTGGCAGCGACCGCCACCAAGCCAGCAGCCGTCGGCTGAGGCGCTGGACGATCTCCGGATGCTGCTCCGCCAGACTGCGCGATTCGGCTGGATCCCTCCCCAGGTCATATAGCTGCGCGTTGCTGCCATCCCGTCCCAGGAGGAGCTTCCAGTTTCCCTCGCGCATGGCAAGGTCGGGCAAGGGTGGCCCCTTGCTCCCAGGCCGGTCTGGGGGGCGGGTCCAAAACAGGGGCTTGGACCGCCGACAGGCTGACTTGCCCAGCAGGGCAGGGCTGAGGTCTTCCCCGTCAAAGTCAACTCCAGCCGGCAACGCGACCCTCGCCATCCGCGTGACCGAGGGAAAGAAGTCCACTGCCGAAACGACGGTGGTTTCATTGCGCGTCCCGCGGGCTGCCTGCTCCATGAGGCCGGGCCCCCAGACGATGAATGGTTCCCGGATGCCGCCTTCATACAACATTCCTTTGTGCCCGCGGAATGGCGCGGCTGACCCCGCCCCTGCTTCCGGACCGTTGTCGCTGGCGATGAGAATCAAGGTGTTGGTGCGCAGGCTTGGCTGCTGGCGGATGTAATCGAACAGGGGCTCCAACTGCTCGTCCATCGCCTTGACTACCCCCAGGTAAAGCCCTTTCTTGCTCTGGTCCCCGCGCAAGGCTTCCGGGGGGAAGAATGGTGAATGGACATCGTCAGGCCAAAGATTCACATAAAATGGCTTGCCGGCTTGTTCTGCCTGTTTGATAAAGCGCAAGGTCCGGTCCACGAAGGCGGCGGTGATCTTCGAGCGGTCCATCCACGTGATGCGTCCCCGCCCGAGTTGGTCACTGCCAAGTGCATGCGGGCGGGCTGGCTGACCGCCGAAGGCGTCGCACAACGGCAAGATTCGATCGCCCAGTCCCTCGAATTGAGTGAGCGACTCGTCAAATCCATAGTCCGTGATGAGCGGCGCCTCGCCCACGTCCCGCTGGCCGCCCATGTGCCACTTGCCGAAGTGTCCCGTAGCGTAGCCGGCTTTGTGGAGCGTTCGGGCCAGGGTGGGAGCCTTCGGATCGAGCCACTGGGCCATGCCGCGCCGCTCGTTTTCGGCGCGCGCTGCCAGGTAGGATGTGATCCGCCACCGCGCGGCATATTGGCCCGTCGTAAACGCCGTGCGCGACGGGGAGCATATCGGTGCATTAGCGTAGAACTGAGTGAAGCGGATGCCTTCCCTGGCCAGGCGGTCCATGTGCGGCGTCTGGATCTGCCGCTGGCCGTAGCAGGAGAGATCCGCGTAGCCCATGTCATCAACCAGCACGAAGACGAAATTGGGTCTGGCTGGTCCTGCGGCGACGGTCTGAGGGGCCACGCCGAGATTCAGGTACGTCGCCAGCCATAGGAGCATCGGAAGCCTCGATTGGGTGCTCATTGCTGCGCGCTGCGGTCGGAGTGGCTCGGAGACAGAGGCCAATTCAGTCGAGCACATGGCAAGCTCGCGAGGTGAATCAGGCGGGCACTGCCAAGCGGTTCAGTATTTCACAGACGTGTACTGCGGCAACATGAACTTCAATGTGTCAGTAACCTCGGGCAGGTAGCTTTCAAACATGATCCGCATCTGATTCTGGAGCTTGGGCGGTTTCATCGAACTGACGCTTCCATCGCAGAGGCTGAGAATGCCCTGGTTCTGGTGCCGGGTATCCCTCAGCCATCCGCGGCGGACGAGAAGCGCGCGGGTGAAGGTATGGCGCGAGCCGCCCGAGGGATTGTCCGGCAGCGCGAGGGTCTTGTTGGCTGGATAGTCTGTAGAGAGATAATTGTCGCCCATCAGAATGGCCTGCGGCCGTGTGGGCAGGGCGTCAATGCAGAACATGTAGCTGAGATTGGTGCGGAAATCCCACACGATGCTGAGTGGCGTCCAGTCCGGGAGCGGCGTCCGCTTCCGGTCTGCCGGGCAGGTCAGCACCCGGGGATTCTTCAAGTACGGCTGCAAGGTGAACCAGTTGGTTCGCAGCGGGTCAGGCCCGATCTTGCCCGGTCCGGGACTCCAGGGATACTTGCCGTCATTGTTGTCGTCGCCCCACATGGTGAAGGACAGCGCGATCTGCCGGTTGTTGCTGACGCAGTTGGCACTCTGGGCCTTGGCTTTGGCGCGCGCGAGCGCCGGCAGCAGCAGCGCCGCCAGGATGGCAATAATGGCAATGACCACCAGCAGCTCGATCAGCGTAAATGCGCGAAGCAACCGCGGCGTGCCGGTTTGGGGAATTGCTGGTTCAAATCTCATAAAGGCAGGGAAGGGCGGGGGCGCCGGTCGTCCGACGCCCCCGCAACATGTTCTTCAAGGGTCCAGCACCCTGAAGAAGACCGGCGAGCCGGCGCCCACGATATTTGTGGTGAAGTTGAACGAGCCCCCCGGGCCAAAGACATTGGTCGCAATGGGCATCCATGCTGCCAGCGGGGCGGCGATGTTCGGAGAGGTGACCACATAATAGGTATCTCCTTCGTTGCCACCGCTGCCGTTGAGGGAGAAGTCTGTGCCGCTCAGCGTGACCGAGTCTATGGTCGTCGCCGGAAGCGGCACGGAGATTGTGCCATTGACCAACAGCTTGGAGGTATTCCACACCAGGCCGCCCGAGAGGATTGGCAGGCTGATCGAGGTGAACTGGCCGCTGCCGCCTTTGCTGAACAACTGGTATACATCCCCGGGTTGCGGTGCGGGGGCGCCGGCGCCCAACACGACCTGCAATGCACCTCCAAAGTTCGGGGATCCCCCCACCACGATGCGATCGCTGTTGGGCGAGAGGGACCCGTTGAGTTCCATGCGTGTCGTCCCCGCGAGCGTGACATTTCCATTCACGGTCAAGGTGCCCACGCCATCCGAACCCGGAGCACATGTGCCGCCGAGCATCACGAGGTTGCCGGCCAGGACCCCAATGCCGCCAATGGTGCCATTGGTAACGGTGGTGTTGCCCGAGTGGGTGTTGTTTCCGTTGAGCAGCAATGTGCCGGTCCCTACCGCGCTGACCGCGACCGCCGCCGACCCACTGATGTCGCCGTTGATGATCAAGCGGGCATCGTCCGCGTGAAAACGGCAGTTGCCGCTCATCAGGATGTCCCCGTTGACCACGTTGGTATCGCTGGTCTCGCCGCCACATTGGAGCATCGCGTTGGTCATGGTGATATTCCGCATAAGCGGATTAGTAATATTAAGGTCGTAGAGATTGAGGTTGGCACCCGGATAAATCGCCAGGGCGGCGGAAGGGTTGCCCGGCGTGAGGGACTCGGCAAAGGTGAGCCCGCCTTCTTTGATAAGCACGTCGCCCAGGTTCAGGTTCCAATAGCCCGTTGTGCTGCGCGCACAGGCGATGCTCACGCTGCCGGAGCCAACTTTGGTCAACTTGTATCCGTTTCCTTTCAGGCCGGCGGCAGGCCCGGTGCTGCCGTTGACCCGGATGTCCCATCGGCCGCCGTTCGGGCAGCCGAACGTGGTGTCCCCGGCAAGGGTCACGTCTAGCAAATTCTGTTCTGGACCGGTGGCGGTTGTGGAATCGATGATGGCGCCTATTCCTCCCGTGCCGTCGCCCGAGACGGTGACCGGCTGCCTGGGTTGGTGATCAACCACGTCCAGCGTGCCGCTATTCGTGATGGTGATGGCTGCGGTCGTGGCGCCCAAAGCCCGGGTGTCGCCCAGTTTGAGGATTCCTTCCTGAATCACGGTCGTGCCGTTGAAGGTGCTATTGGCGTTGCCGGCACTCATGGTCAGGGTGCCCGCACCGCGCTTGACGAACGTGCCGGTTTCCGGGGTGGTGTCCGTCAGCACCGCCGCGAAGTTTACGTCGGAGATGTTGCTGAACACATAGGAGCCGGCGTTCAACTCCAACCCGACGATCGCGTCCCCTTCGCCGCCGACCCGCGTTACCGAGCCGGGGCCGTTCTTTCTCAGGAACGGCGTGTTGATGGTTCCGCCGTTCCACACGTAAGGCAGGGTGTCATTGCTGACCGTGACCACGCTGGGCGTGAACGCCGCAGTCAGGTTCACGATCCCGGTGGCCGCGCCATCGAGAAAACGCGTATGCTGGCCGTCGCTGTAAGTCGTGCTGGCACCCGTTCCATCATCAATCCAGCTCACAGTGCCGTAGTCCCAACTGCTGCCGCCGGCCCCCGTCCAGCGCAGGCCCGGTGCAACCGTGATGTTCAGGTCAATTGAAGAATTGGCCACGTTGTTCACCAGGGTGGCGGAGACTCCGGGCGGCAGGCCCACCAGATTGAAGGCGCTGAATCCGCTGCCGCCGATCGTGCCGCTGTAATCCACCAGCGTAATCGGGCCGGCAATGATGCCCAGGCCGCCGCTCACGTTGACCGTCACGCTGTCGGCGCCGCCGCTGGCGGTCAAACTGCTCACCCTGACCACCGGAGCCGCGGGGTTGCCCTGCGTGCCCAGATCGAAATTCAATGTGCTGGCGCCCAGACTCAACGTCCCCGCAGTAAGCGACGCGTTTGGCCCCAGGCACACCACGCCCAGTTCGGCGCTGTCGGCTACCAGCACGCTTGCGCCGTTGGTCTGAATTGTGGGGAGCACCAGTTTGCCTTGCTGGACCCACGTGTCGCCCGCATAGGTGTTCTGGCCGGTCAACGACACAGTCTCGGAATTCACCTTGGTGATCCCCCCCGCGCCGCTCAGCGGCTGGGCAATCGTAACCGGCATGGTGCCATCAATGTTCAGTCCGCCGGATTTAATCTCGGCCACGTCCAGGCCGCTCATGAAACTGGCGTAGTTGGTCGTGTAAAGGGACGGGCGCAGCCACGCGTTGTCGAAGCGAATCACCGCGGTTCCCGCGGCAGTGTCCTTGCGGACTTGAATTGGCTCAAGGGTGCCATCGGTTAGCGCATACGTGCCGACCCCCGCGCCGTTGTCACTAAAGACGACATTGCAGTCCATCACCAGGCCACCCGTCTGCAAGACCTCGCCCGTGCAGTCGGCGGCATACGGAATGCCCAGGTTTCCCGCATACATTGTGACCGTGCCATTGTGCACGATCAACCGGCTGGGCACGCCCACCGCCCCGTCGCCGACCCGCAGGTTCGCCGCTGCGACGCTGAGGGTCATACTCGCCGAATTGGACACCACCACTTCAACCGGTGTGGCCGCGGCGGAAGAAGATCCAATGCGAAAGCCGCCAAGGCTGGTGTAGGTTCCGCCGTCCAGCACGAACTTGCCCTCGCTGACGATGAAAGGCGGATTCAGAGAGAAATCCAATGATCCGGTGAGCCGCAGCGTGCCGCCGCCATAAAGAACAACATCTCCCGTGGTGCCACAGGTCGAGGCGCCGCCCAGGCTCAGTTCGGTTCCGGCTGCGACCTGCCAGTTCTTGAGGCCGCCGTTGGGCCAGTCCAGCGCCAGGCTGATCGTGTTGTTTCCAGCTAGGTTGTTCAGTGCTGACCCGATTCCGAGGCCGTTGCCGTCCAGTACGAACCCGCCGTTCGAGAAAGTCAAGGTGGGGGTGGTGAACGAGAGGTCATTGAAGTTCGCCTGCCGGAGGGAGTAGCCGAACATCAGAGGTTCGCCGTCCACGGGAGCAGTGCCGCCCCAGTTGTCGCCGGTGGACCAGTAGTCGTCTGTCCCTCCGCCTGTCCAGACGCGTTCGGGAGGCGGCGGCGGCGCATAGATCGAAACCACGGAGAAATTGTCGTAGAAGACATTGCCCGAGGTGTTGTTGGCTTGGTCAAAGGTGATATACCGTCCGGCCCCGTCGAACCGGAAGCGATTAGTTAGAGCACTGTCTGTGCTGGTATCGTAAACCCAGTTCGTGCCGTTGTCCATGGAAACCTGCACCCGGGAGTTGTAGTTGGCGCCGCTCTCGGCCCCGGCATCTGTAACGCGAATCAGAAAGTCAATTGCCGAACTGCTCGTGCCCGCCCAAGTCCCCGCGGCGGTGGTCGTCATTACCGCATTGATGTCCCCATCAGTGCCGCTACTGCCGCCCTCAGTATATGACGCGCGGTCAATCCGTTTGCGGACCGTGTAGAAATTATTGCCAGTGGCTGCGTGATACAACTGCACCCCGAAGTCCCAGAAGTTGGCGTTGTCCTCCACGGTCGCGAGGGCAAAGGAGAAGCGCGAGGCGTTCGTAGCGTAGTTGCGCATGGTGATCGTGATCTCATAGATCGCCGGATTAATTGGGCTGGCACCGGCCGTGCCGAGTGCCGAGGCAAAATTGAAGGGGTTAACGCCATTGGCCGACAGAGTGAAGCGCCCAATAGTGTTTTGCTGCCGGACCCGCAGTTGGTTGTCGTTAATGCCAAAGAGGTTAGTGGACCGGTCAGTGCCGGTCTGAATGTACCGGAGGCCGGTTGCGGCTTTGCCGGTCATGCGAGTCGTACCCGTCAACGGGTTGATGCCATAGTTCACTCCGTGGTCCAGGCCGAAGCCGGTGGTAGAAGTGCTAACGTCGTAATTGTCGCTGACGATATTGGTTTGGCCGTAGGCGGCGCCAACGACGGCAAAGGCCAGCAGCAGCGCGGCCAGGGGGAACAGGGTTCTTTGTTCACAGGCATCCCATAGAGGTGTGAGAAAAGCGTTGGCACCGGCTTGATTCTC